>NZ_JBQQBR010000013.1:0-264237 GCF_052245935.1 Nonomuraea sp. 3N208 | reverse complement strand
ACTCATCTACCGGAGGCTCCACGCCTGTCTCCGGCCTTCGACGACTCCTCCCGAAAGGCCCGAAACGGCACCGCCTGCGTCCCAGAAATCCCCAATCGCCCCGAATTATTTCTCTGAGATCACCTCAGTGATTCGTCCAACTCGACAAGACTTATCCGCTACACCCAAGACCAGTACGACCAAGGCTTGTCCTACGGCCTCCTTGCGTGGACCCTTGACGAGCTGGCGGAAAGGATCGCCGTCGAGGAAGAGTTGCAAGCCTCGCTATCCGAAAGCTGGAAGCCGATCAACCCGGGCTAAAAGGTCGAGCGCGCCGCTGACATGCTCGCAGAGCAGCCGACCACGCTGGGCGAACCTTACTCCAGGCACCTGGGCGGCAAGGTACGGGAGTTGCGGTTCAACTTGGAGGGCAGTGCGGTACGACTGACGTACTGGCTCGCGCCTGGGCGACGAATCGTGTTCTTGACGGTTTCCCGTAAGACACGCATGAGAGAGGATGCTGAGATCGAGCGGGCCAGGCAGGTCCAGAAAGTGTGCGAAGCCGATCATCCGGTGGCGGGCCACATCTATGTCCGGGAGGTGACAGAAAGTTGAACCATTCACAGTGGAAGACGCGGCGTACCCGTGCATTGCTCGGCGAGAAGGTCGAGGTGTCCGAGGCGTACGTGGAAGCGGGGTATGCGTTCGCGCTCGGACAGGCTGTCTACGACCGGCGGACCGCATTGGGCCTCTCCCAGGTGGAGCTTGCGCGGCGTGCGGGCATGACTCAGCCGCAGATCTCCAACATTGAGAGCGGTGGGACGGTGCCCACTCTCGCCCTGCTCGCACGGCTCACCAGGGCGCTTGATGCGTCGCTGAACATCGCCTTGGACGACGATCGCTCAAGCTTCTCGTTCAGCCCGCACACTGCCGCCTAGTCCGGCCAGACACTTCAGACCCTACGAGCGCTGGCCGCCCGAGTGGCCGAACGTGGTGAACTAGAACAGGCCGCCTCTACCGCGGAGAGCATGCTCGACTGCACCGAGGGGATGGAGTCGGAGCGCCTTGCCGAACGCATCGAGTGGGTGATCACGGCCCTGAGCGCGGACGACACGCCACCGGTCAAGGCGTTTGTCGCTCGCCCCAGGCAGCAGGCGGGCATCCCCCTGTAGCGTGGTGTCGGTCCAGGCGTCCACCTAGGGGTGCAGCCGCATGCACTGGCAGGTTCACTCGGAAGAACCGCTCTACACCGACCGCTGGCTCGACGTGCGGGTGGCCGACGTGGAGCTTCCGGACGGGAGGCATCTCGATCACCGGCTCATTCGTACCGCGCCAGGAGCAGGTGCCGTCGTCACCGACGACCAGAACCGCGTACTGCTCATCTGGCGGCACCGCTTCATCACCGACACCTGGGGCTGGGAGATCCCGATCGGCAAGATCGACGAGGGCGAGGAGCCAGTCGCAGCCGCCGCTCGCGAGGTCGAAGTAGAGACCGGCTGGCGGCCTGGCCCATTGCGGCCACTGCTCTACACCCAGCCGACCAACGGCATCTCCGACTCCGAGCACTACATATTCCGCACGGACAGCGCCCAGCACATGGGGCCGCCCACCGAAGATTGGGAGGCCGAGCGCATCGAGTGGGTACCGCTCTCCGACATTCGCCGTCTGATCGACAAGCGCGACATCGTCAGCGGAACCAGCATGAATGCTCTGCTCTACGTCCTCACGGAGGTGTAGCAGTTTGCGACTGCGGTGCCAGCGGCCCCATCGCGAACACGGGCGCTGCTTCCTTCACCTTGTCCACGATGGCCGCCACATTACCCCTGGCAATTGACATGGCGGACTCGTCCCACCAGCACGCTGAGCAGCAATACCGCGATGACGATGGATGTCAAAGCGAAGCCGAGTCCGATCGCGCCGCCCAAGGCACCGATCAACGCCGGCGCAACGATCGACGCTCCCGGCATCTGCCCGATCTCCACCATTGAGACGCCCTCGCTCGACGACAGACCCTCCTGATTTCCGGCAAGGGTGTAGATGCTCGGATTCACGGCTGACATCCCTGCCGCTAGCAGGACGAATCCAATGATCGCCGCTGCAGGACTACTGATCACGAGACATACACCGAATCCTGCCGCCGCAAATAAGGTGGACATCCGCACGAGGCGGACAATGCCCAGGCGTGCCGTGGCTCGGTCCACGGCCAGCAACGCCAGGGTGCCAGCAGTAGCGGCAGCGGTGTAGGAGATGCCGCCGGCAACGGAGCCCGCGCCCATGGTGTCGGAGACGTAGATGGCGTTCCAGAGGATCGCCGACTCGGACACGTATCCGGACAGGAAGGCCATAGCGGTGATCGGGAGCACCCGGCGGTTGAACCTTCTGCGCACCGACGTTCGGAGCGTCCCGTTTCCCTCCATGGTCTCCTGGGGCAGCCATCGAGCCGCCATCGCCAAGCACAGCGCGAGCAGTCCGCTTGTGACGGCGAACTGTACCCACGGCCGTACGTCCAGGGCCGCGGACAACGTGCCGGCCAGTCCGCCGATGAGGGTCCCTGCACCGAAGCAGGCGTCGAAGCTGCCCATGAGGGGCCTGCGGTAGCGACGTTGAACCTCGAGCGCGAGTGCGCCCATGGGGATGTCCATGATGTGGGCGACCAGAGCCCACGTCGTCAGGCCGAACACCACCGACGTGAAGCTGTTCGACCATGCCGTCAAAGGCACGGTCAGGAGGACGAGCCCAGCCCCGACGACGGCAAGCAGACGGCTGCTGACCCGCCCCGCCAACAGGACGATCACGCAGAGCCCGACGACGTTTCCCATGCTCGGCACGGTGTTCGCCAAGCCCCAGATAGCATCGTCCGCACCCACCTGCCGGCGCACTTCGGGGACTCGGGCGGCCCATCCGCCGATGGGCATGCTCATGATCACATAGAGCAGGGCGACGGCTAGGCGCGCCTGTCGATTTCTGCGTCGCGCGCCAATACGTTGCAGGCTTCCTGAGGCGTTCCTCACCGGTATCGCGTCGGTCTGTTTTCGGGCATGCCGAAAGTTCCTCCGTAACTGTCATGAGTCGACAGAAAACGCTCGTGCACGTTGGCGGGATCGCGACAGAAACGCTACGAAGGGACCATATGTCCCGTCAATCCCGCATGCATTGAACCCTTCCGCATTGGAGCTAGCCTTGGTGGTCCCAATTCTCACCAGCAACGTGAATGCCCGAAATACGATCTCAACCAATGATTTCTTTGACTCGCACAACGACGCAGAGCGTGATGTGGGCGAGGCCGGGTGCAGCCGGAGTGTGCGATTACAACCCAAAAGGCTTGCCCCGGGTCGCATGCATAGCAGTGGCGATATCTCGGGGCCGATATGCAAAGAGTAGCTAACTCTCGATGGGAGGACGGTTGGCGAATCGCACAGAGGCGAAGATCACCGCAGGAAGCCCGCCGCCCATCCCTCAGACCGTCGTCGTGCCGCACGACAACGTCACAGAGGAGACGCCCAGGGTGAAGGTGCAGCTCAGCGAGCATGACGCCGAACCTGCCCGGACAACGCGCCTGCGCCACAAAGGGCCGGTGATGACGTTCACGCCCGGTTGACTTGGAGCGCGCTCTAACCCCTAGC
This sequence comes from Nonomuraea sp. 3N208, assembly GCF_052245935.1. Lineage (NCBI taxonomy): Bacteria > Bacillati > Actinomycetota > Actinomycetes > Streptosporangiales > Streptosporangiaceae > Nonomuraea > Nonomuraea sp. 3N208. The sequence goes on along the minus strand of NZ_JBQQBR010000013.1, from coordinate 260,635 downwards.
GTCTGGGCAGATGATCCCGAGCCCAGGAGGCAGCAGCATGACCGACGTCCCCACCCGGCACCTAGGCGAACTGGCGGTCCCCGCGCAGGGCCTGGGGTGCATGGGCATGAGCCACGGCTACGGCGCCGCCGACGACGCGCAGTCGATCGCGACGCTGCGCCACGCCCTCGACCTCGGCGTGACCTTTCTGGACACCTCCGACTTCTACGGCGCCGGGCACAACGAGCAACTGATCGGACGGGCCATCGCTGGGCGCCGCGACGAGGTGGTGCTGGCCACGAAGTTCGGCTTCGCCAACCGCCTGGGTGAGCCCACCCAGATCCGCGGCGACGCCGCCTACGTGCGGCAGGCGTGCGAGGCGTCGCTGCGCCGGCTCGGGGTCGATCACATCGACCTCTACTACCAGCACCGGGTCGATCCGCAGGTCCCGATCGAGGAGACCGTCGGCGCCATGGCCGAGCTGGTGCGGGCCGGGAAGGTCCGCCACCTCGGGCTGTCCGAGGCCGGCGCGCGAACCATCCGGCGGGCGCACGCGGTGCACCCGATCGCCGCGCTGCAGAGCGAGTGGTCGCTGTGGACCCGCGACCTGGAGGCGGAGATCGCCCCGGTCTGCCGCGATCTCGGCATCGGCCTGGTCCCGTTCTCCCCGCTCGGGCGCGGCTTCCTGACCGGCCGGTACAGCTCGGTCGAAGGGCTTGCGGAGACCGACGTGCGGCGCAGCCAGCCGCGTTTCGCCGACGGCAACCTCGAACGGAACCTGGCGATCGTCGCGAAGCTGAACGAGCTGGCCGCGGCGAAGGGCGTCACCGCCGGCCAGCTCGCCCTGGCCTGGGTCCAGCACCGGGGCGACGACGTGGTGCCGATCCCCGGCACCCGGCGGCAGCGGTACCTGGAGGAGAACCTCGCAGCCCTGGACGTCGAGCTGTCCACCGAGGACCTCGCCGCCATCGAGGCCGCCGCCCCGCCCGAGCAGGTCGCGGGCACCCGCTACGACGCGACCAGCCTCACCTTCGTCAACGGCTGAGCCCGCCACGGCTCCCGGAGCCCGGACCGGTTCCGGCGGCTGCGAACTCCAGCTCGACGTCCTCATCAACGCCGCGCTCAACGTCGGCCTCCCAGGGAGGAGCCCATCATGGTGAGCGAGCATGTTCTGCCGCATCGCGAGCCGATCATCGCGCCGATCACAGCGACCAAGCCTCGTCCGGTGCCGGCCTGGAGCATTACGGTGATGCTGATCGGCGTCATGCTGATCTCATATCTGGACAAGGCGATCCTCGGGCTCGTCGCCCAGCCGGCCATGACCGATCTCGGGCTCTCGGCAGCCGAGTTCGGCGCCATCAGCAGCGCCGCGGGCCTGCTCGGTCCGCTCTCGGCACTCCTGTACGCCCTGGTAGCCGACCGGCTGCCGGTCAAAGTCACCCTCTTCACGGTCGTCGTCATCTGGTCGCTGCTCCAGTTGCCGATCGTCTTCGCCGCCTCCGGCACGCTGCTCCTGGCGACGCGTTTCATGCTCGGCGCGGCCGAGGGCCCTGCGGCACCGGCGGCGTACGCCACCGCCTACACCTGGTGGCCGAACGAGCGGCGCGGCTTGCCCACGGCATTGCTCACGACCGGAGCTTCCTTCGGCAAACTACTCTTCGCCCCGCCTCTGGCCTTCCTCATCGCCGCCTTCAGCTGGGAGGCCGGATTCCTCGCCGTCGCCCTCCTGGGCTTCGCCTGGGGCGTGGGCTGGCTGTTGATCGGGCGAGAGGGGCCACATGGCCAGGCGGCGGCCACCGAGACCGTCGCGGAAACCGGATCGCGTGCGCCGCTTCGCTCCATCCTGCTGACGGGCACGTTCGCCGGTTTCGTGGCCGCGTACACCGCGGTGGCGATGCTCGCGATCGTCGTCCTCACCTGGCTGCCGTCCTACTTCCAGGTGAGCCTGGGCTTCTCTGCGGTGGCCGCGGGCTCTCTGTTCGGCGTGCCGAGTATCACCGCCATGGTGTTCCTGTACGGGTACGGCGCATGGAGCGACCGAATGCTCAGGAGGGGGACGTCGGCCCGCCGCGCCCGCGGGCTGTGGGGCGGTGTGCTGCTCGCGCTGGGCGGCGCCTTTCTCGCCGCCCTGCCGCTCGCCTCCGGGCCGGTGGTGCCGTTCGCCCTGCTGATGCTGGGCTATGGACTGGCCATCAGCGTCAACGCCGTGCTCAATCCGGTTCTCGTGCTGATAGCGCCACCGGGACAGCAAAGGAGCGTGCTGTCGGCCGGATTGGCCGTGGCCGGTCTCCTGGCCGCCACCGGGCCATTGATCACGGGTCACGTCCTCGACACGGCACGAGCGGCGGGCACGCTCGCCGAGGGCTACGCCACCGTGTTCATGCTGGCCGGTGGTGTCGCCATCGTGGGAGGAGCGCTGTTCGCCTTGCTGGTCGACCCCGAACGCGACGCGGCGAAGGTTGAGGCGGCGGCCAGCCGACCCAGTCGGCGTTGACATTGGTCGTTATCAGGTGCTTTCCGTCGCGGCTGCCGTAGGCGTACGACCACGAGCCAAAGATGGCGCCACCCATCCCCCAGACCGTCCTCCCGCACGAAAGTTTCACCGAGGAGGCTCCCAGGCCGTAGGCCGCGTTGGGAACCCAGTCCTTGGTCGGGACCGTGGTGAACATCTCCCGCTGGACCTTGGGCGGGAGGAGGCGGCCGCTCAGGAGAGCGCCGAAGAAGCGGTTGAGGTCTCCGACCGTGGAGATCATGCCGCCGGCAGCCCAGAACGTTGACGGGTTGAGCTCGGTCAGGTCGTAGATCTTGGCGTTGGGGTCGGGCAAGTGGAGCTTGAAGTAGTGCCGTGAGTGCGGTCCGCGGATCTTGGTGTCGGCGCCGCGCGGGAGGTAGGTGCCGGTCTGCCCGAGGGGACGGGTGATCCGCTTGGAGATCTCGTCCGCCAGAGCGCCGCCGGTCACCCGCTCGATGAGCATGCCGACAGGGCGTAGTTGGTCTGTGAGTACTGCCAGCCCTGGCCGGGCCGGAAGGCGGGCGGGTGGGCCAGGGCGACCTCGACGAGTTGCCGCGGGGTGGGTGCGGGGTGACGGTTGACCGCTTCTTGGTCCTGCATGTAGTCGAAGATGCCGCTTTGGACACGCCGGGGTGCTGTTCTCGGCGGGGGACGCGCACTTCGCGCAGGGCGACTGCGAGGCCTGTGGGACCGCCATCGAGATGAACGCCACGCTGCGGGTTCGGTTCGCGGTGCACGCCGGGACGGGCAGGTGGCGGCCGAGGACGCGACGCTGGCGGCACGTAACGCGCTGCTCGAGATGATCGACCATCTCGGGGAGCGGGGGTGGAGCGCGCAGCAGGCGTACGCGCTCTGCAGCGTCGCCGTCGACCTCAAGGTCAGCCAGCTGGTCGACGTGCCGAGCTTCTTGGTGTCGGCGTTCCTGCCCGAGGACATCTTCGTCGGCTAGCTCGGCTCGTCCGCCAGGTACGGAGGCGCGGGGTCGTACTGGAGGTGGCGGCGCACCGCGCGGGCGTGTTCGCGCCCGTGCAGCCGTCCGATCAGCCACAACGCGCTGTCGATCCCGGCCGACACGCCCTGGCTACTGACGAGGTTGCCGTCCACGACGTAGCGGGCGTCGCGGACGACTGTGACGTCGCCCTGCTCCTCCAGCGCGTCCTCAAAGGCCCAGTGCGTGGCCATGCGGCGCCCGCGCCCCGGTCCGGCGGCGTGCACGAGCAGCGCGCCGGTGCACACGCTGCTGACCCACGTGGCCTGCGCGGCGGTCTTGGCGATCCAGCCCTTCACCGCCTCGTTGTGCACCTGGACCTCGCGCGCGCCCCGGCCGCCCGGCACCAGCAGCACGTCCAGCGGCGGGTGGTCGTCAAGGGTGTGATCGGGCAGGACCCGCATGCCCTTGGCGCAGCGCACCGGATCGGGCCGTTCGGCGACGAGCACTGCCGTGTCGGTGCCGCCCCGCACCCGCGACGAGCAGGTGAACACCTCCCAGGGGCCCACGAAGTCCAGCTCCTCGGCCTCATCGAAGATCAACAGTCCATAGGTGGCCACGGGTGAGCCTCACTTTCTGACAGTGGTACGGAAACGGTCGCGGTAGTCGGATGGCGCGACCCCCAAGTGCCGGTGGAAGGTCTTGCGCAGGGTCTCGGCGCTGCCGAAGCCGCACCGGCGGGCGACGGCCTCGACGGGGTCGTCGCCGGCGACCAGGGCGCGCTGCGCCGCCTCCACCCGTACGCGCTCGACGTAGGCGCCGGGCGGCACGCCGAGTTCGGCGGTGAAGCGGCGCTGCAGGTGACGCGGGCTCAGCCCGACGTGCGCCGCCAGGTCGGCGATGCCGTGCCGGTCGCCTGGATCGGAGTGGATGGCGGCCACGGCCGCGCGGATGGGGTCGCTGGACGGCTGTGCCGACCACAACGCCACGCTGAACTGGGACTGGTCGCCGGGCCTGCGGAGGAACAGCACCATGTAGCGGGCCACCCGCAGCGCGACGTCTTGGCCCAGGTCGTCCTCCACCAGGGCGAGTGCCAGGTCCATGCCGGCGGTCACCCCGGCCGACGACCACACGTTCCCGTCCCTGATGAAGATCGGGTCGGTGTCGACCCGCACGTCGGGATGCTCCTCGGCGAGCTGCCGCGCGCGGGCCCAGTGGGTCGTGACCCGCCGCCGGCTGACCAGGCCCGCAGCGGCCAGCAGGAACACGCCGCTGCACACCGAGGTGACGCGGCGGGCCCCGGCGGCGGCCGCCCTGATCCAGGCGATCAGCGTGGGATCGTGCCGGGCCTGGTCCACTCCGGTTCCGCCGGCCACCACGAGGGTGTCGATGCCCGTGGGGTCGAGATCTGTGACGCCGTGTTCTGCGTGCACCGGGAGGCCACTCCAGGCCCGCACCGCGCCTGGACGGGGGGCCACGATCTGGCAGAGGTAGCCGCCCGCGTGCTGGAACACCTCGAGCGGGCCCACCAGGTCGAGGGACTGGAACCCGTCGAAGATCACGAATACGATGCGGCGCTGCTGCACACCTCCACCCTCCGACCGCCGGGGTGATGGCGTCAACGACCGCTACCCCACGGATCGTGCCACCTGGGCCCCCATCTCGGGGTTTACGCTGGAGCAGGTCGGCATGCGTCACTGCCTCGGAGAACATGGCGGCGGCTGAGGCATGGCCACGTACCGTAACCTATGTATGACAGTCGGCGTCCGCGCCACCACCCTGCCAAATTCGCGATCATGCGCCTTGCGCTCGTCAGCTGCAGGAGGACCGAAGCCGTTTCACGCGCTCTGGGTGTTTCGGCTCAGTCACCATACAGAGCTGTGCCCCGGCTGCTTGCTGAGCAGAGGCAACACCGGGGCTTATGCAGTTACCGTACCACGCCGTCGAGACGGAAGTTCGGATGCAGGAAGCGGAAGCCAAGCGGCTGAGGGATCTGCTTTCCCCGATTCGCATGGCCGAGTACGAACTGCGTTGCCCGGACGACCCTGTCGCCGCCCTGCGCCTGCATTGTTGGAACACCGAGATCAGCGAGGCGTTCTACGGGCCGCTTCAGTACTTGGAGATCTCTCTGCGCACCGCCATGACGAGGCAGCTCTCGGCCATGTTCGGACGCCGGGATTGGTGGACCCATCCCCGAGTGTCCCTGACCTACGGCGCCCGGCAGAGGATCGATGAAGCCGAGCAGCAGATGTAACGCACCGGTTTGCCTCCCAACCCACTGTCAGTCGCCGAGGAGCTCTCCTTCGGCTTCTACGTGTCCTTGCTCGGGCGCGGCAACAACTATGACCAACAGCTCTGGCGTCCCGGACTCCACCAAGCGTTCCCGGGTTACCGCGGACCCCGCCGCGAGCTGCATCGCAAGGTCGACTACTTGCGCGAGGTGCCCCGGCACGTACGCGTGCCGGGGCGCCCTCTCGTCCTATGCGGGGGTGCAGGTGAGGGTGGGAGGAGTGGCTGCGGTGCCGCTGCCCGTGAAGCCGAACGACGTGGACGCGTTCGCCGCCAGGTTGCCGTTGTAGCTGGCGTTCGTCACGCTCACGTTGGCGCCCGTCTGGGTCGGGGTGCCGTTCCACAGCTGGGTGATCTTCTGGTCACCCGGCCACGTCCAGGTGACCTTCCAGCCGGTGATCGCCGACGAGCCGCTGTTCTGGACCGACACCTCGGCCTGGAAGCCGCCCTGCCACTGGTTGCCGGGCTTGTAGGTGGCGGTGCACCCCGTGCCCGTCGTCGGGGTCACGGTCGGGGTGACGGTGGGAGTGACCGTGGGCGACACCGTGACGGTGGGGGTGACCGTCGGGGTGACCGTGACGGGCGGGCCGGTGCGGTCGCCGTAGATGATGCCGCGGCCGTTGGTGCCCAGGTAGACGCGGCCGTACACGCGCGGGTCGCCCGTGAGCGCCTCGCCCATGTTGCCCCACTGGTGCTTGTCGTCGTTGATGCGCAGCCAGCTCGACCCGCCGTCGTCCGAGCGGTACAGGCCGGTGACGCCGTCGATCGTGGCCACCGCGAAGATCGCCATGTAGTTCCCGCCGGGGGCGGCCTTGCCGAAGCCGACGTTCACGGACTTGGTGATCCCGGACACCTTCGTGAAGGAGGCGCCGCTGTTGGTCGAGTGCCATAGACCGCCGTCGCCGGCCAGCCAGAGGTCGCCCTCGATGCCGGGGACCGCCTTGAACTTGCCGCTGGTGGGCAAGCCCGTGGCCGTGGTGGCGGTGAAGGTGGCGCCGCCGTTGGTGCTGACGTAGAGGCGGCCGCCGCTGAGGCCGTAGAACTTCATCGGGTTGACCCGGTCGGACTCCACGACGGCGTCAGTGGGCAGGCCGGACGCCTGCTGCCAGGAGTTGCCGTACCCGACCGAGTAGACGGGTGCGACGCCCTTGGGCACCCACACGAAGCGGGAGCCGTCGGCCGCCGCGGCCACCGTGCCGCCCTCGTTGATGCCGCCCGGCTCCGAGCCCTGGAACCAGTTCGCGCCGCCGTCGGTGGAGAAGGCCACGTGGCTGTCGTTCGGGCGGTCGGCGTCGGTGAAGTTGCCGGCCCTTACCATGATCGACGGCGACTTCTCGGCGTAGTCGAGGCTGGTGGTGGAGGTGAAGTTCGGCTGGGTGAACAGCATCGGCGGTACGGCGTCCAGGTTGGTGTGGCGGAACCCGCCGATGTCACCGAGGCCGCTGACCAGGGGTGCGCCGCTGGGCGGGCTGATCAGGTCGAGCACGGCCGTCTCCTCCAGGCCCTTGGCCATGGGCTTGATGGTGAACTGGCCACCCGCCGCGTCCCATTGCGTGAGGTTCTCGGTGCCGTAGATGGTGGCGCCGGTGCCGTACATCATCCTGTTGGAGTCGAACGGGTCGATCTCCAGCGACTCGGTCATCCAGCCGAGCTTCGGCGTGACCTCGGGCGGCTGCGGGTTGCCGCCGAACGTCAGCCACGGGTTCTCGGTGATGTCCATCTTGTAGCGGAAGCTGCGGTTCGGGTACGACGTCCAGTCCCACACGCGGGTCCACGTGGCACCGGAGTCGGTGGACCGGAAGAAGATCACGTCAGGCCACCACGAGATCTGCGTGGCCACCATGATCGTGCCCGGGTTCTGCCTGTCGATGGTCAGGCCGCTGTAGCCGAAGTAGTCGTCGCTGCTGGAGGACGGGACGGGGCTGATCTGGGTCCAGGTGCCGGTCGCAGTGGCGTAGCGCCACACGTCTCCCTTGGCGCCGTCGTACGGGCCGCCGGTGTCGCTCGTGGCGATGTAGAGGTAGCCGTTGACGGTGTCGAGCACACCCTTGTGGGCCAGGTAGCCGGTGGGCTGCCCGGCCAGCCGCGACCACGTGGCGCCGCCGTCCGTGGTGCGGTAGACGGTGTTCTCCTTGTCGGCGACGCCGACGTAGATCGTCTTGGTCGCCGTGCCCTTGGTGGACGAGCGTGGGTCGTAGGTCACCCACACCACGCCCGGCTTGTGGCTCAAGTAGCCGTTGGCGTCGTTCGGGTCCTGAGCGTAGTTGCCCGGGTTGGGGAAGCTCGCCACCTTGGCCCACGTTGCGCCGTAGTCGGTGCTGCGCCACAGGCCGTTGCCGTTGGGGGCGCCGAAGTAGAGCACCCGGTTGTCGTTCGGGTCGACGGACAGTGCCTCGCCCATGCCGCGGCCGGGCATGTTGCCGCCGAGCTTGAACGGCAGCGCCGTGGCCTGCCAGGTGTCGCCCTTGTCGGTCGAGCGCAGGATCGCGCCGTTGTTCGGGTCCCAGCTGTTGGTGTACATGCCGACGGCGGCGTACACGCGGTTGGTCTGCACGGGGTCGGTGGCGAGGCTGATCACGCCGTTGTAGCCCCACTTGTCCCAGCCGGCCCAGTCGAGCAAGGGGGTCCAGGACTTGGTGGACTGGTTCCAGCGGTATGCCCCGCCGATGTCGGTGCGGGCGTAGATGAGGCTCCGCTCCGTCTGGTTGAAGATGATCCCCGGTACGAAGCCGCCACCGTCGATCCTGACGTTCTTGTACGCGTACGGATCCGAGGCGACGGCCGAAACCGGCGACATCCTCACGACAGCCGCCACCAGCAGGACGGCGGCGGTCGTCAGCATGACGAATAATCTTCTTCGCATGCGCGGCTCTCCCTTTCCAGGCACGCCAACAGGCGCCCCAAAGGCGTCAGATGACCGCCATGCACGATCAGATTGCAGGACCCTGACCGTCACCGCGCCTTCGCGCATGAGCTCATTTAGAAGGCTCACACACGTGCGAGGTGGAGGTCAATAGTTTGGATACACAACGAATTAAGGGGTGAGGGCAGTGTTTCCCGAGTTTCGGGTGGACGGAAAGGTCGCCCTGGTCACGGGGGCGGCGCGAGGGCTCGGCCGGGCCATTTCACTGGCGCTGGCCAACGCCGGGGCCGACGTCGCGATCGGTTTGCGGGACGCCGACGAGGACGGCGGGCTGGTCGGCGAGATCGCCGGCCTAGGGCGCTCCACGCTGCCTCTCCAGATGGACATGACCGTCCCGGAGCAGATCGCCCAGGCGGTGCGGGACGTTGTGGACCGGTTCGGCAGGATCGACATCCTGGTCAACAACGCCGGGATCGCGCCGGGCAACCCGGCGGAGGACGTCACCGAGGAGGACTTCGACCGCACGCTCGCGGTCAACCTGAAGGGCACCTTCCTGGCCACCCAGGCCGCGGGCCGGGTCATGATCCAGCAGCAGCACGGCAGGATCGTCAACGTCGGGTCCCAGGCCGGCGAGGTCGCCCTGCCCGGCGAATCCATCTATTGCATGACGAAGGCGGCGATCGCCCACCTCACCCGCTGCCTGGCGGTCGAGTGGGGCCCGCACGACATCACGGTCAACAACGTCGCGCCGACGTTCATCCGCACGCCGGGCACCGCCGAGGCCCTGTCCGACCCGGCGTTCGAGGCGGACGTGATCGAGCGGATCGCGGCGCTGCACCGCATCGGCGAGCCCATGGACGTGGCCGGGGCCGTGCTGTTCCTGGTCTCGCCCGCCGCGTCCCTGGTCACGGGGCACACGCTGGTCGTGGACGGGGGGTGGACGGTTCGATGAGCGACTTCGAGGACACCTTCGAGGGCGACCGCCTGGACGAGACGAAGTGGATCCCCTACTACCTGCCGCAGTGGACCACCCGCGCCGCCGCGGCGGCCCGCTACCGGCTCGAAGACGGCCATTTGACCCTGCTGATCGAGGAGGACCAGCCGCCGTGGTCCCCCGAACTGGAGGGTGACCTGCGGGTGTCCTCTCTCCAGACGGGCCTCTTCTCCGGCCCGGTCGGCAGCCGGATCGGGCAGCACGGCCGCGGCGCCGTGGTCCGCGAGGAACACCCCGAGGCCCGGCTCTACACCCCCCAGTACGGCCGGATCGAGATGCGCGCGAAGGCGATCGACGACCCGAACTGCATGGTGGCCCTGTGGTTGATCGGTTTCGAGGCCGTGCCCGAGCACTCAGCCGAGATCTGCGTCGCGGAGATCTTCGGCCGCGACGTCACGCCGACCGAGGCGCGGATCGGCATGGGCGTGCACCCGTTCGGCGACCCGGCCATCACCGACGACTTCACGGGGGAGACGCTGCCCATCGACGCCCGCGAGTTCCACGTCTACGCCGCCGACTGGACGCCCGGCCACGTCTCCTTCTCCGTGGACGGGCGGCACGTGCGGACGGTGAACCAGTCGCCGGCGTATCCGATGCAGCTCATGCTCAACATCTACGAGTTCCAGCCAGGAGGCACTTACCCGAAGGAGTTCACCGTGGACTGGATACGTGTACGAGCGGCCCACAACGCGATCCCGATGTAGAGGACCTGCTCGGGGACGCGCTGCCACAGCGGCGTCGCGGGCTCGCCGCCGAGAGTGACGTCATTGAGCGCGGCGTGCACGTTCGCCGGAAGCATGGCCACGAAGAGCACCGCCAGACAGACGCCGGCGGCTTTGCGGGTCTTCTCGAGCATCAGCCCCACGGCCCCGGCCAGCTCCAGCACACCGGTCAGGTAGACCATGAAGGCGGGGAACGGCACGAACGGCGGCACCATGGCCACCATGTCGCCATGGTTGGGCATGAAGGTGACGCCCGCCGGGACGAAATGGGCACTGGCCGTCATGACCAGCATGACGGCTAGTCCATGGGCGGCGCTGACCCGCCAGGTGGCGAAGCGGGCCACGCCCAGCACGCCGAGGAGGCGGAACACCAGCGTGGCGACCAGTAGAACGATGACGGTCATTCACTTCCCCCTTTAGATAGCAGGACTATCCTGCTGTTGGATAACGATACTATCCAACAGCGTGGGAGGGAATCTTTATTTCGTCAGCTCGCGACTTGGCTCTTCGGCGGGGCGGAGATGCTCACCCGAGCGCCCCAGCGCTCATAGCGGGTCTCGGTGCTGAACTTGCCGTCCCCGACCTCGACGCCCTCGGCGACGTGACTGGACGCCAGGTGGGAGGTGACAAGCTTCTTAGGCAGATTGTCGGATCCGAGCGTGAGCTTGTACTCGATCACCGTCTTCTCTTTCTCGCTGAACGGCGACGACACGCGGAACCACGGCGACACCTTCGCGAGCGCGCTGTAGGTGATCTTCCCTGAGTACGTCCGGCCCTGCTTCTTCCCCTTGAGCAGCACCTTCAGCGTCGCCGGCTCGGCCGGATTGACCAGCTGCGCGAACGTGCCGAGCCAGCCGCCGGTCGTGCCCAGCGGCTCTTTGAGCCACTTCTTGCCTTCGGGGACCTCATAGAGCATCGGGGCCGTGCTGTAGGTCTTGCCGCCGACCCAGATCGTGCGTCCCGAGCGCAGCCGGTACATGTAGTCGAAGATGCCGCCCTGGTACCGCTTGAAGTCGGCGGTGATGTCGGACGCGACGATGCCGGACTTGCCGAACTGCATCTTCCCGGTGCGCTTGAGGAACGTCGTCGTCCCGGTGTCGTCCACGTGGGACGTGGCCTCAGTGAACGTCACCCCCTTGCCCGCGCCCAGCTTGGACTTGAGCGCGGCAAGGGGGTCGGACGCCTCGGCCGGAGTGGCGGCCATGAGCACGGCCATGGCCGCCACGACGGCGCCTGCGATCATCCGCTTCATGGATCTCCTTTTATGTCCGCGGAGTGGATCGCAGATTCTGCCGGACGCCGATCACGACATGATCACCGAGTGAGGGCGAAGTCCTTGATGCGCAGGTCGCCCTTGAACACGAGGAACAGGCTCCCCGTGCCCGCCTTCACGGTCGCGCTCGCCGTGCCGTACTGGTAGATCCCGCCGGTGGCGGGCGCCTGGAGGGTGCCCAGCAGCGTGCCCGTCGGCGAGCCGCTGCGCACCTCGACCGAGCCGCCGCTCACCGAGGACACCGAGGCCGTGAGGCGGGTGCCCCAGGAAGCGCCGGTGAAGGAGATCCAGTCACCCGCCGAGCCCTCGACGACCTCGCCGCTCACCTTGGTCTCGTCGGCGAAGAAGATCCCCGAGTAGTCGTCGAAGTCCATCGCCCTGGTCGTCTTGGCCAGGTCGCGGACCGGGACGCTCTCACCGGACACGCGCAGGGTGGTCGTCTGGCGGATCCGGTCGGAGGCGGAGCCGACGAGGACGTCGTGGGTGGCGTTCTCGACGACCCACTTGTTCCGGGTGTGGTCCCAGACGGCCAGGTCCGGCTTCTTCAGGGTGAAGGAGACGGTACGGGTCTCGCCCGGGTTCAGCGTGATCCGCTCGAAGCCGCGCAGCTGCTTGACCGGCTGCTTGAAGCGGGACTCGCGCTGGTGGGTGTAGAGCTGGACGACCTCGTCGCCCTTGACCTTGCCGGTGTTGGTGACCTTCACGCTCACCTTGTCACCCCGGACCTCCAGGCCCTGGTAGCCGAACGTGGTGTAGCTGAGCCCATGGCCGAAGGAGTAGAGCGGCTTGCCCTTCCCGTACAGGTAGGTCATGCCGGTCTTGGTCAGGTCGTAGTCCAGCTTGTTCGGCAGGTTGTCCGACGCGGGCCAGGTCTGGGTAAGTCGGCCGGCCGGGTTGACATCGCCGAAGATCACGTCGGCGACCGCGCGGCCGGTCTCGGCGCCCGCGTGCGTGGTCCACAGCAGGTTCGGCGCATCCACGATCACCGGGTAGCTGGTCTCCAGAACCACGACGGTCTTCGGGTTGGCCTTGCGCACGGCCTCAATGAGCCGCTTCTGCCCGTCGCCGAGCTGCAGGTTGTCGCGGTCGTGGAACTCGCGCCCGGCCACGAACGGGTGGCTGCCCACCACCACGACCGCGACCTCGGCCTTGGCGGCCTGCGCGGCGGCCGCGGCGATGCCGTCGGCGACGACCTCCTTGCCGAACTTCGCCGCCTCGGCCTTCGGGGCCAGGGCGAGCGCGCCATCGGCGGTCACCGTGACGTACGGGTCCGGCAGGCCGTACCAGCCCTCGACGTTCTCGTAGCCGGCATACCTGATCAGGTAGCTGCCGTCGGGCTGGCGCTCCAGCGCGAACTGCTGCCCCACGTACCAGCCGTCGGGCTCGGCGTCGTCGGTGTCGAGCGAGCGCCAGTCGCCGCCGAGCAGTTTGCCGTTGCCCGCGTTGCGCAGCGTGGACACGCCGCTGGTCCAGTCGGTCAGGTCCCACTGGGAGGCGGCCGTGGGCGCGGTGTCGGTGAGCGCCGCGTTGTCGTCGGCGCCCGTGCCGGTGGCGGTGATGTACTTGCCGGTGGCCAGGTGCTTGAGCGCGATCCGCTCCAGGCCCTCACCGGTGCTGACGTCGCTCACCCGCTCCTTGATCCCGTCGAGCGGGGTCACCTGGTAGGGCATCTGACCGGAGTAGAAGTCGCGGTAGAGCTTGGCCGACAGCGGGCCGACCACGGCCGCGGACTGAGGCTTGGCCAGCGGCAGCACGCCGGAGTTCTTGAGCAGCACCGCGGCCTTGGCCGCGGTCTCGCGGTTGAGCTTCTGGTGCTCCTGGCTGTTGATCACATCCTTGGTGATCTTCTTGTACGGCCCGCCGTCCAGGTCGAAGTGTCCCAGCCGGGTCCGGATCGACAGGACGTGGCGCACCGCGTTGTCCACGTCGGCCTCAGCGATCCGGCCCTGGTCGAGGGCGGCCTTGAGGTTCGTGACCAGCGGCCCGCTGTTGCTGTCGTCGATGGTGAAGCTGTCCTGCCCGCTCTTCAGCACGGCGGCGAACGCCTCGGGCTTGTTGTCGAAGTACTTCTGCAGGTCGGTGAGCGCGTGCGGGCCCCACGCGTCGCTGACGTTGTAGAGCGTCTTGTCCGTCCACGACCTGACCTCGGTGTTCAGGTCGGGGTTGACGTGCGCGGGCCGCCCGTTGACCAGGTTGTACGAGGCCATGACGCCGGTGGCGGCGTCCGCCGAGATCGGCGCCTTGAACCCCTGCTCGTAGTACTCGCGCTTGAGCTTCGGCGTCAGGTTGGAGGAGGTGAGGCTGCGGTTGTTCTCATTGTTGTAGCCCATGTAGTGCTTCAGCACGGGCGCGGCCTTCAGGTAGAAGGGATCGTCGCCCTGCAGGCCCTTGCCGTAGGCCGTCGCCATGGCTCCGGTCAGGAGCGGGTCCTCCGAATATCCTTCCTCATTGCGGCCCGCCCGCGGGTCACGCAGCGGGTCCACCACGGGCGCCCATACCTGTAGACCCCACAGGATCGGGTCGACGTCGTTGAAGCCGCGTACCTCGTCGCCGACCGCGGAGCCGACCTTTTTCATCAGCTTCGGGTCCCAGGTGCTGGCCAGGCCCACGGCCTGCGGGAACACCGTGCCGTTGGCGAGCTTCTGCCTCCAGCCGTCGTTGAGGTGGTTCGACCAGGCGACGCCATGCAGCGCCTCGGTGCCGTTCTTGTGATAGGCGATGCCCAGCCGGGGGATCGCCGCCTGTGACTGGTGCAGCAGGCTCAGCTTCTCATCCAGCGTGAGCCGGCCGAGCAGGTCGTTCACCCGCTGCTCCAGCGGCAGGCTCGGGTTCTGGAAGGGGTAGTCCACCGCCTGGGCGGGCGGCACGGCGAGCAGCGAGGCCGCCAGGGTGAGGGTCGCTAACAACGGGATTCTTGAACGCATAAAGGTCTCCATCATTTGATGGCGCCGACCGTCACACCTCGGGTCAGCGTTCGCTGGAAGATCAGGAAGAAGGCGATCGCCGGCACGACGCCGAGCAGGGCCGAAGCGCTGGACATGGTGGCGTCCATGAACTTCTCGCCCTGCAGGACGGCGAGCGCGACGGGCACCGTCTGGGTGTCGTTCGAGATCAGGAAGATCAGGGGCAGGAAGAACTCGTTCCAGGTCCAGATGAAGAAGAAGATCAGCAGGACGTTGATGGTGGGCCTGCTGATCGGCACCACGATCCGCAACAGCGACCGCAGCCGCCCCGCGCCGTCGATCGCCGCGGCCTCGAGGATCTCCTTCGGGAACTGCCCCAGGACCGCGCTCAGCAGGTATGTGCCGAACGCCGCCTGGATCACGGTCATGACGATGATCACGGCCAGTTGCGTGTCGTAGAGCCCGACCGCCTTGGACAGGTAGTACAGCGGGTAGGCCAGCGCCTCCTGCGGCAGCGTGTTGGCCACCAGGAACAACACGAGGATGGACAACCGGCCCTTCACCCTGCCGATGCCCAGCGCGTACGCGTTGAGCACCGACAGCACGACGGCCAGCACCGCCACGGAGGCGCTGATGATGAAGCTGTTCCAGAGTTTGGTGCCGAAGTCGACCCGGTTCCAGAAGTCGATGATGCCCTGGAGATAGAGCCCGTCCGGCAGGCTCAGCGGCCCTTGCGTGCTGTACTCGGCCGGCGACTTGACCGCGTTCATCGCGACGATCGCGAACGGGAACACCATCACGACCGCGAGCACGACCAGCGCGAACAGCACCGCCCAGCGTCCGGGACCCCTCATTGCTCACGCTCCTGGACACGGAGGAACAGGAACGTCACCACGATGATGATCAGCGCCAGCACCGTGGCGATCGCGGAGCCGTACCCGACGTTGCTCTTCTGGAAGAAATTCAGGTACGAGAAGTACGAGGGGACCATGGTGGCGTTCCCCGGTCCGCCCCGCGTCAGCACGAAGATCGGCCCGAACACCTTCAGCGCGGCGATCGTGCACGTCAGCAGCACCACGAAGATCTCCGGCCGGATCTGCGGGATCGTGATGTGCCAGAACTTGCGCCACCACGAGGCCCCGTCGATCTCGGCCGCCTCGTAGTAGGCCGGATCCACCCGCTGCAGCCCGGCCATGAAGATCACGACCGGGTATCCGAGCTGGAACCAGACCATGACCGCCATGACCGTGGCCAGCGCCAGGTCGGGATCACCGAGCCAGTCGAGCTCCAGCCCGAAGATCTGGTTGACCGCGCCGTACGACGGGTGCAGCATCCAGCCCCACACCACGCCGGCCACCGCAACCGGCAGGACCTGCGGCAGGTAGTACATCGCACGCAGCGCCGAGGCCGTACGGGCCCCGAACCGCTTGCCGATGTAGTCGAACAACGCGGCCGCCAGCACGAGGCCGATCGCGGTCGGCACGATGGCCATGGCCACGATCAGCGCCACGTTGTGCTGGAACGACTGCCAGAACCGCTCGTCCTGGAGCAGCCTGGTGTAGTTGTCGAACCCGATCCACCTGGGCGTGCCCACCCCGGACCAGCGGGTGAAGCTCACGCCCACGTTCATGAGGAACGGGACGACGATGACGCCCAGGAAGAGCAGCAGGCTGGGGATGAGGTAGAGCCAGTACCCCCTCGTACGCACTCTCATTCAGTTGCCAATGTCGGCGAGGTTGTCCTCGTAGGGCTTGGCGATCTCGTCCAGCACCGCGGAGGGGGCCTTGCTGCCGTTGATCAGCTCCTGGACGCCGGCCACGAGCACGTCGTAGTAGCCGGGCGCCGGCCAGTCGGGGTAGAAGGCCAGGCCGTCGGCGGTGGTCAGCTTGTTGAAGGACTCGATGAGCTCCTTGCTCTTGGCGTCGGTGATCGCAGCCGGGTCGGCGGCCACGGGAACGCCGCCGGAGTTGCCCAGCAGGTTCTGGATCTCCTTGCTCATCGTGATGTCGATGAAGTCGTAGGCCAGGTCCTTGTTCTTCGACTTCTCGGGCACGACCCATAGGTTCCCGCTCGAACCCGGCGACATGGTGGCGCCGGGGAACAGGAAGTGACCCCACTCGAAGTCCTTGATCGTGGACGCCACGCGGCCGTACCACCAACTGCCGCTGATCATGATGGGGAACTTGCCGTTCATGAACGCCACGCCCATGTCCTCGGCCTTGAGCCCGGCCGAGTTCTTGGCGATGTAGCCCTTCTTCACCCAGTCGGCGAATGTGTCCGCGCCGTAGGTGAACTCAGGACCGTGGAAGTCGACCTTGCCCTTGTAGGACTGGAACGCATCGAGCCACGGCTTCTGCGCCTTGGTGAGCGCGAGTTGGTAGAGGATCTGCTGCGCAGGGTATTCGGCACCGGCATTCGAAATGGGCGTCACCCCGGCCTTGACGAACGTGTCCAGCCCGGCCGTGAACTCCTCGAACGTGGTCGGGACCTTGACCTTGTGCTTGTCGAACAGGTCCTTGTTGTAATAGACCATCACGAACTCGCCGTAGTTCGGCACGCCGAACCAGCTGCCGGAGCCCATGACTCCCCGGTCGTCGTACTTGGCGGTGGTCTGCAGGCCACCGGGCAGCAGCTTGTCCCAGCCGCGCTTGGTGGTCTCCTCGGAGAGGTCCGTCAGCAGGCCCTGCTTGGACAGCAGGCCGGCGGTGGCGTTGCCCTTGTTGTACTCCATGATGTCGGGCGCCTCATCGGAGTTGAGCACCATACTCGCCGTCTTCTGGATCTGCTCGAAGCCCTTCTCCTCGAACTTGACGGTCACGTTCGGGTGCGACGCCTCGAACTTCTTGATGGCCTCTGCCCACGCCTTGGCCATGGCGCTGTCTTTCGACTCGTAGTGCCAGAGCTTCAGCACGCGGGGCTGGTTGCCCTGCGTCGGAGGACTCTCGGTGCCGCCGGAGCCGCAGGCCGTCAGGACCAGGACAGCGGCGGCCAGCGCCGCCGCGCCTCTGAGTTTGCGCATGATCCCTCCAGGGGGTGTTACGAGATTTCAGCCCGCGCGGGAGCTCCGGCCACCGAGGCGATCTCGACCGCGGTGACGCGCTTCGGGCCGGTGACGGCGACACGCAGTTCGTCGCCGTCCCTGGTTGCGACGGCGACCGTCACGCCGTCTTCGTCGTGGATCTCTGTGGTGCCGTCGCCGCCCCCGAAGGCGACGAGGGTGATCTCTTGCGGCACGTCGATCGTGTCTCCCTGCTCGGAGACCGGAATGAGCGCGCCGTGCCGGACGAACAGGGGGATCTGGTCGAGCGGCTTGCTGACCCGGACGTAGCGGGAGCCTTCCAGCACCTCGCCCGTCCAGTAGTCGACCCACCGGCCGTGCGGCAGGTACACCTGCCTGACACCCTCGGGCGCGACCATGGGGGCGACGAGCAGGTCGCGGCCGAACAGGTACTCCAGATCTGCCTGCCAGGCCACGGGGTCGTCCGGGTAGTCCACGCAGAGCGCCCGCATCATGGGCGCGCCGGTGCGCGCGGCCTCGACGGCCGCCGAGTAGATGTACGGCATCAGCCGGTAACGCAGCTTCAGTGCCTGCACGGCCAGCTCCTCGACGGCCGGGAACTCCCACGGCTCGCGAGTGGTCGTGCCGTGCAGCCGCACCAGCGGAGACAGGGCGCCGAACTGGGTCCAGCGGACGTACAGATCGTCCGACGGCCGGCCGGTGAACCCGCCCGCGTCGTGGCTCCAGAACGGCACCCCGGACAGGCCGTGCGCGAGCCCGCCCCTGATCGTGCTGCCCATGGCGGCGTAGCTCGTGAAGGTGTCGCCGTTCCACTGGGCGCTGTGCCGCTGCCCACCCAGATACGACGACCGCGCCCACACCAGCCCGTGCCCGTTGACCTCACGGGTGACGTCGGCGACCGCGTCATTGAAGAGCAGCGTGTAGACGTTGTGCAGGTCGGTCCCGCTCATCCCGTTGTACGCGACGGCGTCCGCGGGAACGCCCTCGGCGAAGTCCGTCTTGAACGCGTCCACGCCCTGGCGCAGCAGGTCTCTCAGCAGCCCCTTGAACCAGCCGGTCGCCGCCGGATTCGTGAAGTCCACGATCCCGCAGGCCGGAAACGACCCGTGCCAGCAGTCGGCGACGTACGCCTCCCCGTCCTGCTTCTTCAGGAAATATCCAGCGCGGGCCGCCTCCTCGAAGGCTGGACTGAGATGGGAAATGTAGGGATTCATCCAGAGGCAGACCTTGAACCCCATCTCATGCAACTCGTCCAGCATCCGCTCCGGCTGCGGGAAGTTGGCAGGATCCCACTGCAGGTCCGACCAGTGCCCGTCGGTCTGCCAGTACGTGTCCAGGTGCAGCACGTCGCACGGGATGCCGCGCTCCCTGATCGTGCGCGCCCTGGCCAGCACCCGCTCCTGGCTGTCCACGCAGAACCCGGACGAGATCCAGGTCCCGAACGCCCACTTGGGCGGCAGCGACGGGCGGCACGTCAACCGGTCGTAACGATCCAGAACGTCTGACGGCGTCGGCCCCGCGAGCACGTAGTAGTCCATGACGTCGTCGGGCACCAGGATCTGCACGACGCTGTGGGTGGACTGGCACACGTCGAACTCGGTGGGCGCGCCGCTGTCGACCAGCACGCCGTAGCCGCGGCTCGACACGTACATGGGCACGTTCTTGTACGCCCGCTGCGACTCGGCGCCGAACGCGTCGAAGTTCCACATGACCGGCCGCTGGCCGCGCTTGTCCAGCCGCGCGAACGACTCCCCGAACCCGGCGAACGCCTCGTCGGGCGCGGCGGTGAAGCTCTCGTGGAACGCCACGGCGGCGCCGCCGGCGCTCGAGCGGCCGAACGGGAGCGTACGCAGCCGTCCGCTGATGTCGGTGTGCCCACCGTCCTGCTCGAGCAGCGTGGCTCCTGAGGCGTCGGTGAAGCGCAGATGCCACGGCGCGAGGCTGATCTCGGCCTTCAGGGATCCCGCGTCGATCACAATCGGCTCACCTGGAGTGACCCCGGCACGGGCCCCTGAGTACGTGCCGGGGGTCACCAGCGAGATGGCCCCTTCCGACCGTGGCCTGGCGGCCGCGTCCTCCGACAACCGCACCCGGATCACACCTTCGCCGGCCACACCCACCTGCACGACCAGCGTCTCCTCCGCCGTGGTGACCGCCTTCAGCATCACCTCGGCGCCGTCGGCCGCGACCAGCTCGGCCGCGGTCACCGCCGACAGGCCGCCCTCGCCGCGTGCGCGAACCGGAAGTTCGGGCGGGTCCGCGACGAAGTACTCATGCGCGACCAAGGGAGGGCGATAGGGCATGGAAGCTCCTTACGAAACGGCTGCGCCAACTCGTGAGTTAGTTTGCTGTCCATACCAACAAACGTCAACGGCAACGAGCCGTCGATTAGTTTGCTTTCCATCCCAACTGGGCGGTCCGCGCCGTGGACGCCGCACCGCCACAGCCTTCAGCCTGCGGGCGCGTCCGCGCCGGACAGAAGGTGTATCAGGTGCAGCGCACGAGGACCGGGAGCGCATGCGTCAGGCGCACCACAAGCAGTCCGACACCGCCGACGCCGTCGTCGGACCGGCGGGCGATCGCGCCATCGTCGGACCGGCGGGCGATCCCGGGCGTAGGCGAACCTAGATGCCGCTGGCCGTCTGAGGCTGCATGAGGCGGCGGGCGGCCTCGGTGATCGAGCCGGACATCGACGGGTAGACCGCGAACGTGTGCGCCAGCTGATCAACCGTCAGCCGCTGCTGGACGGCCACCGACACCGCCAGGATCAGCTCCGACGCGCGCGGCGCCACCACGACCCCGCCCAGCACGATCCCCGTGTGCGGCCGGCAGAACAGCTTGACGAAGCCGTCGTTGAAGCCCTGCATCTTGGCCCGCGCGTTCGTGGCGAGCGGCAGCTTGACGACGTTCGCCTCGATCTCGCCCGCCTCGATGGACCGCTGGGCGACCCCCACCGCCGCGATCTCCGGGTCCGTGAAGATATTGGAGGCGACCGTGGCCAGCCGCAGCGGCTGCACGGCCTCCCCGAGCGCGTGCCACACGGCGATCCGCCCCTGCATGGCCGCGACCGACGCCAGCATCAGCACACCCGTACAGTCACCGGCCGCGTAGACGCCCGGCGCGGAAGTGCGCGAGACCTTGTCGACCTTGATGAAGCCGCCCCGGTCCAGCTGGACCCCGGCCTCCTCCAGCCCCATCCCGGACGTGTTGGGGATCATGCCGACCGTCATCAGCGCATGGGACCCCTCGGCCGTGCGCCCGTCCTCCAAGGTCACCACCACTCCGTCGGCGGTGCGCTTGACGGAGGACGCGCGCGAACGCCCCATGACGTTCATGCCACGCCGCCGGTAGACCTCTTCGAGCACCTCGGCACCGTCGGCGTCCTCGTTGGGCATCATCCGGTCCCGGCTGGAGACCAGCGTGACCTCGGCGCCGAGGGACCGATAGGCACCGGCGAACTCCGCTCCGGTCACGCCCGACCCGATCACGATCAGGTGCTCGGGCAGCTCCTCCAGGTCGTAAAGCTGGCGCCAGTTGAGGATGCGTTCGCCGTCGGGCTCGGCCCCGGGCAGCACCCGCGGCGTCGCGCCGGTGGCCACGAGCACGACGTCCGCCCGGATGGTCCGGTCCCCCGCCCGCACGACCTGCGGATCCACCAGCCGCCCACGGGCCTTGATGATCTCGACGCCCTCGGCCTCGACACGGGTGGCGATGTCCGCGGACTGAGCCTGGGCCAGCTCCTTGACCCGTTTGTTGACCATCGGCAGGTCGACGCCGACCGTCCCGGCCTCGCCGTCGGGCCCGCCGTCGAACGACAGGCCGAGTGAGGGCGCGTCGAGCAGCGCCTGCTTGCGGACGGAGGTCGCGATCAGCGTCTTGGACGGCACGCAGTCGGTCAGCACGCATGCGCCGCCCGGCCCGTCCTGCTCGATCATCGTGACCTGGGCGCCTAGCTGAGCCGCCACCAGCGCCGCCTCGTAGCCGCCTGGTCCGCCACCGATGATCACGATCCTCGTCACGTGTCCCATTCTCCCGTACGAGTTCGGCCAAGCTGCAACCGGGCTCTTACCTTGCAGTATCTATATCGACAGGACAGGGGCGAATGATTTAGGGCACAGTTCTCGGCCAAGGCGAGGTCTCCGCATGCCAGGTGTGTCCGATCTTCCTGTCGCCACCTACGACCGCGTCAGTGTGAGCAGAAACGGTCGATCCGTCAGCTGCGAGGAGCAGCACAAGGACAACGCGGACTGCCTGAACGAGCTGAATCTCAAGCGGGGCGCGCGGTACTCCGACCCCGGCAGGAAGGCATCCCCGGGAGCGCCAGAACGTCCGCAATGGAATCGGCTCATGGATGCGGTTCGTGCTGGACTCTGGGGCGGGGTCTGCGTCTGGGACATCGATCGGGCAACGAGAGACGGGGTGGTCGGCGCCTCGATGTGCGACATCGTCGGCCAACACCGGCTTACCGGGTTCCGCGTTATATCCGCCAGCACGAATGAGGTGTTCGATCTCTCAGCTCAGGAAGGTGCCGCGGCATTCATGACCCGCGTCATGGACGGAGAACGCGAAGTCATCAAGCTACGCAGACGCGTGGCGCGTCGCATGAGAAGGAAAGCGAAGGCGGGAGAGACCACAGGGGGACCTCGCCGCCGTTTCGGCTTCGTCGATATCACCACGGGAACGCTCCACGCGGCGGAAGCCGCCCTGATCAGAGAAGCGGCTACCCGTATCCTGGCCGGCGAGCGGATCGGAGCGGTGGCCCGCGACTGGGCGGAGCGCGGAATCACCACTCCGGAGATCCGCACCAACGATGGCACTCGAATCGTGCACAAGGGCGGCGTGAACTTCACCATTCAAGCGCTCAAGCAGCAGCTGCGCCGTCCCGCGCTCACAGGGCACACTCGTTTCTCCGAGGGTGTTCTCGTCGGACGCATGCCCGGCGAAAGAACGATCTTGGATATTCCAACGTGGCTGGAACTGCAGAGCACTCTAGGCTCGGCTCGCCGTGGACGCCCCGCGACGGACGACAAGTATCTACTGACCAGCCTGAAGCTGGTGACCTGCGACTCCTGCGACTCCCGCATGAGCGGCCACAGTCCTACAGATCGCGCCCCCCGCTACCGATGCTGCTACAACCCCAACAATGTCGGCGCGAAAGGGTGTGGCCAGTCAATAAGCGCAGCAGGCCTTGAAGAGCTCGTCCAGGAGGCCGCACTTGAATGGTGGATCAGAGCCGCCCGACGAGGGCATCACGCACGTCCTATGGATCTAGATCAAGAGATCCAGCACCTGCGTCGCAGGCTGGAGATCGTGCAGCAAACATACGTTCAGGAGCTGGAACGGCTCGCCCCTGACATGCACCATCTGCTCACCGTCCTGGTCAATGAGATCACAAGACTACGCACAGAGATCGAGCAGCGCACTTCGGCCAATGACCTCATCAAGATCACCGAGGCTGCTGTCATAGGGAACTGGAACATCGGTATGGACGACCACGATCCCGCCAGGCGGGCCAACAGGCGACGAATGATCAGTCAGGCGTTTCGCACGATCCGCATCAGGCGTTTCAACGATGGCCCCGATCGCCGCCCGACATTCGACCGGTCTCGCGTCCTCATCCAGCTCAGCGACGAGGGATGACGGATCCTTCTGCTGCACATGAACGTCATGATGGATCGGCTCGGCTCTTCGGCATGGCAGGATGTCGCGGTAGCTGGACGACGAGCAGCACCCAGCGAGAGGGGTGGATCGTGGCGTGGTCTTCAGATTCGGGGGAGCCCAGGCTCTATGCCGCGTACGGCTCGAACATGGACCCTGAGCAGATGGCCATGCGCGCCCCGCACTCCCCCATCTGGGGTGTCGGCTGGCTGACCGGCTGGCGGCTGACGTTCGGGGGCTACGACCCGGCCTGGGACGGCGCGCTCGCCACCATCGTCGAGGATCCGGACGAGCACGTGTTCGTCGTACTCTACGACGTGCCGGACTGGGAGGAGACCTCGCTGGACCAGTGGGAGGGCGCGGTCCGCGGTGCTTACCACAAGGTGCGGCTGCGGGTGCAGACCCTCGACGGCGAGGTCGTGGCCTGGTTCTACGTGCTGGACGGCTACGAGGGTGGCCTGCCCTCGGCCCGCTACCTGGGCAGCCTGGCCGAGGCGGCCGAGCGGGCGGGCGCCCCCGACGACTACGTCAAGGAGCTGCGGGAGCGCCCCTGCACCTCGTTCGGCTAGCGGAGCGGCTGGTCCTTGGTCTCGCGCAGCACGAAGATGTAGACCACGGTGGAGATCAGCGCGAGCGCCGACATGTACCACGGGAACAACCCGGGGTTCCCGGCCTCCCGGAACGCGGTGCCGATCAGCGGGGCAGTGCCGCCGAAGATCGCCACAGTCGCCGAGTACGGGAACCCGATCCCGGCCGCCCGGACCCGCGTGGGGAACATCTCGGCGTTCACCGCGGCGGAGATCGACGTGAAGCAGCCGAGGAAGACCATGCCGATGAGCTGCACGATCAGCAGGCTGCCGTAGGCGTCGGTGAGCAGGCCGAGCAGCGGCACGGGCAGGATCAGGAACCCCAGACCGAAGGTGATCAGCATCGGCTTGCGCCCCACCCGGTCCGACAGCATGCCCAGCAGCGGCTGCAGGATCATGAAGAAGACCAGCGAGATCGTGCCGATCTGCAGCGAGTCCGCCTTGTCGAAGTTCACGGTGATCTGCGCGTACGTGGGCAGGAACGTGGTCCAGGTGTAGTACGCGACGGTGCCGGCGATCGTGATACCCACGATCATCAGCGCGGACTTCGGGTAGTGCTTGAGGAACTCGAACATCTTCGGCCGCTCGGCCCTGCCCCGCTGGATCTCCTCCGCCACGGCCGAGGTCTCGTCGGCGCTCTTGCGGATCCACAGGCCCACGAGGCTGAGCACCGCGCCCACGATGAACGGGATGCGCCAGCCGTAGGATTCCATGTCGGCCTTGATCAGGACGGTGGCCAGCAGTGCCGCCAGCCCGGAGGCGAGCAACTGGCCGACGGTGGTGCTGACGTACTGGAAGCTCGAGAACAGGCCGCGGCGTCCCTGCGGGGCCGACTCCACCAGGAATGTGGTGGCGGCGGCGAACTCGCCGCCCACCGACAGCCCCTGGATCAGCCTGGCGAGGGTGAGGATGATCGGCGCCAGGATGCCCACAGCCGCGTAGGTGGGGGTCAGCCCGACGAGCAGCGACCCCACGC
Source organism: Nonomuraea sp. 3N208 (assembly GCF_052245935.1). NCBI lineage: Bacteria > Bacillati > Actinomycetota > Actinomycetes > Streptosporangiales > Streptosporangiaceae > Nonomuraea > Nonomuraea sp. 3N208. The sequence goes on along the minus strand of NZ_JBQQBR010000013.1, from coordinate 235,932 downwards.
CCATCAGCACGATCGTGAACGTCATGGCGGACTTGCGACCGTACCGGTCGGCGAACGCGCCGACCAGCAGACCGCCCAGCGGACGCATGAAGAAGCCGACCGCGAAGACCGCGAATGAGCCCAGCAGTGGCACCAGGCTGTTGTCGGAGATCTCGGAGAAGATCTGCACAGAGAAGTAGGGGGCCAGGAACGTGTAGGCGTACCAGTCGTACCACTCGACGACGTTGCCGATGCTGGCCGCCATGAGCTGGCGGGAACGGCTCTTGGGGATGCCGAGGGGGGATTCGGTTACGGGGGAGGTCGCCACCGGGGCTCCTTTGCTGACATATGCGGTATGCCTTACTCTGCTATTGGACGACCGAAACAGTCAAATTTGCGAGTGCGGATTTACATTCCCGACACAGAAATGGTTGCAGGTGGACGTTCTCGACCGGCGCCTCGTCGCCGCGCTCCAAGTCAGCCCGCGTGCCTCGTGGGGCGAGATCGGCAGGGCCGTGGGCGAGCACGAACGCACCGTGGCCCGCCGCCTGCAGCGGCTGATCACGGACGGGGTGGTGCGGGTCACGGCGATCTACGACGACCTGCGTACCGGGCACGGCCGCCCCGTCCACCTGGACGTCCAGGTGCGCCCCGGCGCCACGGCCCAGGTGGCCAAGGCGCTGGCCGACCGGCCCGACACGCGCTCGGTCTACGCCCTGACCGGCGTCGCCGACCTCGGCTGCGAGCTGGTATCGCCGTCGCGCGAGGCGCTGCACCACATCCTGTCCGCGGAGATCAGCGCGATCGACGGGGTGTCGCAGACGCAGACTCAAGTCGTGCTCCACACGTTCAGGACCGTCGCCGAGTGGCACGCTCCATACCTCACCGAGCAGGAGGTCGCCGAGCTGCGCCCGGCGCCGCCCCCTGAGGGCCTGCCCGACGAGGAGGGCCTGTCACCTCTGGAGCTGGAGATCGCCGAGCTTCTGGCCGCCGACGGCAGGATCGCCTTCACCGCGGTCGCCGAGCGCCTCCGCATCTCCCTGCCGACCGCGCGCCGCCGGGTGACCTCGCTGATCGAGCGGCGGCTGCTGCTTCCGCGCGCGGAGGTGGAGCCCGCGCTGCTCGGCCTGGAGGTGGAGGCCATGTTGTGGCTGAAGGTCCGCCCGTACGGGCTGGATCAGGTCGGACAGCGGCTGGCCGGGCACCCGAACGTGCGTTACTGCGCGGCCACCTCGGGCACCCATTCCCTGATCGTTCAGGTGGTGGCCGCCCACGAGGCGGACCTCTACCGTTTCATGACCGGCGTCGTCGGGTCCCTCGACGAGGTCACCGACAGCGACCTCACTCTCATCACCCGCGCTTACAAGCGCGGGCACCTGCACAAGTCCGGACTGCTCACACTGGAGAAAACGCCATGACACCTGCCGAGAAGGAAGTCGCCGACCTCTGCGTGGAACTGATCCGCGTCGACAGCAGCAACTACGGAGACGGCAGCGGCCCCGGCGAGCGGGCCGCGGCGGAGGTCGTCCTGGCCAGGCTGGCCGAGGTCGGGATCGAGGCGACGTACGTCGAGAGCGAGCCAGGACGCGGCAACGTGATCACCCGCGTCGAGGGCACCGACCCGTCCCTGCCCGCCCTGCTCGTCCACGGGCACCTGGACGTGGTGCCGGCCAACGCCGCCGACTGGACGGTGGACCCGTTCGGCGGCGAGACCCGCGACGGCTACATCTGGGGCCGCGGCGCCGTGGACATGAAGGACATGGACGCGATGATGCTGGCCGTGCTGCGCCAGATGAAGCGCGAGGGCCGCCGGCCGCGCCGCGACATCGTGTTCGCGTGGGTGGCCGACGAGGAGGCCGGCGGTGTGTACGGCGCCAAATACCTCACCGCGCACCACCCCGAGCTGTTCGAGGGCGTCACCGAGTCGATCAGCGAGGTCGGCGGCTACTCGCTGGAAGTGGACCCGTCGCTGCGGCTCTACCTGATCGAGACGGCCCAGAAGGGCCTGGCCTGGATGAAGCTCATCGCCGACGGCACCGCCGGGCACGGTTCGATGCTCAATTCCGACAACGCCGTCACCGAGATCGCCAGGGCGGTGGCCAGGATCGGCGAGCACGAGTGGCCGCTGACGTACACGCCGACCGTGCGTCAGTTCCTCACCGAGGTCGCCGACGCGTTCGGCATCCCCTTCGACGAGTCGGACCCCCAGCCGATCCTCGACAAGATCGGGCCGCTGGTGCGGTTCGTGGGCGCGACCCTGCGCCACACGACCAACCCGACGCAGCTCGGCGCCGGCTACAAGTCCAATGTGATCCCCGGCCAGGCCACGGCCGTGGTGGACGGGCGGTTCCTGCCGGGCTTCGAGGAGGAGTTCTTCAAGACCGTCGACTCGCTGATCGGGCCGCGTGTCCGGCGGGAGTTCGTGCACCACGATATCGCGCTGGAGACGACGTTCGACGGTGCGCTGGTCGAGTCGATGATCGCGGCACTGAAGGCCGAGGACCCCACGGCGCGGGCGATCCCGTACTGCATGTCCGGCGGCACCGACAACAAGACGTTCTTCGCCGAACTGGGGGTGCGCGGGTTCGGGTTCGTGCCGCTGCGGCTGCCTGCGGACATGGACTTCGCCTCGATGTTCCACGGCGTGGACGAGCGGGTGCCGGTGGAGGCGCTGCAGTTCGGCGTGCGGGTGCTGGACCGGCTCCTCCTAAACTACTGAGCTGTGACCAACGACGCATACACCCTGGCCAGTGAGGCCGCCGCCGCGCTGCACCGCTCCGCCGGCCTCGACACCTTCGACGTGGCGCTCGTCATGGGGTCGGGGTGGGTGCCGGCCGCCGACGCGATCGGCGAGACGGTGAGCGAGATCCCGTTCACCGATCTGCCCGGCTTCCAGGCCCCCGCCGTGGCCGGGCACGGCGGCAAGATCCGAGTCGTCCGCACCTCCAGCGGGCGGCAGGCGCTGGTGTTCCTCGGGCGTACACACCTGTATGAAGGGCTCGGGGTGGACGCGGTCGTGCACGGTGTGCGTACGGCGGCCGCGGCCGGCGTACGCACGATCGTCCTCACCAACGCGGCCGGCGGGCTGCGCCCCGAGACGCAGAGCGTCGGCGACCCGGTCCTGATCAGCGACCACATCAACCTGACCGGCGCCAACCCGATCACCGGGACCACGTTCATCGACCTCACCGAGGTCTACTCCCGCCGCCTGCGCGCCCTGGTCAGGGAGATCGACCCGACCCTCGCCGAGGGCGTGTACGTGGCCTTCCGCGGGCCGACGTACGAGACCCCCGCCGAGATCCGCATGCTCCGCACGCTGGGTGGGGACATGGTCGGCATGTCCACCGTTCTGGAGGCCATCGCCGCCCGCGAGGCGAACCTGGAGGTGCTCGGCGTCTCCCTGGTCACCAACCCCGGCGCTGGCCTGTCCGGCGAGCCGCTCAACCACGAGGAGGTCCTGGAGGTCGGCCGCGCGACGGCAGCCCGCATGGGCGTGCTGCTCGCCAAGGTGGTGGAGCGCCTGTGAGTCTCATCGACGAGGCCCGCTCCTGGCTGGCTCAGGACCCCGACCCCGACACCCGCGCCGAGCTGGCCGCGTTGCTGGAACGCGAGGACATGGCCGCCCTCCAGGACCGTTTCGGCGCCAAGCTCGAGTTCGGCACGGCCGGCCTGCGCGGCGAACTCGGAGCCGGCCCCAACCGGATGAACCGCGTCACCGTCATGCGCGCCGCCGCCGGCCTGGCCAAGGTCCTCGGCCCCGGCAAGCACGTGGTCATCGGGTACGACGCCAGGCACAAGTCCGACGTCTTCGCCCGCGACACCGCGGCCGTCCTGACCGGCGCCGGCCTGCACGCCTCGCTCCTGCCGTGCCCCCTGCCCACCCCGATCCTCGCCTTCGCGGTCCGCCACCTGAGGGCGGACGCCGGGGTTACCGTCACCGCCAGCCACAACCCGCCCCGCGACAACGGCTACAAGGTCTACTGGGGCGACGGCTCCCAGATCGTGCCGCCCATCGACAGCGAGATCTCGGCCGCCATCGACGCCGCCGGCCGGGTGGACGAGTTGCCGCTGCACGGCCCCGGCACGCTGACGGAGCTCGGCGAGGGCGTCATCGACGACTACATCGAGGCCGTCACGTCCCTGCCGCTGGGCGACGCCCGCGACCTCAAAGTCGCGTACACGCCCCTTCACGGGGTCGGCGCGGCCACGTTGACCGGCGCCTTCCTGGCCGCCGACTTCGAAAGCCCCATGGCGGTCGAGGAGCAGCGCGACCCCGACCCGGACTTCCCCACGGTGTCCTTCCCCAACCCGGAGGAGCCGGGGGCGATGGACCTGGCCATCGCCCTGGCCGCCAAGCAGGGCGCCGACCTGGTCCTCGCCAACGACCCGGACGCCGACCGCTGCGCAGTGGGCGTGCCCCTGCCCGACGGCACGTGCCGCATGCTGACCGGCGACGAGGTCGGCGGCCTGCTGGCCGAGCACGTGATCAAACACACCACCGGCGACCGCATGGTGGCCACCACCATCGTCTCCTCCACCCTCCTCAGCAAGATCGCTCAACGGCATGGCGTCCGCTACGGCGAGACCCTGACCGGCTTCAAATGGATCATCAAGGCCGGCCCTGGCCTGGTCTTCGGCTACGAGGAGGCCATCGGCTACAGCGTCGGCTCGGACGCCGGCCTCCCGGTCAGGGACAAGGACGGAATCGGCGCCGCCCTGACGGTGGCGGCCATCGCCGCCGCAGCCAAACGCGCCGGCCGCACCCTGCTGGACCTCCTGGACGACCAGGCCCGCCGCTACGGCCTGCACGCCACGTCCCAACTGTCGTTCCGCGTGGCCGACCTGTCCCTGATCGCGGACGCCATGTCCCGCCTGCGTGCGAACCCTCCGACGATCCTCGGCGGGTGCGCGGTGGAGCACATCGACGACCTGAACAAGGGAGAAGGCGGTCTCCCACCCACCGACGGCCTGCGCTACCGGCTGTCTGGGAACTCCCGCGTGGTGGTCCGCCCTTCGGGCACGGAGCCCAAGCTGAAGTGCTACCTGGAGGTCGTGGTTCCGGTGACTGGCGAAATGCAACAGGCCAGAGCCCAAGCCGAGGAGTCCCTGGAATCTTTGAAACACGATCTGACGGTTCGCCTGAATCTTGAGAGCTCTTAGTCTCACGCTTGAGACCATCTGGAATTCGAGGACCGCGAGGACCGCCTGCTGATACTAATGAACCTCGATAGTCTCATCCTTGAGACTTCGGGAGGCCCACGTCATGGCATGAGGCACTCTCTCTCCTGGCGCGTGCCCTTCCCGAAGACTCCCCCAGCATCGTGGTCATCGACGAGCTTCCGTACCTGATCAAGGCCGACCCCTCCCTCGAGGGTGTACTGCAGAAGCTCTTCGACAAGGAGTTCTCCAGGCGGCCCGTCTTGCTGCTGCTCATAGGCTCCGACTTGTCGATGATGGAGGCGATCAACACCTACAGCCGCCCCTTCTATCAGCGCGCCGTCGACTTCGTAATCAATCCGCTCACTCCCTATGACGTGGGGCAGGCACTCGATCTGCCCGCGGCTGAGGCGTTCGACGCGCATCTGGTTACCGGTGGCCTGCCAATGATCTGCGAGGAATGGCCAAGGGCAGATCGCTCTGGGATTACCTGGAGCAAGCGCTCGAAGACCCGATCTCGGCCCTGATCGTCAGCGGGGAACGAGCCATGGCGGCAGAGTTTCCGCCGGACGCGTTCGCCCGCCAGGTCCTCGGCGCCATCGGGTCCGGTCAGCGCACGCACGCCAACATCGCCGCCGCCACCCCGGGCATCTCCCGCGCGTCGATGAACCGCGCTCTCCAACTCCTCCTGGAGAAGCGCATGATCGCCATGGACCGGCCCCTCTCGACCCGGCCATCCCGCGAGTCGCGATACCGCGTGATCGACACTCATCTGCGGTTCTGGATCCCTTTCATCGAGGCTCGCAGAATCGACATCGACCGCGGCCTGGGGGACAAGGCACTGGAGCGGATCCGGAGATCCTGGACGTCATGGAGAGGCACGGCCATCGAGCCCCTCATCCACGAATCTCTGCGGCGAATGGAGGGCCTGCCCGAGGGGACCGCAGCGATCGGCGGTTTCTGGACGAGGACCAACGACCCCGAAATCGACCTCGTGGGTGCCGATCGCGAGCCGATCGGCAAGCGGATCACCATGCTGGGTTCTGTGAAGTGGCTCGAGAACCGGCCATTCGACCGTCACGATCTGAACGAGCTCGTCGTTCACCGTTGGAAGATGCCGGGGGCTGACGACTCCACACCGCTCTACGCGGTTTCGCGTAGCGGATGCGACGTGGAGGGCGTCAGGCACCTGACCCCTGAGGAACTGCTCGCCGCCTGGCGATAGCCCTTGGTCTCAACAATGAGACCTAACTGCCGCGGCAGGTAGGCGGGAGGAGAGGCGCAGCTCCGTCCCGAGGTCTTTCGCCTCCACTCCAAACACAGCGCCTCATGGCACAACCGCTTGCCTTCGAAGACCCGACATACCGGCGACATACCAGCAGTAAACCGGCTCAACGTAGCGTAGTCCGCGCCCGTCTTGCGGCACCGGCGGCCAGGTGTACATGTATCGCGCGTTCCTGGCCACCTACGCGTCGGCCAGGTACGGCTGCGCCGTCCCTTACGTGCTCGAAACGCTTGGAGGCGAATGGATGTTCTCGTTGCTGGGGCCGTTGCGGGTGGTGGACCCCGCGAGAGAGATCCCTGTTCAGGCTGCCAAGCAGCGGGCCATCTTGGCCATGCTTCTGCTGAGATCGAACCGGGTGGTCACCTTCGACCTTCTCACGTCGGAATTGTGGGCAGCCGGTCCACCGGCCACGGCGAAGACGAGCCTGCAGACATATGTCTATCGCCTACGGCGGGCGATCGCCCCGCTCGCCGCACGAGGCGTCGAGCTCCGAACCCAAGGTTCCGGATACCTGTTGGCCGTGCCGGACGGCGTCGTTGACCTTGGGATATTCGAGAAACTGACCACCGCCGGCGCCGAAGCCTTGAACACGGGAGACCCCGGCCTAGCAGCCGAGTGCCTGCGAGAAGCGCTCGGGATGTGGCGCGGGCCGTTGCTGGCCGATGTGGATGTCGAAGTCGTCCGCCAGGAACGCCGCCGAATGGAAGAGATTCGCCTGAACGCCTATGAGATGCGCCTTGATGCGGAGCTGCGGCTCGGCCTCAACATCCACCTCGTCCCCGAACTGGAGCAATTCATCGCCGCCCAGCCGTTCAGGGAGACCTTGTGGGCCACGCTGATGCGGGCCCTGAACGCCGGAGGCCGTCGCATGGAAGCCCTCGACGCGTATCGGAGGCTTTACCGGGTCCTCGATCAGGAACTCGGCATTCAGCCGAACGCCGAAATGCAGCGGCTTTACCAGGACATCCTTCACGGGCACCCTGGCAGCCTGATCCTCTCGGGCGGCCGGCGTCAGAGCTGATCAGCTGTTTGAGAAGATGCACGTGCGGCCGTTGCCCAGGCTGGTTGGCCGTTCCGGCAGCTGCCGTCTCAGGTCTGGCCGGCGCAGGGGTCGGGCATTTCCCGCGCTGCGGCACTTGCCCGACCCCTGGATGGTCGCTACGCGGCTAGCAACACCGGCGGCCGAGAATACTCCGCACGCCATAGGTGCTTCCTGGCCCCCAGTTGCACGCGTACTTCGTCTGCTCTGACCTGCTACTGCAGCCGGGGTTGTAATAACACCGCCCCCACCAATAGCCCCCGATGGGCTTGTTGTAGCACTTGACGACGGCATCGGCAGAGTCCTCGGGAAGGACCCATGCCACGGCGCGGTCCGCGAGCCTGGTTATGATCTTCACGCGCTAAATCCATTTCTTCGTTGCGGTCTCAGTCCGAATCCACGGCTTGACTTATTGTGATCATTTCTGATTAGGGCGAAGTGCCCCTTGGAGCGGGCGGATGGAAGCGTCAAGAACTCCCATCCTCCCAGCTCAAAGGGCTCCTCGCTTGCCTATCGGACCCTGGCTCCCATGTTCATGCCGTGGATCCAGGCTTAGGGCCAGGCGCCCTGCAGACATACCTGCGCGCACGTCTCCAGGTGCTCCAAGAGCCCAGCCGGCAATCAGATGTAGCAGCAATAATTTGTATTCCGCCACGGCTGCGTACCGGACACCCGGCAGACAGTTCTGACCTGCTTCCTGACCATATGATCCATGTTCGAGGTACAGGCGTACGGGCCGCAGCGAGTCTGGTTGTAGCACTCGTCCGCCGCAGCGCGGTGTTCTGGAACGACCAGCGCGAGAAGACGATCGCCGATATTTTCGATGAACCGCATCACTTCGTTTGTTCCCTTTCTTTGTTACCGATTGGATTTCCGTCGCAAAATTCTCCTACTGGCTCGCTCTCCGTTCTGCTGGGGTCTCTGGCAGCGGTTAGTTTTCGAAGGGTGATGGCTTGGATATCGGCGATGGGGAAGTAACCGTGGTCGCGAGAGTCGAAGCTCGCGTCGGTGTTGTCGCCGATCAGAATGAGTTGTCCGTCGGGTACACGGGCATCGGGGACGAGTGGCCGCACCGGTTCGGGGATGGGATCACCGGGTAGCGCGGCGATGCGCTTGATGAGGAACGGGCCACCCATCGGCAGCGGGCTGAGCACCACGGCGATATGGCCGCTTCGCAGGGCCGCCGGGGCCACTCGCCGGGCCAGAAGCCGGTCGCCGTCGATCAGTGTGGGGGCCATGCTGTTGCCGTCGACACGGATCACGGAATACCTCGCGCGCAGCCGTACGATCAGCAAGGCCAAAGCCGCGATCGCGCAACTCACGACGAGGAGCACCCACCTCACAGGGCCACCGCCTCCTCCGGCTCGCGGTACCCGCTCGCCTGGAGGTTGAAGAGCCGTGCGTAGGGGCCGCGGGCGGACATGAGGGCGTCGTGCGTTCCGGCTTCCCGGATGGCGCCGTGCTCCAGAACGATGATGAGGTCGGCGTCGCGCACGGTGTTGAGCCGGTGAGAAATGAGCAGGCTGGTCGCGCCGTGGCGCCGGCGTCGGGTCCGAGCGTGCACGTCGGCCTCGGCCTCCGGGTCCAGCCCGGCGGAGGGCTCGTCGAGGATCACGAGGTCGCGGTGGCCGCGGAACATGGCGCGGGCCAAGGCCGTGCGCTGCCACTGGCCGCCGCTGAGCACGACACCCGTGTCGGGGTCGTCCTTGTCCTCTTCACTGAAGAACGTCCGCGTGAGCAGGGTGTCGTACCCGCGAGGAAGGGAGGAGAGCTTGTCGTCGATCCCAGCCTCGTGAGCAGCCCCACGGATTCGGGTTTCGTCCTCACGGGCGGGGACGAAGCCGATGGAGACGTTGTCGGCTGCGGACATGTCGTAGGCCATATGGTCCTGGAACACCCCGGTGATGCGGTGCCGCAGATCATCGGGGTGCACGTCACGGATGTCGACGCCATCCCACGTGATGCTCCCGTGCTGCGGGTCGTAGAACCGGCACAGGAGCTTGACGAGCGTGGACTTGCCGGCACCGTTCAGACCGACGACGGCGACTGACGAGGCAGCCGGGATGAACAGGTTCAGGCCACGCAAGATCCACGGGTGATCCTCGCTGTAGCGGAACCACACGTTGGTCAGCTGGATGCCGTGCTTCAGCCGGGGCAGTGGCGCAGGCTCGGCGGGAATGGGAAGGTCGGGCTCGGCCGAGGTCACAGCCACGTAATGGCCGAACATGAGCAGATCCTGGTGGAGAGCGGCGATACCGACGATCAGACCGCTGAGGGCGGCCTGGACCGCGCCGATGGCGGCGATCAGCAGGGTCACGTCGCCGACGCTCAACGCACCGGAGCCGGCGGAGATGACGGCCCAGATCAGCCCACCGCCCGCGACCACCGCGCCCAGCAGCGTCAGCAGGCTCTCGACGGACAGTTCCTTGATGTCCATCCGGCGGCGTGCGGCGTTGGACGTGCGCAACTCGGTCATCATGCGGCCTTGCAGGAAACGGCCGCTGTTGAACAGACGAATCTCCTTTGCCGCCGCAACCGTGGTGAGCAGATCGCCGTAAAACATCTGGCGTCGTTCGGCCGGGCCGATGTCCCACATCATCGAGGCGCGACGATGCGACAGCCGCAACTGCGCCACCAGCGCAGGAACCCCGGTTGCCAGGACGATCCCGGTGAGAACCGGACTGATCACCAGAAGGGAGCCGACCATCCCGGTCAACGTGATCACCGCGCTCACCACCCCAAGGGATCCGGTGACGACTTCCTGCCCCGTCGACAGGCTGTTCTTTGCCAACCGCAGCCGGTCGTGGAAGTTGGGGTCCTCGAACCGTCGTAACCCGGCGAACCGCAGCGTCGCGGAGAACAGTTGTGCGGTGGTCCGAGCGGTGAACAACCTGCCCATCTCGCTGTTGAGGTAGTGCACGAGCTGGGGCAGTACCGTCATCAGGATGCCGGCGGCGGCCAGACCCACCGCGAGGGTGCTCAGCTCGGCCGCCGATCCCTGTCCCGCCAGGGAGTCGACCACCAGTTTGGTCAGCCACGCCACCGCGATCGGCGCGATCGCCTCAGCCAGCATCACCAGGACGTAGACCGCCATCAATCCCGGGGCCGCGCGAAGGGCGACCCCCGCGGCCACCTTTGCCGTTCCGATCATGCGCTGACCGTGGTGGGCAACGTGGGATCGTTGTCGGTGACCCTCCCGTCCGCACCGATCACGAAGAGGGTCGGATAGCCGGCGACCTTGAAGGCGCTCTGGATGGCGGCCTGAGGTGCCTCGACCACTACACGTGCCACCTCAGCGAGGCGTTCGACGTCGGCGGCGGCCTCCTCGTCGCTGCCGGCGACAACGACGGCGAGCACCGCGGCCGAGGTTTGGCGGGCATGGTCGATAAAGCGCGGCATCAGTTCCCTGCAGGGCTGGCAGGACGGAGAGAAGAAACCGATGAGGGCGGGCCCATCGAGCAGCTCATCGGAGATCGGCTCGCCATCGGTGGTGGTGGCGGCGAACTCCGGCATCTTCTCCCCGATGGCGAGCCCTTCCGCCACGGGCAAGAATGCCGCTGACGCGGCCTGCTTCCGCAGTCGGCGGATCACTCCCACCGTCAGCAAGAGATTCAGCATGCACAGCATGCCGACCATGACGACGGCGGCGATCAGGTACGGCATCACGAACTCCCCGAGACTTCCATGAACAGATCGGCGATATCGTCGAAGACGATCAAGAGGATGGCGCCGACCAGCCCGACCGGCACTGCCAGGGCGAGACCGGCCACGGTGACCGGACCGCCGGGGAACATCAGCGTCACCCAACCCAGCACGACAACGAGTAGCAGAAGCCCGTTGCGGATCAGATGCACCGGGCCGAGCGGGGTCGCGGACACGCCGAAGCACCGGCATGGCTCGCGCTGCCCCCAGCGAAGGGAAACGGCGATCCACATGGAGAACGCGATCAACAGCATCCCGCTGGCGGCCAGCCCCGTGCGTGGAAGCACGATCAAGGTGGCCGCAGCAACAACTTCCATGGCCACCGTTGCCATGGCAGCCGGGAACCGGGCCGGGCCGGGCAGCAATCGCAGGGTGACGGCGAAAGACTGTAGTGCGGTACGGCTCCGCAGCTTCGAGTACGCGGAGACAACGAAGACCGTGGTGAGCAGGACTTGACTGGCCACCAGAACGTGCGGCATGACTAAATGCTCATTCGGCCCGCTAGCCCAGTGCTAGCGCGCCGCTAGCGCGGTTGGCGGCATGGGCGGCCAGGACCTTGGTGCGTGACTACCAGCGGGTGCGGCGTGGCGGGCGTGCCGGGAACCGGTGCGGTCCCCGGCACGCCCCGAGGTCAGTCAGCGAGGCGGAACTGCAGGTCGGTGTGCCACTTGTTCATGTCGGGCTCTTCGGCGGGATTGGTGTTGTAGAGCTCCAGGCGGGAGCTCCAGTGCTCCGTCCCGTCGTCGTCGGCCGTCTTGTCCCAGGTCAGTCCCTGTCCGGCGGCCCATTTCAGCAGTTTGCCGGTGACGTCGATGAGCTGGTCAGGGTGGCCGTGGTGGGAGACGGTGGCGTAGCGGCCCGCGGGAAGGGTGGCGGCGAAGATGTCGCCCTCCCCCTCGACCGGTGTGGCCACCGGCACCCCCGCCACCACCACCAGCCGGTCGGCGTCCATGTTGATGCTGTCGTATTTGAAGAACGGCGCCCCGGCTGGATACGCGCCGCGCTCGATCAGCCAGCCGATGATCTCGCCGATGCGGTCTCCGACCAGGTTGAAACTGGTCATGGTGATGGTCTTGCGCACCCCGACGTACGGGCGCTCAGGAAGTTCGATGATCTCTGGCATGTTTCTCTGTTTCCTCCTTCACCTCTCAGTACGAAGTCCGGGCTCGAAACTCATCGACCGAGTACGAACTCGAAACTCATCGGCAGGCCGAAATACGGGAACAGGCCAGGGTCCAGATACGTGGTCTCGCCAGTGATCAGCCCGTCGGCGACGTCGAGAACGACCAGGGCGAATGGCTCGCCGTTCAGGTATTGGCCGAAGGCCGGGGAGCCGTTGGCCCTGGTCGGTAGGAGACGGGAGCCGGCGCACGGGGCGTCGGCTTCGGCGGCGAGCAGAACGGTGCGGATGTGCTCGCGCCCGCGCAGCCACCACGTGAACGGCGGCATGGACGAGGTCGCGTCCTCGTGGAGCAGCGAAACGAGCGCCTGCACGTCGTAACGCTCGAACGCCGACACATAGCGGGACAGCAGCCCCTCGTCTACGTCCTCGTCGGCCGGTCCGACCGGCGGGAGTTTGGCGCGGGCGCGCTGCAGGGCGCTGTTGACAGACGTGACCGTGGTGCCCAGCAACTGCGCCGTCTCGGCGGCGGACCATTTCAGCACGTCGCGGAGGATGAGCACGCCGCGCTGGCGGGGCGGCAGGTGCTGCAGCGCCGCCACGAACGCCAGCCGGATCGTCTCCCGCGACACCGACAGGTCCGCCGGGTCGAGAGCGCGGCTGTCCGGGATGGGCTGGATCCAGCGGTCCGGAGGGAGCGGTGCCCCCAAGTCGGCGCCGGGGATCGCGTCAGGGACCAGGTCCATGGCGCGGGCGCGGCGCTGCGGGCCGCGGAGCATGTCCAGGCAGATGTTCATGGCCAGGTGGAACAGCCACGGCCGCAGCGGGCCCCTGACCGGATCGTACGTGCGCCACGCCCGCACGAACGTCTCCTGCACCGCGTCCTCGGCCTCGAAGCCGGAGCCCAGCATGCGGTAGCAGTAGCCGGTCAACTCGATCCGGTGCCGCTCGAAATCCGCCGCGTCCACTATGCCGGGGTCACCTCGATCTGCAGCTCCGTCACCCATTCGTCCTCGTTCTCCGGGCAGTGCAGGGAGATCTCCCTGGCGAATCCGAGAGAACGGTAGCCGTTCTCCTCGATCCAGTGGGCCAACGTCTGGAACGTCGGCCCCACCGCCTCCATCGACCCCTGATGGATGATCGTGGCCGCCAGCTCGATGGCAGGCAGTTCGACGACCTCGAAGTCATAGGAGCCTGGCGGCACGGAGACCGGCAGGCAGGTGTGCACCATGACGGAGCCGTCCTCCTCCGGCACGTAATAGGCCAGGCCGGGAGCGACGACGGACACGTCGGCCGCCTCCACCCGCCGGCAGATCTCCCCGAACAGCGGCTTGATCACCGGCCCGATGTCCTCGCCCTCGTAACTGGCCGCCCTGGCGCTGAGCTCAGCCACCCACACCGGGGGCACTCTTTTCAAGAGGACCTCGGTAGTACGCATGTGTCCCTCCGTCTCGATCGTGTGGAGCCTCGCCTCGACACTGCGCAACCTGGCCAGATCGGCGCTGATCTGCGCCTCCAGCTGGGCACGGCGCATCCGTACCATGCCGTGCAGCTCCTCCGTGCTCACCTTCTCGTCGAGGATCGCCCCGACCTGCTCCAGCGTGAAACCGAGGTCCTTGATCGCGACGATGCGGTTGAGCCTGGACAACTGCGCGGCCTGGTACGACCGGTAGCCGGTGACCGGGTCCACGTGGGCGGGCCGCAGCAGGCCGATGGCGTCGTAGTGGCGCAACATGCGGACAGACACGAGCCCCAACCTGGCGAAGTCTCCAATGCTGAACATGGCCTCTCCAGGTCTAGGGGCTGACACGGTGTCAGGGTCAACCTATGGCGATTCAAGGGGAGAGAGGCTAAATTGGATGCTACCGAACGTTCGGTAGGAGGATCATGGATCTCAAGGACCGGGACGCGGACGCGAGCCGGCGGATCAGGACGGCGGCGGTGCTGCTGTTCGCCCAACGGGGCTACGCGGCGACGAGCATTCGCGATCTGGCCAAAGAGGTCAACATGACCAATGCCGGCATCTATCACCACGTGTCGAGCAAGGAAGCCCTGCTGGCCGACCTCATGCGGGTCGCCCAACGAGGACTGATCGACGCCGCCGAGCGCATGCTGCGCGACGTCCAGAGCCCCACCGACCGCCTCGGCCTGCTGATCAGCTCGCTCACCGCGAGCCACGCAAGCGCCCCCATGACGACCCGGGTCATGGACGCCGAACTCCGTTCCCTGACCCCCGGCTCCGCCGCCCTCGACGAGATCATCGCACTCCGCGACGCCTACGAGGACCACTGGAAGCACGCCATCGCCGACGGCGTCTCAGCAGGCGCCTTCCGCATCGCCGACCAGAAGCTGACCCGCCTCGCCCTCATGTCCATGTGCACCGGCACCAGCGAGTGGTACCGCCCCGACGGGGACTCCACGCTGGAGCAGGTGTGCGCGGAGTTCGTGGCGATCGGCCTGGCCGCCGTACGCGCTCCCGTCCAGGTCGTCGCGGCCCTCGACCTCTCCCTGCTGCCCGACTTCCCTTGGGAGCCGCCGGATGCCAGAAACGATCCCCGACCTGTTGAGGCACGCCGCTAGACAGTACGGCCGCCGCGAGTTCCTCCGTTTCCCCGACACCTCGCTGACCTTCGAAGATGCCGACGCCCAGTCGGATCGGCTGGCCGGCGCCCTGATCGACAAGGGCGTACGGCCCGGCGATCGGGTCGCGGTCATGATGGACAACGTGCCCGGCTGGCCGCTCAGCTGGCTGGCGATACTCAAGGCAGGCGCGATCACGGTGCCGGTCAACGTCCGCTACCGGGCCGCCGACCTGGAGCACGTCCTGCGTGACTCGGGCGCCGTCGCCACGCTGACCACCGCCGAGCACGCCCCGCACATCCCGGGCACGGTCTACGCCCTCGACTCCCTGTCCGGGTCACCACCCACCCGCCCCGTTCCCATCACTCCCCACGATGTCGCGAATTTTCAGTACACGTCGGGGACGACCGGCTTCCCCAAGGCCTGCATGCTCACCCACGACTACTGGCTCAGAACCGCCCAGATCGTTGCCGGCCAGGCGCAGCTCCGCGACGACGACGTCATGCTGATCGCCCAGGCGTACTCGTACATGGATCCCCAGTGGGCCACCGTCCTCTGCCTCATCGGCGGCATCCCGCTGGTGGTGCTCCCCCGCTTCTCCGCGTCCGGCTTCTGGCCCTCGGCCAGGGAGCACGGCGCGACGCTCACGTACGTGCTCGGCACGATGCCGCTCCTGCTGCACAAGCAGCCGCCCCACCCCCTTGACCGCGAGAACCGGATGCGGCTCGTGCTCTGCTCGGGCATCCGCCCTGACCTGCACCAGGAGTTCGAGGAGCGCTGGGGCGCGCCGTGGCGCGAGTTGTACGGCTCCACCGAGAGCGGCCCCGACCTGGTGGTGCCCATCGACGCCGAGGAGACGGTGGGCACCGGTGCGATGGGCCTCGCGCCGTCTGGCAAGGAGGTCGTGCTCGACGAGGAGACCGGCGAGATCCTCGTCAGAGGCGTCCCCATGATGAACGGCTACTGGAACCATCCTGAAGCGACCGCCAAGGCGTTCAGAGACGGCTGGTACCACACCGGCGACCTGGGCTTCCGCGACACCCACGGCTACATCCACCACGCCGGGCGGATCAAGGACATGGTCCGCAGGGGCGGCGAGAACATCTCGTGCGCCGAGGTCGAGAGCGTGCTCACCCAGCACCCCGCGGTGCTGCAGGCGGCCCTGGTGCCCATCCCCGACGACCTGTGGGGCGAACTGCCAAAGGCGTTCATCCAGCTCCGCCCCGGTCACCCGGCCGGCGTGGAGACGGCCATGCGCGTGATCGAGCACGCAAGGCTACGCCTGGCCCGCTTCAAGATCCCGGCGTACGTGGAGTTCGTCGAAGGTTTCTCACTGACGCCATCGGCCCGCATCGAGAAACGCCACCTGCTGCAGCCAGAACGCGACCAACGCGCCGCACCCGCCATCCCCGTGGAGAAGGAGAGAGCATGATCGAGATAACGGAACACGACGAGGTCGCTCTGATCACGCTGGCCCGCCCCGAGAAGCTCAATGCCCTCACCGCGCAGATGCGCAGGGACCTGGCGGCGGCCGTGCGCGGGCACGGGGACGGCAAGAGCGTCAAAGGCATCGTGGTCACCGGCACGGGCCGGGCGTTCTCCGCCGGGGAGGACCTCCGGGAGGCCGCGGGCAAATCCCTCCTGGAGGAGGTGGAGCTCTTCCACGACATGACCAGGGCCGTGCTGGAGACCCGCGTCCCGGTGGTGGCCGCGGTCAACGGCATAGCCGTGGGCGGGGCCGCCGAGTGGACGCTGTGCTTCGACAGCCGCATCGGCGCTCCTGCGGCCGAGTACTTCTTCCCCGAGAATCACATCGGCCTGTCGATCTCGAACGCCTCCAGCTACCTGCTGCCCCGCCTGACCGGCGCCAGGGCGCTGCGGCTGGTGCTCGACTCGGCCCGCCTGAGCGCCGAGCAGGCCCTGGCCGCGGGCCTGCTTGACGAGATCGTCGCCACCGAAGCGCTGGTGGAGTCGGCGATCGCCCGCGTACGCCACTGGTCACGGCACGGCACCGCCACCGACGTGCACCTGTCGCTGCTGCGCCCGCCGCTGACCGAGGTGGAGCGGGCCTTCGCGGTCGAGACGGAGGCCGCCAAGCAGGTCGAGGAAACCGGGATCGCCCAGGCCGGCATGCGCCGTTTCGTCGACGCCAGAGGATGACGACGCGACCTCGACGCCGGGGACGGCGATCGCGCGAACCAGCCAGCTAAGGGAGGACGATCGCCACGACCACGAGTATGGCCGCGCCCACCAGCACCGCGATGGCGTCGTAGGCCCACGTGGCCCGGACGGGCGCCGCCTCCTCGTGGCGCTGCCGGGCCGACTCGGCACGCTCGCGGATCTGCTCGCCCACCCAGTCGGCGTGCGTCTTGCCCGCGAACGCCTCCGCCGCCGCCTGCTCGCCCTTGCTCAGCGTCGGCTCGGTGCGGAAGCGTCCCCGCTGCTGCCCGGACATGCCGCGGCGCTGCGCCTTGGCCCGTTCCCGTGCGCTGGCCATCGGCGTCCACAGTCGCAGCACCTGGTCATCGCCGTGGTGCACGCTGATGGCATGCGACACGCTGACGTCGTCGATGGCCGCCCACGGCACCTGCGTCGTCCGCAGCGGATTGCGCCCCACCAGCGCCGCCTCCGTGAACACGGTCGCGGGCCGCAGCGCGACGAGATAGACCAGCGCGGTCAGCGCGCCGAGCACGGCCAGCGCCACCAGCGACGGCTTGCCGTTGTACTTGCTGATCAGGTCCCAGACGTTGAACGCGACGAACGCCAGCCAGACCCACGCCAACACGAACGCGGACCTGGAGCGGTAGGTCTGTTTCACGGCTGCCATTTCAGCTGCGCGAACCCGGGTTTGATCACACCGTTGATCAGCGCCAGCCGCTCGTCGAACGGGATGAACGCCGACTTCATCGCGTTGACCGTGAACCACTGCAGGTCGTCCCAGCCGTAGCCGAACGCCTCGACCAGCTTGGCGAACTCCAGCGACAGGCTCGTCCGGCTCATCAGCCGGTTGTCGGTGTTGACCGTCACCCGGAAGTAGAGGCGCCGCAGCAGCCCGATGGGGTGGTCGGCGATCGACGCGGCGGCCCCGGTCTGCAGGTTGGACGTGGGGCACATCTCCAGCGGAATGCGCTTGTCACGGACGTAGGCGGCCAGCCGGCCCAGCTTGGCCGTGCCGTCGCCGGCCACGGTGATGTCGTCGATGATCCGCACGCCGTGCCCCAGCCGGTCGGCGCCGCACCACTGGATGGCCTGCCAGATCGACGGCAGCCCGAACGCCTCGCCCGCGTGGATGGTGAAGTGGGAGTTTTCCCGCTGCAGGTATTCGAACGCGTCGAGATGCCTGGTGGGCGGGTATCCCGCCTCCGCCCCCGCGATGTCGAACCCCACCACGCCCACGTCGCGGTAGCGTACGGCGAGCTCGGCGATCTCCATGGAGCGCGCCTGGTGCCGCATGGCCGTGAGCAGCGTGCCGACGCGGACGCCGCGGCCCTGCGAGCCCTGCTTGAAGCCCTCGAGCACCGCCTCGACGACCTGGTCCAGGGTCAGCCCTGTGGTGGTGTGCTGCTCGGGCGCGAAACGCACCTCCGCGTAGACCACGCCGTCCGCGGCCAGATCCTCGGCGCACTCGGCCGCCACGCGGACGAGCGACTCGCGCGTCTGCATGACGCCGACGGTGTGGTCGAACGTCTCCAGGTAACGTTCGAGCGATCCGGAATCCGACGCCTCCTCGAACCACTGGCAGAGATTGTCGGGATCGTTGGTAGGCAGCCGATCGTAACCAGTCTCCCGGGCGAGCTCGACGATCGTCTCGGCGCGCAGCCCGCCGTCGAGGTGATCGTGCAACAACACCTTGGGAGCCCGTCGGATCTCGTCAAACGTGGGGCTCATCCGCCCATGATATGACCAGCGGTCTCAGTCGCGGCCCGCGCTCTCCGGGGAGAAGGCAGGCAGGCACACGGCCACGTATTCAGCCCCCTCGGGACCCACGCTGTAGCGGACCTTCTCGCCCGGCGACGTCACCACCGACTGCCCGGCCGCGACCTCCGTCCGCCCGCCGTCGTGCTCAATGATCATCGTGCCGCGCAGGACCACGGTGTATTCGGTGAACGACGGCGTCTGCGCGGGCTCCTCCCAGCCCGGAGGTGCGGTCATGTGGGCGATGGAGATCTCCTCGTCGCCGCTGTTGACGCGGCCGATGTGCTCGTCGATGAGCTTGCCGCCGGGTACGGGGATACGGGCCGGGCCCTCGATCTTTCTCACCACGGGATCAGTGTGCCACGTCGAGTACCAGCCGGTTGGGCGAGGACGCCTCGGTGAGCTGGAACGCCGCCTGCCTGGCCAGCACCAGGCCGACGCCGACGTGGCTCTCGAAGTCACCGGTCCGCACGACCTCGGTGAGATTGCGGAGGTCGGCCTGGTAGACCGGGCCGCCCGTCCAGGTGAGCTCGCCGTCCTCCTCGTGCGCGTTCGCGGGGAAGAGCGTGAGCTGCAGGTACGCGCCCCCGCGCACCTCGATGGGCTTGCCGGAGCCGGCCTCCACAAACTCGTCCACCCATCTCACGCTGTATCCAGGAATATCGCCTTCGAGGTCGATGACCAGCCGGTCGTACGTTTCGTGGGCGGCATACCGGACAGCCGTCACGACGGCGGGCCCGATGCCCGGCCGCTCGACGTCCACCTCCGCCGTGCTGGTCGGGGTGCCCGGCTCGGGAATGGCCGCCGATTCGGTCGCGAACGGGGTTCCGGGCAGGGCGTTCTGGGTGGCCGGGCCGCACGCCGTGCCGCCGGCCGCGAGCAGGGCCAGGCAGGCGAGCGGAGCGGCGAGGCGGCTGCGCGCCCACCGGCCGCCGCACGGGGATGACGGTCGCATGCCCGGTAGATGCCCAGCGCACCGGCCCGCAAGCGGCGTTTCGGGCGGCCGGCGCGATCTTTCCTGGCCCTTTCGCCGAACGGGACCGACCCTCTACCCTGATCAGCTCACAAGGAGTCACATACGTGAGCGAATCCAACGACTTACCGGTTTTCCTGGCCAATTACGGGGCGTCGTTTGCCCGGACCGCGTACCTGCTGACCGGCGACGCGGACCGAGCGCGCGATCTGGCCGTGGGCGCGCTGGTCACGGTCGGCCGCCGCTGGTCCTCGGTCCGCTGGAGCCAGCCGGTGGACGCCGTGCTGCGCGAGTTGTATCGGCGCTTCCTGTCGGACAAGGCTCCGCCGGCGTCTGGGTCCTTCGTGCTGGCCTCGCTGCCACCCAACGCGCGGGCCGCCGTGGTCGCCCGCTACCACGACGGCCTCCCACCGCAGCAGGCCGCCGCGATCACGGGCCTGTGGACGGCCATCCTCGACCAGGAAACTCACCAGGCCCTGGCCTACCTCAAAGCCACCCACCCGGACCTCTTCACCACCGCCGCATCCGCTCCGCCGCAGCCAACCGCCTCACCACAGTCCGCACCGGAGACGCCGCCAGACGGGCACATCCCCGATGACCGTCCGCCCGCGCCGCGACACCCCGCAACCACGCCGTGGGCCGCCCCGGAAGCCGCGCCATCCGCCACCCCCGAAGCAACGCCGTGGGCCGTCCCCGAAGCCGGGTCCGGCGCCTCTCGTGACCAGCCCGGGGCTTTCGCCGCAGCCGACAACCCCGGGTCCGCCGGTTCGCCAGGATCGGGGCCGTGGGAGGCGCCGGCGCGGGCGTGGGATACGGCCGCGGCGGACGACGAACCGGCGGTGCGGGCCGCACTGATCCGCATCGCCGGCGACATGCCCCACATCCACCTCTCCGACGCCGTCCTACGCATCATCGGCCGGCGGCGCAGGGTCCGGGCGGCCACCTGGGCGACGGTCATCGCCGGCTCGGTAGCCGCGTTCGCGGCCCTGACCGTGGCGGCCGTGACCGCCGTCGCCGACAACCTCGAGCAGGTGATGGCCGAGCCCGACGACTACACCACCGGCTACCAGACCACGGAGAAGACTCCCGACGCCCTGCCCGCAAAGCTGAACGACCCGATCCACTACGCCTACCTGGGCTACTGCCAGAACACCCCCAACGACCCGCCGAACCCGCAGCCCTGCGGCCAGTGGCGCCTGGTGACCGTGTCGGGCGACGAATGGCGGCTGCCCGGCGCCGGAGCCGGGTACGACCAGAACACCGGCGCCGCGCTCCCGCTGGCCGTCAGCCACAATGGCCGCCGCCTGGCCTATCGCAACAACCGGGGCTCGTACGTCGTCCACGACCTCCCCACGAACACCGTCAGGCGGATAGACGTCGACGACGAGCCGCTCCCCGCGACCCTCACGTCCTCGCCCAACGGCCGCTACTTCGCCATCGCCTTCGCCGGCGAGGGCACCACCACCAGCGCGCTGCTCGACTTCGACACCGGCGTGACCAGCTACACCACAGGCAAGGAGGTCGAGGTCCTCGCCGTGCGGGACGACGGAGCTCAGGTGGTCAGCGAGCGCGAGGACGTCGAGAACGTCCCCGGCCACGCCTCCGTCACCACGATCGAGCTGCGCGGCGCACAGGTCTACGCGGGCGGCTACCGCATCGACCCCGACCTCATCGAGTACGGGGGCGCCCTGTCCCCGGACGGCCAGACGCTGGCCCTGATCGCCGAGGACTCGTACCTCGTCACCATGGACGTCCGCACGGGCGGCGTCTCCGCGGTCCGCACGGCATTGGACGAGTACGAGGTGATCGCGGTGGAGCGCTGGCTCAGCGCGGACGAGGTCCTGGTACGGCAGTTGGACGATGACTACGTCTACCTGGCGAAGGTCAACGTGCGGTCGGGCACCTCGACCGAGTTCACGGACGAGGCGACCGAGTCGCTCGAGTACGACTCGCCGATCGGCGTGGTGGCGGAATGAGAAGAGGGCCCCGCCAGGACGGCGGGGCCCTCGTGATGGAGTGATCAGACGGTCTCGTAGACCTTGTCGCTGTCCGGCTCCACGGCCACGGCCTTGCGGCCGCGCAGCCCGATCACCGAGATCGCCAGCCCGACCAGGGCCAGCACCAGCGACACCACGATGGCCGCGCGCAGCGTACCGATCGAGAGCGTCTCGCCACCGCCCGAGGTCAGCACGGCGGTGACCGCGGCCAGCACGATGGCACCGCCCACCTGCCCGGAGGTGTTGAGCAGCCCGGAGGCCAGCCCCTGCTCATCGTCGTGCACGCCGCTGACGGCCTGGATGTTGAGCGCGGGGAACGACAGCGCGAACGCGACGCCCAGTAGCAGCATCCCGGGGATGACCATGCCGGCCAGGCTGGGCGTGCTGTCGATGCCCAGGAAGATCGCGTAGCCGCCGGCCAACGCGGCCGCGCCGATGACGATCAGCTTGCCGGTGCCGAACCTGTCGGCGAAGTCGCCCATCTTGGTCGAGGTGACCGCGACGAGCAGGCCGGCGGGCAGGAACGCCAGCGCTGTGCCCAGGGCCGACCAGCCCAGCAGGTTCTGGAAGTACTGCATGGCCACGAACTGGAAGGCCACGTACGAACCCATGAGGATGAGCAGACCGAGGTTGGCCCGGACGATGTGGCCGGAACGCAGGATGCCCAGCCGCACCAGCGGGTGCTTCATCCGCAGTTCGGTGAAGACGAACAAGCCGAGCAGCGCCGCCACGGCCACCAGCGAGCCGATGGTACGCACCGAGGCCCACCCGGCCTCGGGCGCCTGGACGACGGTGAAGACCAGGAGCAACATCGAAGCGGTGATCAGTACGGCGCCGAGCAGGTCGTGGCCGCCCTCGGCCCGCTCCTCGGCGCCGCGCGGCAGCACCTTCAACGCGGCGAAAAGCGCGACGATCGCGACGGGCACCGGCATCAGCAGCGTCGCCCGCCAGTCGAGCTCCGTCAGCAGGCCGGAGAGCACGAGGCCGAGCGAGTAGCCGCTGGCGCCGCAGGCGGTGAAGATGCTCAATGCCCTGTTGCGCTCCGGGCCCTCAGGA
Source organism: Nonomuraea sp. 3N208 (assembly GCF_052245935.1). NCBI lineage: Bacteria > Bacillati > Actinomycetota > Actinomycetes > Streptosporangiales > Streptosporangiaceae > Nonomuraea > Nonomuraea sp. 3N208. The sequence continues at coordinate 213,129 of NZ_JBQQBR010000013.1, read as the reverse complement.
AAGGTCGTCGTGATGATCGACAATGCCGCGGGCGCGGTGAAGGCGGCCGCCACACCCTTGACGAACCTGGCCGCGATCAACAGGGCCCCGTCGTCCACGATGCCACCGAGCAGCGACGCGACGGCGAACACACCCAGCGCGACCAGGAACACCCTGCGCCGCCCGAGCAAGTCGGCGGTCCTGCCCCCGAGCAACAGAAGACCGCCGTAGCCGAGCACATAACCGCTGACCACCCACTGCAAGGACGACGTGCTCAAATCCAGGTCTTGCTGGATGGCCGGGAGGGCGACGCCGACCATCGAAACGTCCAGGGCGTCAAGGAAGATCACCGCGCAGAGCACGGTGAGCAACCCCCAACGTGAAGAAAGCGATGCGGAAGTTGAGGAAGAGGACATGGGTCAGAACAATACATGCGCCAGCATCTAATGCAAGCGCATTTAATGCCGTTGCATAAGTTTTAGCGGGGTGGTAACCTCCGCGACATGGACGAGGAGTTCGTGCTCGAGACCTGGCATTACGTCTTGGCCAAGCACGCCAAAGCCATGTGCGCGCTGGAGCGAGAGCTGGGCGATCGACACGGGCTGGGGCCGAGCGAGTTCGAGGTGCTGGACCGGATCGTGCACCACGAGAAGAATCTGCGGCTACAGGAGCTCTGCGACGAGGTTCACCTGAGCCAGAGCGCGCTGTCCAGGGTGGTGGCGCGGTTGGAGAAGGCTGCGCTCGTGTCACGGTGCGTTTGCGACTCGGACCGGCGCGGCGTCTTCGTGGCCATCACCGACGAGGGCCGCGCCCGCCACGCAGAAGCACTCCCCACCCACCGCGCCGTCCTGTCCGGCATCTTCAGCGACACCCCCGCCGCCCTGATCTCCTGACCCGGACGGCGGGACAGGCGCCCGCACGCGCCCAGCCGGACTACGAGGCCGTGATGCGGTCGATGACCAGCGGAAGCTGCTCCTCGCTTGCCGCCCCCACCGCGTACCCGCCTTCCAACGCCTCCAGCGCCCGCCCGAACCGCTCGGTCTCGTCGGCGTGCAACGTCATCAACGGCTGGCCGGCCCGCACCAGATCCCCTGGCTTGGCATGCAGCGTGACGCCGGCCCCGAACGACACCGGGTCCTCCTTACGCGCCCGCCCGGCCCCCAGCCGCCAGGCCGCCAGCCCCACCGCGTACGCGTCCAGCCGGGTCAGCACCCCCGACGCCGGCGCCTCGACGACCATCGTCTCGGCCGCGCGCGGCAACACGGCGTCCGGGTCCCCGCTCTGAGCGGCGATCATCCGCCGCCAGGCGTCCATGGCCGACCCGTCCTGCAGCGCCTTGGCCGGGTCCTTGCCGGCGGAGACCCCGGCCGCCTCCAGCATCTCCCGCGCCAGCCGTACCGTCAGCTCCACGACGTCAGAGGGCCCGCCACCGGCGAGGACCTCGACGGACTCCTCGACCTCCAGCGCGTTGCCCACGGCCCGCCCCAGGGGCCGGTCCATCGCGGTGAGCAGCGCGACCGTGCGCACCCCCGCGTCCGTGCCGAGTGCGACCATCGTCTCGGCCAGCTCGCGCGCCGTCGAGACGGACTTCATGAACGCCCCCGACCCCACCTTGACGTCGAGGACCAGCGAGCCGGTGCCCTCGGCGATCTTCTTCGACATGATCGACGAGGCGATCAGCGGGATGGACTCGACGGTGCCGGTGACGTCCCGCAGCGCGTACAGCTTCTTGTCGGCGGGGGCGAGGCCCGAGCCCGCCGCGCAGACGACGGCGCCGGCCGAGCGCAGGACGTGCAACATCTCGTCGTTGGAGAGCGAGGCCCGCCAGCCCGGAATGGACTCCAGCTTGTCCAGGGTGCCGCCGGTGTGGCCGAGGCCGCGTCCGGACAGCTGCGGCACGTACGCGCCGCACGCCGCCACCAGCGGCGCCAGCGGAAGCGTGATCTTGTCGCCGACGCCGCCGGTCGAGTGTTTGTCGGCAGTCGGCCGATCCAGCATCGACCAGTCCATACGCTCGCCGGAGCGGATCATGGCCTCGGTCCAGTCGGCGATCTCGCGCCGGTTCATGCCGTTCAGCAGGATGGCCATGGCCAGCGCGGACATCTGCTCGTCGGCCACGTCGCCACGGGTGTAGGCGGCGATCACCCAGTCGATCTGAGCCGTGGTCAGCTCGCCGCCGTCCCGCTTGGCGCGGATGACCTCGATGGCATCCACTACGCGCTCCTGCTCAGGTCTTCCGGGCCGAACGCGTACGGCAGGATCTCGGACATCGGCTTCGGCCCGTCGACGGTCTCGACCAGCAGGTCCTCGCCGCCGAACTCGTACAGGAGCTGCCGGCAGCGCCCGCACGGCATCAGCAATTCGCCGTGGCCGTCCACGCAGGTGAAGGCCACCAGCCGGCCACCGCCGGACCGCTGCAGCGCCGACACCAGCCCGCACTCGGCGCACAGGCCGAGCCCGTAGGAGGCGTTCTCGACGTTGCAGCCCGTGACGATCCTCCCGTCGTCGACGAGCGCCGCCGCCCCCACGGGGAATTTCGAGTACGGCGCGTACGCGTGCCGCATGGCCTCAGCAGCCTCGCCGCGCAGGCTGTCCCAGTCGATGCTCAATGCTGCTCCCCCCGGCGGTAGCGCACGCCGTCGGCCTTGGGCATCCGCAGCCGCTGCGAAGCCACCAGGAGCACGAGCAGCGTGAGCACGTGTGGTGTGATGAAGACGAACTCGTTCGGCAGCTGGTCTACGGTCATCCAGAGCCAGAACAATACGACCATGCCCGCCGCCGCGGCGGCCATCAGCGTGTAGTCCTTGGGACTCCTGGCCGCCAGCTCGACCGGCTGGTCGGGCGCCAGCATCCGGCGAGCCCTGATGATCAGATAGGCGAGCAGCAGCACCGCGCCGAACAGGAAGAACGACGTGACCGCCCCCGAGCTGCGCAGCTGCAGGCCGTCGGCGTAGCCGAACAACGACGCGCCGGCGGCGAGCCCGCCAGGGCGCCAGTTACCGAAGATCATGGCGGCCAGGCCGATGAAGCCGCGCCCGGCCGTCTGGCCCTCGACGTACTTGGTGGAGACGAAGACCAGGAACACGCCGCCGAGCCCGGCGAACGCACCGGAGATGACGACCGCGATGTACTTGATCAGGTAGACGTTCACGCCCAGCGACTCGGCCGCCCACGGGTTCTCGCCCACGGAGCGCAGCCGCAGGCCGAAGGCCGTGCGCCAGAGCACGAAGAACGTCAGCGGCAGCAGCAGGACCGCCAGGACGACCAGGATGTTCACGTTGTGCGTGAGGCCGCGCAGGATGCCCGCGAGGTCGGAGAGCAGGAACCAGTGGGTGCTCTCGAGCTTCCCGAGCAGGTCAGGGCCGTCCGAGAGCAGCGGCAGGCTGGGCTCCCACGTCTTCCCGGTGATCGCGGGCGAGGTGGTGATGCCCGCGCCGGCGTCGGCCGCCGGGGTGCCCTCCTTGTAGAGCACCTCGGACAGGAAGCGGGTGACGCCGGGGCCGAGCAAGTTGATGGCGACGCCGCTGATGATGTGGTCGACGCCGAACGTCACGGTGGCCACGGCGTGGATGAGGCCGCCGAGCGCGCCGCCGAGCAGCCCCGCGATCAGCGCCGCAACGGCGCCCCACTGGTAGCCGGCCCAGCCGGCGAACCAGGTGCCGAGCACCATCATGCCTTCGAGGCCGATGTTGACCACGCCGGCCCGCTCGGCCCACAGACCGCCGAGTCCGGCCAGGCCGATCGGCACGGCCAGCAGCAACGCGGCGGCGAACGTGCCGGAGGAGGTGATGTCGTTCTGGCCCGACACGACGCGTACCAGCGACATCAGCAGGAGGAGCGCGGCGACGCCGACAAGCACCATGTGGTACTTGGTGAATCTGGTCATGCTGCCACCTCAACCGGAGTGTTCCTGCCAAGCTGCTGGGCGGCTCGCTGTTCTTCGAGCCTGAGCGCCAGCCGGTTGGTCACCTCGTTCGCCACGACGACCAGCAGGACGATCACTCCCTGGATGATCGTGACGACGGACGCGGGGACCTCCGCGAACTGCAGCGCGCCCTGCGCCCGGTCGAGGAAGGCAAACAGCAACGCGGCGACCGCGATGCCCACGGGCTTGTTCCTGCCGAGCAGCGCCACCGCGATGCCCAGGAAGCCCAGACCGGCGGTGAAGTTGGAATTGAAGGCGCCCCTGTCGCCGAGGATCTCGGGCAGGCCGATGAGCCCGGCGATGCCGCCGGACAGCACCATCGCCGCAATGATCATCTTCTTCGGGTTGACGCCGGAGGCGAGCGCGGCCGGCCCGTTGAGCCCGCTGGCCTTCACGTTGAAGCCGAAGCGGGTGCGCTCCAGCACCACCCAGACCGCCAGACCAAGTACGACCGCCAGGAGCAGGAAGCCCCACAGGCCGCCCCCACGGGTCGGCGAGGGCTGCCCGAACCAGTCGAAGATGAAGTTGAGATTGGGGAACATGGCCGAGTCCGCCAACTTCGGCGTGGTCGTGGTGAGCTGCCCTTCGCCGCGCTGCCCCGCGAACGGGCCGCGCACGAGAAAGGACGTCAGGTTGATCGCGATGTAGTTGAGCATGATCGTGGCGATGACTTCGTTCACGCCCCTGGTCACCTTCATGACCGCGGGAATCAGCGCGTAGAGGCCGCCGACGGCCGCCGCGACAACGACGATCATCGCGATCTGGATCGGCGCGGGAGCGGTGAACGTCGAGCCCACGTAGGCCGCGCAAACGGCGGCCAGCCGGTATTGCCCCTCCACGCCGATGTTGAAGAGGTTCATGCGGAAGCCGACGGCCACCGCCAGACCGGCGATGAACAGCGGCACCGCCCGGTTGAGGAACGCCGCGACGCCGTTGACCACCGCCCGTGGCGTCTCGCCGAAATTGAAGAAGGCGGCGAACGCGTCCAGCGGGCTGGCACCCGCGGCGATGATCGCCACGCTGGAGATCGCGATGGCCAGGACGATGGCGATGACGGCGCCGGCCACGGTGAGCAGCGCCCGGTTGAGCCCGGCGGGCATCACGTCTCCTCAGTGCCGGCGATGGCGCCGGTCATGTAGCCGCCCAGCCGCTCGGGCGTGATGTCGGAAGGATCGAGTGCGGCCACGAGGCGTCCCCGGTAGATCACCTGAATCGTGTCGGACAGGCCGATCAGCTCGTCGAGGTCGGCGGAGATGAGCAGCACGGCCAGGCCCGCCGCCCGGGCGTTGCGCAGGTGGTCCCAGATGGCGGCCTGGGCGCCGACGTCCACGCCGCGCGTCGGGTGCGCGGCGATGAGGAACTTGGGCGCGCCGCTCATCTCGCGGCCCACGATCAGCTTCTGCTGATTGCCGCCGGACAGGGCCAGGGCGAGGGTGTCGACGCTCGGCGTGCGGACGTCGTAGTCCTTGACGATGCGCTCGGTGTCGGCCTTGGCGGCCCGCCGGTCGACCCAGATGCCGTTACGCGCCGGTTTCCTGGTCTGGTGGCCGAGCACGCGGTTCTCCCACAGGGACGCCTCCAGCAGCAGACCCTGGCGGTGCCGGTCCTCGGGGATGTAGCCGATGCCGGATTCCCTGCGCTTGAGCGTGGACCAGGTGCTGATGTCCAGCTCGCCAAGGGCGATACGGCCGTGCGTGGCGCGGATGCCCATGATGGCCTCGATCAGCTCGGACTGGCCGTTGCCCTCGACGCCGGCGATGCCGAGGATCTCCCCCTCGTGGATGTCGAACGACACGTCGTCGAGGAGCAGCCTCTTGCCGTCCGCACGCAACTTCTCGGCGTACTCCTCGACCGAGGCGCCCTTCGGCACCGGGTGGTAGCCGTCGGCCTCCATGGTGAGGTGCGCGACCTGGAGCGCCACGCGGTCGGTCACCGTGGACTCGCGGGTCTCGGGCGTGGGCAGTTCGCTGCCGACCATGAGCTCGGCGAGCTGGCGGGCGCTGGTGACCTCGTTCCTGGCCAGGCTTGCGACCGTGGTGCCGCGCCGGATCACGGTGATCGCGTCGGCGATGTCGAGCACCTCGTCGAGCTTGTGCGAGATGAAGATGACGGTCAGGCCCTCGGCCTTGAGCTCGCGCAGGTTCTGGAAGAGCTCCTCGACCTCCTGGGGGACGAGCACGGCCGTCGGCTCGTCGAGGATCAGGATGCGGGCGCCGCGGTAGAGGACCTTGAGGATCTCCACGCGCTGGCGGTCGCCGACGCCGAGGTCCTCCACGAGCTTGTCAGGATCGACCCGCAGACCGTGGCTCTCCGCCAGCTCGGTGATGCGCTTGCGGGCGGCGGCGGTGTCCAGCCTGCCGCCCTTCTTCGGTTCGGCGCCGAGAACGATGTTCTCCAGCACGGTGAGGTTGTCGGCCAGCATGAAATGCTGGTGGACCATACCGATGCCGACCGCGATGGCGTCACTGGGCGTGCGGAAACCGACCTCGGTGCCGTTGACTTTGATGGTGCCCTCGTCCGGCTTCTGCATGCCGTAAAGGATCTTCATCAGGGTGGATTTGCCTGCGCCGTTCTCACCGACGATGGCATGCACCGTGCCGGGTTCGACGGTGATGCGGATGTCGTGGTTCGCTACGACGCCGGGGAAACGCTTGGTGATGCCCTCCAGCTCTACGGCGGGTTTCGCCGTGGCCAGGGTGTCAGCACTCATCTCGCCTCTCCTAGAGGGGGGCGGCATAGACAGAAGGCCCGAAGTAGCCGGACTCCGGGCCCTCAGTCGATCGTCCTACCAGGTTACGGCTTAGCCGGAACCGTGATTTTGCCGTCGACGATGTCCTGCCTGGCAGCGTCGAGCTTGTCCTTGATGTCGTCGATCTCGCCACCGGTGGTGGCCAGGCCAACGCCGTCGACCTTGAGGTCGTAGGTGACATTGCTGCCGCCCTTGGCGCCGCCCTGGAAGGCCTTGATGAACTCGAACACGCCGACGTCGACGCGCTTGAGCATCGAGGTCATGATGACCGACTGCAGGTCGGTCTCCTTGACCGTCTGGCGCTGGTCGGCGTCGACGCCGATGGCCTTCTTCTTGGCCGCGGCCGCCGCCTGGAACACGCCGAGGCCGGAGTCGCCGGAGGCGTGGTAGACGATGTCGGCGCCGTCCTGGTACATCTTGTCGGCCGCCACCTTGCCCTTGTCGGGGGCCTTGAAGCCGGAGAAGTCACCGTCGGGCGTGAGGTACTTGATGTCGATCTTGATGTCCGACTTGACCGACTTCGCGCCGGCCACGTAGCCCGCCTCGAACTTCTTGATCAGGTCGTTCTCCACACCGCCGACGAAGCCGATGTGGCCGCCCTCCGACTTGGTCGCCGCGGCGACGCCCGCCAGATAGGAGCCCTGCTCTTCGGCGAACAGCAGGCCGGTGACATTGGGCGCGTTGGAGGCGGAGTCGACGACCGCGAACTCGATGTCCGGGTACTCCTCGGCCGTCTTCTTGATGTCCTCGCCGTAGGCGAAGCCGACACCGATGATCGGGTTGTAGCCGGCGTCGGCGAGCTGACGCAGTAGGTCGCCGCGGTTGGAGCCGTCGGCGGCCGGGCTCAGCTCCTTGATCTCCGCGCTGAGCTCCGTCTTCGCCTTCTCCAGGCCGGCGTACGCGGCGTCGTTGAACGACTTGTCACCACGTCCGCCGATGTCGAACGCCAGTCCGACCTTGAGCGCACTCTTCGGCGCCTCGCTGCTGGCCGCACCGGTCGGCGCCTCGCTGGCCGTCGTGGAGCCCCCACCACTGCCGCCACATGCGGCCGCTGCCATGAGCATGACCCCAGCTACCGAGCCGAGCGCCATCCTGTTGAATCGCTTGCCGAGCAAGGCGACTCCCTTCCATTTCCCCGCCGTCGAGATTCATCGCAGGCGCGAAGAAACGTACGGCACCTGCACGGAAGATAGTTGCTTGACCAGGGCAGACCAAACCAGCGCACAGGGTCGCAACTACTCCGTTATCGACCTCAGTCGCGTCTGTGACCTGAAACCCTCATGAGAGAGCACACAGAAGTTTGCCCGACTTTGGGGTTGAATCACCTCTTGCCCTGGGCCCGATCATGACAGAGATTCCCACAGACGGTGGAATTTTCCGATCGGAGCCCCGCATGCACCCCAGGAAGGCACTGGCCGCGCCGCTGGCCGCGATCCTCATCGCGGCCTTAACCGGCACCGCGCCGGCCGCAGCCGACACCCCCGCCATCAAGATCGAAAACAACGCCACCCAGCCGGTCTTCTCCCGGGCGGACGCCATCAAGCGGACGGTGTTCGTCGAGGTCGCCGGGACCGACAGCGACAACGACGGCGCACCGGACCGCGTCGCGGTGGACATCCTGCGCCCCAAGGAGACCGACCAGGGACTGAAGGTCCCAGTCATCATGGAGGCCAGCCCGTACTACGCCGGGGGCAACGACGTCGCCAACCACCCCGTGGACGTGGACGAGAACGGCAACCCCCTGCCCACGCTCAAGGCACTCGCCAACAAGCTGGCCGCCGAGCCGTTCGACGGCTACTACGACAACTACTTCCTGCCCCGCGGCTACGCCATCGCACTGGTGGAGAACCTCGGCAGCGGCCGCGCCACCGGCTGCCCGACCTCCGGCGACCGCAACGAGACGGCAGGCCCGAAGGCCGCGATCGACTGGCTGAACGGCCGCGCCAAGGGCTTCGACGCCGCCGGCAACCCGGTCGAGGCCACCTGGTCCACCGGCAAGGTCGGCATGATCGGCGTCTCCTACAACGGCACGCTCCCGAACGCGGTCGCCGCGACCGGCGTCGAGGGTCTGGAGACGATCGTGCCGATCGCCGCGATCTCCAGTTGGTACGACTACTACCGCGCCAACGGCGGCGTCCTGGCCCCCGGCGGCTTCCAGGGCGAGGACCTGGACGTGCTCGCCAAATACGTGCTGACCAGGGAGAACGGCCAGGAGGCCTGCGGCGCGCTGATGGACCAGATCACCGCCACCCAGGACCGGATCACCGGCGACTACAGCCCCGTCTGGGACGCCCGCAATTACCTGAACGACGTCGGCAAGGTCAAGGCCAGCGTCTTCGTCGTACACGGGCTCAACGACTGGAACGTCAAGACCAAGCAGTTCGCGCAGTGGTGGTACGCCCTGGCCAAGCGGCACGTGCCGCGCAAGATCTGGCTGCACCAGGGCACCCACATGAACCCGTTCAGCCTGCGCACGGTCGAGTGGCTGCGCCAGCTGCACGGCTGGTTCGACCACTGGCTGTACGGCATCGACTCGGGCATCATGCGTGAGCCGCAGGCCGACGTCGAGATCGCGGCCGGCCAGTGGGCCCAGCACAAGTCGTGGCCGCTGCCCGGCGCCACGGCCGTTCCTCTCCACCTGGGGTCCGGCCAGCGGCTGAGCCTGGTCCCCCGGCCGCTGTCGGCCAAGGAGTCCTTCGTCGACCAGAAGGCCAGGACGGCCGAAGAGCTCGTCGAGGCCACGGGGTCCGACCCGAACCGGCTGGCGTACACGACCGGCGAGCTCCCCGCCGACGTACGGATCTCCGGCACGCCGACGGTGTCGGTGCGTGCCTCGTTCAAGAACGGGGCGTCGCCGTACCTGACGGCGTTACTGGTGGACTACGGCACCGACGTCCGCCCCAACGGCACGTTGCTCTCGACCGGCCAGACCTACTGCTACGGCCAGGGTGTCCCGGGTGACACGGGCTGCACCACGCTCAGGGCGCTGGGCACGGCCACCACCCCGTACAAGATCGTCACCCGGGGATGGCTGGACGTGCGCAACCGGCACCGCCATGACCGGACGGAGCCGCTGCGGCCGGGCAAGGACTACACCTTCACCTGGGACTTCCAGCCGACGGACTACCTGTTCAAGAAGGGCCACCGGCTGGGACTGGTGATCATCTCGACCGACTACGACTACACCCTGCGGTACCCGCCGGGCACCGAGATCACGGTGTCGCCGGGGCACTCGTCCCTGGGGCTGCCGATGGTCACGCCAGCGCGCTGGTGATCGAGTCGAGCGGCCCGACCTCCCAGAGGGCGGTCAGCGCGGTGGCGGCCATGATCCGCACACCCATCGCGATCGCCTTCTCGTCCACGTCGAACGTGCCCTGGTGGATGTCGTAGGTCACGCCGCCCGGCGAGCGGGTGCCCAGGCGGGCGAACGCACCGGGAATCGACTCGAGGTACCAAGCGAAGTCCTCGCCGCCGAGCGACTGCTGGGTCGGGATCACCGCACCCGCGCCCAGCACCCGCTCGGCGGCCTCGGCCAGCATCTCGACGCTGACCTCGTCGTTGACCACCGGCGGCACGCCGCGCTTGTAGTCCAGCTCGGCCTCGATGCCGTAGGCGCCGGCCACCGAGTCCAGCAGGGACTTGATCAGATCGGGGGCGGCGTGCCAGGCGTCCTCGTCGAGGCAGCGCACGGTGCCTTCGGCGATGCCGTCGTCGGGGATCGCGTTGGCCGCCGTGCCGGCCTCGACCCGGCCCCAGACGAGGCTGAGCGAGGAGCGCGGGTCGACGCGGCGCGACAGGGCCGCGGGCAGTTCGGTGAGGATCTTGGCGAGGGCGAAGACGAGGTCGGCGGTCAGGTGCGGGCGCGCGGTGTGGCCGCCGGGTCCCGAGACCCGGATGGTCAGCTTGTCGCAGGCCGAGGTGATCGGGCCCGGCCTGAGCCCGACCTGACCGACGTCCACGCGCGGGTCGCAGTGCAGGCCGAAGATGCGGTCGACGCCGCTGATGCCGCCGTGCGCCATGACCTCGAGCGCGCCGCCAGGCAACTCCTCAGCGGGCTGGAAGATCAGCCGGACCCGGCCGGGCAGCAGGCCGGCCGCGGCCTGCTGGGCCAGGAAGAGCGAGGTGCCGAGCAACACGGTGGTGTGCACGTCATGGCCGCAGGCGTGGCAGGCGCCGCCCACGCTCGAGCGGTAGGACACGTCCTTCTCGTCGTGCAGCGGCAGCGCGTCGATGTCCGCGCGCAGCGCGACGGTCGGGCCGTCGCCGCTGCCCACGTCGCAGATGAGGCCGGTGCCCCTGGGGAGCACCGAAGGCGTCAGCCCGGCGGCGGTGAGCCGCTCGGCGATCCGCTGCGTCGTGCGATATTCGGCGAAGGCCAGCTCAGGGTGCATGTGGAGGTCGCGGCGGAACGCCACGAGATCCTGCTCGGTCTCCGCCAGGAACGCGTCGAGTTCTCCCCGAAGCTCACGTCCCCGCATATGTCACCATCCCGTCCATGCCGCGCGCCCCAATATGTCTGACCATCGCGGCTCATGCGCTGTGAAAGCTCGTCCTTCCGCCGTGGCCACCCGGTCGAGCGGCCGCTCGGCGAATCAAAAAACACACCCGCTGGTTCGGGTGCGCGAGATCGTCAGCATGGGCTTTGCGTTCGTCAGTCGCGAGCGCCGCTGCAGCCCGGGTGCACAGCGGTTGGCCGTGAGCCCGATGGCGATGCTTCGACTCTATCCCCCGCGCGCGACTTCCCGCCGACAGATACACCAAAAGTTAGCCGACGGCACGTCCGTAACCTCAGGTGGTGACGTTACGTGAACGTCTGCCTGATCCAGAAATAGTCACAAGGGATCATTAGATGGTGACCCGATGTCGCCGGTTCCAAACGTGGTCGGCGATTCCGAATCCTGTCACCTTCTGTCATGGTCATCACACTTCGGCGGTGGCTGCATTTGAGAAGAATGCGTGTTTCACTCGCAATATGATCACTAATATCCCGTTCGGGGAGAAGTATGCTGGGTTGAGCATCTTCGAGCCGAGTGAGGGGACCCTGGTGGTCGTACCCTCGCTCTCCCTTCCGCAGGACGAGCTGCGCCGCATCACGGCAGCCAGGTCCTACGAGGAGCGCCTGCTCTTCCTCCTGCTGACGCTCCGCGAACCCGGGGTAAAGGTGGTCTACCTCTCCTCCGCGCCCATCGATCCCGACATCATCGACTACTACTTCGCGTTCCTGCCCGATCCGGATGACGCCGCCAAGCGGCTCACGTTGATCACGATCGACGATCCCTGGTCTCAGCCGTTGACCAGGAGCCTGCTCGACCGCCCTGATGTGATCGAGCAGCTGCGGTCGGAGATCGACGGCGACGCGTGTCTGGTGCCGTTCGTCCTGAGCGAGCTCGAGGAAGAGCTCGCGTCGTTACTCAACGTGCCCCTCTACGGTCCGGCCACCGCTTTCGCCTATTACGGCTCAAAGAGCGGCGCCCGCGAGATGGGCCACGAGGCGGGCGTGCCGATGGCACGTGGCTTCGGCGACCTGCGGACCACACTCGAGATCGAGGAGGCCATCGAGGCGCTGCCGGGCGATCGGGTGATCGTCAAGCTGAACGACGCCTACTCCGGGCTTGGCAACGCGATCGTCACCAAGACCGACAGGTCGCTGACCAGTTTCGCGATGGCAGGCGAGAGCTGGGACACGTTCTCGACGAAGATCAGGGACCGCGGGGCGGTGGTCGAGGAGTACATCGAGCACCGGCCGCTCTACCACCCCAGCGCGCTGGCCTGCATCACGCCGGGCGGCGAGGCGCGGGTGCTGGCCACGCACGACCAGGTGCTCGGCGGCGCCAACGGCCACGTCTACCAGGGCTGCACGTTCCCGGCCGCGCCCGAGTACCGCGCCGAGGTGGGCGCCTCGGCCGAGCGGATCGCGCGCGTGCTGGCCGAACGGGGCGTGGTGGGGGTCTTCGGGATGGACTTCTTCGCGCTGAAGGCCGACGCCGGGTACGCGGCGCTGCTGTGCGAGATCAACCTGCGGATCGGCGGCACTACGCATCCGTTCGGCTCGGCCGTGCTCACGACCGGCGCCGCGTACGATCCCGCGACCGGCCTGCTCATGGCCGGCGATCAGCCGAAGTACTACACGGCGACCGACAACTGCGCCTCCTCCTGCCTGCGCGGGCGCACCCCGGGCGAGGTCATGCGCACGGCGGACCGGCTGGGTATCGGATTCGATGCCGAACGGCGCACCGGGAACGTCTTCCACCTGCTCGGGGCCATTCCCGAGCACGGGAAGCTGGGCTTCACCTCGATCGGCGACTCACGAGAGGAGGCCGACGAGCTGCACGCGCTTACCCGGCGTCTCCTTTGCGGCCCCTAAGGGAATGATCACTGAGTGATCCAGGACGGAGTCCACGCCAGCCGATGACCGCGAGCACAATGGCGAGGACGATGTTCACCGCGATCAAGATGCCGTGGACGACATAAAAGCTGGTTTCATGCCCATCTTGCAGGTTAAACCCGAGATTCACCCACTCGAAGACCATGAACGCGCCGAGCGCCATCAGGAATCCGGCGATCTTTCGTGACATCTGTGCCTCTCTGGTATCAATGGCGGATCTTCGGGGGATGTGTCGCCACATGGGCATTCACACGAAGCTACGCTGAGACCGCCATGTGGACAAAAATCGTGCCGGTAACGGCACTCATCGCCTCGGTCTCGCTCACCGGTGGGACCGCATATGCCGCACCGACGACACCCGTCGGTGGCGAGGCGCTGGGCAGCCGCGGCCTGGTGGCGCCCCAAGGCGTCAAGAAGCCGCCCAAGACCAAGGCTACTTCGTACGTCATCGCGGACGTGGGCACGGGCCAGGTGCTCGCGGCCAAGGACGCTCACGGGCGTTACCTGCCGGCCAGCACGCTGAAGACGCTGACCGCGCTCACGCTCATCCCCAAGCTCGACAAGAGCCGCAAGATCCGGCCCAGCCAGAACGCCTGCAACCAGGAGGGCAGCGCGGTCGGTCTGACGCCGAAGATGACCTACAAGGTCGAGGACCTGTTCAAAGCGTTGATGATGTCGTCGGGCAACGACGCGGCCATGGCGCTCGCCGAGACGAACGGCGGCCTCGCCAAGACGATGGCGGACATGAACGCCGAGGCCAAGCGGCTGCAGGCGTACGACACCGTGGCCAAGACGCCGAGCGGCCTGGACAAGCCCGGGCAGAGCAGCTCGGCCTACGATCTGGCGCTCATCGCCCGCGCCGGTCTGGCCAACCCCGACTTCACCCGCTACATCAGCACGAAGATCGCGAACTTCCCGGCGCCCAAGGGCAAGCACTACCAGATCAGCAACCACAACAAGCTGCTCTGGCGCTACAACGGCATGGTCGGCATCAAGAACGGCTGGACCACGAAGGCGCAGGCCAGCTTCGTCGGCGCGGCCACCCGCGGCGGTCACACGATCGTGGTGAGCATCATGCGACACGAGGGCGGCTTCTGGGACGAGGTGGCCTCGCTGCTCGACTGGGGCTTCTCGGTCAGGGGCAAGGCCGCACCGGTCGGGCAGCTGGTCGACCCGCTCCCCGCAGGGCTGCCCGCCCCGCAGCAGCAGGCGTCCGCTCCGCCGGCCGCGAACGTCACCCCCGCCCAGCAGCCGCCGCTGCTGGACACGGCGGCGCGCAACCAGGACGCCTCCACCAAGACGGTCGGTTCCGTGGTGATCGGCAGTGGGCTGCTGTTCGGGCTGATCTATCTCTGGTACGGCATCCGCCGCAAGCGCGCCAAGTCACGCTTCTGACGCCGGCGGCGGCGTCGGGGACGGCGGCGGGCACAACCCCGCCGTCGCCGTCCACGCGGCGACGTAGAGCACGAGCCTGGCGGAGAAGTTCATCCAGACCAGCAAGCCCACGATGACGGCGAACGTGCCGTAGACGGGGTTGCCGAGCGTCTGCCCCAGCAGCAGCGTGGCGAGCTGCTTGAGCACGCCGAACCCGATCGCGCCGAGCAACGCGCCCTTGGCGATCAGCCGGAACGGCTGGGTGGGCCTCGCCACCCAGCCGAGCAGGATCAGGAACAACAACCAGTCGGCGCCCACGCTCGCCGCCACCCCGGCCAGCCGCAGCCCGGTGGTGACCAGTGCGGACTCGCTGCCGAACAGGAATTCCAGCACGTTGTCCGTGGCCGTGGTGGCGAACCCGGCCACCAGCACCGAGGAGATCATCGTCACGCCGATCATGACGATCGAGGCCAGATCGCGGAGCTTGCCCAGGAAGAAGTTGAGCGGCGGTTCGGTGGTCATGGACATCTCGCGCAACGCCCCGCGCAGCGCGTCCAGCGCGCCGAGCCCGGCGTAGAGGAGACCGAGCAGGCCGATGATCCCGGCGGTCTCCTTGGCCTTGGCGATGGCGTCGAAGTCCAGCTGCGCGGCGATCCCCGGCAGCCGCTCGATGATCGCCGCCTCCAGCGCCTCCCTGGTCGGCTCACTGGTCGCCACCACGAGCCCGAGCACCGCGTACGACAGCGCCACCAACGGGAAGAACGACAGGAACGCGAAGTAGGTGACCGCGCCCGCCAGCCGGTCGCCGAACTGCAGCTGGTAGCGCTGCACGGCCCTGATGAGATGATCGAACGACAACCTGCGGACCCGCCAGTCATCCACCTTGCCGCGGCCCCAGGCCTTGGCCTCCTCGATCCTCTCCGCCAGGCCCGCCATCACGCCCTCCTGCTCCTGGCCTCACTCCGTTCGGCGGCTCGGTCGCCATATGCCGCCGCCTTCCCCCGCTCTGGTCGCTACGCTCCCGCCGCTCCTCCAGGCGACGGCACTCCCTCGCAGGCTCATTGGCCTCACTCCGTGAGGCGGGCGACGACGCTCCCTCGCGGGATCACCTCACAACCGCGCCCGCGGACTCCCGCAGGGAGGCGAGGACCGCCGTCAGGTCGTGGTGGAGCAACTGCCCATCTCGCTTGACGACACGCCCCGCGACCAGCACCGTGTCGACGGAACTTGTGTCGGCGTTCAGCACGATAGCGCCGATCGGGTCGTGGGCGGCGGCCATGCCGAGCCGGTCGGTACGCAACAGCACCAGGTCCGCCTGCTTGCCGGGCCGCAGCGAACCGATCACGCCGTCCATGCCGAGCACCTGGGCGCCCTCGATGGTGGCCATGCGCAGCGCGTCGCGGGTGGTGAAGCCGAGTCCGGCGCCGTCGGGGCGGCCGCGTTCGAGCAGGTGGATCGTCCGCATCAGGGAGAACATGTCGCCGGGCGAACAGGCCACGGTGTCGGCGCCGAGCCCGGTCGGTACGCCTGCCGCCCTGGCCCGCCCGGTGGCCGGGTAGCCGATTCCCAGGTTCATCTCGTCCACCGGCGCGAGCGAGACGCTGCCGCCGCTGGCGGCGATGCGCTTGAACTCCTCATCGGTGTAGTGCAGGGCGTGCACGAACGTCGTCGGGGTGTCGAGCAGCCCGTTCGCCTCCAGGAAAGCCAGCCCGGTGCCCTCCGGGTTGTTTCCGAGATGGCAGGTGACCGGAAGGCCGAGCTCCTTGGCCAGCCGCCACTCCACCAGCGCACGCTCCTCCCCCGCGATCTCCGGCCCCAGGGCGGCGAGGGCCATCGTGACCAGGCCGTCCGGCAGCTGTTCTCGCACCCGCCGGGTCTCGCTCACCAGGCCACCGGGCTCGCCTCCATGGCAGTAGCCGAACACCGCCCTGATGCCGGATTCGCGCAGCGCCTGGAGTGCCGCCTCGGTATGGCCGGGGCTGAACTGGATGTGCGACCAGTCGAGCAGCGTGGTGATGCCCGCGTCGAGGCACTCCAGCGCGCCCCCGAGGTTGCCGGCGTAGACGTCCTCGGGACGGTGGCGGGGCGCGAGCTCGCCTACGACGCGCCGCATGTAGCCGGGGAAGTCGACGTCGGGCGCGGCGGCCCTGATGGCGGCCTGCCAGGTGTGCCGGTGGGTGTCGACGAAGCCGGGGAGCACGAACCGCCCGGCCGCGTCGATCACCTCCGCGCCGGGGACGTCCGGCAGGCCGGGGCCCACCTCGGCGATGGCGCCGTCCTCGATCCGCACGTCGGCGCGGCCGAGGACGACGGGCTCAGGCTCCGTGTCGATGACGACGCCATTCTTGATCAACATGGTAGTTGTCATGCTCGAAAGCTTAAACAGAAGCTTTTAGAAAAGCAATCTCCCGCTAGGTATCCTCAAGGCGTGAAACCGGATGAGATCGACGCGCTGACACCCCTCTGGAAAGAGGTGGGCATGTCGTCGTCGCTCATCGCCACGCTCGAGCTCGGCAAGCGGATAACCCGGCTCCATCTGCTGTTCGAGCAGGCGATCAAGGTGGAGCTGGCGGAGCTGGGGCTGACCTACGCCGAGTTCGACGTGCTGATGACGCTGAACCGGGCGGCGCCTCCATACCGGATGAAGCCCAGCGAGCTGTCGAAGGCGCTGCTCCTCACCTCGGGGGGCATCAGCAACGTGCTGCAGCGGCTGATGGCGGCGGGATACGTGGAGCGCGAGGCCAACGCGGGGGACGCGCGCAGCCGTTGGGTGCAGTTGACGGACGAGGGACGGCGGGTGGCCGAGGCGGGTCTGGAGGCTTCGTCCCGGGCGTACACGGACGTGACCGCCGGGATTCCGGAGGAGACGATGCGGCGGGCGGCGGACGCGCTCCGCGAGGTCCTGGCCCCGATGAGCCGCCGCCGCTACCGCTAGCCCAGATCGTGCCGGCCGGCCCAGGCCGAGATCGCCGCGGCGATGGCCTCGGGCCGATCCTCCGCCGCGTGGTGCCCGGCCGGACCGCCGTGCTCGCTCTCCAGGGCGGCGATGTTCCCCGCGCACCAGGCGGCCATCCGCTCCGTGATCAGCAGTGTCGGCGAAGAGTCGAAGGTGACCAGCAGCTTGGGCACATCGCCGCTAGCGCCCAGCCATTTGAGATAGCCCTCGATCCGCTCCGCCACGTCGGCCGGCTCGCCGTCGAGCGGCAGCGAACGTGACCACTCCAGCAACGGCCGCCGGCTTTCGCGCGTCGGGTACGGCGCCAGATAGGGCGCCTTCTCCTCATCACTCAAGGGCGTCAGCACCCCTCCCGTGAACGCGGTGTCCACGAGGAAGTTCTGATCGAGCACCAGCGACTCCCCTTCAGGGCCGCGGATGGCCTCGGCGCGGGCACGCGGCCTGTCTCCGAGCTCGTCCCAGCTCATCCCGCGCAGGATGGTTTCGAAGAAGGCGACGCCCCGCACTCGATCCGGGTGGCGGGAGGCCCAGTCGAAGGCGAGCGAGCCACCCCAGTCGTGGCCGACGAGCACCACCTGGGAAAGGTCGAGCGCGTCGAACCAGGCGTCGAGGTAGCGGGCGTGGTCGGCGAACCGGTACGGGATGTCGGGCTTGCCCGAGCGGCCCATGCCGATGAGGTCCGGGGCGAGCAGGCGGCGACCGTCCGCGGCGACCCCCGGCAGGACCTTGCGCCAGGCATGGGAGGAGGCGGGGTTTCCGTGCAGGAAGACGAAGGGCACACCGGCGCCCGAGTCCTCGTAGTGCATGGTCGAGTCGAGCACGTCGATCGTCTTGGAAGACATGATCCCTATTTCGTTCGTGAGACTAACGTTTATGGCACTAACGAACGTACATCGTTAGTGCCACTAACGCAAGGCGGATATGATCGCGGGCATGACGTGGGACACCATGGACTCGCACCAGCCCTCCGCCCGGTTGCGGCGCCTGCCCAGCCGCATGTTGTCGATGCTCGCGATGCACGCCGACCGGCTGGTTTCCGAGGGGCTGGCCCGCATGGACGCCCGCAAGTGGCACTACGCGACGCTCGTGGCGCTGAACGAGTCCGGGCCGGCCAGCCAGGCGGAGCTGAGCAAGCGCACCGGCATCTACCGCAGCGACCTGGTCTCCGTGATCAATGAGCTGGCCGAACGCGGCTTCGTCGACCGCGCGCCCGACCCCGCCGACCGCCGCCGCAACGTCATCACCGTCACCGAGCGGGGCCGCCGGCACCTGGAGCGCCTCGACAAGCTCATCACCGAGCTACAGGACGACGTGCTCGCACCCTTGAGCCAACCGGAACGCCAGCAGCTGACCGACCTCCTGTCCCGCGTTCTGGAGCATCACTCGCGTTCTCGCACCTCCTGAGCTGGGCGGAAACCATGGCAGGCCGTGGTCTGGAGCCCTAGCCTGTGGGGTGCTGAACCGAGCCAGGAGGCGCCCACACCCATGACCGAAATAAGCACCGGGCAGATGGTCAGACTCCAGCGCGAGCGGCGGGGCATGAGCACCACCGCGCTGGCGACCCAGGCCGGATGCACTCCCCGGCACATCGAGCTGATCGAGCACGGCAAGCGCACACCCTCACTGCCCCTCCTGCGGGAGATCGCCAAGGTGCTGGGCGTACGCACCGCGGTGCTCTTAGGAGAGACCCCGCGCGACTCTCACGAGCCGAGCCGACCGCAGATCAGCGACATGGAGCGCGCGTTGTTCACCTGCCGCTCGTCGGCGCCGGACCTCGAGCCGCCCGACGCCGAGCAGCTGTCGGAACGGGTCGCGGACGCCCGCAACTCCTGGTTCACCTCGGCGCGCCGCTACTCGATCCTGATGGCGGCGCTGCCGTCCCTGGTGACCGACGCCGAGAGCCTGGCGGCCGAGCGCACGCCGCGTTCCTGCAGTGTCGCGGCGGACGCGTACCTTCTGGCCAGGGGTGTGCTCAAGCACCTGCGGCGGGTGGACCTCGCGCATCTCGCGGCGGACCGGGCCATGCGCTTCGCCGAGGAGTCCGAGGACCCGCTGATGATCGCGTGGGCGTACTGGAGCCTCGGGCAGTCGATGTTGTCGGATGACATGCACCAGATCGCGTACGAGATCGCGCGGCGCGGCATCGAGCTCATCGAGCCGCATGTGGCCGACGGCGACCACCGCCACGTCAAGGCACTCGGCGCGCTCCACCTGCTCGCCGCCGTCGGCGAGGCCCGCGCGGGCGACGACGACCGGGCCAGGGAACGAGTACGCGGGCCCGCGACGCAACTCGCCGAACGTGTGCGAGACTCGGCCGACGTCTACGATCTGGCCTTCTTCGGACCCACCAACGTCGCCATTCACATGGCCGGCATCGAGAACGACGTCGGCCGGCCCGAAGATGTGTTGCGCATCGCCGACGACATCGACCTGCGCCACACCCCGTCCATCGAGCGGCGCGCCACCCATCTCGGCCACGTCGCCCGTGCCTGCGAGGACCTGGGCGACGACGCCGCGAGCCTGCTGCACCTGCTGAGAATCGAGCGCGAATGCTCTGAGGAGCTCGACCACAAGCTGCTGCTGAGGGAGATGGTCCGGTCGCTGGCGCGGCGGGCACGGCCGTCGTGGGCGCCGGAGGTTCGCCATCTCGCCGAACGCCACGGCATCCTCAACTGAACCGCGAACTCAGAGTTCGGACTTTGCGAACTGGGAGATCTGTCGCTTGAGTTCGTCACGGACCGATACATCAGTGACACGCTGCGTTCATGACCACAGCGCCGAGTGCCGATTTCGTCATGGCACGACTACAGCAGGAAGCCGTGCGGGAGTTTCCCGGGTGGGCCTTCGAACGGGATGGTTCCGGCTGGACCGCCGTTCACGGCGACATCCGGTTCACCAGGCCCACCCTCGCCGCCCTCCGCGCCCTCCTGCGCATCCACCGGGCGACCCGAGGGAGGTGACGCCCTCGGGCGGCCGGGGCCGCCGACGGTCTGACGGTGCGCCCCACTCCGCGGCCGGGGCGGGCCGCTAGCCGGGGGTGGGCGGGGCGATGCGGGCGCCGATCGAGTCGAGGACCAGGTCCAGGCCGAAGGAGAAGCGATCGAGCGCCCGCTGCAGCGTGTACGGCAGCGTCGTGTCCGACACGGCGAACGCCCCCGCCTCCTCCAGCGCCGCGAACAGCGGGAAACGCCCGTTCATGCGCTCCTCAAGGAACGGGACCTGCCCCTCCCACCACTCGTCATCGCTGCTCCCGGTCTGCGCCGGCGCCTGCTCGGCCTCGACGACCGCCGACGCCGCGCCCCGCGTGTACGATTCCACCGCCGCCACACAGCCGACGACGTCAATGGCGGCCAGGCCGTGCCCGTCCAGCAGCGCCAGCGTGGCCTCGTACCGGGTGAGGACGGCCGGCCCGAAGACGGTCCGCGACGTGGACACCTGCAGCAACCACGGATGGGCGCGGTAGGCGGCCAGGTCGGCGACGGCCATGTCGCGCAACCCGGCCCGCCACCCGGCGCCGGCATCAGGGAGCGGCTGGGTTCCCGCGACGCGCTCGACCATCAACTCCAGCAGCTCGGCCTTGCCCGGCACGTACGTGTACAGCGACGCGGTCCCGATGCCGAGCTCCTGGGCCAGCGCCCGCATCGACAGGGCGGCAGGACCGGCGCGGTCGGCCTGGGCGATGGCGGCGTCGACGATGCGCGACAACTCCAGCCGTTGCCTCGGGCCGCGCCGCGGGGCGGGCAGACCGTCCCAGAGCAGCGCCATCGTGCGCGCCGGGTCACCGCGTCCCGCGTACTCCATCAGGAAATCCTCCTGCGACAAATACTCCGAACACCGTACGATGTTGGTATGCGCACCGAAACGGTCATTCCCGCGCTCCCCTGCCGCCACCTCGACGACGTCCTGCCCTTCTACACCGCGCTCGGGTTCGACGTGACCTACCGCCAGGAGCGCCCCAACCCGTACGCCTCCGTCCGCCGTGGCGGGATCGAGCTGCACTTCTTCGGCGTCCCCGAATTCGACCCCGCCGAGTCCATGTTCACCGTGATCGTGCTCGTCCCGGACCCGGCGGTGCTGCACCAGGCGTTCGCCGCGGGGCTGCGGGAGGCGTACGGCAAGATCCCGGTGTCCGGGATCCCGCGGATGACCCGGCCGCGGCGCATGCAGGGCACCGCGGGCGGGTTCTCGGTGGTGGATCCCGGGGGCAACTGGCTGCGGATCAGCCGGTACAAGGAGGACGCCGACGAGCCGGGGCCGTCGGAGGGCCGGCTGGCGCGAGCGGTGGCCGCGGCCGCCCGGCAGGCCGACTCCCATGGGGATGAGGAGGCGGGGATCCGCGTGCTGGAGAACGGCCTCGCCCGGCACGCCGACGCCCCTGCCGTCCAACGGGTGCCGGCCCTGGTCTACCTGGCTGAGCTGCGGATGCGTACCGGTGACCACGACGGCGCGGTGGCGGTGCTGGCGGAGGTGGAGGCGATGGACCTGACCCCGGCCGAGCGCGAGGCGCTCGCCACCGACTACGCGGCAACCGCCGAGCTGACGGCCGACCTCCGCCGCCCCTGACCACCGTTCGGCCGGCCTCCCGCCCCAGACGCCGCCAGGACGGACCGCGACGGCCCGGGAGTCAGAGCGTGGGGAGGAAGCCGACCCGGTCGCGGACCGCGGCCATGGTCTGCCTGGCCACCGTCGCGGCGCGCTCCGCGCCCACGGCCAGCAGCCGGTCCAGCTCCTTCTCGTCCGACAGCAGCTTCTCCGTACGCTCCCGGATCGGCGCGAACGTCTCCAAGACCGCCTCGGCCACGTCCTTCTTGAACGTGCCGTATCCCTGCCCCTCATAGCGGGCGACCAGCTCGGGAATGGGCGTGGCGGTCAGCGCGGACTGGATGCGCAGCAGGTTGGAGATGCCGGGCTTGTTGTCCTCGTCGAACAGGACCTCGGTCCCCGTGTCCGTGACCGCCCGCATGATCTTCTTCCGCAGCGGCCCCGGCTGCTCCAGGACGTCCAGGATCCCGGCCGGGCTCGACGACGACTTCGACATCTTCGACGTCGGCTCCTGCAGGTCGGTGATCTTCTCGACTTCCTTGAGGATGTACGGCTCCGGCAGCGTGAACGTGTCACCGAAACGGTGGTTGAAGCGCTGCCCCAGGTCGCGGGTCAGCTCCAGGTGCTGCTTCTGGTCGGCGCCCACCGGCACCGCGTTGGCCTGGTAGAGCAGGATGTCGGCGGCCTGCAGGATCGGGTAGGTGAACAGGCCGACGCTGGCCGCGCTCTCCCCGAACTTGGCGGACTTGTCCTTGAACTGCGTCATCCTGCCCGCCTCGCCCATGCCGGTGAGGCAGATCAGGACCCAGGCGAGCTCGGTGTGCTCGCGTACGTGCGACTGCACGAAGACCGTGGAACGCTCCGGATCGAGGCCCGCGGCGAAGAGCTGCGCGGCCGCGACGCGGCTGCGGCGGCGCAGCGCCGCGGGCTCGGTCGGCACGGTGATCGCGTGGAGATCGACCACACAGTAGAAGGCGTCGTGGGTCTCCTGCAAAGTGACCCACTGGCGGACCGCACCCAGGTAATTGCCCAGGTGGAAGGAGTCCGCGGTGGGCTGGATGCCGGAGAGTACACGAGGTCTGGCCATAGCACGCAATTGTGTCAGGAATCCTGCGCGGGCGGCGACTCGAGGACCGGGCGGCGTTTCACCCTCACCCGGGCGACGCGGCGGCCGTCGAGCTCGGTGACGGCCAGCTCGAATTGCGGGACCTCCACACGTTCCCCGAGGACGGGCACGTGGCCCAGCATGGCCATCACGAACCCGCCCAGCGTCTCGTAGGGGCCGTCGGGCAGCCTGATGCCGGTCTCGGTGGCGAAGTCGTTGAGGTTCGTCAGGCCGTCGATCTCGATCTCGCCGGCGGGCAGGATGACGACGTCCTCCTCGATGTCGTACTCGTCCCTGATATCCCCGATCAGCTCCTCGACCAGGTCCTCCATGGTGACGATGCCGGCGGTGCCGCCGTACTCGTCCACCACGATCGCCAGGTGCTGGCCCTCGTCGCGCATCTCGTTCAGCGTGGTGAGCAGGCGTTTGGAGGCGGGAACGAACTTCGCGGGGCGGATCGGCACGACCGCGCTCATCGGCTCGGTGCGGCCGGCGAGTTCGGGGTCGAGGATGTCGCGTACGTGGACGAAGCCGATGACCTCGTCGTACGACTCCCGGTAGACCGGGAAGCGGGAGTGCGGCAGCCTGGCGGCCTCGCGCGCCGCGTCGACCAGCGGCCTGTCGGCCTCCATGAACTCCACCTCCGTACGCGGCAGCATCACCTCCCTGAGCTGCCGTTTCCCGGCGGCGAATACCTCGGCGATCAGCTTTCGCTCGTCGGCGGTCAGGTCGGTGTGCCCGACCACCATCTCGCGCAGCTCCTCGGTGGTGACCTCCTCCCTGTCGGCCTTCGGATTGCCGCCGAGCAGCCTGACCACGCCGTCGGTGGACTTCGACAACATCCAGATGATCGGGCGCGACAGGGTGGCGATCCAGTCCAGGAAAGGCGCCACACGCAGCGAGAGCCCCTCGGCCCGCTGCAGGGCCAGGCGTTTGGGGGCGAGCTCACCGAGCACAAGCGACACATACGAGATCGCCAGCGTCACCAGCACCAGCGCGAGCACAGGGGAGACGGCGTCGGGCACCCGCCACTGTTCGAGCACGGGCACGAGCTGCGTGGCCAGCCGGTCGGCGCCGAACGCGGCCGACAGCATGGTGGCCACGGTCACGCCGATCTGCACGGCGGACAGGAACCGGTTGGGGTCACGGGCGAGCTTGGCCACGCGTTCGCCTCGGCGGCCACGCTTGGCGAGCTGACGCACCTGGCTATCCCTGAGTGAGACCAGCGCAATCTCGGCAGCGGCGAAGAAGCCCCCGGTCAGAATGAAGATGAGAACCAGGGCGATGTTGGCCGCGACGGTGTCGAACATGGTGGTTGGCAGCGTACTCGTGTGGTTTCCAGCGTATGCTGAACGGCAAGCCATACAAAATCAAACATATTTGAACAGGAGCCAACATGAGACTGCTGGTCACCGGAGGGGCCGGATACGTCGGCAGCGTGGTCGCGGCGCAGTTGGTCGAGGCGGGACACGAGGTGACCGTGCTCGACGACCTGTCGACCGGACATGAGGACGCGGTGCCGGAGGGCGCCCGTTTTGTCCGGACGGACATCGCCGACGCAGGCGATGTGCTCGACGGCGTGGACGCCGTGCTGCACTTCGCGGCCAGGTCGCTGGTGGGCGAGTCGGTGCAGAAGCCGGGACTCTACTGGGAGCACAACCTCGGGGGCACGCTGGCGCTGCTCGAGGCCATGCGGGACAAGGGCGTGGGCAAGATCGTGTTCTCCTCGACCGCGGCCACGTACGGCGAGCCTGAGCGCTCCCCGATCCAGGAGGACGACCCGACGCGCCCGACCAACCCGTACGGCGCCTCCAAGTTGGCCGTGGACACCACGTTGAGCGCGTACGCGCGCATCCGCGGGCTGGGCGCGGTGAGCCTGCGGTACTTCAACGTTGCCGGCGCCTACGGCCGCTTCCGCGAGCGGCACGTCGTCGAGACCCACCTCATCCCGAACGTGCTGAAGGTCGCCACCGGCGAGCGCGCCTCGGTGAACGTGTTCGGCACCGATTACCCGACGCCCGACGGGACCTGCGTGCGCGACTACATCCACGTGACCGACCTGGCGCGGGCACACCTGCTCGCGCTGGAGTCGATCACGCCGGGCGAGCACAAGATCTACAACCTGGGCAGCGGCAGCGGCTTCAGCGTGCAGGAGGTCATCTCGGTCTGCCGCGAGGTCACCGGCCACGAGATCCCGGCCGTCGTGGGCGAGCGCCGGGCCGGCGACCCCGCGGTGCTGGTGGCCTCGTCCGCGAAGATCCAGCGCGAGCTCGGCTGGAAGGCCGAGCGGCCGGCGCTGCGCGACATCGTCTCCGACGCTTGGGACGCGCTTTCCGGTAAATAAGCCATACTCCGGCCGAATATGTGCTGTGATACCGAAACGTGAGGAGCTTTTCACCAAGGGTCACGAAGCTGATCTATGGTGCCCTCATCACGATGGGCAGCCTCCTTGCGGCCGCAGGCGTGATCTTCACCACTCCGCAGCCCGCTCCGGCCGTGCAACCGACATCCTGCCCCGCACAGAGCGGGGTGAGCCCATGAGAAAGCCCCCCGCATCGGGCGGGGGGCGTTCTCGCCGGGCCGTCAGATGAGGCCGAGCTCCTTCACGGCGGTGCGCTCCTCCTCCAGCTCGCGGACGCTGGCGTCGATCCGCTCGCGGGAGAAGGCGTCGATCTCGAGGCCCTGGATGATCTCGAACGTGCCGTTCGCCGCGCGGACGGGGAACGACGAGATGAGGCCCTCGGGCACCCCGTACGAGCCGTCGGAGACGACCGCGGCCGAGGTCCAGTCGGTGCCGTTGACCCAGTCGTAGACGTGGTCGATCGCGGCGTTGGCGGCCGAGGCGGCCGAGGAGGCGCCGCGGGCCTCGATGATGGCGGCGCCGCGCTTGGCCACCGTCGGGATGAACGTGTCCTTCAGCCACTCCGAGTCGACCTGCTCGGCCGCGACCTTGCCGCCGACCTCGGCGTGGAACAGGTCGGGGTATTGCGTCGCCGAGTGGTTGCCCCAGATCGTCATCTTCCTGATCTCGGCGACCGGAACCTGGAGCTTGGCCGCGAGCTGCGACAGCGCGCGGTTGTGGTCGAGCCTGGTCATCGCGGTGAAGCGGTCGGCCGGCACGTCGGGCGCGTGCTGCTGGGCGATGAGCGCGTTGGTGTTGGCCGGGTTGCCCACGACCAGGACCCTGATGTCGTCGGCGGCGTGGTCGTTGATCGCCTTGCCCTGAGGGCCGAAGATGCCGCCGTTGGCGCCGAGCAGGTCGCCGCGCTCCATGCCGGCCTTGCGCGGCATGGCGCCGACGAGCAGGGCGACGTTGGCCCCGTCGAAGGCGACGTTGGGGTCGTCGGTGATCTCGATGCCGGACAGCAGCGGGAACGCGCAGTCGTCCAGCTCCATCGCGGTGCCCTCGGCCGCCTTCAGCGCCGGCGAGATCTCCAGCAGGCTCAGCTTGACCGGCACGTCGGCGCCGAGCAGCTGCCCCGACGCGATGCGGAACAGCAGTGCGTAGCCGATCTGGCCGGCGGCTCCGGTGACGGTCACCTTGACGGGCGCAGTGGCTGACGACGCCATAGCCTTTCCCCTAACTCGCAGCAGGATTGTTGACGTTGGGGATGTTACCCCCTCGTCATCCGCAGGTTTCCATCGCGGGTTGCTCCAGCTCCGGCTTGAACTCAACCTTGCCGAAATACTTGGCGACGAGCTGCTTGAGCGCGCCGGTGGCGTAGAGGTCCGCGATGATGCCGCTCACCGCCTTGCAGGCCTTCGCGTCGCCGTTCCTGATGCCCACGGCGTAACGCTCGTTGCTCAGCTTGGCACCGAGGATCTTGTAGCGGAGGTTCTCGCGGTTGGCGAACCCGGCCAGGATGAGGTCCTCGCCGGGGATGGCGTCCACCTCACTGCTCCTGAGCTTGTCCATGCAGAGGGCCATATCGCCGGCCGGCACGAGCTTGACCTTCACCCGGTCCTGCACCTCGCCGACGGACGGGCTGTTGGGGGCGCAGATCCTCTTGCCCTCGAGGTCCTCGAGGTCCTCGATGCCGCTGCCCGCTCTGACCAGCACGTCGCGGTGCGCCAGGTAGTAGGGGCCCGCGAACTGGGTCGGGCCTTTGTCGACCGCGAAGGTCGCGACGACGAGGTCCACCCTGCCTTCGGCCAGCCCTGACGGCCGGTCGTCCCGGCTGACTCTGACGAACTGCGTGTCCGTGGCTCCCAACCCTGCGGCGATGCGTTTGGCGATCTCGATGTCGAAGCCCTGGAAGGCGTCGCCGTCCTGCAGCCCGACGCCGGGCAGGTCGCCCTTCACGCCGATCACGATCTTCCCGGTCTGCGCGACCTTGTCCGCCACCGAGGCGAACGATCGCGTGGGCTCCTGAGTCGGCTCGGGCTCCTCCCTGAACGCGAGCGGCGGCCAGCCGTTGAGCGCCAGCGCCAGCGCCGCGGCCGCGACCAGGACGAGCGCGGTGCCGAACGCGATCCACACCTTGGCGCGGCGACGCCGCGCCGGCGGCCTTGACGGCTCGGTCATCGGGTTCGGTGCCCGCCCCGCGTCCGGCGGCGCGGACCCGCCTGTGTGCCCGCCGGGCATCACCGTCACGGCTCCCTGCCCCGTCGCGGGTGCTTCCTCCTGAGCCGAGGGGCCGGACTGGGACGGCACCAGGGACGCGGAGCCCCTGTCGGTGATCGATCCGGCCGACACCCTCATGAACGGCGTGGTGTCGTCGCTGGCGACCTGCACGCCCCGGGTGAGCACGGCCGTGGACGCCCCCACCCCGGTCGACTGCCCGAGCAGCCGCAGCAGGATCTGGTCGGCCGACGGCCGCTCGACGGCCGCCTTGGCCAGCGCGGAGCGCACCACGCCGCGCAGCGGCTCCGGCATCATGCCAACGTCGACCTCGTGGTTGAGAATCCGGTTGAGCACGGTGGCGATGGACTTGCCCTCGAACGCGGCCTTCCCGGTCGCCGCGAACGCGATGGTCGCACCCCAGGAGAACACGTCCGTGTACGGCCCGATGTCGTCGCCGGCGATCTGCTCGGGCGCCATGTAGGCAGGTGTGCCGATGGCCCGGCTGGTGATCGTGCCGGTGGAGTCGATGATCCGGGCGATGCCGAAATCCACCACCCGCGGCCCGTCAGCGGCTATCAGCACATTGTCGGGCTTGAAGTCCCTGTGCACGATCTGCGCGTGGTGGATGGCGGTGAGCGCGGTCGCGGTGCCGATCGCGAGCCGGTCGAGCGCCGTGCCGCTGATCGGCCCGTCGGTCTCGACGATCTCCCTGAGCGACCGGCCGTCGATGTATTCGCTCGCGATGTACGGCGTGTCGCCGTCGAGATCGGCCTCCATCACCCTGGCCGTGCAGAACGACGCCACCCGCTGCGCCGCCTTCAATTCCCTGGCGAAACGCGACCGCGCGATCGTGTCACCGGAGAACTTCACGTGCAGCAGCTTGATGGCGGCCCGCTCGCCCTCCTCGTCGACGCCCAGGTAGACGATGCCCTGACCACCCTCCCCGACCCGTCCGGACAGCCGGAATGACCCCAGGTGGGTGGGATCACCGGCCATCAGCGGCGAGATCTGCGGCATTCGTCATCCCCACGTTTACACCAACCCCAACGACGCAAACTTTACGACGCTCAGCAACCTCTCAGGGTTTCGTTAACCGTTCGTGAGGTCACGAATTGCGTCACCCTGTCAAAGCGGGGAGTCAAGTGGCACCCTTGCGCACGCGGCCGATCCCGGGGAGGCTCGAGATCATGGACCGTCCCTACGACATCGTGCTCTTCGGCGCGAGCGGGTTCACCGGCGCGCTCACGGCCGCCTATCTCGCCGGTGCCGCCCCTTCGGGCACCCGGTGGGCGCTGGCCGGACGCGACCGCGCCAAGCTGGAGCGGCTCGGGCTCGACGTGCCGATCCTCATCGCCGACGCCGCCGACCCGGCCGCACTGGCCGAGCTCGCCCGCCAGACGCGGGTCCTGGTCACCACGGTCGGCCCGTACGTCACCCACGGCGAGGCGCTCGTCGCCGCCTGCGCCGAGGCCGGCACCCACTACCTGGATCTGACGGGCGAGCCCGAGTTCGTGGACCGGACATATCTGCGCCACCACGATCAGGCCGCCAGGAGCGGCGCCAAGATCGTGCACGCCTGCGGCTTCGACTCGATCCCGTGGGATCTCGGCGTCCTCTACACCGTCAGCCTGCTCCCCGAGGGTGTCCCGCTGGCGGTCAGCGGCTTCCTGCGGGCGAGCATGCGCCCGTCGGGCGGCACGCTGGCCACCGCCATGACCATGTTCGGCCGCGCCCGTCAGATGGCCGAGGCCGCCGCGCAGCGCCGGGCCGCCGAACCCCGCCTGAAGGGACGCAAGGTGAGCTCGGGGCCCGGTGGCCTGCGGTACGTGGGCGGATGGGCGCTGCCGATGCCCACCATCGATCCGTACATCGTCGGCTACTCGGCCCGTCTGCTCGACCGCTACGGCCCGGACTTCTCCTACCGCCAGCACTACGCCGTCAGAACGCTCCCGCAGGCGGTGGCGACGGCGGCGGGCGCGGGCGCGTTCGCGACGCTCGCGATCATCCCACCGGCCCGCCGCTTGATCCAGAGCCGGCTGCGGCCGGGCGAGGGCCCCTCGCCCGAGCGGCGCGCGAAGAGCTGGTTCAAGGTCACGTTCCTGGGCGAGGGCGGCGGTGAGCGCGTGGTCACCGAGATCGCCGGCGGCGATCCCGGGTACGAAGAGACCGCCAAGATGCTCGGCGAGTCGGCCCTGTGCCTGGCCTTCGACGAGGTGCCCGACCGCGCGGGACAGCTGACGACGGCCTCGGCCATGGGCCGGCCGCTCATCGACCGCCTACGGCGCGCGGGCATCACCTTCGACAGGCGAGCCGGTTAGTACGGCAGGCTCCACTTGGCGAAGGACTTACGCAGGTACGGCCCCTTGAACTTCGGGTACGCCACCGTGCCGGCGTCCCCGTCGGACGTGTAACGCATGTCCGGGTTGTTCTTCAGCCAGTCCAGCCAGGCATGCGAGCAGAACTGGGCGCAGTCGCCCTTCTTCTCCATGACCTTGATCCGCGGGATGCCGGCCGGGTCGTACGCCTTGCTGAACGGCGCGGGAGCCGGTGTGTAGCCGGCCAGGAACGCGCCCTGGTGGTTGTAGTGCTTGCCGCGCATGGCCCAGTCCTTCTTACGTGGCTGGTTGCCGTAGGGCAGGGCGATCGTGGCGGGCTTGACGTAGGACAGCGAGGTGATCTGCTGCCCGATGGTGCCGATCTGCTCCTCGACCTGCTCGTGCGTGCGCGTACGCAGGTCGAAGTGATCGCGCGTGTGGTTGCCGATGTCGAACCCGTTCTCCTTCAGCCAGAGCAGCGCCTGGGCCTGCTCCTCGCGACCGGTCTTGCCGAACATGTCGCGGGTCACGTAGAACGTGGCGACCGGGCGGAAGCCCGGGTTCTTGGCGGCCACGTCCTGCAGGATCGCCACAGCCGTGTCCTTCTGCGGGACGCCCATCTGGTTCAGCGTGAGCTGCGACGGTGAAGAGTCGTCGAAGGTCAGGACCACAGGGTGCTTGCCGGCCGGAATGTCGATCTTGCCGGCCACCATCTCGGCCGCCGTGATCGGCACGTAGCCCTCCTTGACCAGCCGCTCCAGGTCCGCGCGGAACTGCTGCGGCGTGCGGTCGTCGGTCGTGGCCGGTTTCTCCACGATCCGGTGGAACATCAGCACCGGGATCTGGCCCAGTTCGTTCGCCTTCGCGTTGGCGGCGGCCTTGACCTTGGCGGCCTTGTCGACCTTGACCTTGGCGGCGGCTGACGCCTTGGTGTCCGCCATCTTGGCGGTGTCGGGCTGCGAGTCGCACCCGGTCAGGAGCGCTGCGGCGGCGAGCACCCCAAGCCCACTGGAAATACGCAGTCGCATTCGAACCCCCCGAGACGCGTACGACTGTTTA
The DNA here is from genome assembly GCF_052245935.1 of Nonomuraea sp. 3N208. Classification (NCBI taxonomy): domain Bacteria; kingdom Bacillati; phylum Actinomycetota; class Actinomycetes; order Streptosporangiales; family Streptosporangiaceae; genus Nonomuraea; species Nonomuraea sp. 3N208. Next base: position 182,176 of record NZ_JBQQBR010000013.1, on the reverse strand, counting down.
CGAGGGGGTCCTTACCCAGGTGATCAACTATGCCACGCCGCCCCTATGTCAAGACATGGGAAAGGGCCGCACGTCGGCGGCCCTTTCGGCGAGAACGCTGCGGAGGACGGTCAGGCCATCTTCTTCTTGAGGTTCTCGTCCAGCGCGGCCAGGAAGTCCTGGGTGGTGAGCCACTGGGCGTCGGCGCCGACCAGGAGCGCGAGGTCCTTGGTCATCAGGCCGCTCTCGACGGTCTCGATGCAGACCTGCTCCAGCGTGTTGGCGAAGTCGGTCACGGCGGGGGTGTTGTCGAGCTTGCCCCGGTGTGCCAGGCCACGGGTCCACGCGAAGATCGAGGCGATCGGGTTGGTGGAGGTGGGCTTGCCCTGCTGGTGCTGGCGGTAGTGGCGGGTGACCGTGCCGTGCGCGGCCTCGGCCTCGACGGTCCTGCCGTCGGGGGTCATCAGCACCGAGGTCATCAGGCCGAGCGAGCCGAAGCCCTGCGCGACCGTGTCGGACTGCACGTCGCCGTCGTAGTTCTTGCACGCCCAGACGTAACCGCCCTCCCACTTGAGCGCGGCGGCGACCATGTCGTCGATGAGGCGGTGCTCGTAGGTCAGGCCGGCCTTCTCGAACTCGTCCTTGAACTCGCTCTCGAAGACCTCGGCGAACAGGTCCTTGAAGCGGCCGTCGTACGCCTTGAGGATCGTGTTCTTCGTGGAGAGGTAGACCGGGTAGTTACGGGCCAGGCCGTAGCGCATCGACGCCCGGGCGAAGTCGCGGATCGACTCGTCCAGGTTGTACATCGCCATCGCGACGCCGCTGCCGGGGAAGTCGTACACGTCCAGCTCGATGGGCTCGGAGCCGTCCTTGGGGGTGAACGTCAGGGTCAGCGTGCCCTCGCCCGGAACCTTCAGGTCAGTGGCGCGGTACTGGTCGCCGAAGGCGTGACGGCCGACGACGATCGGCTTGGTCCAGCCGGGGACGAGCCGCGGCACGTTCGACATGATGATCGGCTCGCGGAAGATGACGCCGCCGAGGATGTTGCGGATGGTCCCGTTGGGGGACTTCCACATCTTCTTGAGACCGAACTCCTCGACCCGCGCCTCGTCCGGGGTGATGGTGGCGCATTTCACACCGACGCCGTACTTCTTGATGGCGTTGGCGGCGTCGATGGTGACCTGGTCGTCCGTGGCGTCCCGGTGTTCGATGCCGAGGTCGTAGTACTTCAGGTCAACGTCGAGGTAGGGAAGGATCAGCTGGTCCTTGATGAACTGCCAGATGATCCGGGTCATCTCGTCGCCGTCAAGCTCGACGACCGGACCCTCCACCTTGATCTTGGGCATGCGAATGGTTCCCCTTCAATGAATTGATGCGTTGAGGCTATCGGACCGTCCGGTCAACGGGCGAAAAGGGACAGGATGAACGCCTTGAGCTCGTTGTCGTCCAGCAGCAGCGAGGTCAGGACGAGCACGAAGCCGAACACGGCCAGCGTGGTGACGTCGGTTCTCTTGCTGCGGACGGACAACTGGCCGCCGTACCCGGCGAAACGCAGTGCGGCGGCGACCATGACGACGGCGCCCAGCGCGAACCCGCCCCAGCGCGGGTCCACGAAAAAGATCGCGACCACGCCGACGGCCGCACCCGCCAGAATCAGCGGGTACGGTCCCCAGCTCTCGCGTTCGGTCCCTTGATCGCTCAACAGTCACTCAACGCTCTTCTAGCGGCTTCCACTTCTGATCCGTCTCGCCGATGTATTCGCTGTCGGGGCGGATCAAGCGGTTGTCGGCGTGCTGCTCAATGACGTGCGCCGTCCAGCCGGACATGCGGCTGATCGAGAAGACCGGCGTGAACAGGTCTGTCGGGATGCCGAGATAGTGATACACGGAAGCAGCGTAGAAGTCGACGTTCGGGTAGAGGCCCTTCTCCTCGAAGACGACCTCCTCCATCTCCTTGGACATCCGGTAGTAGGTGTCGTCGCCCGTGGCCTCGGCCAGCTCCGCGGACATCCTGCGCAAGTGCGTGGCGCGCGGGTCCTCGGTCTTGTAGACGCGGTGGCCGAAGCCCATGATCTTCTCGTGCGCGGCGAGCTTGTCGCGTACGGCCTGGGCCACCCCGTCCGCGGGAATTGACTCCAGCGTCTTCATGACCTGCTCGTTCGCGCCGCCGTGCAAAGGGCCCTTCAACGTACCGATGGCGGCGACGATGGCGGAGTGCATGTCCGACAGTGTCGCGGCGCAGACGCGGGCGGCGAACGTGGAGGCGTTCATGGTGTGGTCGGCGTGCAGCACCAGACACTCGTCGAAGATCTCGACCTCGCGCGGTGCGGGTGTGCGCCCGGTGACCTGGAGCAGGAAGTTCGCCGCGATGCTCAGCGACGGGTCAGCGTCGGGGACGCTGCCGCCGGTGCGGGCGGCGTGATAGCGGGCGACCAGCAGCGGCTGCTGCGCGACCAGCCGGGCGGCCTTGCGCAGGTTGGCCTCAGGGGCGATGGAGTCTTTGTCGGCGTCGTCCGCGCCGGACAGCGAGACCAGCGAGCGCAGCGCCTCCATGGGTTTCTGCTTCTCGGCGATCTCGGCGATGTTCGCGGACACCAGGGCGCCGAGCTCCCTGCCCCGCGACAGCTCCTCGGCGTAAGCGTCCAGCTCGGAGCGGGTGGGTAGCTTGCCACGTTGCAGCAGGTGTGCGGTCTCTTCGAAGGTCGCGCGGCCGGCCAGGTCGTGGATGTCGTATCCACGGTAGAAGAGCCGACCAGCCTTTCCGTCAATGTCGCTCAGCGCTGTGGACGCGGCTACGACATCGGCCAGGCCTTTCGTGGGCTTGTCCGCCATGAGTGTTTCCTCCGCTTATCTTGTCCGAAGTCTACCCGTGAGCAGGCAAAACCGTCCGCAAAGGTCCAGACCAATTTCACGGCGGATTCTCCTTTCGGCAAAGGAGATTCCGCATCCCCTCGTTTGGGTAAGCCGGAGCTGTAGTAATAGTTACGGCGGGCTACCTGGGGAGGAACTGCCGTGGAGGGGCCGTTCATACGCATCGAGGACACTGGCGAAGTGATCCCGTTGCGCCCCGAGATCACGACGGTCGGAAGGGGCCGGGGTGTGGACATCCGGCTCACCGATCCGAGCGTGTCTCGACTCCATGCCGAGTTCGTCAGACGAGGACCCTACCTGTACGTCGTCGACCTGGGGCTGTCCAGGAACGGCACGCGGGTGAACGGCAGGCCGATCGCCCGGAGGGTCCTCGACGACGGCGACGTCGTTTCGTTCGGCGCGGCGCGGGGTCGCATCGGTGGCGTTCCCCGCGAGGACTTCACCCCCGAGGTGGAGTTGCGCAGGGCCGCGGCGCCCGAGCTGACCAGGCGCGAGGTGGACGTGTTGACCTCGCTCTGCAGGCCGGCGCTGTCGGACGAGGCGTTCGTGGCGCCGGCGACCGCACGCGAGATCGCCGACGACCTGGTCGTGACCGAGGCCGCGGTCAAGCAACATCTGCTGCGGCTCTACCAGAAGTTCAGGATTCCCGAGGGCACCAACCGGCGCACGCGACTGGCCAACGAGGTCGTCGCGCTCGGTCTGGTGCGGCCGACCCCTGTGGTCCCCCCACAGCGGTCATCGGGAGCCACGACCGAGCAGGCTTCGGCGGCTGGGCGCAGGGCTTCATAGGGACTGGATCGCGACCGGGGCTTCGGCGAGGGGTTCCGGCAGCGTCGGAACCTGGACAACACCACGCTCATCGGAATGGGCTCAGGAGAGCGGCGGGCGCCGCGCGCCTTTCGGTGCGCGGCGACCCACCGGGCTCTTGGCAGGTCAGGGCAATGGCCGGCGACAGGTGCGGGCGAAGCATGCTGACAACCGCGTTGCCGGCGGATTTCAGATGACCCGGAATCCGTTGCTGGGCTTGCTGGTCCGGTTGGCCCGGTCCACCGCGACCGCGTAGTAGTGGTCGCCGCGTGCGCCGTCCGGGTCGGTCCAGCGGATCTGCCGGTCCCCCGGCAAGACGGCGACCAGGTTGCGGGCGTCGGCGAACGCGGCAGGCGACGCGTGCCCGGCGAAGCGGAAGATCGCGAACAGGAACGGCTCTTCCCTGCCGGTGGCCACCGCCCGCACCTCGACGCCGCCGTCACGGCGCAGTGCGTACGCCACCGCCGGCCGCCGCGGCGGCTCCCCGTCCGCGAGCCTGGGCAGCACCGGCGCGAGCGCGGGCCGCTGGTAGTGCTCGTTGACGGCCGTCGTGATGGAGCCGATCCTGTCGACCTTGACGTCGTTGGCGTTGTACCAGATGTCGCCGCTGATCTCGGGGTGGTTCCTGTTGAGCGTCAGGTGGTTGGACAACTCGGCGGGATTCTTCCACTCCGGCGCGGGCTGGGCGGGGTCGCCGGCCTTGTACGCGGGCTGCCCGATCCACAGCAGCGTGTTCGTGCCCTTCGCCACGTCCGACCACCACGGCACGAGCTTGGAGTAGTCGGCCGGCGGCTGTCCGATGTACCAGTAGAGCTGCGGCGCGATGTAGTCCAGCCAGCCCTTCTTCACCCAGCCGCGGGTGTCGGCGTGCAGGTTGTCGTACGACTGCCCGCCGTTGGTGTCGGAGCCGAGCGGGTCGCTGGCCTTGTTGCGCCAGATGCCCGACGGGCTGATGCCCCAGGCGATGTCCGGCTTGCTCTCCAGGACCCGCTGCTGCATCTCCTGCACCATCAGGTCCACGTTGTTGCGCCGCCAGGAGGCCAGGTCGGGGAAGCCGGCGCCGTACTTCGCGAACGCGGCGCTGTCGTCGAAGGCCGTGGTGTTGGTCGGGTAGAAGTAGTCGTCGAAGTGCAGGCCGTCGATGTCGTAGCGGGTGACCGCGTCCATCATCGCGTCCTGGCAGAACTTGCGTACTTCCGGCATGCCCGGGTTGTAGTAGAGCTTGCCGCCGAACGGCAGGATCCAGTCGGGGTGCTTGCGCCCGGGGTGGTCGGGGTGCAGCTTGGCCGGGTCGGCCTGCATCGACACGCGGTACGGGTTGAACCAGGCATGGAAGGCCAGGCCGCGCTTGTGCGTCTCCTCTACGGCGAACCCGAGCGGGTCGTAGCCGGGGTCCTGGCCCTGCGTGCCGGTGAGGTATTGGGACCACGGCTCGTACGGCGACGGCCAGAAGGCGTCCGCCGTGGGCCTGATCTGCACGAACACCGAGTTGAGCTTGCGTTGCACGGCCACGTCGAGCCAGGCGAGGTATTCGGCCTTCTGCTGGTCGGCGGTCAGTCCCGGCTTCGACGGCCAGTTGATGTTGACGACGGAGGCGATCCACATGCCGCGCATCTGGCGCAGCGGCGGCACGTAGTCGGCCTGGGCGAAGGCAGGCAGCGGAACGGCGGAAGCGGCGGCGGCTAGGGCGAGACCCTTTAAGAGAGTCCTTCTGCTCGGCATGGGGGGTGGCCTCTCGGAGATGGTTATATAGAGGGCGACGATGACAGAAAATTACCTTCAGATCAATATCGATGAAGGAAAATGCCGATGAGCCGTGACCTGTGCAGACTGGCGCTGACGGTGCTGCATCCGGGATTCGAGGGGACCTCCGTCCCCGACTGGCTGCGCCGTGCGCTGGGCGAGGGTCTGGGCGGGGTAGTCCTGTTCGCCCGCAACGCCATCGACGCCCAGCTCGTACGGCGGCTGCGGGCCGAGAACCCGGCCGCCGTCGTCGCGATCGACGAGGAAGGGGGCACGGTCACCCGGCTCGAGGTCCTGTCCGGCAGCTCTTTTCCCGGCAACAGGGCGCTGGGCGTGGCCGACGACGTGGATCTCACCGAGCGGGTCGGCCGCCAGATCGGCAGGATGCTCGCCGAGCTCGACATCACACTGAACTACGCGCCCTCGGCCGACGTCAACGCGAACCCGGCCAACCCCGTGATCGGCGTGCGCTCGTTCGGGCCGGCTCCGGACCTCGTCGCCCGCCATACGGTCGCCTACGTCAACGGGGTGCAACGCGCGGGCGTGGCCGCCTGCGCCAAGCACTTCCCCGGTCACGGCGACACCGTCACCGATTCCCACCTGGCGCTGCCCACCGTGCACGCCTCCCGCGAGGTGCTCGCCGACCGTGACCTTCCGCCGTTCCAGGCCGCTATCGGCGCCGGGGTACGCAGCATCATGACCGGCCACGTGCTCGCCCCGGCTCTCGATCCGGCGATGCCGGCGACGCTGAGCCGTACCGTGCTGACCGAACTCCTCAGGGGCGAGCTCGGATTCGACGGGATGGTCGTCACCGACGCGATCGAGATGCGGGCGGTGGCCGCCATGTTCGCCCCCGGCGAGATCGCGGTGCGGGCGCTGGCCGCCGGCGCCGACGCCGTCTGCGTGGGGCTGGGCACCGAGGAGAGCCTGCACGAGATCCGCGACGCGGTCGTGGCGGCCGTGCGCGACGGGGTCCTGCCCGAGGAGCGGCTGGCCGAGGCGGCCGCGCGGGTGCTGGCGCTCTCGAGCTGGTACGACGCCCAGGCCCCGCTCCGCGAGCAGGCCCGCGCCGACGTCGACCCCGGCGTGGGCCTGGAGGCGGCCAGGGCCGCGCTGACCACGACCGGAGCCGCCGTACTCGAGCGCGGCCCGCTGGTCGTCGAGGTCAACACCCGCCACAGCCAGGCCGTGGACCCGGCCACGCCGACCGGCATCACGGCGGCGCTCACCAGGCGGCTGCCGAACACCGCCATGCTGCGGCTGGAGCCCGACGGCGAGCTGCCGCCCTTCGACGAACGGCCGGTCGTGCTGGTCGTGCACGACGCCGCCCGGCACGCCTGGGTACGCGACGTGGTGGCCAAGGCCGTGGCGGCGCGGCCCGACGTGATCGTGGTGGACACCGGCATCCCCGGCCCACCCATCGGCGCCGCCCACATCGCCACCCACGGGATCTCACGCGTGTCCGCGCAGGCGGCGGCGGAATGGCTGACCCGATGAGCGCCACCGAGTCGGCGAACCCCGTCGCCGCCGTACGCGCCGTGCTGCCGTCACTCACGCCGGCGGCCAAGGGCATCGCCCGCATCATCCTGGACGACCCGGGGCTGGTCGTACGGAGCACGATCACCGAGTTCAGCGTGGTGTCCGGGACCAGCGAGGCCACGATCGTGCGGACGGCGCGGGCGCTCGGGTTCTCCGGGTACTCGCAGATGCGCTTCGCGCTGGCGGCGGCCGTGGCCCAGCAGCCCGAGCGGCTGGTGCCCGGGGACCTCGCGCCGGACGATCCGCTGACGGACGTGATCGCCAAAGTGGCGCGGGCCGAGTCCGAGGCGCTGGCCGACACGGCCGCCCAGCTCGATTCCGATCAGCTGGGCGAGGTGGTGTCGGCGATCTCCGTGGCGCGGCGGGTGGACGTCTACGGCGTGGCGGCGTCCGGGCTGGTCGCGGCCGACATGTCGCAGAAGTTGCTGCGGATCGGGCTGTCCAGCCATCCGTTCAGCGATGCCCACCTGGCGTTGACCAGTGCGGCTTTACTGAAGACCGGGGACGTGGCGGTGGCGATCAGCTGCAGCGGGGAGACCCCCGACGTGCTCGTCCCCGCCCGGACGGCGGCCGACGCCGGGGCGCTGGTCGTGGGGATCACCAACAATCCGCGATCGTCGCTGGCCGAGCTGTCCGACCACACGCTGGTGTCGGCCGGGCGGGAGACGGCGTTCCGGCCTGGGGCGCTGGCCAGCCGGATCAGCCAGTTGCTGATCGTGGACTGCATTTTCGTGGGGCTGGCGCAGCGGACGTACGAGACGGCGGACGCCGCCATCCGGGCTACTCGGGACGCCACGGACCGATACCGGAACCGGTAACCCCGCTCCCGCGCAGGCCGCGCCGGCCGTCCGTGGGCGGCGGATCAGAACGGGTACGCCGCCACGTCCCCCTGCACGGTGACCCACTGGGTCTCCGTGAAGGCGTCCGCATTGGCCGGGCCGCCGAACCTCGTCCCCGTCCCCGACGCCCCACGCCCGCCGAACGGCGCCACGGCCTCGTCGTCCACCGTCTGGTCGTTGATGTGCACGATTCCCGTCGGCACCAGTTCGGCCAGCGCCAGCCCCTTCATGACGTCGCGCGTGAGGATGCCCAGCGACAGGCCGTACTCCGAGTCGGCGGCCAGCGCCGCCGCCTGCTCCAGCGAGGAGAACGTCGTCACCGGCGCCACCGGCCCGAACACCTCCTCCGCGTACGCCGGCGCGTGGGCCGGCACCCCGGCCAGCACGGTGGGCCGGTAGAACAGCCGGTCGTACGTCCCGCCGGCGGCGAGCCTGGCCCCGGCCGACACGCTCTCGGTGACCAGCCGGTGCACTCGGTCCCGCTGCCCGCCGTCGATGAGCGGGCCGAGCGCGACCTGCCCGGTTGCCGGGTCCCCGACCGGCAGGGCGTCGGCCTTGGCCGCGAGGCGCTCGACGTACTCCTCCGCCACAGACTCGTGCACCAGGTGCCGGCCCGCCGTCATGCAGATCTGCCCCTGGTGGAAGAACGACGCCCACGAGGCGGCCGACACGGCGGGCTCGAGGTCGGCGTCGTCGAAGACGACCAGCGCCGAGTTGCCGCCCAGCTCCAGGTGCACCCGTTTGAGCAGGCGCGCCCCGGCCTCCCCGACCTTGCGCCCGGCCGCGCTGGAGCCGGTGAAGGAGATCACCGGGATGTTCGGGTCGGTCACCAGCGCCTGCCCGGTCTCGGGGCCGCCGGGCAGCACGTGCAGCAGGCCGCTCGGTAGCCCCGCCTCCTCGAAGACGCGGGCGATCGAGAACCCGCCGCAGACGGCGGTGCGCTGGTCCGGCTTGAAGACGACCGCGTTCCCGAGCGCGAGCGCCGGAGCCACCGATCTGATGCCGAGGATCAGCGGGAAGTTGAACGGCGCGATCACCCCGACCACGCCCACGGGCACCCGCCGAGCGAAGCTGAGCCGCTTGCGCGAGGTCGGCAGCACCTCGCCGAGCGGCTGCGAGGCCAGCGCCGCCGCCTCGTAGCACTCCTGCGCCGCCACGTGCGTCTCGAACCCGGCCTTGCCGGGCACCCCGCCCGACTCCCGGACGATCCAGTCTTGGATCTCCTGCGCGTGCTCCTCGAAGAGCCGACCGGCGCGGCGCAGCACGGCCGCCCGCTCCTCGTACGGGGTGGCCGCCCACGCCCGCTGCTCCTGGCGGGCCCGCAGGGCGGCCGCGGCCACGTCGTCGGCGCCTGACGTGCCCGCGCGGCCGAGTTCGTTGCCCGTCGCCGGCTCGACGACCGGCGCGTCTCCGGCGCGCGAGGCCGTCCATCCGCCGTCGAAGATCAGGCCGGTCCAGATCTTGGGGTCTAGGAACGTCATGATGAGCCTCCTCAAGGTTGGAAGTCGGGGTCCACCGTTACGGTGACGTCGAGCAAGAGGGGTTCCTCGCGGGCGGAGAGCCCCGGCATCACTTCGTCGAGTGCCGCCGTCAGCTCCTCGTACGTCTCCACGCGCCGCGCAGGGCAGCCGAGCGACCGGGCCAGGGCACCCATGTCCACCTCGGTGAACGGCGGCCACGGCGCCTTGCCGCCCCGCTGGTCGGCCAGCCGGTCCATGATCGCGTAGCGGCCGTTGGCGAGCACCACGAACAGCGCGCCCACCCGGTAGTGCGCGGCGCTCCAGAGCGCGTGCATGCCGTAAAGCGCCGATCCGTCGCCCACGACCGCGACCACGGGGCGGTCCGGGAGCGCCATCCGCAGCCCGACCGCGGCCGGCACGGCGAACCCGAGCCCACCCATGGCCGCGGACAGGAAACCGAGCGGGTTCCTGGCGGGAACGAGCCGGTGCAGGTCGGGGCGGGACGACGGGGTCTCCTCGATGAGCACGGTGTCAGCGGGCAGCCGAACGGCCAGCTCACGCAGCACATGCGCGGCCCGCAACGGCCGCCCTCCTTCCGGCACCGGCGGAACGCCGGCCGGCCTCGAATCAACGCCCCCACCGTCCTGGTCGCCTGGGGGCAGCAGGGTGGTCAGGCGGGCGCAGACGGCTGACGGATCGGCCAAATAGGCCAGGTCGGCCGGGCTGCGATGTGCCTCAGCCGGATCGTCCGTGATCACCGCGACCGCCGTCCCCGCCGCCACCAGCGGCCCCGGCACGTACGGGTACTGCCGGAAGACCGGCGCCCCCACCGCCAGCACCACGTCGTAGCCCGCCAGCACGCCCCGCAGCCGCACCCGGTCGGCCGGCAGCACACCGGCGTACTGCGGATGGTCCTGCGGGAACCCGGCCCGCGCCCCGAACGACTCCTGGAACACCGGGCACCCCAGCCGCTCGGCCAGCCCCACCAAGGACTCCCAGTCGGCGCCCGCACCCGCGACGATCGCCGGCGCCCGGGCCCCCGCCAGCAGCGACACCAGCGGCGGGAGCTCGGCGTCCGCCACGGCGACCGGCCGCACGACCTGTGAGGCAGCCGCGGCGATCTCCCCGTCGAAAGCGGCGTCCCAGTCGTCCATCGGCACCACCACCAGCGCGGGCCCGCGGAAGGTGATCGCCTCGTGGCAGGCCCGCGCCACCGCCCCCGGCACGTCCTGAGCCCGTACCGGCTGATCGGCCCACACCGGATAATCCCCGGCCAGCCCGTCCAGCCGCCCAGCCAGGAACGGCTCCAGCGCCAGGTGCCGTCGGTCCTGCTGCCCGACCAGGATCACCAACGGCGCCCGGTTGCCCCGGGCCGTGGCGATGGCGCCGACCGCGTTGCCGAGCCCGGCCGTCGTGTGCAGCACGGCCAGTGCCGGCGCCTCGCGCCCGATCGCCCAGCCGGTGGCCATCCCCACCACGGACCCTTCGTGCAGCGCCAGCACGAAGCGCAGGTCGTCCGGCAGCCCGGTCAGCAGGGTGACCTCCGTGGAGCCGGGATTGGCGAAGATCGTGGTCAGCCCGTACCGCCTGAGCACGTCGAACGTGGCGTCCCGCACTGTCGTCATCGTGTCCCCCTGGCTCGCTGGATCTGCCGGTAGACGTGCCCGCGCAGCTCGCCGAAGCGCGGCTGGGACCGGGTGGTCAGCTGGTCACGTTCGGGCGGCAGGTCGATCTTCAGGTCCTCCATGACCGTGGTGGGCGAGGAGGACAGGACGATCACCCGCTGTCCCAGGTAGACGGCCTCGTCGATGTCGTGGGTGACGAACAGCGTGGTCACGCCGAGGTCCCGCCACAGCCGCAGGATCAGGTCCTCCAGGTCGGCCCTGGTCTGCGCGTCCACGGCCGCGAACGGCTCGTCCATCAGCAGCACCTGCGGTTCGTACGCCACCGCGCGCGCGATGGCCACCCGCTGCTGCATGCCGCCGGACAGCTGCCAAGGATGGGCGTCCGCGGCGTCACTGAGCCCCACCGCCCGCAGGGAGCCGGCCACCAGCTCCCTCCGCCGCGCGGCAGGCAGGCGTTTCTCCTTCAGCGGCAGCTCGACGTTCTGCCGCACGGTCATCCAGGGGAACAGGCTCCGGCCGTACTCCTGGAACACCACGGCCATCCGCGGCGGCGGCCCAGTGACGGGCACGCCGGCCACCCGCACCGCGCCGCCGCTGACCGGCAGCAGCCCGGCCACGCACCGCAGCAACGTGGTCTTGCCGCAGCCCGACGGCCCCACCACGCACACCAGCTCGCCCGCCTCGACGCTCAACGTGACAGAGCGGATCGCCTCGACCCGGCGGCCGGGGCTCTCGTAGACCTTGTTCAGCGCGGAGATCTCAAGCACGGGCGGCTCCACTGCCGTAGTACCAGGACAACACCCACCGCTCGACGCGGCGGAAGAGGATGGACAACCCCAGGCCCAGCAGGCCGAGCAGCAGGATGCCGCTCCACATCTCGGCGATCTGGAACTGCCGCTGGAACAGCACGATCGTGAACCCCAGCCCGCTGGAGCTGGCGAACATCTCGCTGATGACCATGAGGATGATCCCGACGGACAGAGCCTGCCGCAGCCCGGTCATGATCTGCGGGCTCGCGCCGCGCAGCACGAAACGCCGCAGCCTGGAGGCGCCGCGCACGCCGTACATGCGGCAGGTGTCGGCGAGGACCTCGTCCAGCGCCCGCACCCCCTCCACGGTGTTCAGCAGGATCGGCCACACGCAGCCGGACACGATGACCAGCACCTTCATCGGCGTGTCGATGCCGGCGAGCAGCATGATCAGCGGCACCAGCACGGGCGGCGGGACGGCGCGGAAGAACTCCAGCACCGGCTCCAGCGTGGCGCGCAGCCGCCGCGACAACCCGATCGGCACGCCCAGGCCGACGCCGAGCAGGCCGGCCACCGCGTAGCCTGCCAGCAGCCGCCCCACGCTCGGCACCACGTCCTCGACGAGCCGCTCGGAGAACCAGGTCTCGGCGAACGCCTGCCCGACCTGGACAGGGCTCGGCAGGTAGAACGAGCTCCCGCTGACCGCCCACCAGACCAGCACCAACGCCACGGGCAGAGCCAGCAACCTGACCGCGCGCGCACCGCGACCCCAGACCGTCACCTGGCGGGCCTTCACGCGGCGACCTCCGATCGCACGGCCGGATGCCAGGCCAGCACCCTGCGCTCCAGCAGCCGCACGGCGGTGTTCACGCCGATGCCGATCACCCCGGCGAGCACGATCAGCGCGTACACCGTGGGCACCGCCCCGCTGCTCTGCGCCACCTGGATCTCGGCCCCCAGACCGGGGCTGCCGATCACCAGCTCCGCCGTCACCGCCAGGATGAACGCCACCGCCGCCGCCAGCCTGAGCCCGGTCATGACGTACGGCAGCGCGGTCGGCCACACCAGGTGCCTGACCCGCGACCAGGCCGACAGCCCGTACGACCTGGCGGTGTCGTAGGCCACCGCGTCCACGGCCGCGACGCCGTACAGGACCTGGATGAGCACCTGCCAGAACGCGGCGTACACGACGAGCATGAGCGTCGAGCCGAGCGACGGCCCGAACAGCAGCGTGGCCAGCGGCACCAGCGCGACCGACGGGATCGGGCGCAGGAACTCGATCGTGGAGTTGGTCAGCGCGCGCAGGCCGGGCACGATCCCGATGATCACCCCGGCCACGACGGCCGCGCAGAACGCCATCGCCAGGCCCAGCGCCCAGCCGCCCATGGTCTCGCCCAGCGCGATCCACAACTGCGGCGCGGCCAGCTGCGCGGCCAGCGTGCTCAGGATCAGCGACGCGGGCGGCAGGAAACGCTCGTCGACCAGGCCGAGCCGGGGCACGGCCTCCAGCAGCGCCAGGAGGCCACCCAGCCCGGCCAGGCCGTAGAGGAGCCTGGTCACGGCACCAGCGCCGACACGTCGATCTTCTCCTTGAGCACCCCGTCCGCCACGGCAAGGTCGGCCACGGTCTGCACGGAGGCCTTGTTCACCTCGACCGGCCACTTCGGCAGGTTGATCTTCGCGATCACCTCGGGCGCGATCTTCGTGTACGTCTTCAGCACCTCTCTGACCTCATCGGGGTGCGAGTCGGCGTACTCCAGCGACTTGCGCATCGCCGCCGTGAACCGTCTGGTCAGGTCGGCGTCGGTCCGGCCCGTGGTGAAGTACATGGCCACGGTGAGGTTGGGGGCGGCGTCGGCGAAGTTCCACGCCACGGGGCGTGCTCCCTGGCTGATCGCCTGGCTGACGAACGGCTCGACCACCCAGATCGCGTCCACCTGACCGCTCTGCAGCGCGGCGGGCGCGTCAGGGAAGGCCAGCTCCACGAACTCGATCCCGGTGGGGTCACCGCCGGCGTTGCGTACGGAGGCGCGTACGGTCGTGTCGCCGATGTTCTTGAGCTGGTTGACCGAGATCTTCTTGCCTGCCAGATCCTTGGCGGTCTTGATGGGGCTGTCCGGTTTGACCAGCACGGCGCTGAAGTCCTTGCCCTGCTCGCCGGTCGAGGAGACGCCGTTGGCGACCACCTTGACGTCGAGGCCCTGCTGCTTGGCGGTCAGCAGCGAGGTCGTGTTCGCGAACGCGAATTGGAACTGCCCGCTCACCGCGCCCGAGATGCTGGCCGCGCCGCCGGGGACGGAGGTGATCGTGAGGTCGATCTGCTGCTCGGTGAAGAACCCCTTGGCCTTGCCGAGGTGGATCGGGGCGGTGTCGACGATGGCGATCACGCCGGCGTTGACCTTGTTCATCCCGCCTGACGACTGCTGACCGGGCGCCGCGGGCTGGGTGCCCCCGCAGGCGGCCACGAGTAAGGCGGCGAGGACGATGAGAGCACGACGCACGGTGGCTCCTGTTTGTTCGCGATGCGCACATGTATTCTCTGACCGAACAAGCCCCGTATCGCGGAAGCTACGCCTCTGCCGTCTCCTGTCAAGGGGATCACGATGGTCGATCATGTGCAGTCGCTGGCCCGCGGGCTCGCGGTGATCCGGGCGTTCAGCGCCGCCGAGCCCGAGCTCACGCTCAGCCAGGTGGCCCGCGCGACCGGGCTCAGCCGGGCGGCTGCCAGGCGGTTCCTCCTCACGCTCGCCGACCTGGGGTACGTGCGCAGCGACGGGCGGCTGTTCTCGCTCACGCCGCGGGTGCTGGAGCTCGGGTACGCGTACCTGTCCAGCCTGTCGCTGCCCGAAGTGGCCGACCCGCACCTGGAACGGCTGGCCGCAGAGGTGCACGAGTCGGCCTCGGTGGCGGTGCTGGACGGTGCGGACGTGGTGTACGTGGCCAGGGTGGCCACGGCCCGGATCATGCGGGTGACCATCAACATCGGCACCCGCTTCCCGGCCTACTGCACGTCGATGGGGCGGGTGCTGCTCGCGGCCCTCCCGCCGGACGAGCTGGACGCCTATCTGGAACGTGCCTCGCTGCGCCGGCTCACGTCACACACGATCGTGCTGCCCGCGGCGCTGCGGGCCGAGCTGGACCGGGTACGCGGCCGCGGGTGGGCGATGGTGGACCAGGAGCTGGAGGAGGGGCTGCGCTCCATCGCCGCCCCGATCAGGGACCGTTCGGGTCGCGCGGTGGCCGCGGTGAACGTCTCGACGCACGCCAGCCGTACGACCTTGCAGCAGGCCAGGCGCGACCTCCTCCCGCCACTTCTGGCCACGGCAAGCAAGATCGAGGCCGACCTGGCCTCGTTGGCGGTCGCCCGCGCCTGAGGCGGAGTCCTAGAGATGTTCGGCGGCCGCTACCACGTTGGCGAGTAGGAGGGCGCGGGTCATGGGGCCGACGCCGCCCGGGTTGGGGGTGAGGAATCCCGCGACGTCCGCCACGTCCAGCGCCACGTCACCGGCGATCTTCCCGTTCACCCGGGAGACCCCCACGTCGAGTACGGCCGCGCCGGGCTTGACCATGTCGCGGGTGATCAGCCCGGGCACGCCTGCGGCCGCCACCACGATGTCCGCCCGGCGCACGTGGCCGGCCAGGTCCTGGGTGCCGGTGTGGCAGAGGGTCACGGTCGCGTTCTCGCTGCGGCGGGTCAGCAGGAGACCGAGCGAGCGGCCCACGGTGATGCCGCGGCCGACCACGGCCACCTCCGCGCCCTTGATCGGCACGCCGTATTCCTGCAGGAGCAGCACGATGCCGTGCGGGGTGCAGGGGAGCGGCGCGTCGACCATGTGGACGAGGCGGCCGAGGTTGACCGGGTGGAGGCCGTCGGCGTCCTTGGCCGGGTCCATGCGCTCCAGCAGGGCCATCGTGTCGAGGTGCTTGGGCAGGGGGAGCTGGACGATGTAGCCGGTGCACTCCGGGGACGCGTTGAGCTCGTCGATGGCCGCCTCGACCTCGGCCTGCGTGGCGGTGGCCGGGAGGTCGACGCGGATGGAGGCGATGCCCACCTCGGCGCAGTCACGGTGCTTGCCTGCCACGTAGATCTGGCTGCCCGGGTCTTCGCCCACGAGCACGGTGCCCAGGCCGGGGGTGATGCCGCGGTGTTTGAGCGCGGCCACTCGGGTCGTGAGGTCTGCCTTGATCTTGGCGGCGGTCGCCTTGCCATCGAGTTTCACTGCGCTCATGCGGTCATCCTTCCATGCCGCCACCGGCTCCTCGCACTCGACGGGCGGCCGGGGTGCGGTACGCGAGCGCGGCTCGCAAGTTATCCACAGAACCCAGGCAGTCGGCCCCAAGTTATCCACAGGCGATCTTTGACATCGTTGTCATTGATCTCCGAAGGCCTTAGTGTTACGGGCGCCGGCATCATGCTGCTCCTCACGGAGGTCTCCCCTTGCCTGTCCGCCTGCTGTCCGCCGAGTCGACCGACCTGTTCGTAGGCTCCCTAGGCGAGCCACGCCAGGTGCTACGCGTCACCGTCGCCCAGGGAGAGCACGACGCGCCCCTGGAGCTGCGCGGCGAAGGCGTGCGTCTGGCCGAGCCGGTGACCGTGCCCGCCACCGCCTCCGGCGTCCTGGAGATTCCCCTGACCCTCACGGCGCCGCCCGGCGCCGCCCTCCCGTGCGTGCTGACCCTGGGCGAGGAGTCCCTGGAGATCACCGTCACGGCCGAGGAGCCGGGTTGGACGATGCACATGGTGTCCCACTTCCACTACGACCCCGTGTGGTGGAACACCCAGGCGGCCTACACCAGCCCGTGGGAGCTGCTCTCCGCCGACGCCACCACCAGACCCCTCTGGGAGCGCAACGCGTTCGCGCTGGTCGAGGCGCACATCGAGCTGGCGCTGCGCGACCCTGACTATCGTTTCGTGCTGGCCGAGGTCGACTACCTCAAGCCGTTCTTCGACACCCACCCCGAGCGACGGGCCGAGCTGCGCGCCCTCATGGCCGAGGGGCGGGCCGAGCTGATCGGCGGCACGTACAACGAGCCCAACACCAACCTGACCGGCGCCGAGACGACGATCCGCAACCTCGTCTACGGGATCGGCTACCAGCGCGACATCCTGGGCGGCGATCCGCGTACGGCGTGGCAGCTGGACGTGTTCGGGCACGACCCGCAGTTCCCCGGCTATCTGGCGGCGGCGGGGCTGACCGGCAGCGCGTGGGCGCGCGGGCCGTTCCACCAGTGGGGGCCGATCCACAAGAACTTCAAGGAGGCCAAGAACGACGCGGCCATGATGCAGTTCCCCAGCGAATTCGAGTGGATCTCGCCGTCCGGCCAGGGCGTGCTCACCCACTACATGCCCGCGCACTACTCGGCGGGCTGGTGGATGGACTCCGCGCCCACGCTGGAGGACGCCTGCCAGGCGGTCTACGACCTCTACCGGTCGCTCAAGCCCGTGGCCGCGACGAAAAACGTCCTGCTCCCCGTGGGCACCGACTACACGCCGCCCAACAAGTGGGTCACCGACGTCCACCGGACGTGGGCCGCCCGCTACGTGTGGCCGAGGTTCGTGTGCGCCACCCCACGGGACTTCCTGGACGCCGTTCGCGCCGACATGTCGCACTTCAGTCCCCAAACCCGCGACATGAACCCCATCTACACCGGCAAGGACGTCTCCTACATCGACACCAAGCAGGCCCAGCGCGCCGCCGAGGTGGCCGCGCTCGACGCCGAGCGGCTGTCGGCGTTCGCGCAGGCGCTCGGCCTCGGCCGCTACCCGCACACGGCGCTGGACAAGGTGTGGCGGCAGCTGGCGTACGGCGCGCACCACGACGCGATCACCGGCTCGGAGTCCGACCAGGTCTACATCGACCTGCTGACCGGCTGGCGGGAGGCCTACGACCTGGCCACGGCCGCCAGGGACACCGCACTGGACGCCCTGACCGGTCAGATCGCCGTGGACGCACCGAGCGTCGTGGTCACCAACACGCTGCCGTTCGCCCGCGACGGGCTGGCACGGGTGCGCCTGCCTGACGGTCACACCCTGGCCGGCGTGCCGGCCGTGGTGGAGGACGGCACAGTGAGCTTCCTAGCCCAAAACGTTCCCTCGCTGGGCTGGCGCACGTACCCGATGGTTCCTGGCTCCCCTGCCACCTGGCAGCCTTCACCGGCGGACGGCGAGGGCGCCATCACCATCGACAACGACCGCTGGCGCGTCACCGCCGACCCCTCCCAAGGCGGTGGCCTGACCTCGATCATCGATCGGGCCTCGGGCCAGGAGCTGCTGTCCGGGCTCGGCAACGAGCTACGCCTCTACCACGAATACCCCCAGCACCCGGACATGGGCGAGGGCCCCTGGCACCTCATCCCGACCGGCCACGCCGTGGGCTCGGCCGGCACCCGGGCACTGAGCGCCCGCACGGAGACGAGCGCGATCGGTAGGCGCCTGATCGTCACGGGCCAGGTGGGGGAGATCTCGTACGAGCAGACCGTCACCCTGCTCACCGGCTCCGACCGCATCGACTTCACCACTCGCGTGCTGGACCACACGGGCGCCGACCGCCTGCTCCGCGTCCGTTTCCCCGCCCGCGTCGAAGGCGCGTTGCCGGTGTCGGACGTGTCGGGCGCCGTGGTCGGCCGCGGCTTCGCGCTCCCCGACGTGGACACGGCCGAGCATCCGTGGACGCTCGACAACCCGGCCAACACGTGGTTCGGCCTGTCCGCCACCGCCAAGGTCGATCTCGGCGAGGCGGGCGCGCGGGCGCTGGGCGTGGCCGAGGTCGTGGTGCCCGCGCTCGCCGACGCCCCTGAGGCCCGCGACCTCGTGGTGGCGCTGGCCCGCGCCGGCGTGACCGCCACCACGTCATCGGCCTCGGGCACCAGATACGGCTGGCTGGACGTCGACTCGAACCTCCCCGACGTACGCATCGTCGTGGGCGGCCCCGACACCAACCCCGTGGCCGCCCACCTGCTCGCCCAGGCCGACCCGGCCTACCTGGACGCCCTGAAGTCGGGCGCGCCCCGCGTGTGGGTCCCCGCCGAGCGCCCGCTGCCGGAGGTCTGGCAGCCGAGCGCCGACCTGCGTGACCTCCGGGCCCTGCCTGCCCTGATCGTCGCCGGTCCCATCGCGGACCTGGTGGCCGACCTGGCCGACGCCACGATCGAGGCCGTGTGCCCGCTGGGGGCGGAGCGCCTTGAGTTCCGTACAGTCGCGCTGCTGACCTGCGGTCAGCCCGGCTTCGCCGTCGACCCGGACGGGGCTCTGCATCTGTCGCTGATGCGTTCCTGCACGGGCTGGCCCTCGGGCGTCTGGCTGGATCCGCCCCACCGCACGACCCCGGACGGCTCGGGCTTCCAGCTCCAGCACTGGACCCACGAGTTCTCGTACGCACTGGTCGCCGGCGAAGGCGACTGGCGCGCGCTGCGCCTCCCCGCCGCAGGCCAGGAGCACATCACCCCGCTCCTGCCCCGCACGCTGAACGCCCAGGACGGCGACCTCCCGTCGACCCACTCGTTGCTCACGCTCTCGCCACCCCGCGACGTGCTCGTGAGCACCATCAAGGCGACCGGCAACCCGCACGCCCACGGCCGCACCGCCGAACGCGACCATGGCGTGACGATCCGCTTGATCGAATCCACCGGCCTGGGCGCCCAGGTCGAGATCGACTCCCCGATCCTCCCGCTGACCGACCTCACCCACTCAGACCTGCTGGAACGTCCGGGCACACCGGCCTCCGACCTCACCCTGACCGGCTTCGAGGTCGCGACCTACCTGGCCCCCGCCCCGCACCCACCGGCCCGGCCGGAATTCGGCCCTACGACCGAGCAGGCCCAGCCGGTCTACAGCCGCTACTGGCTGCACAACAAGGGCCCGGCGCCGCTCGGCTACCTCCCGATCTCCATCGCCGTCGGGCCCGGCCTCGTCACCTCACCAGAGGGCCCTTTCGAACTGGAGGTAGTGGTCTCCTCCCACCTGACCGAGGAGTCCCACGAGGGCGTGGTGGATCTACGGGTCCCGCTCGGCTGGAGCGCCACCCCCGCCCAACGCCCCTTCCGCCTGTCCCCCGGCGGCCACGTACGCTTCCCGGTCACCGTGACGCCTTCCCAACCCGACAAGGGCCTGTACTTCATCTCCGCCCGCACCGTCGCCGGCGACCAGCTCATCGAGGACGTCGCCACTGTGGCCGTGGGCGACGACGTCCCCGAACTCCCCGTCGCCGGCCCACCGCCGGCCTCGGGCACCGCCGTCAAGGGCACCTCGGCGCCCGAGGCCCGCCCCACCGGCCTTTCGATCACCCCTGCCACGGACGCCCTCTCCCTGCGTCCCGGCGACCGCACCGCCCTGGTCCTGCGGCTTACCAACACCACGGCCTGCGAGATCCGCGGCGAGTCCCAGCTGGCCTCCCCTTGGGGCACCTGGACCCTGCTCCCCCAGGTCATCCAGGGCTTCACCGTGGCGGCAGGCGAAACAGCGGAGGTGTCGTTCCCGGTGGAGGTGCCTGAGGACGCGCCGGTCGGCCACGCGTGGGCGCTCGCCAAGGTGATGTGGTACGGCCGCTGCCAGTACACCCCGGCGATTCGCCTGGAGGTGACCCGATGACCGTCCCCCTGGGGTCGCCCACCACCGCGCGTGGACCCTTCATCGGCTGGATCGACGATCGTCCGGTCCCACGTGAGCACCTTGACCGGCGCCTCGCCGACCTACGCGACGGCCCGCTCAGCGCGGCGCTGCCCGTTCCCGGCAGCTCCGAAGACCGCCAGCTGGCCCGATGGCTGACCCAGGTCATCCTCACAGAAGCCCTCTGCGAGAGCGCCGCCAGAGCATTGGGCCTGGCTCCCGTGGAAGGCGCACCGCTCGATCGGGTGGCGGCCGTCGAGCTGGGCTCGATCAACGCCGCCGCCTACAACGGCAGCCCGTGGGTGCGCGCCATGTTCGAGCACGTCACCGCTGCGACGGAGGTTCCATCGGAGTGGCGCACCCACGCCTCTCCCGAACGCTCTCCCAGACACGTCGTCCGACACCGCCTGTTTGCCGACCGCAGAAGCGCTGAGCAGGCCGGACCCGACGACCTCCAACTCCTCGGCGTCGTGGAGCTCGACTCGCTGCCGGCCTCGATCGCCGAGGCGATCAAGCACCGGCCGTGCGGCACGCTCGCCGGACCGGTCAGGGACGCCCTGGGCTGGCACCTGGCCATAGCCGTCCCCGCCTCACCGGGCCCAGCTCCGAGCCCAGATCGCCCTGCCGCCCCCTCACCCGGCACAGATCGCCCTGCTGCCTCCTCACCCGGACAAGGAGCCGCCCCGTCGCCAGAGCAAGGACCCTCCCGATCTCCTCGATCCGCCGACTCCCCAGGCCACGACAGCGCCGCCGCCCTACCGGCGGGTCGTCTGCTGGCGGCCGCGCGGCGGAGGGCCTTCGCGCGCCGGCTCGACGAGTTGCGTGCCGAGAAGGTCAAGCTAGTGCCCGGACTGGAACACCCTGGCGACCCCCGCCAGCCCGACAATCACCACAAACATTGATAGCCGGATTCCCTGCGTAAACGCCGCGTGGCAGTCCGCTCCAGCGGGAAGTTCACCATCACCACGGCGCAGGGCACCGTTCAAGGCATCAGCCACTGCCATGTCCGCCTGCTGCAACGAGCGGACGGATACCCCTACACCCTCAAGGAGGAATCATGCCGACCGTATGCCGTTTCCTCTCCCGCCTGAAGGCGGGAGCTTCCATGGCGCCGATTCTGATCTGATGACCTGCGTTCTTGCCATTGACATCGGAGGGACCAAGCTCGCCGCCGCGCTGGTGGATGAGGAAGGGTCCATGTTGCGCTCCGCTACCCGCCCCACGCCGCGTATGGACGTCATGTCGGCCCTGGCGGCCCTCGTGGCGGAGGTGACCGAGGGCGGCTCGCCGGCGACGGCCGTCGGCATCGGCTGCGCCGGGCCTCTCGACCTGGCCACTGGCAGCGTGAGCCCGGTCAATATGCCTAGCTGGCGCGGGTTCCCGCTGTGCGAAGAGGTTCAGAAGCTGACGGGGCTGCCCACAGTGCTGGCGGGCGACGCGCAGTGCTTCGCGCTGGGCGAGCACTGGCTGGGCGCGGGGCGCGGCAGCACATCGCTGCTCGGGATCGTCGTATCCACGGGCATCGGCGGCGGCCTGGTGATCGACGGCGCTCCGTTGCTGGGCCCCACCGGAAACGCCGGACATGTGGGCCACATGAGCATCGACCCGTACGGCGAACGCTGCGAATGCGGCGGCCGGGGATGCGTGGAGCGCTACTCCAGCGGCCCCAACCTCGCCCGCTGGGCCCTGGAAAACGGCTGGTCACCAGCCGCGGCCCAGCCCACCGACACGACCGTTCCACGCACTGGCGGGGAGGAGCAGAAGGCGGATGCCCGGGCACTCGCACGGGACGCGGCGGCGGGTGACCCCGTCGCGCTCGCCGCCTTCGAACGCGGGGCCAGGGCACTGGCCGGCATGATCGCGTCCACGGCTGCCGCGGTCGAGGTCACCACCGTGGTCGTCGGAGGCGGCGTGTCGGCCGCGGGCAAGATCCTCTTCGAGCCTTTGGAGCGCGCGCTCGACGACGTGGCGGGATTGGCCTTCGTGCGAGCGGTCCAGGTCAAGCAGAGCACACTCGGCGTGCGCGCGTCCCTGGCCGGAGCAGCCAAGTTGGCCTGGCACGCCACCGAACGAACGAGCTGAATCCAGCCCGGCCGGCCATCCACAAGACCACCCCGGCCGGGCATCCAACCTACGCCCGCGCGGGATTGCGACACCGCCCAACCGGGTCTCCCCAGCCGGGGTTCGGGTTTCGCCGCCGAGCTCCCACGCCGCTGATGGTGCCGGGGACGAAGTCGAGCCCGTCGGCAAGGTGCCCGCGTTCTGGGCGGAGGCTTCTTCGACGGCCCGGAGGGTCAGTCGCGTTCGGCGGCCTGGGCTTCTCTGCGCTCGATGATCCGGCGGGTGAACGGGATGATCTCGACGACTCGGCTGCCGAGGTAGGCGCCGGCGAAGGCGAGCACCAGGAGAACGACGGGGTTGGTGGCGAAGCCGTTCATGGTGACGAAGGCCTGCAGGATCGCATCGAGCAAGGGGAACTCCGTGTGAATGGGGCAAAGCAGGGAGGCACTTAGGCTAACCGGACATGGCCAGTGCTCGCCCCAAAACGCACTAAAGGGCGACATTAGCGATCATGTCGCCCTTTAGTGGACGATCAGTGGAAGAAGTGGCGGGTGCCGGTGAAGTAGAGGGTGATGCCCGCCTTCTCCGCGGCCTCCACGACCAGGTCGTCCCGGATGGAGCCGCCAGGCTCGACGATCGCCTTCACGCCCGCCTCCGCCAGCACCTCCAGACCGTCAGGGAACGGGAAGAAGGCGTCCGAGGCCGCGACCGAGCCGGGCGCGCGCTCTCCCGCCCTGGTGACCGCCAGGCGGCAGGAGTCCACCCGGTTGACCTGCCCCATGCCCACGCCCACCGTGGCGCCGTCGCTGGCCAGCAGGATGGCGTTGGACTTCACCGAGCGGCAGGCGCGCCAGGCGAACTCCAGGTCGGCCAGCACCTCGGGCGAAGCGGGCTCGCCGGTCTTGAGCTCCCACTGCGACGCCGCGTCGCCGGGTGCGTCCACCCGGTCGACGCTCTGCACCAGCAGCCCGCCGTCGATCTTGCGGAACTCCGTCGGCTGCGCCGGCCCCTCCGCGCACACCAGCAGCCGCAGGTTCTTCTTCTCGCGCAGCACCTCCAGCGCCTCCGCATCGAAGTCAGGCGCGATGACGACCTCGGTGAACACGTCAGCGATCTGCCTGGCCAGCTCCACCGTGACCGGCCGGTTGACGGCGATCACTCCGCCGAATGCCGACACGGGGTCGCAGGCATGCGCCTTGCGGTGCGCGTCGGCCACGTCGGAGCCGACCGCGATGCCGCACGGGTTCTGGTGCTTGATGATGGCCACGCAGGGGTCGGAGAAGTCCCAGGCGGCCCGCCACGCGGCGTCGGCGTCGAGGTAGTTGTTGTAGGACATCTCCTTGCCGTGCAGCTGCTCGGCGTTGGCCAGCCCGCCGGTGCCGGCGGTGTAGAGCGCGGCACGCTGGTGCGGGTTCTCGCCGTAGCGGAGGGTCGCCTTGCGCTCGTACGCGGCCCCCGTGAAGGCCGGGAACTCGTCCTCCCCGTACGTGCCGGCGAACCAGTTCGCCACGGCCACGTCGTACGAGGCCGTGTGAGCGTACGCGATGCCCGCGAGCCGCCGCCGCTCGGTCAGCGTGAAGCCGCTCTCGGCCAGGGCCGTGAGCACGTCGCCGTAGTAGCCGGGGTCGACCACGACGGCGCAGGTGTTGTGGTTCTTGGCGGCGCCGCGGATCATGGCGGGCCCGCCGATGTCGATCTGCTCGACGCACTCCTCGTCGGACGCGCCGGAGGCCACCGTCTGCTGGAACGGGTAGAGGTTGACCACCACCAGCTGGAACGGGTCGATCTCCAGCTCCTCCAGCTGGGCCACGTGGTGCGGCTTGGTGACGTCGGCCAGCAGCCCGGCGTGCACCCGCGGGTGCAGCGTCTTGACCCGCCCGTCGAGGCACTCGGGGAACCCGGTCAGCTGCTCGACCTTCGTCACCGGGATCCCGTACGACGAGATCGCGGCAGCCGTGCCACCGGTCGAGACGATCTCCACCCCAGCGCCGTCGAGGGCCCTGGCCAGCTCCTCGAGCCCGGACTTGTCGTAAACAGCGATCAGCGCACGCTGGATGGCGATGCGAGTCACGTGGTTTCCCCTCCTGATTGGTTGCCGATGCGGACATGGCGTCCGCTGACCGTCCAGCCCTCGCGGGCCATCCGGCCGACGATCTCGACGAGCAGACGGCGCTCGACGGTCTTGATGCGCTCGTGCAGGACCGCCTCGTCGTCGTCCGGAAGCACGGGCACCGCCTCCTGGGCGACGATGGGCCCAGTGTCGATTCCCTCGTCGGCCAGCATCACCGTGCAGCCGGTGACCTTGACCCCGTGGGCCAGCGCGTCGCGCACGCCGTGCGCGCCGGGGAACGACGGCAGCAGTGCCGGGTGGGTATTGAGCACGGGGACGGCCTGGAGCGTCGGCGTACCCAATATCTTCATGAAGCCTGCCGACACGACCAGGTCGGGCTCGTACGATGCGATCTTGGCCGCGATCGCACGGTCCCAATCCGCTCTTGTCGGATAATCGCCCAATTTTTCGACAAAAGTCGGGACGCCTGCCTTGGTAGCCCGGACCAGCCCCTCGATCCCATCCCTGTCGGCGCCTACCGCCACCACACGAGCCCCGTACGACGGGTCGGCAGAAGCGTCCAGCAGGGCCTGTAGGTTGGTTCCAGAGCCGGAGACGAGGACGACGAGCCGCCCAGCCTTAGACACGCACACTCTCCAAGAGAAAACAGGGTGGGGCTGCCAGGGTATCTGTTCCTCGCCCGGCGACGCAGAGGAGGTCAGGTGTCGACACCGGTGCAGGCACCGGCAGGCCAGCAGCCCGCCGAATCGGCGGGTCGCCGAGCGATTTGGTTGTCCATCGCAGCGCTGGCCATGACGTTCATGTTGCCGCTCGCCGGCCTGGTCATGGCGCTGTTCGCGCTGGCGGCCGGGATCCGGGCGCTGCCGCTGCTGAAAGCCGCCAGCAAGCCCACGGTGATGGCCGTGGGCGGCATCACCATCTCCTCGATCGCACTGGCGCTGTCGGCCACGGCCACGGGGATGCAGCTGTACTTGATGGACGAATACGCCGCCTACCAGGAGTGCATGAAGGGCGCCGGCACGGTGTCCTCGCAGGGCGAGTGCTTCACCCAGTTCCGAGACGCGGCCCAACGCAAGCTCCCCCCGGACGTCCTCGAACTCCTGGGCGCCATGCAACCCTGAGCCCACCGGCTTTCTGTCGCCACAACCCGGCACCGCGGGTGACCAGGCCTTCCTCGCGACGCGATAACCCGCCCACGGGTCGCCACAGAATGGGCCGACGGGCGCCCACGGACGCGTCCCACAGGCCGCCACAGACCCCGGGCCCACAGGTCACCACAAACCAGCCCAGGGGTCGGCAGCGAGCAGCTAGGGCTCGCCACGGGCCCCGTGCCGACGGCTCGCCACGGAGCCGACGGGTCACCACGGAGTCGGCCCACTGTGCGTCGTAACGGCGGCGCGCCCTGCTTATGGTCGCATTCGCTACGGGCCTCCGTTGGCATCGTGCCTCGCTCTCTCCGGCCCAGGCTCATCGCTCCACTGACCGGGTCAGCAAGCGTCTCCCTGGACAGAGGGCGACCAACGACGGTGCTTGGGGCGGCCACGTCGCAGCGTAAAAGATGGAAGAGCCCTGCGGGGCGTCGCAGGTGAAGACGGAGACCGCGCGGCAACCACATCGCAGCGTAAAGAAAACTACTCTTTGTCCCAAGCATAGGGATCGAGATAAATCACGTGACCGCCGCGGTCGTCGGACTCGTCGACGATGTCGTTGCGCGGCGGGCGCGTCTCCGCCGCGCGGGGACGCGCCTGGGCCAGCGTCTCGGCCGCCGCCGAGGCGTGCTCGTCCTGCCAGTCATCCCTGATGACCGGGATCTCCTGAGTGTCCGCCTCGGTGGCGTCCATCCAGTGGCCCGGCAGCGGGCGTGGGTCCGAATCCGCCAGGCCCACCTTGCTCGCCGCCTTGGCGATCGCCGCCCCCGCCTTGCGCACCGGGGCAGTGGCCTTGTCCAGCGGCGCGCGGGCCCGCTTGTTGATCAGCAGCAGGTTCGTCACGCCGGCGGAGATGCCCGCGGCCACCCCGACCTCGAGCGCGACCGACAACGCCACCTCCCAAGGCGAGGGACCGATCGCCGCCAGCCGTCCGCCACCGATGGGCCCGCCGGACAACGCCGCCAGCACCCCCGCCACGACCCCGGTGGACACTCCCGTGAGGAACCCCCAGAGCGGCGCCGCCTCGTATGACGGCGACGGCGAGATCCTGGCCACCATGACCCCCGCCACGGCCCCCGCCGCGAACGGCAGCGCGATCACCGCCATCATCCACGCCGGCACCGGCCCGCTCTCCGGCAACGCCCCTAGCAGCGGCAGGCTCGGCACCGTGCCGAGCTGCACGCCCGTGGGCGCGACCAGGGTGTCCGCCCCGATGGCGAACCCCGGTCCCGCGATGTACGAGGAGGCCCAGATGACGGCGTTGAGCAGGTAGAGCAGTTGGAGCAGCACCAGCAGCACCCCGCCCACGAATCCCGGCGACAGGACGCTGGACAGCTCCTTGACCTGCTCGAAGTTCAGCACGACGGCGACCAGCACCAGCGCCAGCCCGGCCAGCAGCAACAACGCGGTGGCCATCGCCGTGCCGACGGTGAGCGCGCGCACCCGCTCGGGCAGCAGCCGGAGCATTACCTGCCAGGGCCCGATCATCCGTGCGGTGGCCAGCGCCCCTGCCAGGAACGCCAGCACGAAGTGGCTGAGCAGCGCCTCGCCGATGAACGGCTGCGTGATCTCGTTGCTCGCCACGAGCGCGATCAGCCCGGCCAGCAGCGCGTACGGGGCCGCCAGAGACACCCCCGCCTGCGCCACCAGCACCAGCTGGGCCCGGCGGCGAGCCTGAGCCTGCTCACGGGGGCTGTTCTTGGGCAGCCGCGCGGGCAGCCGGAGCCGCAGGTCGGCGTCGCGCGCCATCCAGCGTCCCGCCCGGTAGAGCAGCACGGCCGGCAACATGATCAAGCCGAGCGGCAGCAGCCCGACCCGCCCGCCGGGGATCGCGAACCCGGCGTGGTGCGCGGCCAGCCAGAGCTGCGCCGCCGTACGGAACACACCCGGCAGCCCGGAGCCCAGCGTGCCACGCGGGGCGGCGATCCACCCGACCAGCGTGAGCGTGGTGAGTGCGGCCAAGCCGACGCCCAGGGTGCATGCCGCGGCCAGCATGCCCGACACGGGCAGCGGTCGCCTGGACTCGTCGTCGTCGCCAGGGACCCGGGGGAGCTTGCCGAGCACCGACCGGGGGGCAGCGCGCAACTGGTCGATAATGGCCGTCACAGTAGGTGATTTTCTCAACCTTTCCCAACCAGTGCTTGGTTGACGCGCCGGGGGATTTATATTCAATCTTTTACGCTGCGACGTGGCCGCCCCAAGCACCGTCGTTGGTCGCCCTCTGTCCAGGGAGACGCTTGCTGACCCGGTCAGTGGAGCGATGAGCCTGGGCCGGAGAGAGCGAGGCACGATGCCAACGGAGGCCCGTAGCGAATGCGACCATAAGCAGGGCGCGCCGCCGTTACGACGCACAGTGGGCCGACTCCGTGGTGATCCGTGGGCCGCTCACCGGGGCGGCTGACGGACGCCTCGTGCCCATGCGGCGTCTCCCCATCAGACGATCTGCGCTGTCCACACATGGGAAAGCCCCGCGCGGTGTGCGCGGGGCCTTCTTGGCGATGATCAACGAGCCTGCATGATCTCGCGCATGAGGCGTGCCGTTTCCGACGGAGTCTTGCCGACGCGCACGCCCACCTTCTCCAAGGCCTCCTTCTTGGCCTGGGCGGTGCCGGCCGAGCCGGACACGATGGCGCCCGCGTGGCCCATCGTCTTGCCCTCGGGCGCGGTGAAGCCGGCCACGTAGGCGACCACGGGCTTGGTCACGTGCTGCTCGATGTAGGCCGCGGCCCGCTCCTCGGCGTCCCCGCCGATCTCACCGATCATCACGATGGCGTCGGTGCCCGGGTCCTCCTGGAAGGCCTGGAGCGCATCGATGTGCGTGGTGCCGATGACGGGGTCGCCACCGATGCCGACCGCGGTCGAGAAGCCGAAGTCGCGCAGCTCGTACATGAGCTGGTAGGTCAGCGTGCCGGACTTCGAGACCAGGCCGATGCGGCCGGCGGTGGTGATGTCGGCGGGGATGATGCCGGCGTTGGAGGCGCCGGGGGAGGCGATGCCGGGGCAGTTGGGACCGATGATGCGGGTCTTGTTGCCCTTGGCGACGGCGTACGCCCAGAACTCGGTGCTGTCGTGCACCGGCACGCCCTCGGTGATCACCACGACGAGCGGGATCTCGGCGTCGATGGCCTCCTTGACGGCGTCCTTGGTGAAGGCCGGGGGCACGAACACCACCGACACGTCGGCGCCGGTCTGCTCCATGGCCTCCTTGACCGTGCCGAACACGGGCAGGCCCTCATGAACGGTCCCGGCCTTGCGGGCGTTGACGCCACCCACAACGTTGGCGCCCGAGGCGAGCATGCGGCGGGTGTGCTTGGTGCCCTCCCCGCCCGTCATGCCCTGAACGATGATCTTGCTGTTTTCGGTCAACCAGATGGCCATGACTTACGCACCTACCGCAGCGAGCTCGGCGGCCCGCTTGGCCGCGTCGTCCATCGTGTCTACCAGCTCGACCCGCGGGAGCGCGGCGTCGGCCAGGATCTGCCGCCCGAGCAGGGCGTTGTTGCCGTCGAGGCGGACCACCAGCGGGTGGGTCACGGTCTCGCCCCGGCTCTCCAGCAGCTTGAACGCCGAGACGATGCCGTTGGCGACGGCGTCGCAGGCGGTGATGCCGCCGAAGACGTTCACGAAAATCGACTTCACGTCGGGGTCGGAGAGGATGATCTCCAAACCGGCGGCCATGACCTCGGCCGAGGCGCCGCCGCCGATGTCGAGGAAGTTGGCGGGAGACGGCTTGCCGGGGAACGCCTCACCCGCGTAGGCCACGACGTCGAGGGTGGACATGACCAGGCCCGCGCCGTTGCCGATGATGCCGACGTTGCCGTCGAGCTTGACGTAGTTGAGGTCCTTCTCCTTGGCCGCGGCCTCGAGCGGGTCCTCGGCCGCCTTGTCGGCGAGCGCCTCGTGCTCCCGCTGGCGGAAGGAGGCGTTGTCGTCGAGCGTGACCTTGCCGTCGAGTGCCTTCACCTGGCCGTCAGCCGACAGGATCATGGGGTTGACCTCGACGAGCGTGGCGTCCTCGTCGACGAAGCAGCACCAGAGCTTCTCGATGAGCTCGGCGGCGCCGTCGAGCGACTTCTCCGGCAGCCCGCCGGCCACCGCGATCTCGCGGGCCTTGGCCCGGTCGATGCCGGTCAGCGCCGAGACCGGCACCTTGGCGACCTTCTCGGGGGCGCTGTGGGCGACCTCTTCGATGTCCATGCCGCCGGCGGCGGAGCAGATCGCGAGGAACGTACGGTTCGCACGGTCGAGCAGGAAGGAGAAGTAGTATTCCTCCGCGATCGCGCTGGCCTCCTCCACGAGCACCTTGTGGACCGTGTGGTCCTTGATGTCCATGCCCAGGATGGCGGTGGCCTTCTCGACGGCATCGGCGGCGTCATCGGCCACCTTCACGCCTCCGGCCTTGCCCCGGCCACCGGTCTTGACCTGGGCCTTGACGACGACGCGGCCGGTCAACTGCTCAGCGGCCGCCCGCACCTCCTCCACCGTGTGGGCGACGATGCCGCGCGGCACCGGGATGCCGTAGTCAGCGAAGAGCTCCTTCGCCTGATGTTCGAACAGGTCCACGAGGGTCCGTCCTTGCTTATCCGACTGATGTTCGACGGCCCGGGCAACTGCGCTGACGGTGGCGTCCGCTTCGCCGCTTGTCGGCTTTCCTCGCTCTCTCACGGCGAGCTCCTACGCTCAGGGGTGCGTGCCGGGCGTTTCCGCCAGTGAAGCCTAGCCCGAAGCTTGACCTGCCCAGGTCATCGGGTCATGGTTCTCCCACTATGTGACGCTGATCTCACTTCCGGTCCCACTCCCGTTCTCCTCCAGTCTCCCTCCGGGCGAGACCGTGCGGATGATGATCTGCACGAGAAATGCACCGATTCGCCGCCGTAGCGCCCGAGCGCCGATATATGGCCGTGATCTTTAATCGGCAGGATTCCTTGGGCCCCTGGTCATCCGATTCGGAGGAATCGCATGCGGCGAATTCTCGCAAGTGCAGCACCGGCGTCGGCGGCCGCGCTCGCACGACCGGCGCTTTCCGTTTCGGACGCGTAGGGCCCTTCCCGTCCGTGATCGCTATGGGACGTTACGTATATACGCAGGATCACCGATATCCACTACGCGTACCGGAACGCTATGATCACGACCCAGCTTTTCCCTACCTCGCTTCACCCCGAGGCACGAAAGTTTCGGCGGGAAGCACCGGTAATCCCCCTCAACAAAGGAATCCGCATGAAGCGAATGCTCGCCGGCGTGGTGTTAGCCACCACCGCCACCCTGGTCGCCGGGACCCCCGCGATGGCCGCCGCACCGGCCGCCCAGGCTGCACCCGTGGATCCGCTGAAGGCTCTGAAGAAGCAGTACGTGGCCGGGCACGGGGTGAGAATCTCCGAGACCAGCAGCCTCAAGATCGACGGTAAGAGCGCGTCCAGCCAGAAGACCACCGGCGCGCTGGCGTTCGGCAAGTCCGGCGTGGTGGCCTCCGACCTGTCCTCCCGCGGCACGGGCAGCCTGTCAAACCGGATGATCAGCATTGGCGGCCACACCTACGTGCAGGGCGGCCTTTACAGCGAGGACCTGCCAGAGGGCAAGAAGTGGGTGCGGTACAAGGGCGGCGCCAGCGGCACGACCCCGAACCAGCCCCTCGACATCTTCGAGCCGAAGGTGCTCAAGGCACTGGTCACCAAAGCCAAGAGCGTCAAGAGCGGCACGTACAAGGGCTCCATGACGTACAAGGAGCTGTTCAAGCTCTACGGCGAGGACATCAAGGGCGCACTTGGCAAGATCAAGCTCGACTATGCCCTCATGGTGAATTCCAAGGGCCTGATCACCCGGCTCACCACGGGATACTCCCTCGACTTCGGCGTACTCGGCAAGATGAAGGGCGTCACCGACACGCGGTACACGGGCTGGGGCGCCAAGATCAAGATCAAGGCGCCGGCTGAGGACCTGTGGGTCGACGTCAACGACCTCGGCGAGGACAGCGACGTGCCGGAGGAGATCCCGCAGGGCAACATCCACACGCTCACGCTCTAGAGCGCGCATTCAGCCCTCTCCCGCCGCCAGGCGGGAGAGGTGCGGCTGCTTGGTGTAGTCGGTGAGGCCGATGACGTTCCCCCAGGGGTCGGCCAGCTCCACCGTCCAGCCCGTGAACACCTCGAACGGCGCCACGCCCAGATCGGCCGCCACGGTGCGGGCGTCGGGGACCTCAAGCCAGACGCGCATGGAGCCGGGACCGGCCTCCTGGACGCGTACCAGCAGGCCGGGGGTCTCGTCTCCGATCGCGTAGAGGGCCATCTCTCTGGTCGAGAACTTCTCCTTCAGCCCCAGCACGCCACCGTAGAACTCCTTGGCCCGATCGAGGTCGGCCACGCCCACCAGGATGTTGTCGACGCCGAGGATCCTCATGACACCAGTCTCGGGTGGTCGCGCCAGGCGGGCATCGTTCGCATGTAGGCCCTGGTTGCCTCCTCAGCCTCGGGCCTCGGCTGCCCGGTGCGCTGGACCTGCCACTGCACCATGCGCTCGAACCGCTCGTCGAAGTCCTGCAGCGTTCCGTCCGGGTTGGAGCAGTGGCGGCACCAAGTGCTGCCGGGGTAGCCCGGGGCGTGGTCCTCGGCGGTCTCCATCGGCATTCCGCAGCTCTCGCAGCTCATGACCCGTCCTCTCCGTCTCTCAGGAGCGCTCGGAGCCCGGCCACGAGCCCTTCGCGCTCCCGCAGCGTCATCTTCCGCACGGCCTGCGCCAGCAGGTCCTCCTCGAGCACCCGCGGCGCCGCCGCCGCGGCGGCCGCCCGTCCCTCGTCGGTGACCCAGACGAACACCCGCCGCCGGTCGCGCTCGTCCCTGATCCTGGACACCAGGCCGCGTTCCTCGACCCGAGTGACCAACTCGGTGGTCGCGGCCTTGGACAGCTGCAGATGCTCGGCCAGCTCGCTCAGGGTGAGCGGTCCCGCGGCCAGCAGGTGGGCGAGCACAGCGTGCATCCGGGCGGTCAGTCCGGCCGCGATCGGCCTTCTCGACGCCTTGAACCGCCGGTAGACCGCCGGGTAGAGCCGTGCCACCTCGCGGGCCGCCTCAGCTTCTTCCATTTTTTCTTTCGTGTACGAACAGTTCGTATGCGAATCGTACTGCCGCGGGCCCGCGCCGGTCCAGGGTCTATCCGAGTCGCGACTCGCGCAGGCGCGCCCATTCGAGCGAGTGCCTGATGCCGTCCTCGACGGAATAGCGGGCCTGCCAGCCGAGCAGGCGGCGGGCGCGGTCGCTGCGGGTGTAGGCGCCGGCCACGTCGCCAGGGCGCGCCGGGGCCTCGACGACCTCGATCGGGCGGTCGACGACGCGGTTGAACGCCTCGACCAGCTCGCGGACGGTGGTGCCCGCGCCGGTGCCCAGGTTGATCACACTTGTCGTAAGATCGTCGAATCGCCGCAGAGCCTCGACATGTGCGGCGGCCAGGTCCCAGACGTGGACGTAGTCGCGGATGCCGGTGCCGTCCCTGGTCGGGTAGCCGGTGCCGGTGATCTGGAAGGGCGCATGGTCCTCGTACGCCTCGATCATCTTGCCGAGGGCGTGGCTGGGACGCCGCAGTTGCAGGCCGGTGCGCATCTTCGGGTCGGCACCGATGGGGTTGAAGTAACGCAAGGAGAGGATCTTGATGGGACGGGTGGCGGCGATGTCGGCGAACATGGCCTCGCACACCGCCTTGGTCCGGGCATAGGGGCTCATGGGGTCGAGCGGGGAGTCCTCGTCCACCGTGTGGTCCTCGCCCGTGCGGTAGATCGAGGCGGACGAGCTGAAGATCATCCGGGTGCAGCCGTTGCGGAGCAGGTGGTCGGCGAACTCCAGGCTCTTTGCCACGTTCGCTCGGTAGTAGCCGATGGGGTCGGCCACGGAGTCGGGCACGACGATGAGTGCCGCGCAATGGATGACGGCCTCGATATCTGGATTTTCGGCAAATATTTTGTCAATCAGCGGGCCATCGCTGATATCCCCCTCATAGAATGCCCGGCCCTCGGCGAACTCCCGCCGTCCGGTCACGAGACTGTCGAGAATCACGGGCGAGATCCCGGCATCCAAACACGCCGAGGCCACCGTGCTGCCGATATAACCCGCCCCACCACTAACCAAAACACGCATCCCCGAACCCTATCTTCGTCATCTTCGTGCGGCGCCGTAGATGGCTGGGCTTTTCAAAGACCCCCATATCTTCGTGCGGCGCCGTAGATGGCTGGGCTTTTCAAAGACCCCCATCTTGTACGGCTTCGCCAAGTGGGCCGCCACCCATTGCACTTCGGCTGATGGCCCTCCAGGAACACGGCCTCTGAGCCCTTCAGTGGCTGAGCACCGTTACGGAGCGCATTCTGGACCGAGGCCGTGGCCACCGCTGGACCCGGGGCCGTAGCCACCGCCGGACCCCAGCCTCCCTGCCAGGCTTCCCTGGGGCATCCCACGCCCGGCGATCACAGGCGGATCCTGAACTCCGGCCTTCCCGTCAGAAGGCCCCAAGTGTCCTCACCTGGGTTGAGTTCGGCAAAGGTTTGGCGGAAAGGACCAGGGGGTGGCCTGGTCTTGGGGGCGTTGGCGTGCGACATTTCCAGATATGGGCAGGGACGTGCCGGTGGTGGTCTTCAGCCGCGATGATCGGCGGAAATATCGCGAAAAGGTGCGACGATGTCTCGACGTCTTCGCCCAGATGCTGGGTGAAGCTCGCTTCGAGCTCGAACGCCCCCTCGCCGGTCTGGAGATCGAGCTCAACATCGTGGACGCGGACGGCGAGGCCGCCATGCGCAACGCCGAGGTGCTGGCCGCCATCGAGCAGCCGGACTGGGCCACGGAGCTGGGCCAGTTCAACGTCGAGATCAACATCGAACCCCAGGAGCTGAGAGGCGACGGCGCGCTCCACCTGGAGAACGACGTACGGGCCCGGCTCAACCATGCGGAGTCACGCGCCCGTTCCGAGGGCGGGCACCTGGTCCTGATCGGCATCCTGCCCACGCTGCGCGAGCAGGACATCGGCGAGGGCACGCTCTCCGCGAACCCCCGCTACCGCCTGCTCAACGAGCAGATCTTCGCCGCCCGCGGCGAGGACCTGCATCTGTGCATCGAAGGCGTCGAACGCCTCGACACGCACGCCGACAGCGTCGCACCCGAGGCCGCCTGCACGAGCGTGCAGCTCCACCTGCAGGTGAGCCCCGAGGCGTTCGCCGCGCACTGGAACGCCGCCCAGGCCATCGCGGGGGTGCAGGTCGCGGTCGCGGCCAACTCCCCTTACCTGTTCGGCAAGGAGCTGCACCGCGAGACCAGGATCGCGCTGTTCGAGCAGGCCACGGACACGCGACCGGCCGAGCTGAAGGCGCAGGGCGTGCGGCCGCGCGTGTGGTTCGGCGAGCGGTGGATCACGAGCGTCTTCGATCTGTTCGAGGAGAACGTCAGCTACTACCCCGCCTTGCTGCCGCTCTGCGAGGACGAGGACCCGCGTACCGAGCTCGAACAGGGACGCATCCCCCAACTCCACGAGCTGACCCTGCACAACGGCACCATCTACCGCTGGAACCGGCCCGTGTACGCGGTGGTGAACGGCATGCCGCACCTGCGCGTGGAGAACCGCGTGCTGCCCGCCGGGCCCACCGTGGCCGACGTCGCGGCCAATGCCGCCTTCTACTACGGTCTGATGCGCGTCCTGCCGTACGCCGAGCGGCCGATCTGGAGTCAGATGTCGTTCCAGGCGGCGGAGGACAATCTCAGCGCCGCCGCGCGGCACGGGCTGGACGCGCGGCTGTACTGGCCGGGAATGGGCGAGGTGCCCGCGGCCGAGCTGATCCTGCGCCGCCTGCTGCCCATGGCGCACGAGGGGCTCGCCAAGTGGGGCGTCTCCCAGCCCGTCGCCGACCGGCTGCTCGCCATCATCGAGGGCCGCTGCCTGGCGGGGCGTACGGGGGCGACCTGGCAGGTGGAGCGGGTCAACGCGCAGGGCGGCGACCGGCACGAGGCGCTGCGTGCCATGACCCTCGAGTACATCGAGCGCATGCACACGAATGAGCCGGTGCATCTGTGGGAGGTCTGAAGCTTGTGACCCTCCGTCCGCTGATCGTGGTCCTTGTCCTGCTGCTGGCGTCCTGCGGCATCGCCCGCCCGCCGTCCATGAATCCGCAGGGCGAAGACCGGTTCGAAGACGATGTCCGCACGGCGCGGACGTTGACGGAGGAGTTCTGGAAGCAGCAGTTCGCCCAGCTAGGGGAGACATATCGGCCTATCGTCGACTTCGTCCCGTACTCCGGCGACTCGGGGCCGAGCTGCGGCGGTCAGCCCTCCGTGCCGAACAACGCCTTCTACTGCCCCGTGGGCCACTTCATCGCCTATGACGAGGCCTGGATGGGGGGCCTCTGGAACGAGATGGGGGACGGGTCGGTCTATGTGATCATTCCTCATGAGTTCGGGCACTCCATCCAGGCCCAGCTACAGTCCGACTTCCAGCTGAACGTGCAGATGGAGCTACAGGCCGACTGCTACGCGGGCGGCACCCTGTCGGCCCTGGTGAATTCCGGCGCGCTGACGGCGCAGCCGGGCGACGAAGAGGAACTGCTGACCAGCCTGGCGGCAGCCGGCGACCCCACGGACGACTGGCTGAACCCGGCCGCCCACGGCACAGCCGAGCAACGGCAGGCGTCGTTCGCGAACGGCTACCGAGGCGGGGTGGGCGCCTGCTGAAGCCGCGAGGTCTCCCGTGGGTGTACGCCTCGATCAACCCAGAGGATGATGTGGTCGATCATGGCCAGGCCGTACCGTTGACCCATGCCACTGGAGGAGATCGGCTGGCTGCGCCGGGGGGCGTGCAGATCCAGCGACCCTGACCTCTTCTTCCCCCTCGCCCCCTCACCCCTGCAGGAAGCGCGCGCCAAGGCGGTCTGCGCGGGCTGCCAGGTGATGGAGGAGTGCCGCTCATACGCATTACGAGCGGGCGAATCGGAGGGCATCTGGGGCGGCCTCACCCCGGAGGAACGCCGCCGCACCCGCTTCCCGGCGGGCTGGCGCAACTCGGCCGCCGCCTCCTGACGGGGTCCTTCCGGGGCGGGGGTGGCGATCGGCGCGAGGCCGGGGCGAGATGGGCGTGGCGCGACGTAGCCTGCAAGGGTGCTCCTCCGCTCGATCGCCCTCCTCGCCGCCGCCAACCTCATGAACAACAAGGTCGTCCCCCGCCTGGGCCCTCTGACCTCGACCGCCGCCACGGCCGCGCTGGTGGCGATGGCCCGCAGGTCCGGCCTGTCGTGGGAGGAGCTCGGTTTTGAGCACGGCCGCCGCGGCGCGATCGCGGGCGGCGCCTTGGCGGCGGCGGTGGCCACCGTCTACACAGTCGGCATATCGCATCCCCGCACCAGGCCGCTCTTCCACGACGAGCGCGCCCTGTCGCTCTCGCGCGCCCGCGTCCTGGAGGAGGCTCTGCTCCAGGTCCCGCTAGGCACGGTGCTCCTGGAGGAGGTGGGCTTCAGAGGAGCCCTGTACGCCATGCTGCGCCAGCGGCACGGCACGGTCGCCGCCACGGCGGTCTCCTCGACCCTGTTCGGCCTCTGGCACATCCTGCCCGCCATGGACATGGCCCGCGCCAACCCGGCCCTGGGCGCCCTGACGGCCGGTGAGTCGCCTAACCACCTGGACATGGCGCGAGTGGTGGCGGGGAGCGTGGTGTCGACGGCGGCGGCCGGGGTGCTGTTCTGCGAGCTACGCCGTCACAACGGCCTCCTGGCCCCGGCCATGCTGCACCTGGCGACCAACTCTTTGGGCTATCTCTTCGCCCGGATTGCTGCGAAAAAGAAGTAAGTCCGCGCGCTGCGGTCATTCTGCGAATGAGAGTTCTTCACCTTTGGATGAAGATCCTCCCCCGTCAATGGAGCGTTCCCTACGCGTCCGACCTCGATGCTTTAAGGTTTCCGGGTGACCATCCCGAGGCCACTGCATCCCAGGGAGTGCCACCATAAGGATCATTAATTCTTATGTGCGCCGAAAGTACGGAGGTGGTGCTGTGTGCGTACCATGATCGACATCGACAAGGAGCTTCTGGAGGTCGCCCAGCACGAGTTGGGGACTTCGACCGTAAAGGAGACCGTCCACGCGGCCCTGGAAAAAATTGCCGAACAGGCAAAGCGTCGCGGGGCCTTCGAGTACTGGCGCACCCGGGACAATACCAACCTTCTGGACCCGGAGATCGTAACCGGATCCCCCGCATAGGGCGGGGGCTTTAGCCCAAGCAGGCTGAAGCCTAAGTGTTACCAGCACCAGCCAACAACCGTTCGAGGAGGTGACCGACGTTGGCTACGTTCCGCGTACGACAGAAGACCGACCGCGCTGTGCCTCACCAGCAGCGCGCTCTCGAATTCGAGTCAGCAGACAACCCCAGGATCAGGGACGAAACGGGGCTCGAAGGCCGTAGCGCACCGGGCGCGGGACATGTGCGAGGTGAGACCCCCGGCAGTTCACCGGCGCACCCCGTTCGTCATCCGTCTCAAGGACCGCACCATCGACTCCTCGCAGGTCGATGGGGCGGAGCTGGGCGTTGACCCCGGTTCCCAGCACACCGGCCTCGCGGTGTTCACCGCGCAGGGCAGCGAGCGCCGGGCCAGGTTCGCGATCCAACTTGACCACCGTGGCGCCACGATCCGCACGAAGATGGCGCAGCGGGCCGCCCACCGACGCGGACGCCGCAGCCGGAACCTGCGCTACCGCAAGCCCCGCTTCGCCAATCGCACCCGCAGGTCAGGCTGGCTCCCTCCATCCCTGCGACACCGCGTGGCCACCACAGTCTCGTGGGTCGACCGGCTCGCCCGCTGGGCACCCTGCGGGCCGTGCACGTAGAGCGGGTCGCGTTCGACACCCAGGCCATTGCCGCTGGCAGGCCTCTGGAAGGCGTCGAGTACCAGCACGGCACCCTGCACGGAACCGAGGTCCGCGAGTACCTGCTGGCCAAGTGGGGGCGGACCTGCGCCTACTGCGGTAGCAGCGGAGTGCCGTTGAACATCGACCACATCCGCCCCCGCAGCAGGGGAGGATCCGACCGCGTCGCCAACCTCACCCTGGCCTGCGTATCCTGCAACCAGGCCAAGAGCAACCGCCCCATCGAAGATTTCCTCGCCAGCAAGCCGGAACTGCTGGCCAAGATCCTCGCGCAGGCCAAGGCCCCACTCCGGGACGCGGCAGCTGTGCAGTCCACGCGCTGGGCGCTGTGGCGAGCACTCGACGTCCGCCTGCCCACACACGTGGCCTCCGGTGGCCGGACGAAGTGGAACC
This sequence comes from Nonomuraea sp. 3N208, assembly GCF_052245935.1. NCBI lineage: Bacteria > Bacillati > Actinomycetota > Actinomycetes > Streptosporangiales > Streptosporangiaceae > Nonomuraea > Nonomuraea sp. 3N208. The sequence goes on along the minus strand of NZ_JBQQBR010000013.1, from coordinate 143,418 downwards.
GCACCCGCAACCACCTGCCCAAGACCCACACCCTCGACGCCGTGGCCGTCGGAAGGCTCGAGACCATCACCGAAACCGTCTCCACGGTGCTGGTCGCCGGGTGTGCCAGCCGCGGTACCCACGCCCGTACCCGCACTGACAAGCACGGCTTCCCCCGCCTTCGCATGCCTGGAAGGAAGCAGCACTTCGGCTACCAGACCGGAGACCTCACCCGAGCCGTCGTGCCCACCGGTAAGAAGCAGGGCACCTACACCGGGCGCGTCGCCGTCCGCGTCACCGGCTACTTCAACATCACCACCGCCCACGGGACCGTCCAAGGCATCCACCATCGGCACTTCCGCCTCCTCCAACGAGGAGACGGATACGCCTACACCACGCAGAAGGAGGGGGTGGCTTCCTCCCACGCTGAACCAAGGTCCCGACTTCAGGAAATCCAATAAAGTACAGCAGCGACAAGAACGATCTACCTGCTGATCGCCGCCTGTGCCGAGGTGCACGGGGCGACGGTCCTGCATTACGACCGCGACTTCGACATCATCTCCGAGGTCACCGGGCAGCCCGCGCTCAGGGTGGTGCCGCCCCGGTTCCGTGCCCTAGACGCCCTGTTCCATACGCTCATGAGGCACTCAAGCCGTGGGGACCACCTGGAAGCCCTCCGCGTAGCGGCCCTCGCCGAAGCCGGCCTCTTCGGCCCAGGCGGCGAAGCGGCCCCTGACGAACTCGGCGAACCCTTCCACGTGCGACACCTGGCTCACATGCGACTGCAAGGCCGCGAGCTTGCGGTCCATGGCGTCGGTGATGTCCACCCAGTGGTTCGGGGTCGAGCCGCCGTTCAGCCAGACCTCCCGCACCGTCCACGCCTCCAGGCCCTCGTCCCTGAGCAACTCGGGGAAGGCGTAGGGGTTGCGGGCGTCCGGGTAGACGGCGTCCAGGGTGGCGCCGCCCACCGCGCGGTGGTCGGGGTGGCTGGGGGCGATGAATCGATAGTTGCGATCCGGGTGATGGGTGATGACGAGGTCGGGTCGGACCTGGCGGATCACGCGGGCGATGTCGCACCGGAGCTCCAGCGAAGGCACCACCTGCCCGTCGGAGTAGCCGAGGAAGCGCACGTCCGTCACGCCGACGGCCTTGGCCGCGGCCCGCTGCTCGCCCCTGCGGAGCTCGGCCATGCCGGAGTTGTCCAGGATACGTTCGTTGCCGCCCGCGTCACCATCCGTAATCAGCAGGTAAGTGACCTCCACTCCCCGGTCCACGAACAGCGCCACGCTCCCAGCGGCACCGAAATCGGCGTCGTCGGGATGCGCGGTCACGACGAGCACCCTGTTGATCTCGGCTTCCGGCAGCATCGCTCCCCCTCCTTGACCTTCCCTTGAAAGACAACCGGAGCCCTGGCGATGGCATTCCATGCGCCGTTTGTCGGTGGTGGGTCTTAACCTAGACGCGTGCCCACCCAAGTCTCTGTTGACCACACCTTGCTCGACGGTCTCAACCCGCAGCAGCGCGAGGCCGTGATCCATCACGGCGGTCCACTGCTCATCGTGGCGGGGGCGGGGTCGGGAAAGACGCGGGTGCTCACCCATCGCATCGCGTACCTGCTGGCCGAGCGCAAGGTGCATCCGGGCGAGATCCTGGCGATCACCTTCACCAACAAGGCCGCCCGCGAGATGAAGGAGCGCATCGACAAGCTCGTCGGAGCGCGCTCCAAGGCCATGTGGGTGATGACGTTCCACAGCGCCTGCATGCGCATCCTGCGGCGGGAGGCCAAGCGGCTCGGGTTCCCGTCCAGCTTCTCGATCTACGACCAGGCCGACTCGCAGCGGCTCATGGCGATGGTCTGCAGGGAGATGGAGCTCGATCCGAAGCGCTACCCGCCGCGCTCGTTCTCGGCGCAGGTCAGCAACTTCAAGAACGAGCTGATCGACTACGAGACCGCGATGGACAAGGCGGGCTCGCATCTGGAGAAGACGCTCGCGCAGGCGTACAAGGCCTATCAGCTCAAGCTGACCGAGGCCGGGGCGATGGACTTCGACGACATCATCATGAACACGGTGACGTTGTTCCAGCTCTTCCCCGAGGTGGCCGAGCACTACCGGATGCGGTTCAGGCACGTGCTGGTGGACGAATACCAGGACACCAACCACGCGCAATACATCCTGATCAGGGAGCTGGTCGGGCATCCTGAGCTGCGGACGACGGACGGCGACCTCGTGCGGGCGGGGGCCGACCAGTCCGAGCTGTGCGTGGTGGGCGATGCCGACCAGTCCATTTACGCGTTCCGTGGCGCGACGATCCGCAACATCCTGGAGTTCGAGCGCGACTACCCCGACGCGCGGACCATCCTGCTGGAGCAGAACTACCGCTCCACCCAGAACATCCTGGCCGCCGCCAACGCCGTGATCGCGCGCAACGAGTCGCGCAAGCCCAAGAACCTCTGGTCCGATCAGGGCGACGGGCCCAAGATCGTCGGATACGTCGCCGACAACGAGCACGACGAGGCCATGTTCGTGGCCCAGGAGGTCGACCGGCTCAGCGACGAGGAAGGCGTGAAGCCGAGCGAGGTCGCCGTCTTCTACCGGACCAATGCCGCATCCCGGGTCTTCGAGGAGATCTTCATCCGCACCGGCCTGCCCTACAAGGTGGTCGGGGGCGTGCGCTTCTACGAGCGCAAGGAGGTCAAGGACCTGCTGGCCTACCTGCGAGTATTGTCCAATCCGGCCGACGTGGTGTCGCTGCGGCGCATACTCAACGTGCCCAAGCGCGGCATCGGAGACCGGGCAGAGGCGATGATCGAGGCGCTGTCGTCGCGCGAAGGCATCACGTTCTGGGAGGCGCTGCGGCGGGCCGACGAGGCGTACGGGATGGCCACGCGGTCGCTCAACGCCGTGCGCGAGTTCGTCGCGATGGTGGAAGAGCTCATCGCCAAGGCGGAAGGCATGCCGCCGTCGGCCCTGGCCGAGGAGGTGCTGGTGGCCACCGGTTACCGCGCCGAGCTGGAGGCCTCAGAGGATCCGCAGGACGAGTCGCGCCTGGAAAACCTCAACGAGCTCATCTCCGTGGCCTCGGAGTTCGAGGAGGCCAATCCGGAGGGGACGCTGGTGGAGTTCCTCGAGCAGGTGTCGCTGGTAGCCGACGCCGACCAGATCCCCGAGGCGGACGGCGGGCAGGGAGTCGTCACGCTGATGACCTTGCACACGGCCAAGGGGCTGGAGTTCCCCGTGGTGTTCCTGACGGCCATGGAGGACGGAGTCTTCCCGCACATCCGGTCGCTGGGCGAGCCGAAGGAGCTGGAGGAGGAGCGGCGGCTGGCCTACGTGGGGATCACGCGGGCGCAGAAGCGGCTCTACCTCACGCGGGCGGCCGTACGCAGCTCATGGGGGTCACCGTCCTTCAATCCCGCCTCGCGCTTCGTCAACGAGGTGCCGGGCAAGCTCATCGATTGGCGTACCGATCCGGAGAAGTCGGCCTGGAGCGCGGCCACCCGGCGGGAGCCCGCCGCCAGGCCCGCGCCGGCGAAGAGCGGGGGTGCCGGCGGGCGCAAGGTGCCGTCGCTCACGCCGGGCGATCGGGTCTCGCACGACGCGTTCGGGCTGGGCACGGTGGTGGCCGTGGACGGGGTCGCGGAGAAGACCAAGGTCAAGATCGACTTCGGTAGCGGCGGGGAGAAGACACTGCTGCTGGCGTACGCGCCGCTCGAGAAGTTGTGACGCCGGCGAACGGGTAGCCGCCGGCGGGGATGGCCCACCGGCGGCCTCGGCTTACAGGGCGCTGCCCTTCTTCCACTGGGTCCAGTTGAGCTGCCAGTAGCTCCATCCGTTGTTCCACTGGAGCTTGCGCTTGGTGCCGGTGATCTTCACGACGTCACCGCGCTGGGCGATCGTGTAGAAGTATTTGGCCCCGGCCGGGGTGGCCCGGACGCAGCCGTGGCTCTGGTTGGAACGCCCGAGGAAGTGGTAGTAGCCGGCGCTCTGGTGGACGTACTCGCCGCTGTCGGAGATGCGGACCGCCCACGGGATCTCCTCCTTGTAGTAGCGCGGGTCCTTCGGATCCGTCACGCCCATCCAGGAGGAGGTCATGGTCTCGACGGCCTTCTTGCCCATCGTGAGGTGGATACCGCTCGTGGTCAGGTAGACGTCCACGCCGTTCCTGATCAGGCCGCCCTTTCCTGCACTGATCGAGATCTTCTTGGCGAGCTTGCCGTTCCGGTAGACCTTCATCGTGTGCGAACGGGTGTTGACCACGGAGATGTGCTGCGCACCGACGGCGAAGCGGCGGGAGACGTCCTTGGCGCCGGTGTTGCCCGGCAGCTCCGACAGCTTCGCGGTGAAGAGCACCTTCTGGTACGGCTTCCAGTACGTCTTGGTCCGGTAGATGACCTTGCGTGCCGACACCCACCGCCAAGCGCCTTCGACCGGCTTCTCCGGTGTCACTTCCAGCAGCGCCTCGACGTCCGCCCTGTCCTTGGCTTTGACGTCACGGTCGAACGTGACGATGATCGGGAAGCCGACGCCTACCTTCTCGGTCTTCTCCCCCATGGGAGTGATGTCGGCGATGCCGAGCTTGACCTTCTTCGCCGGGGCGGCGACCGCGGCGGCCAACTGGGGCGCCGGCGCGGCGTGAGCTCGCGATACGGGGACGCTCTCCGCCGCACAGGCCGTCGCGGCGACCAGTGCGACCACGGCCGGAAGCATCCGGATGACGCGCTTCAAAGGGGTTACTCCTGGATTAAGTGCCTATCTACCTCCTTGTGTGACAATTGAGACGGGTGTTTCGACTGCCGAAAACGGATAACCTTCCCGTAACGGTGTATTAGACGAGGCGTCGGGCGGTGGCCCAGCGGGACAGCTCGTGTCGGTTGGAGAGCTGGAGCTTGCGCAGGACCGACGAGACGTGCGTCTCCACGGTCTTGACCGAGATGAACAGCTCCTTGGCGATCTCCTTGTACGCGTACCCGCGCGCGATCAACCGCAGCACCTCGCGCTCGCGCTGCGTCAGCGAGTCGAGCTCGGGGTCGATCGACGGCGCCTCCGACGAGGCGAACGCGTCCAGCACGAACCCGGCCAGCCGCGGCGAGAAGACCGCGTCGCCGTCGGCCACCCTGCGGATGGCGTCGGTCAGCTCCTTGCCGCTGATGTTCTTGGTGACGTAGCCACGCGCGCCGCCCCTGATCACGCCGATGACGTCTTCGGCGGCGTCGGAGACCGACAGCGCCAGGAAGCGAACCTGGGAGCCGGAGCCCAGCACGCGGCGCAGCACCTCCTGGCCGCCGCCTCCGGGCATGTGCACGTCCAGCAGGACCACGTCGGGCTGGTGCTCGGCGATCGCCTTGACGGCCGATTCGACGTCCTCGGCCTCGCCCACCACCTCGATGGAGTCGCCCAGCTCGGCACGCACCCCGGACCGGAACAGCCGGTGATCGTCGACGATCAATACGCGCGTCATGCCTTCTCCACCTTCATCGTCAACATCACTTCCGTGCCCTCGCCGAGCTCGGTGCGTACGCGGGCCGCGCCCCCATGACGTTCCATTCTCCCGATGATGGACTGCCTGATCCCCATCCGGTCGAGTGGCACCGCCTCGAGGTCGAACCCCTTGCCCCGATCCTTCACGAAAATCGTGACTTCTTCACCCTCTACTTCCGCGTAGACGGAAACGGATGGACTTTCAGAGTATTTGGCGGCGTTGACCATCGCCTGCCTGGCCGCCTTTAGCATGGCGCCGAGCCTGCCGCCTCCGTCGAGATCCATGTCGCCGACGCAGACCACCTCGATGGGCACGCCGTGCGCATCCTCCTCCTCGGCCGCGATCCTGCGTACGGCGGCCGCCAGCGTGGCGTCGGCGTCCTGCGCGGGCTGGTAGAGCCAGTTGCGCAGCTCGCGCTCCTGGGAGCGGGCCAGGCGGGTGACCTCGCGCGGGTCGTGGGCGACCCGCTGGATCAGCGTGAGCGTGTGCAGCACCGAGTCGTGCACCATGGCCGCGACCTCGGCGCGCTCCTCCTGCCTGATGCGCTCGCGCCGCTCCAGCTGCAGCTCCTTCCACAGACCCGCGAGCCAGGGCGCGGCGATGACCGCCAGACCGCCGACGACCACGACCGTGAACAACAGCCCCGGTCTGGCCTGGGCCAGCTCGCCCTGCGAGTACAGGAACCCGGCCGCGCCGATCACCACGAGCACCACGCCGAGCAGCGTGCGCACGCGGTTCTTCCTGATGCTGAGCGCGGCCCCGCTCATCCAGCTCCGGCGGCGTTCGGGGTCGGCCTGCTGCCAGAGGATCAACGCGCCGATGCCGCCCACCGCGAACGGCAGCATGCCGATCCCTCCCTGGGAGGCCCCCGTGAGCCACCCGAACGCCAGCAGCGCCACCCCGATCGCGGTGAACGCCGCGAGCTGGCTCCAGTCCCGCTGCGGCGGCTGGCCCTCGTACGGCTGCTTCGGTGTGATCATCCACAACACCGCGTACACCACGCCACCGACCCCGTCGACCACGCTGAGCAGCACGAACGCCAGCCTGATCACCACCGGATCAAGCTTGAGCTGCGTCGCCAGCCCCTGGGCCACGCCGCCGAGCAGGCGGCCCTCCATGGGGCGCATCATGCGCCGGTACGGCGCGTCGCCGTTGGGCTCGGCGAGAGTCTTCTGGTCAGCCATAACATGGCCATCGTCACATGTCGGGGACGTCCCGGGCATCAGGGAACAACCCCCGGGTCGGGTCAGGGGTGTCCCGGATGCGAGCACCCCGCGCGCAGGGCGACGATGGTTGCATGACAGAAGCTCCGCCCAGAGAACCGGCCGCCGGCCCGAAGATGCTGCGCCGCAGCAGCGAGGGACGCTTCCTCATGGGAGTGTGCGCGGGCCTCGGGCGGTATACCGGCATCGATCCCGTGGTGTTCCGGGTGACCTTCGCCGTGCTGCTGCTCGGCTCGGGGGTCGGCCTGTTCCTGTATCTGGCGGCGTTCCTGCTGATGAAGGAGCCGAACGGGGGGCCAGGGATCATCGAGCAGTGGACGCGGCGCGACTTCGACGCCGAGGCCGTGCTGGCGCTGCTGACGGCGGTGCTGGCGTTCGGGCTGGCGATCAACCTGGCCACGATCTGGTTCGACACAGGGACGCTGGTGGTCGGGGTGCTCCTGGCCGTGTCGCTGCTGGCGGCGCACTCCAGCGGGGTGGATCTGCTGGGGCTGGCCCGGTCGATGCCGGAGCGGCTCAGCCGCAGGCGCGTGCAGGACCAGGCCGCGCCGTCCTACACCAGCCCGCAGGCCGCTCCCCCGGTACGCCCGGCGCCCACAGCCCGGCCCGCGCCCACGAGCCCGCCGACGCCTGGGCCCGCCGCAGAGCCGCACCAGGCCGGGGACTCCATGACGGCGGCCTCTGAGGCTCCGGCCATGGGCGCGACGGCCCGGGAGGCGACAGTCGCGGGCGCGGAGGCGGCGCACGCGGACGAAGCGGCGCACGCGGACGAAGCGACCCGCGAGGACGAGGCGACGCACGCGGATCAGGCGACGCAGGCGGACGAGACGGTGACGTCCGTGGGCCAGCACACGTCTCAGGCCGAGGACAACGCGGTGACCGCGCAGCATGCGGCGCCGCCCCAGCCGAGCACCTACCGCCCCCAGCCCACAACCGCCGTCGACTACACGCCATACGGCGAGCCCTTCGCGCCCAGCGGCCCGTACCGGCCGCTGGACCCGGCCAAGCGGGAAGGCGGCTACTCGCCGTACGACCCTGCCCTGTACGGCCGACCGCTCCCGACGAAGGAGCGAAGGCCGAAGTCGTTCATCGGCGCCATCACCATCCTGCTGGCAATCATCATTGGAGGGATCGTCGTGGCGGTCCAAGCCCGGTCGGCCGCCGGAGTGAGCCCGACCATCGTCGCCGGCGCGATGCTCATCACGATCGGCGCCGGGCTGCTGGTGGCGGCCTGGTGGGGCCGCGGCGCCGGGCTGGTGGCGGCCGGGACCGCGGTGGCGCTCATCGTGAGCCTGGGCCTGATGCTGGGCGGCCTGCCGCGGAACATCGGCCCGTCCGAGTGGGCCCCGACCACGCTCGCCGAGCTGAACGCCACCTACGACGTCGGCGTCGGCGACGGCCGGCTGGACCTGTCAGAGCTGGAGCTGGCCCCGGGCACGACGGCGACGGTCAGCGCCGCGGTGTCGGTGGGCGAGCTGGAGGTGATCGTGCCGCCGACGGTCAGGCTGGAGGTGCACGCCTCCAACAAGGTCGGCGACATCACGGTCGACCAGTCGGTCCGGGGCGGCGTGGACATCCGGCTGGACAAGGTGCTGGAGCCGGAGACCAAACCCAAGGGCGAGGTCTCGACAATCGTGCTCAACCTGCGGGGTGGGCTCGGCGACATGGAGGTGCGGCGTGCCGCGTGAGGTCGAGCGACCGCGTCAGCTCCACAGGACGGACTGGATGGCCCTGCTCAGCGGCGTGCTCTTCGTCGTTCTGGGTATTTTGATCGTGACACGCGCGATCACGGATCCGCTGGTCCTGATCGGCGTCACGGTGCTGGGATTGGCGTTCGCAGGGCTTGTCGCGATCGTCGCACGGGCGGTCCGCGGTAAGTAACCCTTGACCGGGAGTAACACCGGCGTAGGTTCGGGTGTGTCCGCCTTTCCCCTGCTCCTGAGGGAGGACGTATGCCCCGAATCACCGTCACCGTCGACGGGGTCAAGTACGAGGAGGACGTCGAGCCGCGGCTCCTTCTCGTTCATCTGCTACGAGAACGGCTGGGCAAGACCGGCACCCCTGTCGGCTGCGACACCAGCAACTGCGGCGCATGCACGGTCATGCTGGACGGCAAGAGCGTGAAGAGCTGCTCGGTCCTCGCCGTCCAGGCCGACGGCTGCGACGTCGTCACGATCGAGGGCCTGGGCGCCAACGGGTCGATGCACCCTATGCAGCAGGCCTTCCACGAAGAGCACGCGCTGCAGTGCGGCTACTGCACGCCCGGCATGGTCATGGCCGCGATAGACCTGCTCCGAGAGGATCCCGACCCGTCGGAGGAGAGGATCAGGCAAGGTCTGGAGGGCAACCTCTGCCGCTGCACCGGCTACTGCAACATCGTCCGTGCCGTACGCAGGGGCGCGCAGGAAATGGGACGGGCGGTGACCACGCCGTGAGCGAAATGGACGCCGGCCTGGTGGCCGAGCAGATAGCCGAGAGCGACCAGATCAACGAGCCGGCGGGCACACGCGAGGTCGGCCGGCCGCGTAAGCGCAAGGAGGACGCAAGGCTGCTGACGGGGCGCACGCAGTGGACGGACAACCTCACGCGTCCTGGCCTCCTGCACGTGATGTTCCTGCGCAGCCCCATGGCGCACGCGAGGATCACCAGGGTCGACGTGTCGGGGGCACGTGAGCTTCCTGGGGTCGTGGCGGCGTTCAGCGGTCAGGACTTCGCCGCCGAGCAGGGCAGCCTGCCGTGCGCATGGCCGGTGAGTGAGGACGTGGTCATCCCCGACCACCCGCCGATGGCGGTGTCGGAGGTGCGGTACGTGGGCGAGGCCGTGGCCTGCGTGATCGCGACCGACCGCTACCGTGCGGCCGACGCGCTGGAGGCCATCGACGTCGAGTACGAGCAGCTGCCCGCGGTGCTCGACATGAGGGAGGCACTGACCGCGGACAGCCCGAAGGTGCACGAGGCAGGCAACAAGGCATTCAGCACCAAGATCACCTCGGGTGACATCGAGGCCGCGTTCAGGGATGCGCCCATCGTCATCGACCGGACGTTCCGGCAACAACGGCTCATCCCGAGCGCGATGGAGCCGCGGGCGGTCATGGCCGACACCGACGGCGACTCGTACACGCTCTGGTCATCCACGCAGATCCCGCACGTGCTGCGGGTCATGCTGGCAGTCGTCACCGGCATCCCCGAGCACAAGATCCGCGTGATCGCGCCCGACGTGGGCGGCGGGTTCGGCTCGAAGCTGCAGGTCACCGCCGAGGAGGTGCTCTGTCTGCTGCTGGCGCGCAAGCTCGGCAAGCCGGTCAAGTGGACCGAGTCCCGCTCCGAAGGCAACCTGACCGTGCATCACGGCCGCGACCAGCTCCAGCACATCCGGCTGGCCGCCGACGCCGACGGGCGCATCCGAGGCCTGCAGGTGGACCTGCTGGCCGACATGGGCGCGTACCTGATGCTGATCACGCCGGGCATCCCGCTCCTGGGCGCGTCGATGTTCAACGCGATCTACAAGATGGACGCCTACGAGTTCGGCTGCACCGGCGTGTTCACCACCAAGATGCCCACCGACGCCTACCGCGGCGCGGGCCGCCCCGAGGCGACGTTCGGCATCGAGCGGGTGATGGACGAGCTGGCCGCCGAGCTGCGCATGGACCCGCTGGAGGTACGCAGGCGCAACTGGATCAAGCACGATGAGTTCCCGTACACCACGATCTCGGGGCTGACCTACGACTCGGGCAACTACGAGGCGGCGACCGACAAGGCGACCGCGATGTTCGGCTACGACAAGCTGCGTGCCGAACAGGGCGACCGGCGGGACCGGGGCGACCCGGTGCAGCTGGGGATCGGCGTGAGCACGTACACGGAGATGTGCGGCCTGGCGCCGTCCAGGCTGCTCGGACAGGCCAACTTCGGCGCGGGCGGCTGGGAGCACGGCTCCGTGCGCATGTTGCCCACGGGCAAGGTGGAGGTCATCACCGGTACGTCCCCGCACGGGCAGGGACATGTGACGGCGTGGAGCCAGATCGTGGCCGACGCGCTGGGGGTGCCGTTCGACGACATCACGGTGTTGCACGGTGATACGGCGATCGCGCACAAGGGCATGGACACCTACGGCTCGCGCTCGCTGGTCATCGGCGGCATCGCGGTGCTGAAGGCGGCCGAGAAGGTCAAGGACAAGGCGCGCAAGCTGGCCGCGCACCTGCTGGAGTGCTCGCCGGACGACCTGGAGTTCGAGGCCGGGGCGTTCAAGGTGCGGGGCACGGAGTCGCAGAAGACCATCCAGGAGCTGGCGTTCGCCGCGTTCTTGGCGCACGACCTGCCCGAGGGCGTGGAGGCGCGGCTCGACTCCGAGGCCACGTTCGACCCGGACAACTACTCCTTCCCGCACGGCACCCACCTGTGCGCTGTGGAGGTGGACACCGAGACGGGCATGGTGAAGATCCGCTCGTACGTGGCGGTGGACGACATCGGCAAAGTGGTGAACCCGCTGATCGTCGACGGCCAGCTGCACGGCGGCATCGCGCAGGGCATCGCGCAGGCGCTGTTCGAGGAGGCCGTGTACGACGCCGAGGGCAACCTGCTGACCACGACGATGGCCGACTACCTGCTGCCGTCGGCGGCGGACCTGCCGGACTTCACCCTCGACAGGACCGAGTCGCCGGCGACCAGCAACCCGCTCGGGGTCAAGGGCGTCGGCGAGGCCGGGACGATCGCCTCGACACCGGCCGTGGTGAACGCCATCGTGGACGCCCTGCGCCCGTTCGGCATTCACGATGTCGAGATGCCGTGCTCGCCCGAACGTGTCTGGAGGGCACTGGAGGAACGGGCGCTGGAAGGAGTGCGGCCATGATCCCCGCGCAGTTCGAGTACGTGCGCCCGGAGTCGCTCGCCGAGGCGTCGCAGGCGCTCGCGTCGGACGAGGACACCAAGGTCCTGGCCGGCGGGCAGTCGCTGCTGCCGTTGCTGCGGATGCGGCTGGCATACCCGTCGACGCTGGTCGACATCGGCCGGCTGGCGGAGCTGAAGGGCGTGCACGACCGCGGCGACCACGTGTTCATCGGCGCGATGGCCACGCACGACGAGGTCATGCGCTCCGACGTGGTCAACGCCGGCTGCCCGCTGGTGGCGCTGGCCGCGGCCCACGTGGCGGACCCGGCGATCAGGCACCGGGGCACGTTCGGCGGCTCGCTGGCGCACGCGGACCCGGCAGGCGACCTGCCGGCCGTGGTGCTGGCGCTGGAGGGCGTGTTCGTGGCCAGGTCGGCGCAGGGCGAGCGGGAGATCCCGGCCGCCGAGTTCTTCGTCGACTACCTGGAGTCGTCGCTGGGGCCCGGGGAGATCCTGGCCGGGGTGAAGATCCCGAAGCTGGGCGAGGGCTGGGGCTTCCACTACGAAAAGTTCCACCGCACCGCGCAGGCGTGGGCGATCGTCGGCGTGGCGGCGGCCGTCAAGCGTTCCAACGGCGCGATCGCCGAGGCCAGGATCGGGCTGACGTGCATGGGCCCGACGCCCGTGCGTGCCCGTGCCACCGAGTCCGCCCTGCAGGGCATGGAGCTGGGCGACCAGATCCGGCAGGCGTGCGAGGAGGCGGCGGCGGACACCTCGCCGCCGACGGATCTGCACGCCCAGCCAGACTACCGTCGTCACCTGGCCAGGGTCCTGACCCACCGCGCTGTCCGCACCGCGGCGGGCACGCTCTGACCTCTATGGGGGCGCCTCTTCCAGGGGCGCCCCCGCCCGTCGTAGTGTCGCAACATCGGCAGAAGGAGCGGATCGATGGCGATGCGGTTCGAGCACGAGTTCACTGTTCCAGTCCCGATCGAGCAGGCCTGGGCCGTGCTGCTCGACGTAGAGCGGGTCGCGCCGTGCCTGCCCGGGGCGACACTCGACATTTACGAGGGCGACGAGTTCACCGGCAGGCTGAAGGTCAAGGTCGGCCCGATCATGGTGACGTATCGGGGGACCGCCAGGTTCGAGGACGTGGACAAGGACTCCTACTCGCTCACCATCCAGGCGTCGGGCAAGGAGGCCCGGGGCTCCGGCACGGCATCGGCCTCGGTCAAGGCCCGCCTCGCAGCGCACGAGGACGCCACGGCGGTGACCGTGGAGACGACGTTCAACGTGACCGGGCGGCCCGCCCAGTTCGGGCGGGGCGTGATGGCCGAGGTGGGCGCGAAGCTCATCGACAAGTTCGCGGAAAACCTGGCCGCGCTGCTGTCCGAGCCCACTGTGGAGCCCGCCCAGGCGCAGGAGGAGGAGCGGCACCTGAGCGCTGTGCCCACTCCCGACGAGGACGTACGCCCCGCGGGCACGCTGCGGACGTCGCGCACGCCTGACGAGGAGGCGCTCGACCTGCTGGAGATCGCCGGACAGCCGGTGCTGAAGCGGCTGGCGCCCGTCGCGGCCGCGATCGTGGGGCTGCTGGTCATCGCCTGGATAATTCGTCGCCTTATGCGCTGATTTTCAGCAAATACTCCATCAAGTCCGGACACTCCTCCCCGCCCGGGGGAAGTGCCATCCCCGCAGGCAGTTGGACCAGCGGGGGGACTTGGGATGCCGGACTGCAGCGTTGTCGTGATCACGTATAACGACGCGGCCCGCCTGCCCAGGGCCGTGCGCTCTGTGCTCGGCCAGTCGCTACGCGACCTCGAAGTGATCATCGTCGACGACGCCAGCGCGGACGGCACGCCGGAGGTGGCGGCCCGGCTCGCCGAGCGCGATCCGCGGGTTCGCTACCTGCGCAGGAAGGTCAACAGCGGGTGCTGCGGGGCGCCCCGCAACGACGGCATCGACGCCGCGGCCGCGCCGTACGTCATGTTCCTGGACAGCGACGACGAGCTGCCCAGGCACGCGTGCAAGAGCCTGCTCACCGAGATCGAGCGGACCGGGGCGGACTTCGTGTCGGGGCAGATCTCGCGGTTGTTCGAGTCGAGCGGGCGGTTGCAGCCCTATTACCCGTCGTTGTTCGCCCGGCGGCGGGTGGTCGAGGGCATCCGCGAGGAGCCCCAGCTGTTCCTGGACTGCTTCAGCACGAACAAGCTCTACGACGTGGGCCGGCTGCGGGACAGGGCGCTGCGCTTCCCCGAGGACATCTACTACGAGGACCACGTCTTCGCCGCCGAGCTGTACGCGCTCTCGCGGAGGTTCGCGATCGTGCCGTGGGTGGTCTACCACTGGCACCGGGCGCCGACGAACGCCTCGATCTCGTTGAGCATCGACGACATGGAGAACGTGCGGCAGCGGGTCATGGCGGCCCGGCTCAGCGACGACCTCCTGCGCGAGCACGGGGCCGAGGACCTGGTGCCACACCGGCAGCACCGGTTCGTGCGGCAGGACCTTCTGGTCTATCTCAAGCCGCTGCCGGCGCGGGACCTGGTGTGGGTCAAGGAGTTCGCCTCGATCGTACGGCCGTACCTGGAGGAGATCCCGGCCGAGGTGATTGCCGCGGCCGAGCCGCTCGAGCGGGTCTGCTGCCGGCTCATCCTGGACGACCGGATCGAGGACCTGCGGATCGCGGCGAGCTCGCTGACCGGGCCACGGGCCGCGCCGCGGGCGGCCGTGCAGCTCGACGGGCGTACGTACTGGGGCACCTCGGTCTCCCCCGGGCTGGACATCACCGAGCTGCGGCTGGCCGAGCTGCCCTTCTCGGCGTCCCGGCTGCGGCACGAGGCGTCGGAGATCACCTGCGACGGCGCGCGGGTGCGGATGATCGTGCGCACCTACGACCCGTTCGGCGCGCTGCCGGTGGACCGGACGGCGTTCCTGCAGCTCGGAAGCCGGAGAATCCCCATCGAGCCGGAGCCGTCCGGCGAGGGCGGGTACGTCAGCGAGGTCGTCTTCACGCCCTCCGGCACGTGCGATCCGCGTATCGGCTTCACCAGGATCTCCGACGGGCACACCACGACCGACCGGATCATCGCCGACCCGCACACTCCCGAGATCGAGGTGCCGGGGTGCCGGGTGCTGGTCGAGGGTTATGGGGCGTACCTGTGCGTGCGGCCCGACCCCAGCCCGCGGTCGGTGTGGCGGCGGACCAGGCGGGCGTTGCTGAGGCGGCTCAACACACCGCGGGCCAAGCTGTGCGCCTACAAGGTGCTGATCAAGGTGCTGCCACGGCGGCGGAACCTCGCATTGTTCGAATCCGACGTCGGCCAGGGCTGCAGCGGCAGCCCGCGGGCCGTCTACGAGGAGGTGCGGCGACGGAAGCTGCCGATCGAGGTGGTGTGGTCGGTGGCCAAGAACCGCGGGCACTTCCCCCGCGGTGTGCGGCTCGTACGGCGCGGGAGCTGGCGCTACGTCTGGACGATGGCGCGGGCCGGGATCTGGGTGGACAGCCACGGGTTCCCGCTGGACTACCCGAAGCCGCGCGGCACCCGCTATCTGCAGACGTGGCACGGGCAGGGCATCAAGTCGATCGGGTTCGACGCGCCGGACCTGCGGGCCGATTTCGACAAGCCGCGGGCCCAGTGGCGGGCGGCGGTGGCGCGGTGGGACGCGCTGGTGTCGCCGAGCGCGGAGTTCTCGCGGATCTTCGTGCCGTCCAACGGGTACACGGGCAAGGTCTACCGGTACGGGACGCCGCGCTGCGACGCGTTGGTCAGGGGCGAGGCCGCCGGGGACGTGCGGGGTCAGCTGGAGATTCCGCGCGGGCGACAAATCCTGCTTTATGCGCCTACTTACCGGGATTGGGCGAAACGAAGCGGCAAATCCGTCCGGGTCGATCTGGAGCTGCTGGCTGAGGAGCTGGCCGACGATTGGGTGCTGGTGCTGCGTACCCATCCGGTCGAGCACTACAGCCCGCCCGAGCACCTGAGGCATTTCGTGCGGTCCGCCGGGTCCTATCCAGAGATCAACGACCTGATGCTGGCCTCGGACGCGCTGCTGACGGACTACTCGTCCGTGATGTGCGACTACGCGATCACCGGCAAGCCCATGGTGTTCTTCATCGACGACTGGGACGACTACCGGCTGTCGGAGCGCGGCGTCTACCACGACCTGCCCGCCATCGCGCCCGGGCCGTGCGTCACGACGACGGAGGAGCTGGTGAGCGTGATCAGGCGGCTGCCCGACGTGCACGCGTCCTTCGCCGAGCGGTACACGGCCTTCCGCCACCTGTGGTGCGCCGACGAGCGCGGGGACGCGGCCGCCCGGATCGTGGACGACTTCTTTGGAGTTGCCCGGTGAGTGTGGTCTTCGCCTGCATGGATGCCGACACCCTCGGCGGCATCCAGCAGGTCACCCACACGCTCGCCCAGGGGCTGGCCGAGCGCGGCCATGAGGTGCACGTGATCGGCCTGCAGCGGTCCCGGTCGCCGTTCACGTACGTTGAGCGGCCGCAGTACCACCGCCATGTGGTCACATCCGGCCGGAAGGCACGCAGGCTGCTCGCCGCGATCGGACCGGGCTACGCGATCATGACCTCACCGTCGGTGGTGATCAAGCTGTCGGAGCTGCTGCCCGCCACGCTCCGGCCGATCGGCCAGTACCACGGCTCGTACGACCACGCCCGCGGCTGCTGGCACCTCGGCTCGATCAGGAAGCACTACCCCAACCTCGACCAGGCGGTCTTCCTGAGCGAGGACGACGCATGGCGCTTCTCGGAGCACGCGCTGCTGCCCAACACCTGGACGTTGCCGAACCCGCTGGCCGTCTGGCCGGAGCGGACATCCATGCTCGCCTCGCCCCGGGTGATCGGCGTGGGCCGGATGGAAGGGGTCAAGCGGTTCGACCGGCTGATCAGCGCGTTCGCCTGCTCGGGGGCACCCCCGCCCTGGGAGCTGCACCTGATCGGCGACGGCGCCGAGCGGGAGCGGCTACGCGCGCACGCGGACGCGGAGGGAGTCGGCGACCGCGTGGTCTTCAGGGGGCTGGTACCGGCGGCGGACCTGCCCGCCGAATACCTGAACGCCGCGATCCTGGGCCTGACCAGCGAGCACGAGGGCCTGCCGATCGTGTTGCTGGAGTCGGGCGCGCACGGGGTGCCGTCGGTGGCGTTCGACGTGTCGGGCGGCGTGCGGTCCGCTGGACCGGTGCTGGCGCCGCCGGGGGACGTGGACACGTTCGGGGCCGAACTGGCCAGGCTCACGAACTCGGTGGAGGAGCGGCGGCGCCTCGGGTCCGCCGCCCGCGCACGGGCCGAGGCCTTCCGCCTCGACCACGTGCTGGACCGCTGGGAGCGGCTGTTCGCCCATATCGAGCGCTAGACGGCCAGCTCCGACCGCTGCTGCGGGACCCCCGCGAGCGAGCGCTGGCGCGAGGTGAGCAGGGCTGCCACCGGGCTCGGCTCGCGCAGCCGGTTGAAGCGGTCGCGCATGTGCTTGCGCATGCGGCTGGCCCTGCGCTTCTGCATCGTCTTCTGGCAGGCCGTGATGTGCTCCCTGCCCGGCTTGGGCACGCCGGTCAGCTCGTATCCCATGGACTCCAGGCGGTCGCCGAGCATGTGCTCGCACAACGCGATCTCCCAGTCGTCCAGCCGGTTGGCCCAGCTGCCCACGCGGGTGCGGATGACCTCGCCGTGCGTGTTGCTGTGCCAGACCTTGTGCTGCGGCACCGCCACGCTGGCCGCCTCACGCGGGGAGACCATCGATGGGGAGAAGTCCTCCTCCAGGAAGTGGCAGAGCTTTTTCAGCTCGGTCGCGGGATCGTCGGTGAGGTCCTCGTACCGCAGTTCGTAGTACGTGTCCTCGGACAGGGTGCGCCGCAGCCGGCCGCCCGCGTCGATGGCTTCGGCCCAGGTGGAGATGGCGTGGAAGGAGTCCAGCGTGTACCAGGGCATCTCCTTCAGCGAGGCCACGCAGTCGCGGCCGTCCCTGATCAGGTGGATGAACTGGGCGTCTGGGAACAGCCTCAGCAGCATGTCCACCTGCTTGACATAGCTGGGCCGCTTGTCGCCCCAGCGGCTCTTGTCGAAGCGGTCGGCGTACATGCGGAAGGCGGTGCCGATCACCGACCCGAGCGTGCCGGGACCGGCCACGCACTGCCTGACGAACTCGTCCTTGTCGATCTTGAGCTCGCGGAACTTGGTGGTGCGGTCGGTCGCGATCCACTCCGCCAGGGCGCGACGGCGATGGGTCACCCGCAGGTCGCCCCACTTGCGCCGGCGGTAATACGCGGGAACGAGGAAGCGGGTCTCCGGCGGTACCGCCATGCGCGGGTGCGAGTGCAGCATGAGCTGGAGCATCGTGGTGCCGGAGCGCGGACATCCGATGACGAAGACTGGCCGGTCGGACATTTCGTACTAACCCCCGAAACTAGACGAGAACGTGCTCTCGGCTCTCCTGAGAGGAGGCCACGCCGTGCCTGCGCGTGAAGAGCCACATCCGGTAGACAAGGACGACCTCGTTGGCGAGTAGCAGAACCCCTGCCGTCGCGGCGAGCGGGATCAGCGCCCACGCCCCCGCGAGGGGCGCGACCACGAACACCGCCGCGTGGAACTCGATGCCGCTGATCAGGTGCGAGCGGACCCGGCGCCGGGCCAGGAACCTGTTGAACCGCCGGTAAAACCTGCGTGGCCGCGGCGCCCGCTCCAGCGGCATCTGCTCCAGCGGCATCTCGTCAAGCGGCGCGCGGGCCAGCGGCATCTGGTCCAGCAGCACGGGGTCGAGCGGCGCCGGGTCCGGCGGCATAGGGTCAAGCGCCTCGGGGTCCTCCGCGAGCTCCGACACCTGCCGCTCTTCCCTGACGGCCTCGCGCACGCGCTTCATCTGCGGCGCGTTGACGTACCTGAACAGGTCCAGCACGGCCACCGCCGCGCCGAGCATCACGTAACGCACATCCCCGGTCAGGGTGTACTGCCCGTACGCCAGCCCGCCGGCGCACAGAACCACCCTGACCCGGTCTCCCACGTAGTCGAGCCAGAGGCCGAAGGGCGTCCCCGTGCCCTTGAGCCTGGCTATTTTGCCGTCCACGCAGTCGATCATGAAGCTGAGATAGAAGACCACAGCGCCGGCTACGAGCTGATTCGCCGCGAAACAGGCGGCCGACACCATGCCGAGAACGAGCGAAAGCACGGTGAGCCCGTTCGGCGTCAGCCGAGTGCGGTTGGCGACCGGAAGGGCGACCCGGCAGGCGACCGGGTCCACGAAATACACGGTCCACCAGGAGTCTCTCCGCTTGCGTGTCTCGTAGACGTCATCGAGCGAATAGGTCCGCATGGAGACCAGCATGAACACGACACGCGCTCTTGCGATTACTGTCTGGAACTACTGGGGCATGTCCATGCCGCTTCTTGACCAACCCGGCACTCCCGATGGCGTGAACCGCCAGGGCGCGTGCGCCTCGACGTCCCTGAACCAGCCCTTCAGCACCAGCCCGCGGGTCTCGGTCCGCGCCTGCAGCCGCCAGCTCGGGCCACCGCCGGCCAGCCGCTCCGGGTCGATGGTCGCGACGATCCCGTGGCGTCCGGCGCGCCGCGCCTCCAGCGGGATCTTGCGGCGGCCGTCGCTGAGCCATAGGTCGATCCGGCCGATCCGGCGGTCGACGCGGTGGATCGCGACATGCCCGCGCACCCGGTATCCAGTGCCCGTCCACTCGCAGCTCTCGACCCTGGCGTGCAGCTTCAGCTCCTCGCGGGCGTCGAACACGGCGTCGGGGATCTTGAGCCGGCGGTCGCGGAAGAACGGGTAGTCGCCGTACCAGCCGGCGTTGCGCCGGCCACGCGGCACCACGCGGGCGGCGTCCTCGCGAGTGCGGCGGAACTCCCGTACCTTCCGCAGCTCGGCCACCAGGCCGCGCCCGAGCAGGTGCAGCTCGAGGCGGCGCAGCGACGGCGCGGTGTCCAGGGCGTTCTGGCCCAGCGAGGCCACCCAGGAGCGGGCCAGGTTGAGCAGCGGCTCCGGCTCCTCGCTGACCTCCACCGCCTGGAACAGGAAGAGGATGTCCTTCTCCAGCACCAGCGCGTCGAAGCCGTCGAGCAACTCGGGGGCCCGCTCGTCGAGGAACGCCCGGACAGAGCGGATGGCGGCCAGCCGCTCACGCAGGTTGGCCAGTTCGTTCCGGCACTGCGTGATGGACGACTCCCGCCTGCGCCAGTGGTAGACCACGTCGGCCAGCATGTCCACGCTGGTGGCCAGCACGTGCGCCTGCATGGCGACCGGCACGTCCTCGTAGATGCCCGCGGGGAACTCCAGCCCGGCGCGCTCCCAGAAGTCCCGCCGGTAGACCTTGTTCCAGATCGTCCGGTCTCTGATGAGCACCTGCTTGTCGGTGATGTGAGTGCACAACTGGGGACGTCTGAACACCTTCTCGTGCAGGATCGACTCTTCCAGCACGCCGTCGACGAGCCGCCCCACCGCGCCGCACGCCAGGTCGGAGCCGGTCTCGGCCAGCTTGGCGACGAGCCGCCCGTACGCTTCCCGCGGCACGACGTCGTCGGCGTCGGCGAAGGCCAGGTACGCGCCCCTGGCCTGCTTGATCCCCGCATTGCGAGCCGGCCCTGGCCCGAGGTTGCGTTGCTCGATCAGGAGGAAGCGACGGTCCTTGGCGACGAAGTCCTCCGCGATCCGCCGGCTGTCGTCGAGGGAGCCGTCGTCGACCATGACGACCTCGAAGTCGTCCAGGGTCTGGACGGCCAGCGACTTCAGGCACTCGGTGAGGTACTGCTCCACGTTGTGGAACGGGACGACGACGCTGAGAAGGGGAACCATGCCGGTTTGCTCCTTGGATCTCAGGATGGGGATCGAGGGCAGCATGCCTCGGAGTCCGCGCTCAAGACCCGAGCCTGATGAGCTCTTTACCCGACGCGTCATCCGCTACGTTGTGCAAGAGATGTATCACGCTTAGTAGGGGGCGCGATGCTGAGAGGCGTCCGGGACGACGATCTGCCGGTCATGCTGCGCTGGCGCAACCACCCGCGGGTGCGGGCCGCCAGCTTCACCACACACGAGATCGGGGCGGACGAGCACGCCCGCTGGTGGGCGGCCTCCCGCGCCGATCCGGCCAAAGACGTGCTGATCTACGCCCACGAGGGGGCCGCGGCGGGCGTGGTGACGTACGCGGGCCTGTCGGCGGCGAGCGCCTGCTGGGGCTTCTACCTGGACTTCGACGGCCTCGAACGGTCGGGGAAGCTGCTGCGGGCGTGGATCGGCCTGGAGCGGGCGGCCATCGACCACGCCTTCGGGCCGCTCGGACTGACGACGCTGCGCGGCTCCGTGCTGGCCGACAACGAGCCGGTCAGGCTGCTGCACAGGCGGTTCGGGTTCGTCGAGGTCGGGTCCTACCGGCGGAACGTGGACGGGGTGGCGCGTGACGTCGTGGCCATCGAACTGAGGAAGGAGCACACATGATCTCCATTGCGGGGCGGGCGATCGGTCCTGGCCATCCGCCATTCGTCGTGGCCGAGCTGTCCGGCAACCACAACGGGAGCCTGGAGCGGGCGCTGGCCATCGTGGACGCGGTAGCCGCGGCCGGGGCTCATGCGCTGAAGCTGCAGACGTACCGGCCGGACACGCTCACGGTCGACGCCGACGGGCCGGCGTTCCGCGTGGGCGACGGGCACGAGTTGTGGGGCGGTGAGACGCTTTACCGGCTCTTCGAGCGGGCCCACACGCCATGGGAGTGGCACGAGCCGATCTTCGAGCGGGCGCGCTCGCACGGGCTCATCGTGTTCTCCTCACCGTTCGATCCGACGGCCGTCGAGTTCCTGGAGAAGCTCGACGTGCCGGCGTACAAGATCGCTTCGTCGGAGATCGTGGATCTGCCGCTGATCCGGCTGGCGGCCGGCACCGGCAAGCCGCTGATCATCTCCACGGGGATGGCATCGCCGGGCGAGATCCACGCCGCCGTGGCCGCCGCCAGGGAAGCCGGGTGCACGCAGCTCGCCGTGCTGGCGTGCACCGCCTCCTACCCGGCCTCGCCTGCCGAGAGCAACCTGCGGGCGCTGCCGCTGCTGGCGGCCCTCACGGGCGAGGTGGTGGGCGTCTCCGACCACACGCCCGGCATCGGGGTCCCGCTGGCCGCCGTGGCGCTGGGAGCCTGCCTGATCGAGAAGCACGTGACCGCGGCACGGGCCGACGGCGGGGTGGACGCCGCTTTCTCGCTGGAGCCCGGCGAGCTGGCGGCGCTGGTGACGGAGAGCAAGCGGGCCTGGGAGGCGCTGGGGAGCGCAGTGATCGGCCCGCGCGCCTCCGAACGCGAAGGGCTGAGGTTCCGGCGGTCGTTGTACGTGGTCCGCGACGTGCGGGCCGGCGAGACGGTCAGCGCGGCGAACGTGCGGTCGATCCGGCCGGCCGGCGGGCTGCCTCCGGACGCGGCGCGGGACGTGATGGGGCGGCGCTTCGTCCGGGACGTCCCTCTGGGCACGCCGCTGAGCTGGGACCTGATCTGAGCTTCAGAGCAGCGCGAGCAGGGCGTCGGCGACGCGTTCCCGGCCTTTGCCGTCCACCAGGCCGCTGCCCCGCCGGCCGTGCTCCTCGCGGGCGGCGGGGTCGGCGAGCAGGCGGGCCAGCGTGCCGACGGCCTGTGGTCCGGGTGTGTTGCCGAGCCCGGCCGCGACGCCCCTGCCCACCAGCTCCTCGTAGCCGATCAGCTGGTTGCCGGCCACCCAGGTCAGCGCCGTGGGCACGCCGAGGTGGAGCAGCTCCCAGACGGCCGAGCCCGCCGCGGTGACCACGAGGTCGGCCTCTGCCATGAGCTCGGGCAGCCGGTCCGTCGGCGGGATGACGGTGATCGCGTCACCGGCCGCGAACGGCACCGGGCTGACCACCGTGCCCTCGAACGGCATGCCGGTCGCCAGGAGCGCCTGCGCCCACGCGGTGACCACGCCCGCGCTGTCGGTGCCGCCGAAGAAGCACAGCACCCGCGGTACCGGCATGCCCCGCCGCGGCGCCCGCTCGCATCGCCGAACACTGTCCCGCAGCAACACGTAGCGCGCCCCGGCCAGCCGCCGACCGGCGCGGAAGGGGCGGCGTTCGGCGCCGAGGTTCTGGTCGAGGTAAAGGTCCGCCGCCTGGCCCAGCGGGTCGCCGTCGACGATCGCGAGCACCGCCGACCCCGCGTCCCTGAGCGCCGCCCCCGTATCCTCGGGCAGGTCGTAGGAGTCGAGCACCACGGCGTCCAGCCGGAGCTCGCAGGCCAGCCCCGCCAGCCGGACCGGCTCGGCGGGCGCGGCCACCAGCGGGAGCCCGCGGTCGTGGAGCTGCGCCCGCGCCCACTCGGACCCGTCCACCGCACCGACGAAGACGACGTGCACCCCGCGCGCGCACAGCTCCTCGGCCAACGCCACGCAACGCACCAGATGGCCGACCCCCCGCCGGGCCCCGGCGTCGCAGCGGAAGCCGACCCGGAAGCCCTCCGTCACGCGTCCTGGAGCGCTTTCTGCTGGACGTGGGCGTTGAGCTCACGCACTTCCGGCCGGTCGCGCAGCCAGCTCACCAGCGTCCCGACCGGCACACATCCGTCGCCCAGCTCCTCCACCACCCGGGAGATGAGCCGCCAGTCGTCCTCGGTGTCGAGCGTGACCCGCAGATCGTCGGCGTCGGGCTGGTAAGTGAGCCCGAGCAGCCGCGTGTCCCCTGGATGCTCGTAGACGTAGGAGGTCACGTGCACACGGTGGTAGGCGGCGGCCTCCCGGTCGGCCCGCTCCAGAGCCTCCCGGCTGACGATCTCCACGTCGAGCCCGCGCGGCAGGGTACGCGCCAGGCTCGTGCTCAGGTAGCCGAGCCCCGGCACGGCGCGGTAGACGAGCGCCGCCTCCTTGATCATTTGGGGGTCGAGCAGCGGGCAGTCCGCCGTGAACCGCATCACGGCCTCCCCTTCCCGCTCTTCCAGCGCCTGCATGAACCGGGTGAGCACATCGTCCACCGGCCCCCTGTGCCAGTCCACGCCGAGGCGGCAGCACTCGGCGACCACCACGTCGTCGACATCCTCGGTCGTGGTGGCGACCACGAGATCGTCCACCGCGTTCGACTCGCGTACGGCGCGAACCACCCACCCCAGCACCGAACGTCCGCCGCCCCCCAGCTGCCGCAGCACCTTGCCAGGCAACCGCGTAGAGCCCATACGAGCCTGAATGATCCCGACAATACGCACAGCAGCCCCATTCCCCCGTGTGACAGTGCGTCATTGGCCGATCGCGCTATGCTACCGCCGAGCATGACGACAACAGTGCGTAAGCGCGATTTTCGGGGGGCACGTGAGCATTCTCAGCGGATCGTCGATTCTGATCACCGGCGGGACGGGGTCCTTCGGCAAGGCCTTCATCCGCTATGCGCTCGACACGCTCGGGGTGCGCCGCCTGGTGGTCTTCTCCCGCGACGAGCTCAAGCAATACGAGACGAGGCAGCTCTTCAGCGACGACGAGCGGCTGCGCTGGTTCATCGGCGACGTCAGGGACCGCGACCGCCTGACCCGCGCCATGCACGGCGTCGACCACGTCGTGCACGCGGCGGCGCTCAAGCAGGTGGACACGGCGGAATACAACCCGTTCGAATACGTCCGCACCAACGTCGCCGGATCGCAGAACGTGGTCGAGGCCGCCATCGACTGCGGTGTGCGCAAGGTGGTCGCGCTCTCCACCGACAAGGCGTCCAGCCCGATCAACCTGTACGGGGCCACGAAGCTCGTCGCGGACAAGCTTTTCGTGTCGGCCAACCACTACGCGGCCGCGCACGAGACCCGCTTCGCCGTGGTCCGCTACGGCAACGTCGTGGGCAGCAGGGGCTCGGTGGTGCCGCTGTTCCTGCGCCTGGCCGAGCAGGGCGCCAGCCTGCCGATCACCGACAAGCGCATGACCCGATTCTGGATCACGCTCGACCAGGCGGTCAGGTTCGTGGTGGACTCGTTCGACCTGATGCGGGGCGGCGAGCTCTACGTGCCGCGCATTCCCAGCATGCGCATCACCGACCTGGCCGAGGCGCTGGCGCCGGACAGCCCGATCTACGAGATCGGCATCCGTCCCGGAGAGAAGCTGCACGAGGAGATGATCGGCCCGGACGACGGCCGCAGGGCGTTGCGGCTCGCCGACCGCTTCGTCGTCCAGCCCACGATCGCGACGTGGGGCTACACGCCGCCGCAGTCCGGCGAGATGCTGCCCGAGGGCTTCGCCTACCGCTCGGACACCAACGACCATTGGTTGTCGGTGGACGACCTACGCACCCTGGTGGCCGGCTGATGCTGCCCTACGGGCGGCAGTCGATCGCGGAGTCCGACGTCGAGGCGGTGGCCGAGGTGCTGCGCGGCGACTGGCTGACCACCGGGCCCGCGGTGGCCGCGTTCGAGGCGGAGCTGGCCCGCTGGACGGGTGGCGTGCCGTGCGTGTCGGTCACGTCGGGCACGGCCGCGCTGCACGTCGCGTACGTGGCGGCGGAGGTGCGCCCGGGCGACGAGGTGATCACGTCGCCGCTGACGTTCGTGGCCACGGCCGCCACGGCGGCGCTGCTCGGCGCGCGGGTGGTCTTCGCCGACGTGCAGCCCGACACCGGCAACCTCGACCCAGACGCCGTGGCCGCGCTGGCCGGCTCCCGGACCCGGGCGGTCACGGCGGTGGACTACGCGGGCCACCCCGCCGACTACGACGAGCTGCGGGCGGTCGCAGACGGGGTGGGCGCGTCGCTGGTGGGGGACGCGGCGCACTCGATCGGAGCGGCGTACAAGGACCGGCCCGTGGGATCGCTGGCGGACCTGACGACGTTCTCGTTCTTCCCCACCAAGACCGTGACGACCGCCGAAGGCGGCGCCGTCGCGGCGGCCGACCCCGAGCGGCACGAGCGGGCGGCCCGCTTCAAGAACCATGGCCTGGTCAGAGACCCCGCCGAGCAGCGCGAGCCGGACGTGGGCGGCTGGCACCAGGAGGTGCACACGTTCGGGCTGAACTACCGGCTGCCTGACGTGTTGTGCGCGCTCGGTCTCAGCCAGTTGCGGCGGCTGGCCCGCTTCCGCGCGCGGCGGCGCGAGCTGGTCGCCCGCTACAACCTGCTGTTGCGCGACGTGCCGGGACTGAGGCTTCCCGCTCAGCGGGCGTACGTGTCCCCGAGCTGGCACCTCTATCCGGTACGCGTCCGCGACGGGCGGCGGCGCGAGGTCTACGAGCGTATGCGGGCGGCCGGCATCGGCGTGCAGGTCAACTACGTCCCCGCGTACTGGCATCCGGTGTTCGCGGACCTCGGCTACCGGCGCGGCCTCTGCCCGCGCGCCGAGGCTTACTACGCCGAGGAGTTGTCGCTGCCGCTGTTCCCCGATCTCACCGACGCCGACCAGGACCGGGTCGTGGAGACGCTGGCGAAGATCCTGGCCTAACGTTCGGCGAGGAGCAGGCAGCCGTCCTCGCCCCGGTCCACCAGGAACCGCCGCTCCGCGACGGTCGCGACGGGACGCTGGCGGGTGCGCACCAGCGGGCGCAGCGCCTTGCCCTGGTCGATGACGACCTCCCAGCACGACTCGTCGCCGACCCGCTCGTCGACGTCCGCCAGCGGCACCCGGGCGTGGAAGTCCCGGCCCGACAGGGTCACCGGGAAGTACATCTCCTCGCCATCGCTCCTGCGTCTCAACCGCAGCACCGGCTCCCCGTCGCCGACGTCGGACACCTCCCCCGAGAACAGCAGGTCGCCCCCGTTCACCCGGCACTCCGCGATGATCGCCTCCGCTGTACGCAGCCGCAGGCCCCAGTAGCCCCTGGGGGTGCGCACCGGCACCAGCCACACTCCCGATCTGCGGCGCGGCGCCGGTATCTCGGGCGGCAGCCAGCGCGGCCCGCCCACCCTGCCGTCGAGCCGCAGCCCCTGACCCCTGAGGTCGAGCCGCAGGTCCCAGAGGCCACGCCTGGCAAGCTGGGCCGGTGTCAGCGCGGCCGGATCGAGGGCGAACGTGAACGGGAACACGTGCTCGGGCAACGGATCGCCGTCCTCGTCCGCCAGACTCTCCCAGACTGGCGTGGAGTCCTGCTCGCCCAGCTGCACGGTCTCGCCGGTCCTGCGTTCCTCCAGCCAGACGCGTACGTGTGCCCGGCCCAGCGCGCCGACGTCGAAGCTGCCGACGCCCGCCCAGCCGACGCCGGCGAGCCTGCCGTCCCGCCAGTCGAGCTCCACCAGCCTGGCCGACAGCTCCAGCTCGGCCGACACCTCGGACAGACGTCCCGGCAACCACGGGTGCCGGCCGTACCAGCGCCTGCGCACGAACCCCGCCGGGCTCACCCGGGGCCGCAGCCGGCCGTCGCAGGCCTGGGCGTGCACGTCGGCGAGCTCGGTCAGGCGGCGCTCGTGCAGGAGATGGACCTGAAGCCGGTGCGCGAACGGCATACTCTGCCACGCCTCGGGTGACACGCCGTCGAGATAGCGGACGATCAAGTCGATCAGCGCGCGATCCGCCGACGCGCCCATGGCGGCGACGGCCTCCACCGCGACACTCATGTCGATCTCCATCGTGTCGCGGTCGAAGTCCGGCTTGAGCCGCGGCGCGCGGCGGACCAGCAGGTCGGCGGTCTCCAGCACCGACAGGAGGCGGTCGCGCAGGTTGCCCGGCTCCAGGCTGCGCTGGGTGATCGAGGACCCCGGCTCGTCACGCTGCCGCCAGTGGTAGACGACCTTGGCCAGCACGTCCACCGAGCGCGCGCCGACGTGGGCGGCCATGGCGACGGGCTGGTCCTCGTACATGCGCTCGGGGAAGCTCAGGCCGAGCTCGTCCCAGAAGGAGCGGCGATAGATCTTGTTCCAGAGCATGCGGTCGCGGATCAGCAACCGGTGCCGGGTGATGTGGGTGCTCTTGATGGGCTTGGCGAACGCCTCCCTGTGCGCCCACGACCGGACCAGCAGGTTCCGATAGATCCGCATGACGTTTCCACAGGCCAGGTCGGAGCCCGAGGATTCGAGCGAGGACACCAGGCGGCCGAACGCGCCAGGGGGCACCGTGTCGTCGCCGTCCACGAAAGCCAGGTAGCGGCCCGTCGCCTGGCGCAGGCCGACGTTGCGGGCGCGTCCCACCCCCTGGTTGTCCTGTCTGATGAGCTGGATGCGGCGGTCGCCGGCCTGCCTGTCCCCGACGGCGGCCGGGCCGCCGTCGTCGCTGCCGTCGTCCACGCAGATCACCTCCAGATCCTTCAGGGTCTGGGCGGCGATGGAGTCCAGGCAGGGGCCGATGTACTTCTCGACGTTGTAGAACGGGACGATCACCGACAGAACCGGCACCTGTACTCCTCTTCGTCAGCCGGACAACAAGCGGAACACTTTGCGGGCGACCCTGCGCGGGCGGGCCAGGCGGCGCGAGAGCCGGTAGCCGAGCGTTCTGCGGTAGGCGGTGGCCTTTCGATGCGTCCTGCGCAGCTTGGCCCTGGCCCTTACCAGCTCACGCTCCCGATAGGACAACTTGGTCTCCAGCCGTGCGACGCGCGCCAGGGCGGCGGTGAGCTGGTCGGTCAGGCGGTCGCGGGCGCCCAGCAGGTCACGGTACGTCGGCGCATGCTCCGCCAGCTCGGCAGGCTGCCCCAGCTCGGCGTCGAACTTGCGGGCCCGATCGAGGTCGCCTGGGTCGCAGGGGCGGCCGGCCATGCCGCACAGGGTCAGCGTGAGCTGGTCCGCCTCCAGCGGCCATGGCCACGGGTGATGGTGGCCGGCCGCCAGCAGCCTGACCGCGAACCGGCGCAGGATCCTGCAGAGGACGACGCGGGGCTCGGGGGGCATGGACACGGGCGCCGCCACCGGGCCGATGGCGGAGAACCGCTCGCCGTCGTACACCAGGCTGTCGGTGCCGACGGCCGCGTCGCCGCCCTGCTCCAGCCAGGTGGCCAGGTTTTGGAGCAGCTCGCGGACGGTCTTCACATCCTCGCGGGCGCATGCCTCGACGAGGATCTCCTCGACGACCCTGCCCGTGGGGACTGGGTGCTCCGCGCCGTCGGGAAGTTGTTTGAGTCCGGCGCGGGTGAGCTCGTGCAGGGCCGGCCCTTCCTCGATGAGGCCGAGTGGCAGCTCGCCTGCGACGGCGTGTTCGTCGTGCTCGTCGTGTTCGTCCTGCGGCGCGATCGTGTCGGCATGGCCGTTGTGCGGGTGGATCTCATCGGGGGGCGGTGCCTGGCTCCTGGTGATCAGCGGGGGGCGGATGGCCACGGCGAGCCACAGCGGGGCGAGTTCTTCCCCCAGGCGATGCCGGAAGACCAGGCGGGTCAAGCGCAAGGGGTCGGCCACCAGCATGCGGTCGCCGCCCCTGGAACCCAGCGGGAACGTGAGCGCGTCCGGCAGGTCGAAGGTCAGGGCCTCGCGAGCGAGCAGAGCACGGGGCGCCTGCCGGCACGGGTACGCGGCGTAGCACCGCTGCATCGTCAACCCCGCCGACTCCAGCGCGGCATCCAGGGCGCCAGGTCCGCTGGGGTAGCTGGGGTCGAAGCCATGCGGGGCCCACTGGTCGTCGGCGCCGTCCCGGTCGGCAGGCCGGGCCTCGATGAACCGGTCCACTCCGAGGTCGTTGCGTACGCCGAGCACCAGCCGCCCGCCGGGCGCGACGAGTGTGGCCAGGGCGTCGAGTGACTCGATCCAGGCCGCGGCCGGCGCCTCGGCGGAGTGCGTGCGCAGCAGCCCGTCCAGCGCCAGCACCAGGTCGTACGGCTCGTCCGCCGCGAACACCTCCAGCCGCCCGCAGAAGACCGCCAGTCCCGGATGGCGTTGGCCGAGCGCGCAGGCGTCAGGGTAGGACCGCAGCAGCACGGCGGCCGCGGAGGCATGCTCCACCACCTCGTCCACGACCACCTGCGGATGCGGCCCGACCAGCAGGACCCGGCCGGTCGGCGGGAGTATCCGCCTGATCAGCTCCAGTGCCGCGCCCCGCCAGTCTGTCGTGCCGCCCATGTTGGACATGTCAGACCAAAGCAGCATTTCACCGCCGATCAAATGGACATTCTCGGGCGCCTCACCACTCATGCACGTGTTCATGGCCTCACTCCGCGAGTCGGCTCGGGTCACTTCGCTCCCGCCGCTTCTCCAGACGGCGGCACTCCCACCCTGCTCATGGCCTCACTCCGCGAGTCGGCTCGGTCGCCGTACGCCGCCTCGCACACTCGCTTCCATCCGAACATTCGCCGTAGTTCCTCCGGTGTCGCCTGATACTCGAATCCCAGCTCGCGCCGCGCCGCCTCGGCCGACAGCTCCGGATCGACGTGCGTGCCGTGCAGCTCGGGCCAGAGCCGCATGCGGCGCGCCGTGCCGCCGTACTCGGGACGTTCGTCCTCGAACTGCATCGGGTCCCCGTACACAGCCACCTCGCACCCCACCGAGGCGCCGTAGAACAACGCGCTGCCGAGCCGGTTGGAGGCCACCCTGCGGTGGCGCCGCAGCTGGACCAGCTGCTTGCGCAGGAAGTCGCGCCCCTTTCCCTCCCAGCGGGATCCGCGCTCGCCATGGCAAATGACTCGAAATCCCCTCGATTCGTACGCCCGCCGAATGTCCGGATTTGCGAATTCCAACCAATAAAGACAGACCGTGACCGGATCGGTCTCGACATTTCGGATTTCGTCGGCCAGTCGGCCGTGGTCTCCGCTGACGGAATGCTTCTCCCAACCGTGAAATGGATACCAGATCGTACCCTGGCGCTTCGGCGTCACGCCCAGTTCAGGCTCCAGGTGAAGGAGGTAAATCCAGGGGGCGCCGATGAGGTAGTGGCCCCTTCTGCCCATCGACCAGCCTCGGCGGCGCAGCACGTCGGACCAGATGAAACGGGGGTATCCGGGGCTGCACCAGTGGTCGTTCGGGGGAAATCCATGGAGATAGTTCCATCCGTGCTGAAGGAAACCTTGGATGCGTTTTGGCACCTCGTCCGGAAGGCCGCAGTATCTGCTGAGTATGCGGGAGTGCCCGTACCAGTGATTGGCTTCGTCCATCATTTCCCCCTGTAGCGGTTGGCGCGCCCCATGCGACATTCCCAGCGCCCAGCGGGCCTCACCCGCTGTTATACGGTTCCATTACTCGAGGCGGGGGCTTGGTTTCTCCGGACTCGGAATTGCCGCTACACTACGTCGTGGCTTGAGGACAGAGAGTGAGTGATCATGAGTCATCTCGATCGCCTGCGGGCCGTCTTCCGCAGGGCGCTCAACCTTCCCGCCGACGCCAACGTCGACGACCTCGAATACCGGGCTATCCCGCAGTGGGACTCGCTGGCCCACATGGCGTTGATCGCCGCAATGGAGGACGAGTTCTCCATCATGATCGACACCGATGAGATGATCGACATGAGCTCGTTCGCGAAGGCGGCCGAGCTGCTGGAGAAGCATGGCATCGGCGCTGCCGCCGTCTGAGCCCCGCACCGCCGTGCCGGCTGCGCGCCGCACCGCCCTGCCGCCTGAGCGCCGCACCGCCATATCGTCGGAGCCGGGCGCCACGACGCCGTCGGAGCCACCGCCGCGCGAACGTCCGGTTGCCCCGAGATGCGAAGGCTCGGCCGCCACGAGAGCGGAGCAGCAGCCGTCGTCGTTGTCGTCGTCGTCGTCCGAACAGCGCGTCGCGCTCGTCACGGGATCGACGGCAGGCATCGGGCGGGCGATCGCGATGTGGCTGGCCGCGACCGGATACGCCGTCGAGGTGCACGGCCGCGACGAGGAGCGTGCCTCCAAGGCCGCCGCCGAGGTGGCGGCGCAGACCGGCGGGCCGGCGCACCCGGTCCACGGTGACGTGGCGGACCCATCGCTCGTCTCGGCCATGATGCGGCAGATCTACCAGCGTCATGGCCGGCTCGACGCCCTCGTGATCAATGCCGGCATCCACGCCGCGGGCCCGCTCGGCCTGGTCCGCAGCGACACGGTCAACCGGTTGTTCGAGGTCAACGCGATGGGCGCGACGCACACGCTGCAGGCCTCGCTCAGGCTGCTGCGCCGGAGCACCCTTCCCGCCGTGGTGCTGGTCTCCTCGGTCATGGGCCGCGCGGGCGGCCGGGGACAGGCGGTCTACTCCGCGACCAAGGCGGCGGTCATCGGCCTCACCCTGGCCGCGGCCAAGGAGCTGGGCCCGGCCGGGGTCAGGGTCAATGCCGTGGCCCCTGGCTACATCCAGACGGACATGCTCGCCACGCTCGACGGTGACGCCCGGGAGGCGACGATCGCAGCCACCCCGCTCGGCCGCCTCGGCACGCCCGAGGACGTGGCCGGCACCGTCGCGTTCCTGCTCTCGCCTGCTGCGGGCTTCATCACCGGGCAGGTCATCGGCGTGGACGGCGGGCTGACGCCATGACCTTTCCCAGGCCATCGCCGCAGCCGCAGGCCGTGCTCGGGGGTGGGGTCTTCCCGCACTCGGAGGCGCGGCTCGTGGTGGCCGGGGAAGCGGCGGGCGTGGGCGGCTATGAGCTGGTCAAGCACATCAGGCGTGCGGCCGAGGCTCTCTCCCGGTTGCGGCCAGGGCCGCTGTTTTGCGGTATGCGCAACAACCTCGTGTCCGTGCTGCGTTACCTCGCCGCCTGGCGTTCCGGCCGGCCGATCGCGCTGCTGGATCCGGACCTCCCGCCCGGGACGCTGGCCGACCTGGTGGGCCGGTTCCGGCCGGCCGCTGTGATCGGGTTCACGCACGCGGCCGATGGCTCGCCGCCGGCGCGGCGCGACCTACCTGATCCGCATCCCGACCTCGCCGTCCTCCTCGCCACCTCGGGCTCCACCGGCAACCCCAAGCTCGTACGCCTGTCCCGCGCGGCCGTCCTGGCCAACGCCCAGGCCATCGCCACGGCGCTGTCCATCACGCCCGGCGAGATCGCGCCCACGAGCCTGCCGCTGCACTACAGCTACGGCCTGTCGGTGCTCAACAGCCATCTGATGGCGGGCGCGACCGTGATGCTGACGGAGGCGGGGCTGCTGGAGCGGTCCTTCTGGACGCACCTGGACGCGCACCGGTGCACGTCACTGGCCGCCGTCCCCTACCAGTACGAGATGTTGCGCCGGCTCCGCTACGACCGGTCGGAACATCCGACGATCGCCACGCTCACCCAGGCCGGCGGGCGGCTCAGCCCGGAGCTGATCGCGGAGTTCTCGGAGAAGGCGGACCGGTTCTTCGTCATGTATGGGCAGACGGAGGCCACCGCCCGCATCGCGGTCCTGCCCCCGCACCGGCTCGCCGACAAGCCGGGCTCGGTGGGGGTGGCCGTTCCCGGGGGCCGGCTGGCGGTCGAGGACGGCGAGGTCGTCTATCACGGCCCCAACGTCATGATGGGGTACGCGGAGACGGCGGCGGACTTGGCCCGAGGGGACGATCTAGGCGGTGTGCTGCGTACCGGCGATCTGGGGCGGCTGGACTCCGAGGGCTTCCTCTTCATCACGGGACGCCTCAAGAGGATCGCCAAGATCTTCGGCGTGCGGGTGAACCTGGACGACGTCGAGCGCCTGTTGCGCGACTCCGGCCCGGTGGCGGCCACCAGCGGGGACGATCGGGTGACGGTGTGGGCCGAGGGTCTGGACGCGGCCGGGTGCGTGGGACTGGCACGGCGGCTGGGGGCCGAGCTGCGGGTGCATTGGAGCGGGTTCGACGTACGCGGCATCGACCGTCTGCCCCTGCTGGCCACCGGCAAGATCGACTACCGCGCCCTGGAAGCCCGTCCATGACGCCCCCGACGTTCGCCCCGGTGCGTGGCGCGCCGCCCCACTTGGCACTCTGCGCATCCCACGGCCAGGCAACACTCCCCCGGATGCAGCAAGCCGACGCCCTCCCAGAGGCGACCTGGATTCCGGACGCGACGTGAGATCACGAGGGGAACCGCGGAAGGACAGGGACGGCATGGGGTCGGGGCAGGTGCGGATGTGGTCAATGGGGTGGAGGGGCCCGGGGTGAGCGTTTTCACGATGGGTGAGGCCGAGCGGGAGGCAGTGCTGGTGCCCGAGCTGGCCGCGCTGACCGATCGGCACAGGGCTGCTTGCCGGCCGTACCGTCGGATTCTCGACGCGATCGGTGCGGTGCCGCCGTACGAACGGTTGATGGACCTGCCGTGGCTGCCGGTGCGGCTGTTCAAGACGCATGAGTTGCGCAGCGTGCCGCAGGACCAGGTGTTCAGGGTGCTGACCTCCAGCGGGACGACCGGGCAGCAGCCGAGCCGGGTCTATCTCGACCGGGAGGCGGCCGCGGCCCAGACGCGCATGCTGGCGGCCACGCTGAGAGTGGTGCTGGGTGAGCGGCGGCTGCCGATGTTGGTCGTGGACAGCCGGTCCGTGGTGCGCGATCCGACGTTGAGCGCTCGCGGGGCCGGGGTGCTCGGGATGATGAACTTTGGCAGGGATCACACGTTCGTGCTGGACGAGCAGGGGCGGGTGGACGCGGAGGCCGTCAAGGGGTTCCTGGAGCGGCACGGGAGCCGGCGGTTCCTGATCTTCGGGTTCACGTTCATGGTGTGGCTCTGGCTGCGGGACCTGGGGGCGGATCTGTCGCAGGGGGTGCTGATCCACTCCGGTGGGTGGAAGCGGCTGGCCGAGCAGGCGGTGGACAATGCCGAGTTCCGGCGGCGGCTGGCGGCGGAGTGCGGGCTGACCAGGGTGCACAACTTCTATGGGATGGTCGAGCAGATCGGGACGATCTTTCTGGAAGGGCCCGATGGGGATGGGCTCTACTGCCCCGATTTCGCCAATGTCGTGATTCGTGATCCGGAGACGTGGCAGGAGACGCCGAACGGCGTGCCCGGGCTGATCGAAGTCGTCAGCACGCTGCCGACGTCGTATCCCGGGCATGTGCTGCTCACCGAGGATATGGGCGTGGTGCGGGGCGTCGACGACGGGGCCTGGCCGGGGAAGCGGTTCGAGGTCCTCGGCAGGCTGCCCCGGGCGGAGGCACGTGGTTGTAGCGACACCATGGGGCAGGGCGGCTGATGCAGGACAACACGACACCGACTCCTGCGCCGCTGATGGCGGAGCCGCACCGCGATGCTTCTGGACGAGTGGTGCGGGTGCGGTTTCCGCGAGAGGAACGCGTGCCCGTGGAGATGCTGCTCGGGCAGGTGCGGGGAGGGCTCGAGGTCGGGGATGAGCGGGTTCGGGACTTCCTGGCGGCGTTCGGGAGGCGGCTGTTGCGGCCGACCCTGGCCCGGCGGTATCCGGAGCTCGGGTCGCTCGGGTTCTTCCTGCGGCCCAGTGAGCTGGCCCGCACGGTCGAGGGGATGGCCGGCGAGCACGTACGCGTGCCACGCGGCCTGATCTTCCACATCCCGCCCGCGAACGTGGACACGGTCTTCATCTACTCCTGGGCTCTGTCGGCCCTGATGGGCAACCGCAACGTCGTACGCCTCTCGCCGCGTTCCGGCGCGGTCGCCGAGGTGATCGTGGAGACACTGCACGAGGCGCTGCGGGAAGCCGACCCCGTCGTCGGCGAGACGCAGCGGATCGTCTCCTACGATCGCGAAGCCGAGGCCGTCACCGCCGCACTCTCCGCGGCCTGCGACCTGCGGGTGGTGTGGGGCGGCGACCGTACCGTGCAGGACGTGCGGCGGCACCCGGTCCCACCGCACGCCCGTGACCTGGCCTTCCCTGATCGTTCCTCGTTCGCCGTGATACGGGCGGCGGCGTGGTTGTGCGCGCCGCGAGCCGCGCGGGTGACCGTGGCGGAGGGGTTCGTCAACGACACCTACTGGTTCGACCAGGCGGCCTGCTCGTCGCCGCGGACCGTGTTCTGGGTGGGCGCGGAGGCCGATTGCGACGCGGCGCGAGCCGACTTCGTCGATCACGTGTCGCAGGTGGTCACGGCACGCGGCTGGGGTGTCGACGCGGCGATGGCCGTGGAGAAGCGGGTCTCCACGTACGGGCTGGCCGCCGAAGGGGTCGCGGAGAGCGTGGAGTTCCGCGGGAACGCGCTGGCCAACGTGACCTTGGCGGCCGCCACCGAAGCGCCGAGGCGGTGGCTGGGCGCGGGGACGTTCGCCCATGCCAGGCTCGGGTCGCCGGCCGAGCTGGCCGGACTGGTCGAGCGACGGGATCAGACGATGACTCATTTCGGGTTCGGGCGGACTGAGCTGGAAGAGCTGGCCAGGGCGCTGACCGGGCGCGGGGTGGACCGAATGGTGCCGGTCGGCAGCGCGCTCAGTTTCCATCGGGTGTGGGACGGAGTCGATCTGCCGGTCGAGTTCACACGGCTGGTGACGGTGATCCGATGACGATGGCCCGCAGCGTTCGCAGGCCTGATGACGGTCATCCGATGACGATCATGCAACGCGTTCGCGTGGTGATGTGCCGGTGGTCTCTGATCGCATGACGATCGCGCCGCCCGAGAGCACTCATGCCGGTCCGGCGCGTTCCTCGGGGCGTCGGCTGAGCTCGGGCCGCCGGCTGAGCTCGGGGTGGTGGCCTGCGGGGATCGTGGCCGCCGGCGCGGTGGCCGTGTTCCTGTGGTGCGGGGTTTCGGCGCGCGATCTGGCGGTGTTCGCGGCGTACGTCGGGATCGGGGTGGCGCTTCCGGGGACGCTGCTCTGGCGGGCGCTGACCAGGGGCGGGCGATCGACGGCCGAGGACGTCGCGGCCGGTCTTGCGCTCGGGTACGCGGTGGAGATCCTGGCCTACATCCCGGCCAGGGCGGCCGGGATGCCGCTGCTCGTGCTGGTCCCGCCCGTCGCCGTGCTCGGCACCTTCCTGGTCGTGCCGGGGCTGCGGCGGCACTGGCGGGGCGAGGCCGATGCGGAGCGGATGCCCAGGTGGTGTGCATGGGCGCTGGCAGGGGTGGTCGGCTACCTGATCACGTGGAGCACGTTGTCCCTGTACCGGGTGCCGATCGCGAGCGCGTACGTGGACATGCCGTACCACCTGGCCCTGGTCGGCGAGGTCAAGCACCACCTTCCGCCCACGCTGCCGTCCGTGCTGGGCGAGCGGCTCTCCTACCACTGGTTCGTCTACGCCGACATGGCCGCCACGAGCTGGGTCACCGGGATCGAGCCGGTGACGCTGGTGTACAAGTTGTCCACCCTGCCGATGACGGCGGCGATGGTCGTGCTGGTGGCGGTGCTGGGGCGGCGGCTCGGCGGTCGCTGGGGTGCGGGGGCGGCGGCGGTCGGGGTGACGTACTTCCTGTTCAGCCCGGTCCTGCAGGACGGCGTGTCCTTCACGGCGCGGTCGATGTTCACCGCCTGGGCGAGTCCCACGCAGACGTTCGGGGCGTTGTTGTTCGCGCCTGTGGTGGTGCTGCTGGTCGCCGGCTGGACGCGACGAGGGTGGGTAGTGCTGGTCGTGCTGCTGCTGGCGCTGACCGGGGCGAAGGCCACGTTCCTGCCGTTGCTGCTGGCGGGGTTGCTGGCCATGGTGGCCGTGCGGTGGGTCGTGGAGCGGCGGCTGCCGCGCAGGTGGACGGCCGCGGCGGCGGTCACGTCCGTGTGCTTGCTCATCGCCCAGTTCGTGGTGTTCGGGCGGGCGTCTCAGGGGATGACCGTCTCGCCGTTCGCGACGATGCGGGTGGTGTGGGGGGCGGTGGCCGGCATCGAGATGCCCGCGCTTGCCTCCGCGTCTCTGGGCCCGTTGGTGGTGCTGACCCTCGTGCACCTGTTCTGCCTCGTTTGTGTGTGGGGCGGGGTGGCAGGGCTCGGGCGGCGGGCGCTGGAGCCTCCGATGGTGTTGTTGCTCGGAATGGGCGTCGCGGGAATCGGCGCGGCCACGGTGCTGGGACATCCGTCGGGATCGCAGCTCTACTTCCTGGAAGGCGTCCGGCCCTACCTGTCGATCGCGGCCGTGTGCGGGATGCTGGCCTACCGGAGCGCAGGAGCTCGCGACGAGAGAGCGAGGAACGAGCCAACGAGGAGCGAAGCGGGCGCGACCATGAACAGGCCCTGGCGGGTGCGAGCCGTGGCGTGGACGGGGTTCGGGGCGGGCGTCTCCGTGGTTGCCGCGCAGCTCGACGTGCCCGGGGGTGCGCTGGAGCGGGTCGTGGTGCCGTACCTGACGCTGGCGGTCGCGGCGGTGGTGGTGTGGCGGTGCGGCTCCGTGCTGGCGGTGGTGGCGCTGCTCGCGGGGTATTCGGTTCCGGCCTCCGTGCGTGACGTGGTCGCGCACGTCACGCCGGCGCCGGGGGAGCGTGAGCGGCTGATCCCCGAGGGCGCGCTGGAGGCCGGCCGGTGGTTGCGCGACCACTCCTCCCCCGCCGACGTGGTGGCCACCGACCTGCATTGCCGTCCCGTCGCGTGGCCTCCGTGCGACAGCAGGCACTACTGGGTGTCGGGATTCACCGAGCGGCGGGTGCTCGTGGAGGGATGGGGGTACGCCGAGAGCACGCAGTCGCGCATCCGGTTGTTCGTGACGCCGTACCTGAGCATGCCGTTCGGAGACCCCACCCGGCTGGCGGCGAACGATGCGGTGTTCGCGGCGCCGACGGCGGAGAAAGTCCGGCGCCTCGCCCGAGAATACGGGGTCAAATGGCTCTTCACCGGGCCGAATCCGGACCTGTGGAAATTCGCCCGGCTACGGTTTCGCAGCGCGTCCTTTTCGGTTTACGAGCTCACCGATAAGTAAAGTAACCCCCGCTCGGCGGAATGGTGATGGGAAACCGCGCGCGCCCCGTTGGACGTCCCGAGCAACATTTCCCTGGACGTACGGCCACAGGCAAAGGATCAGGGAATTCATGGACACGCGTGCCGCCACGAAGCCGGCCCCCCGCGTCCTCAACACTGCGGCCCGGCTCGCCAGCGTCGACATCGTCATCCCCGTGCTCAACGAGGAGCGTGCCCTGCCCGGCTGCGTGCGTACGCTGGCCGATTTCCTCGACGGCGGCTTCCCGCTGCCGTGGCGCATCACGATCGTGGACAACGGCAGCACCGACGCCACCTGGCCGGTCGCCACCGCGCTGGCCGGGGAGTTCGACCAGGTGCAGGCCCGCAGGATCGGCGTGCGCGGCCGAGGCGCCGCGTTGCGCGCGGCCTGGCGGGACAGCCCGGCCGACATCGTCGCGTACATGGACGTCGACCTGTCGACCGACCTCGACGCCCTGTTCCCGCTGGTCGCGGCGGTGGCCAGCGGACACTCCGAGATCGCCATCGGCACCCGGCTCGCGCACAGCGCGCGCACCCGCCGCTCGCTGCGCCGCGAGGTGGTGTCGCGTTCCTACAACGCCCTGCTCAGGTACGGTTTCGGCGCCGGGTTCAGCGACGCCCAGTGCGGTTTCAAAGCAGCCAGGACCGACGTGGTGCGGCCGCTCATGGACAAGATCGAGGACGACGGCTGGTTCTTCGACACCGAGCTGCTCCTGCT
The DNA here is from genome assembly GCF_052245935.1 of Nonomuraea sp. 3N208. Taxonomy (NCBI): domain Bacteria; kingdom Bacillati; phylum Actinomycetota; class Actinomycetes; order Streptosporangiales; family Streptosporangiaceae; genus Nonomuraea; species Nonomuraea sp. 3N208. The sequence continues at coordinate 104,652 of NZ_JBQQBR010000013.1, read as the reverse complement.
GGCCGAGCACAACGGGCTGCGGGTGCACGAGGTGCCGGTCGACTGGATCGAGGACATGGACTCGCGGGTACGCGTGGTCAAGACCGCGGTCGACGACCTGAAGGGGCTGGCCAGGCTGGCGTGGTCGATGTCGACGGGCCGGGCCAGGGTCCGGGTGAGCAGGTCCGAGCCCGTGCCGAGGCATCCGGACGCGGTCGTGGCCCGGACGCGAGCGGTGACGCTGGCAAAATTCTCCTCATTCGCCGCGATAGGTCTGTTCTCCGTCATCCTGTTCACGCTCATTTACCTCCCACTGTGCGAATTCTGGTCTCCGGCGACCGCGAATTTGGCCGCACTCGCCCTCACGGGAATCGTCAACACCGAGGCGAATCGCCGGTGGACGTTCGGCCGGGTGCGACGCAGCACCATGCATTTCCGCGCTGCGGTGCTTTCCGCCACCAACTACGCGCTCACCACTGCCGCCGTGCTGGCGGTGCCGCCGGCCGCCGGGCGACCGGCGGAGGTCGGCGCCGTCGTGGCCACGTACTGCCTGCTCACCGTGATCCGCTTCACCGCGCTGGACCGCTGGGTCTTCTCTCGCAGGAGGGGCTGAACAACCATGGAAACCGCAGAGATCCGCCGCCTGATCGCGCTGGAGGACCACCACTGGTGGTACCGCGAGCGCCGGGCCATCCTCCGCCGAGAGTTGCGCGCGCTCGGCCGTCCCGGGCGGGCGCTCGACATCGGGGCCGCCGGCGGCGGGAACACCAGGGTGCTGGTCGAGGCGGGCTGGGAAGCGACCGCGACGGACACCAGCGAGACGGCCGTCGAGCTCGCCAGGCAACGTGGCGTCAAGGCCGTGTGGGCGGACGCGCGGGCGCTGCCGTTCGAACGGGACAGCGTGGATCTGGTGACCGCGTTCGACGTGCTCGAGCACATTCGCGAGGACCACCTGGTCACAATGGAGATCGCCAGGGTATTGGCGCCCGGCGGGCACGCGTTGATCGCGGTGCCGTGCGACATGGCGCTGTGGTCGGCCCACGACCACGCCGTGGGCCACGTCCGCAGGTACCACCGCGACTCCCTGACCGGCGTCGTCGAAAAGGCGGGACTCCAGGTCCAGCGGGTCTGGAGCTGGAACGTCCTCCTGCGGCCCCTCGTGGTCCGGCACCGCCGCCGCTCCCAGGGCAGCGACCTGCGGAAGATGCCCACCGTGGTCAACGCGGGCCTGTCGGCGATCGTCGCGGCCGAGCGGTACCTGCCGGTCAAGTCGCTCAAAGGCGTGAGCTTGTTCCTGCATGCCAGGCTCGTGGAGTGAGAACGGGCGGGCGGCGTTGGCCTAGGCTGTCATTCGTGGTGATTCACGCCTTACTCGCAGCCTCGCTGGCCCTGACCTCCGCGCCCGCGGCACACGCGCAGATCGACTGCGCCCGGGTGAAGTGCCTGGCGCTGACGTTCGACGACGGTCCGGGAGAGACCACGCCCGCCCTGCTCAAGACGCTGAAGCAGGCGGGGGCGAAGGCGACCTTTTTCCTGGTCGGCAAACGGGTGGAGCAGCGTCCGAAGATCGCCGCGCAGGCGGTGGCGCAGGGGCACGCGATCGGCAACCACACCTACTCGCACGCCTCGTTGCCGACGCTCCTCGACGAGGAGATCACCGAGGAGCTCGCGAGCACCCAGGAGATCATCCAGGAGGCCACGGGGCGGCGGCCGGTGATGTTCCGCCCGCCGTACGGGCACACGGACGAGCGGGTGCTGGCACTGGCCGATCAGACGGAGCTCGCGCAGATCATGTGGACGGGCACGACGCTCGACTGGCAGCTGCGGGACGCCAAGAAGATCAAGGCGGCCGTGCTCCGGCTGGCCCAGCGGAACGGCGTGATCCTCATGCACGACACGGTCCCGGCGACCGTGAAGGCCATGCCCGGCATCGTCAAGGAGCTCAAGAAGCGCGGCTACCACCTCGTCACGGTGCCGACTCTGCTGCGTGGCAAGGGCCCGAAGTCCGGAGTGAGCTACTTCTAGAGTCTTCCGGCAGCTCGGAATCGGAGACATGGGGAGCGACACAACCCTCGACAAGCCCAAGCCGTGGACCGCCCTCGCCACCTTCCTCGCCATCCAGGCGGTGCTCGGGTGCTGGTGGGCGGCCTTCTACCCCGGCCTGTTCAGCCGCGACTCGGTCCTCTACCTGAGCCACACCGTCGCCGGTCCCTGGGTGAGCGACCATTCCGTGGTCTACGACGCGCTGCTGTGGCTGAGTCTCCGGACGACCGGCGACCTGGGCGTGGCCACGTTCGCGCAGACCACGGCCATGGCGGGGGCGCTGACGTTCCTGGCCCAGTCGCTGAAGGCGCTCGGCGCCCCGCGTACGCTCACCACTGCGGTGGCGGTGCTCATGCCGCTGGCGCCGCCCGTGGGGGCCTTCGCGGTCACGTTGTGGAAAGACGTGCCGTTCACGATCTGCGCGGTGGCGATCGCGGGGGTGTGCGCGCGCTTCGCGGCCCGGCGCGCGGTCACCTGGCCCGGGCTGGCCGGGCTCGGGGCGCTGATGCTGGCGCTGGGGTTGTTCCGCGCGAACGGCTTCCTCGTCGTGGGCGTGGCCGTCGTCGTGCTCGTGCTGATCGTCAGGACCATGCGGGTACGCCTGCTGCTCGCCGGCACGGTCGCGGCGGCGCTTCCGCTCGTGCTCACGAACCTGGTGTTCCCCCAGTTCGGCATCGTCGCCCCCTCGAAGACGTACGTGTACCACACGGCCTTCGGGGACATCGCGGTGGCGTACCGGGACCGGCCCGACCTGTTCAACGCACAGGACAAGACGCTGATGGCGTCGGTGGCGCCGCTGGAGCGGTGGTGGTGGGGCGGGACCTGTTACACGATCAATCCGCTGATCTGGCGGGGCGACTTCAGCTGGCAGCAGGCCGACGCGCACACCACCGAGCTGCTCGACTTGTGGAAACGGCTGCTGCTCAGCGAGCCGCGGCTGATCGTCGACGCGCGCCTCTGCCGGGGGGCGATCGCGTGGAAGCCTGTGCAAGATCCGTTGATGACGGGTGGGGCGACGTATCGTTTCTCGCTCCGGCCCACCGCCGACACCTACGTCGGGCCGACCAAGGTGCCGGATTTCCCCGGACGCGAGGTTTACACGCTGCGACCGCTGTCGTCCGAGCTGAACCAGGTGGCCGATCGCTGGCTCACGGCTTCGCTGGCGCCCGAGTACGACTGGGCGTTGTGGCGGGGGGCGTCGTGGGCGTACCTGTCGTACCTAGCCGTTGCGCTGGGGGCGGTGGTGTTACGCAACCGGTACGTGGTGGGGGTGGCGGCCGTGGTGGCCGGTCAGCAGCTGGCGGTACTGGCCAACATCTCGGCGCAGGATTTCCGGTACATGGCCTCGCCGATCTTCGTCGGGGTGCTGCTGGTGCCGTTCCTCTTGAGGAGCGTGGGCGTTTTGGTTGTGCGGCTCGTACGACGGGGCCGGCACCCGGTACGGCCACCACAGCCCGAACTCGTACCTTCGCCTGAGCCGTCGCCCGAGCCCGCGACGGAGGCGGAGGCGGAGGCGGAGACCGGGACCGGGACCGGGACCGGGCCTGCGGCTGAGCCTGCTGAGCGCGAGCAACCATGAGGCCCACGACGTCCGCGTGAAGCATCGCGGGGCTTCGGCCGTGACTCCACGGCATCGCCACGTATCTCGTCGCGCGCCACCGCCGTACCGAGTCGCGCAGGTGGAAGGCGCTCAGCCGGACGGCCGAGCGGCCGGAGGACAGTCACGAAGACGCCGCGCTGACCGGTCGGTGCAGTGCCCGGTGGAAACCCGGGCGGGAGAGCTCCACCAACATCACAGAAAACGCCCTGCGGACTCCGGGGAGACGAGCCACCGACCAAAGATCGCTAGACCGGGGACAGGAAGTCGCGCACGAGCCGGTCGTAGCGGGTGCGATCCACGTTCCACGCCTCTGTATGCTCGCCCTGCGCGAACGGCTCGAACTGGATCTTCCAGCCCAGGTGCTGGCCGGCGGCGACGAGGTCGCGCGCTTCCTGGATCGGGTGGTCGGCGTCGGGAACGGTGTGGATCAGCAGGAGGGGCGGCCTGATCTTCGGCGGGTGGCGGATAAGGCTGAGCCTGTCCGGATCGACCCCGGTACGCCACTGGATGACTTGGTTCGACAGCCCCGCCATGAAGGCGGGCAGGTGGTAGTTCTTGACGGCCTGTTCCGCGGTCATCCGTACGTCGATCATGGGCGCGTCCATGATGACCCGGTCGACCACGTTCGCGAGCGGTGACCTGGCCAGGAACTGCCCGACGATCTGACCGCCCATCGAGGTGCCATACAAAATGAACCGCCGCGCCCCCATCGTCTGCGCCTGGCGCAGGGCGGCCTCCAGGTCTCGCCACTCCGACTCGCCCATGTGCAGCAGCCCGTCGGGCGAGGGCGGCGCCCCTTCGTCGTTGCGGTAGCTGATGTCCAGGAAGGGCAGCCCGAGCTGGTGCACGACAGGAAGGATCTTCAGCTGCGCCTTGCGCCGCCCGTTCTGCCCGTGGACGGCGACGACCCAGGTCGCGCCCTCCCCGGGTACGTACCAGGCCGGCGCCGGCCCGAGCTCCGTGGGCACCATGATCTCGGTGTAGCCGACCCCCCAGGCGACCTCGGGATCGCCGGGGGGAACGTTGCCGAAGTAGCCAGGAGTGCCCACAGAGGGGGTTGGACCGCGCACCACCTTGCGCGTCACCCGGCCCGGAGCATGGGACACGACGTCACCGAGCATCGAGTAGGTGCCGCTCCACTCCAGCCAGTACGTGCCCGGCTTACCGGTCTGCGGCGTCCGCTCCAACGTCACCAGGTCATCCTGCACGGCGAGCACCTTGGTGTTGCTCGTGCCGTAGCGAACCACCCCGATCGCCTGATCGCTGCCGAACCAGGCCCCGGACGCCGTCGCCGCGACCAGGATGACGAGGACCGCCACGCCCGCGACCCACGCCCTCCGCTTCCAGCCGGGCCGCCGCTCATTCCCGGATGCCATCGAAAATCCTCCTCGCCGTGCGGGCGCACAGACTGCGGAACCCGTCTTCCTCCAGGCCGATGCGGCCACCGAGGTAGAGCTGCACGAGTCCCTGGATGGACGACGTCAGCGCCAGCGCCACCTCCAGGGGATCGTCCTTGCGCAACAGTCCCTCGCGCATGCCCTCCTCGACCACCACGACGAGCATGGTGAACGCCGGCGACCCGCCGCCTTCGAAGTCATCGGGGAAGCGCCGAGCCCACTCCCGGCGATCGGTCATGAGGAAGGTGTACAAATGCGGCCGCCCCAGGGCGAAGTCCAGGAAGTCCTCCATGAGGCCGAGCGCCCGGTCCTCCCACGGGCCATCAGGGACGCGGACTCCCCACCCCTGGGCCAGCTCCCGGAAAGTCCGCTCGGCCACCGCATCGAGGAGCGCCTGGCGACTCGGGTAGTGCTTGTAGGTCGCCATCGGGGACACGCCGACCATGTCGGCCACCCGCCGCATGGTCACGGCCGCGGCGCCCTCGCTCACGAGAATGGCCTGCGCGGCGTCGGCGATCTTCTCCGCCGTGTTGGAGATGCTCACGGTGTACACAGTAAACCATGAAGGTATACGGCGTACACCCTCTGGCGCGGGCTCCGCCTCCATGAGATCGGCCGGCGCTTGCCACGCCTGGGTCTCCCTGACGCCTGCCCGAGGCTCCACGCGGCGAACGCGGCGCCGAAGGCGCGCCGACACCCCGCCGGCCTGACCGGCGAGGCGTCTCGGCGTCAGGTTCCGTAGATCTCTACCAGCCGCCCCTGTAGAGCTGGCCGCGGACCGCACCGCCGGGGAACTCGGCGTTGTGCAGGTTGGCGTACCAGTTCTTGGGGTTGTTCTTGATGCGGAAGGCCACCTGGGCGGGAGCGGTGGCCGTGCCGGCCACGCCGTTGACGCCGGCGGGCAGGCCCTTCTCGGCGGCGAAGAACGGCACCGCCACGGGGCCGTTCTTGCCCTTCGGCGCGCGGTGGATGTGGGCTGCGGTCGGCGCGGCGACCCGGTTCCAGGCGGCGGCGAAGTGCACCTTGGTGCCCTTCACCCAGACGAGCCACGCGGCGCGCCCGTCCGGGTCGCCGACCTTCATGCCGGGCGCCGGCACCTCCTGGTCGCCGTCGGCCACCGCGGTGAGCGTGGTGCGATTCCCGACGGCCAGCACGGACTCGAGCACCACCGGCCGGATCCGGTGCAGCTGCGCGCGTACGGCGCCGCCGGGGAACTCGCCGGTGTGCAGGTTGGCGTACCAGCCCATGGGGTTGTGCATGATCCTGTTGAGCAGCCCGAGGTCCTTGACGTAGACGGTGCCCCTGACGGCGCTGAGCGAGGTGGGCAACGCCTGGCCGAAGAACGGGATCCGGACGTCGCCGTTCTGGCCGGCGTGGCCCCGATGAATATGGAAGCCGGTCGGCGGGGCGACCTTGTGCCAGCGGATGGCGTAGTCGACTCTGCGGCCGTGGATGCGGAACACGGCGATCGCACCGCCGTTGCCGTCACCGACCTTCGTGCCCGGCGCGGGCACTTCGTTCTTGCCGACGAGCTTCGCCGCGAAGTACATCGGGGTGTTCGACGCGGTCTGCGCGGCGGCGGGGCTGAAGGAGGTGGAGACCAGTCCAGTGGAGATCAACGCGGTGGCGAGCGCGAGGCCGGGGACGGTGAGGATGCGCTTCGTCATGATCGACCCTTTCAGAGGCCTCAATAGGTGAAGCCCCCCATAGCGGAGGTGACGCAGGGTGGTACGCCCCGCGTCATCCGCTGGGTTCAATCAGCGAATGTGGACAAATACGCATTCGAGCCCGGCCACCGCCGGATGAACCCTTCGGATTGCGGCCCCGTACCTCTCGAAGATCGGACTATCCCGATACCGGAAGGAGGGGTCGCATGCGGATTCCATCGGGGGGAAGACGATTCAGACCGTGGTTGGGGGCCGTTTGCCTGGGCGGGAGCATCGCGCTCGCCCTGTCGGGCTCCCCGGCATTCGCGCACGCCGGCACGGTCGCAGCACAGACCATCGTCTGCCCAAACGTCACGGACAAGCTCCCCGAAATCCCAGCCACCGCCCAGGCCGAGGTCGACCGCAACCTCGCCCTCCTGGACAAACAACTCCAAGAAGCCAACGACCGCCTCGCCCGCTCCATCGGCCAAGGAGGCCCCAACTTCGTCCAGAACGCCATCCTCGGCCCCCTCGCCTCCAAACGAGGCGCCACCATCGACCGCATCGCCATCGCCATCGGCCGCACCGCCCAACGCCCCACCGGCCTCGACAACCTGGCCACCTGCACACTCGGCAATGCGGGGAGCGCCACGCTGTCGGCCGCAAACTTCGTCGACATCCAGGAGGTTCCGGCCGCCGAGCAGCCGGAGGCGGGCGAGAACGCCTCGACCGGCACGTTCGTATCCCCATGCGGCACGAGCAGTGAAGATCACAGCAACAACGACAACGTCATCACGGCTCCGGGCGTCAGCAACGGAACCCAAGCTCAGTACGAGTACATCGGCAACATGTCCACCGACGCCCTCTCCACCAACGAGAGCATGGCCGACGCGGACACCACCTGCCGCAACCAAGCCGACCAGTCGGCCTACTTCTGGCCGACCTTGCGCGTACTCGCAGCCGAAACAGACGGGAACGCCGGCACGGCCGTACAGCCGTCCTCGGTGCGGCTGGAGTACCGCGGCAACCCGACCTCCGAGGTCACCGCGCCGCCGCAGTTCCTCAGGATGCTCGCCGGCGACGCCAGAGCGGCGACCAACGGCGGCGCCGAAGCCCGCCCGACGTGGACCTGTACGGGCTTCACGGACCTCCTCACCGACAAGTACCCGATCTGCCCCTCCGGCAGCGACCTGGTCCGCGTCTTCGACATGCCGAGTTGCTGGGACGGCGAGAACATCGACAGCGCCGACCACCGCACGCACCTCACCTTCCCCGACGAGGACGGCGCCTGCCCGAGCGGCACCGAGGCCGTGCCGCAACTGCGCCTGACGCTGACGTACGACGAGGTCCCCAACACCGAGCCCGAGGGCACGGACGTCCCGTTCGCCGTGGACAGCTTCGCCAGCGAAGGGAACAGCCCGAACACCGACCACGCCGGCGCCATCGTCGTGATGTCGGAACAGCTCATGAACAAGGTCGTCCAGTGCATCAACAGCGACAAGAAATGCTGACCGCGTAGACGGCCTGCCGACGGCCGGAGCTCGCCCTCGTTCGGCGAGCCCGGCCGTCAGGGCGTGGCACCCCGCTGATCGTGGTCTCGATCAGGTGTGCACGTCGGCTGGTGCTGCTCGCCGGCGGGCGGCGGCGGAGCGGAGCAGGGCGCGGTGGTGGTGGATCGTCCGGCCGGTGGACGTCGAACCCCAGCACGGTGCGCCCACGAACCCGGGCGACGACGGAAACGACCAGTGCGATCAGAAAGACGGCCCAGATGGTCGCGCCGATGAGATCCATACGCGCGAGGCGACGGATTCGCCGGCCTGCCCTTTGCGACGCGATCCCCCACGCCGAGTTGCTGATCCTGGAGGGTGCCGGACACGGCCTTCCGCGGCAGGTCTGGGATGTGTTCGTACGCGCCCTCGTACGGCACACCGCCTACTGTTAGGACGGCAACGGCTACGGCTTCACGTGCTGTGGTCAATCCAACGGTAGTCACTCCCCTCGATGTTGCCCGGGGGCTTGCTCGTCACGTCAACCACGACCCGGTTGATCTCCCGGACCTCGTTGAGATGGGCGGCTCGGTTCTCGTCCTCGGCGCACTCATCCTGGCCTGATGACGTCACTCGCACTCGACGAGTCGGAGATTCAACAGTCACCGAACCATTCCATCCGAGCCCTGTGTCCGTGCCCAGAAAGCACGCAGGAGGTCGAGTGCACTGGAGAGGTCAGGGCTCGCATAGGTGACACCCTCTGCGAGCCTCGGATAGTCAGATTCCCAGACTGGGGGTGGATCGGGGATGCCTCCGGGGACCGAGTGAGTGGCCCGTACCGCGAAAACGTGGCGCATCACCAGCAGCAGGCCGCTGTCGGCCAGGAGACCGTCCTCGATCAACAAGATCAGATCGACGAGATCCTTGATCCTGGTGTTAGGCCGAGAACCATAGTCTCGGGTGAGAGCGTGCAACTTCTCGGCGAAATGCTGACGGCGGTCGACCGACTCCATCAGGCGTGCTGGCACATTGGCGAATGCCAGCACGCCTGGTAGCAGGATGCGTTCGGTGGACGCCAACTCCTCGTCCCGCAGCACAATGTCCAGTCGGATCTGGGCGAAGGTCTTGCCTGCGAGGGCGCTGTCAACGGAGAACCGCCAGCCGGGTCGTCCGGCCGCATCAGCGTCCAACGCGGCGGGCCGCCCAACGGAGAAGACAAAGCCATCCTGGTCAACATCGTTTGCCAGAGTATCGATCAGCTCTTCGCGCAGGCCCGCACCATCACATGGGCCATCCCGAAGTGCCAGATCGAGGTCCTTGGTGGCCCGCGCTCTGCCGTCCAGGCGAAATTCCAGGGAGGTGCCGCCCTTGAGCACCCAGCGATCTTCGACGACGGACAACCTGGCGGAGATCCGATCGAAGACCGCGATCCTTCGCAGGCGGCTGAGATCGGCGCCGTTCTCGTCGGCCTGGCACTTGAGTCGTGCTTACAAGGCTCGCCGAAGATCGACCGGGCTCGTATAGCGCCTCACGTGAGCTCCCTGTGGATGGCCCGCTCCACCGCGAGCTCGGCCCGGGAGCCGACCCGCTGCGCAGCCCTCAGAAGTTGTCCCTTGGTAGCGACGCCGCGATCGAGCAGTTCAGCAACAGCCGAGTCGATCACGTCCTGGTCAACGCCCTCCGCAGCGGACTCCGCGATGGCTCGTGCGGGTCGCGTCACACGAAATCCCTCGTGCTCTTCCACCTCGTCAGGCGCCAGTTCCGTGCGATGGAGAGCTATCGATGGGTGCTGTCGGCGGAAACCAGGCGGGACGGTCAGATGGATCCGAGCAGCATTGGCGATACCCAGATCATGGATGGCAAGCGCGGTGATATGAGAGATCACCCCATCTCCCTGGCTCCACAGTGCCCAGCGGACGAGATGGTCATGTTCGCCGGCAGGGAGATCGCCGAACTCACGGAGGCGATAGACGCCGCGATCGACGCGCACCCATTTACCGGTGTCGACGTGGTAGTGCTGCGCTTGGTAGGTATAGCCGTCCTCGATGGCCTGGGCTGCGGTGAAGTAGCCACGCTGATGGGCTGCGCGTCGCCAGAGCCGCGCACGGCGCGTATCTTCACTTGATCCCACAGAGTCCACCTTACTCCTACAAGAAATTTTTAGTTTGACGTAAGGAATCACGCCAAACTAAAAATTTCTTGTAGTTTGAGGGTCGAGAGCTCGGCTTACGTCACTCCCACTCGATGGTGCCCGGGGGCTTGCTCGTCACGTCCACCACGACCCGGTTGATCTCCCGGACCTCGTTGGTGATCCGGGTAGAGATGCGGGACAACACGTCGTACGGCACCCGCGCCCAGTCCGCCGTCATCGCGTCCTCCGAGGTGACCGGCCGCAGCACCACCGGGTGGCCGTACGTGCGCCCGTCCCCCTGCACGCCCACCGACCGTACGTCGGCCAGCAGCACCACCGGGCACTGCCAGATCTGGCGGTCGAGGCCGGCCCGCGAGAGCTCCTCGCGGGCGATCGCGTCGGCCTCCCGCAGCAGGGCCAGGCGTTCGCGGGTCACCTCGCCGACGATGCGGATGCCGAGGCCGGGACCGGGGAACGGCTGGCGCCAGACCATGGCGGCGGGCAGGCCGAGCTCCTCGCCCGCCCGGCGCACCTCGTCCTTGAACAGCGCGCGCAGCGGCTCAACCAGCTTGAACTGCAGGTCCTCCGGCAGGCCGCCGACGTTGTGGTGTGACTTGATGTTGGCGGTGCCGGTGCCGCCGCCGGACTCGACCACGTCGGGGTAGAGCGTGCCCTGGACCAGGAACTCCACGGGGCCGTCGGCCATGATGGCGCGCTGCTCGTCCTCGAAGACGCGAATGAACTCGCGGCCGATGATCTTCCGCTTCTCCTCGGGGTCGGTGACGCCGTCCAGCGCCTTGAGGAAGCGGTCGGAGGCGTCCACCACACGCAGCTTGACGCCGGTGGCGGCCACGAAGTCGCGTTCGACCTGCTCGGCCTCGCCCTTGCGCAGCAGGCCGTGGTCGACGAAGACACAGGTCAGGCGGTCGCCTATGGCCCGCTGCACGATCGCGGCGGCCACCGCGGAGTCCACGCCGCCCGACAGCGCGCAGATGGCGCGGCCGTCGCCGACCTGGCGGCGTACGGTCTCGACGGATTCCTCGACGATGTTGAGCATCGTCCAGGTCGGGCGGCAGCCGGCCGCGTCGAGGAAGTGCTTGAGCACCACCTGGCCGTGCTCGGAGTGCAGGACCTCGGGGTGGAACTGCACCCCGTAGAGGCCGCGCTCGGCGTGCTCGAAAGCGGCGACCGGGGTCTCGCGCGTCGAGGCGGTCACCCGGAAACCCTCGGGCGCGGCGGCGACGCTGTCGCCGTGCGACATCCAAACCTTCTGGCTGGCCGGCAGGCCCGCGAAGATGATGCCCTCGTCGAGCACTTCGAGCGAGGTGCCGCCATATTCGGCGACGCCCGTGCGGGCCACCGTGCCACCGAGCGCCTGCGCCATGGCCTGGAAGCCGTAGCAGATGCCGAACGTGGGCACCCCCGTCTCGAACAACCCATGCGGGACGGGCGGCGCGCCCTCGGCATAGACCGAGGAGGGCCCGCCGGACAGGATGATGGCCTTGGGATTCTTGGCCACCATCTCCTCGACGGGCATCGTCGACGGAACGATCTCGGAGTAGACGTGGCACTCGCGCACCCGCCTGGCGATGAGCTGCGCGTACTGCGCGCCGAAGTCGACCACCAGCACTGTGTCGAATTCAGACACCGTGAGAACCCCCCAAAGGCGAATGCGGTACCCACAGTCTATCGGCCCTGAATATTGCGCCTGGCCTGCCGGGGAGACTCGTGCTAACACAGAACAATGGATCTTGTCTGGCCGGCTGCCGCGTGGGCCCTGTGGGTCGCCGCGCTGGCCGCCGCCTTCAAGGTGTCCAGCCGCGAGCGGCCACCGCAGGCGCCCCCTGCGCGGGACGCGCCTCAGCCCGTGGTGGAGCTCCTGCGTGGCATGCGGGCGCAGGAGGTGTTCCATTCGGCGCTGTTCGAGCTGGCCGGGCGCGGGTGGGCGACGGTCGAGGGCGACCGACTCTCTCTCTGGAGCGCAGGAGCTCGCGAGGAGAGAGCAAGGGACGAGCCAACGACGAGTGAAGCGGGCGCGCCTCCTCGGCGGGAGCCGCTGCTGCCGTACGAGCAGTGGGTGCTGGAACGGGTGGCCGCCCGGATGGCGGGGGCGCCGCACGCGCCCGTCATCGCGCTCATGCCCGACGGCGCCGACCTGGAGAGAGAGTTCATGCCGCTGGTCCGGCAGTGTGCGATCGATCTCGGCCTGGCGCGGCGACGCTGGCCCACCATGATCGTGCCGGTGCTCCTGGCGGCCGCGCTCGTCGTCCCCTGGTACGTCACCGTCTCCAGGTCCGGGGTGTCGTGGCTTGGGGGGATCGCGACGATGGTGTCGTTCGTGGCGGGAGTGAGCCTGCTCATGGGCGGGCGAGGATTCCTGACCACCGCGCGCGGCCGGGAGCTGGCCGGGCCGGAGGCCGCGCCGCTGAACCCGCGGCAGGAGTGGATCTTCACGGGCAGCGGCTGGCGCGGCGTGGAGATCGAGCCGGCCGGCAACACCAGGCCGGGTCCCAAGCGGCAGGAGGTCGCCGGCCACGTCGTCAAGCGGTGGGTCAACGTCGAGTCGAGCGGCGAGCACGGGTCGCGGCGCGACTACTACATCGCGCTGCACGACGGCAGTTCCGAGAAGGCCACGGCGTTCCGCGTGGAGCAGAGCGTCTACCACGACGTGCTGCCGGGCGATTTGGTACGGGTGGTGGTCAAGCCGCGCAGCGGCACCGTGGTCAGGGTCCTGGCCCACGAGCGTCACTGGTAGGAGCCCGGATTCTCGATCAGCGCCTCAACCGGTCAGCTCATCACCGGTAGGACGGCAGGTTTCCGGTCAGCAGGGTCTCGGTCTGCAGGCGCAGCCTGGCGGCGTATTTGGGGTCGGTCAGGACCAGGAACCGCTCCTCGCGAATCGCCTCCACAGCCAGGTCGGCCACCTGGGACGGCTCAATGCCGCCCGCCGCGCCCCTGCCGACCTGGTCGAGCGCGTCCACCTCGTCCCGGGTGGGGGTGCTGACCAGACCGGGAGGACGTACGCGTGCCGACTCGGCGATCCGCGTCCTGACCGCGCCCGGGCAGAGCGCGGTCACGCGGAGCTTGGCCCCCACGGCGGCCAGGTCCTGGGCGAGCGCCTGGGAGGCGGCCAGGGCGGCGTGCTTGCTGACCGCGTACCCGCCGGACCCGGGGACGGCGAACAACCCCGCCACCGACACCGTGTTCACGATGTGCCCCTCGGTGTCCTGCTCGATCATGCGCGGCACGAACGCGTGGACGGCGTGCAGCACACCCCACAGATTGACGCCAAGCAGCCAGGCGAAGTCCTCCTCGCTGCGGGTCCATATGTGGCCGCCCTGGTAGACGCCGGCGTTGTTGCAGAGCACGTGCACGGCCCCGAGCTCGCCGAAGCAGCGATTGGCCAGGTGGGCGACGGCGGCCGCGTCGGAGACGTCGGTGATCTGGGTGAGCACCTTGCCGTCCCCGGCCAGCGCGGCCGTCTGCGCGAGCCCGCCGTGGTCGACGTCGGCCAGCATCAGCGTCATGCCCTCGGCCGCTAATCGCAGCGCCAGGGCCCGGCCGATGCCGCTGGCCGCGCCCGTCACTACCGCAACCTTGCCAACGAGCTCGCGCACGTGATCGACGCTACAGGATCGCGCCGATCAGTCCCAGGGGCGGCGAGCCGAGATCCAGCAGCGCCTTGTGGAAGCGCTGCACGGTGAAGCCCGCGGAGGGCCTCCTTGCCCGTCCCCAGTCGTTGCGTGCCTGCTCCCGCAGGTCGAGGATGAGTAGCTTGCCCCACGTGTAGCGGCCGTACGTCGGGTCGAACGTGGCCCGTCTGGCCTCCGCCAGCGCCGCCGGGCCGGCCAGGTGCGTGTCCGACTCGAAGCGCCTGGCGCCTTCCTCGACCGTCATCTGCCCGGTGTGCACGCCGATCGCGCAGGCTAGCCGGGTGACACGGATGAGCGCCTCCACCCACACGCCGATCTCGAAGCGCGGATCGCCGGCCTCGAACCCCTCCTCGACGCACAGCTCCTCCGCATAGTGCGCCCACCCCTCGATGAACGACACCGACTGCAGCAGCCGCCGCACCTCCGACGGGGCCCGGCGCAGCGCTCGGGCGTGCGAGAAGTGCCCAGGCGCCACCTCGTGTACGTTGATCGCCGGCAACGTCGTGTGGCTGAAGACCTCCAGCCATTCCTCCTGGTCCTGCTCGGGCCAGGAAGGGTCGGGCGGGGTGATGTGGTACCAGGACGGGCCCTCTGGCTCGCCGGGCGAGTTCCAGGCCATCATCGCCATGGCCCATCGGCGCGACTCGGGCGCCGGCCCGACCAGGCATTCCCCGTCGTGGTAGGGCACGAGGTCCTTCTCGCGGGTGAACGCGATGGCCTTCTCGGTGCCCGCCCTGGCCGCCTCGATCACGCCGTCCGCGTCGGGGTGGTCCCTGACCAGCTCACGTACGACGTCCAGCGGCGGCCCGGAACGCCCCAGCCGCGCGCAGGACTCGGCGAGCAGCCCCATGAGCCGGTCGCGCTCGGCGTCGGCCCGCTCGGCCAGCCGGCCCAGATCCACCGGCAGGCCCTCGGCCGTGCCCATGAGCCTGGCCAGCGCGTCGCCGCCGAGCGAGGCGTCGGGGTCGCCCTCGGCCGCGGCACGTTCCATGTGGGCCATGAGCCTGCCGTGCGCCGTCAACGCGGACTCATCCCTGACCCCGGCAGCGAGCCCTCTGGCCGCGCCCATCAGGGACTTCGCGACCGGCGCGCTCATCTGGTCGAGCGCGGCGATCGCGCCGTCCACGGCGTCCGGCCAGTGCGCGAGGTGTGCCGCCTTCGCCGCGGCGCGCTCCGCCTCGGGGCCGTAGTCGCGGTCGTAGCAGGCGAGGTCCAGGTTCGACAGGTGCGCCATGGGGTTCTTGCGGTGCAGCTGCAGCTCCCCGAGCTGAAAACGCAGGCTCTCCTCGAACACCTTCAGGTGCTCGGCGTCGTGCGGGTCGGCCGGCGCGGCCCCCTCGCCGAGCCGCGCCAGCCCGGCCCGTACGCCGTCAGGCGACAGGTCCTGGATCCGGCCGTCGTACTCGTGCCTGCCGCCGCCCTCGCGTGCCTCGGCCACCATGAGGTCGATGACAGCCTTCAGCCTGGGGTCAAGTTCCGTCATGGCGCCGACGCTAGCGCACGGTAATGCGGCGATAAATCACGGGCATACCGGCAAATCGTGATGTGAGAATGATCGTCATGGCTCTCCAGATCACGACCCTCGCCGAGCGCCCGGAGCTCGGGTCGGCGCTGTGGAACATGGACCACACCTGGCCCGAGTTCATGTTCCAGGACCCGATCGCCGACCTGTTCTACCCGTTCGCCGAAACGATCTATCCCGAGTACGTGCTCGTCGCGGACGACGACGCCGAGCCCGGCCGGCTGGTGGCCAGGGCCTGCATGATCCCATACCGGGCGGACGGGGGCGAGCCGCCCGACGACGGCTGGGACGGCGTGATCCGGCGAGGCTGGCTGGCCCGCGGACGCGGCACACGGACCGACGCCGTCTCGGCCCTGGAGATCACTGTCCGCCGCGACCTGCAGGGCAAGGGCCTGTCGTCGATGATGCTGGCGGCGATGCGCGACCGTGCCGCCCGCCACGGCTTCAGCGAGCTGGTCGCGCCGGTCCGGCCCAACATGAAGCATCTCGAACCGCACACCCCGATGAGCGAGTACGCCTACCGCACCCGCGACGACGGCCTGCCGTACGACGCGTGGTTGCGGGTGCACGTACGCGCGGGTGGCAAGATCGTCAAGGTGGCGCCGCGGTCGATGGTGGTCGCGGGCACGCCGGCGGAGTGGCGGACATGGTCCGGCCTGCCGTTCGACCGCACGGGCACCGTCGAGGTGCCGGGCGCGCTGAGCCTGGTGCACTGCTCAGTGGAGCACGACCACGCCGTTTACGTGGAGCCGAACGTCTGGGTCAGCCACCCGTTGGACTAAACGGCCGTACGGCGGCGCAGCTCGGCCAGGTGGGGGCCGACGTCCAGGCCCTTCCCTGCGGCCCACTCGTCATCGTGGTACGTCGCCAGATGCCGGTCGGCGGCGTCGCCGATCAGCGAGACCACGGTGCCGGTCTCGCCTCTGGCGCGCATGCGTGCGACCAGTTCCAGTGCCGCCCAGAGCGCGGTGCCCGAGGAGCCGCCCACCGGCAGCCCAGTCACCTCCCTGATATGCCTGGCCGCCGCCACGCTCGCCGCGTCCGGCACGGGGATGACCAGATCGACGAGGTCGGGGCGGAAGCCGGGCTCGATGCGCGGCCGGCCGATGCCTTCGATGCGCGAGGGCATGCCGGTCGAGTAGTCGGGGGTGTCGAGAGTCCAGCCGGGAAAATACGCCGAGTTCTCCGGATCCGCCCCCGCCACCCGGCACCGGCGTCCCGTGCCGTCGGCGGCGGTGCTCGGGGCAGGAGTGTCGGCTGGGCGGTGGGAGCGTAGCCAGTGGCCGAGGGTGGCGGAGGTCGCGCCTGTGGAGGCTCCCGTCACCACCCAGTCCGGCCGCACCTGGTTGAAGAGCTCCTCCGCCAGGTCGTGCTGCGCCGCCCGCCCGAACTGGTCGAGGAAGTGCCCGTCGATCTCCCGGGCCGCCTCGTAGATCGCCAACGGCGGCGTCACGAACCTGCACTCCCCGCCCAGCGCCTCCACCGCCCGCGCCCGCGCCTCGCTGCGCTCGCCCGGCATGACCACGACGTACGGCAACCCGAGCCGCTGCGCGAACCACGCCTGCGCCACAGCGGCATTCCCGCCCGTCGCCTCCACCACGGTCGTGCCCTCGACGACCAGCCCATCGAGGATGGCCTGCCGGAACAACGCCCTGGCATGCCGGTGCCGCAGGCTCCCTGTCGGCTGCGCGGACTCGTCCTTCAACAGCAGCCTGATCCCGGGCGCCGGCACCGGGAAGTCGATCAACGGGGTCGGCGGCCCGGCCGCCAGGACGTCCAGCGCTCGCGCGTTCCAGCTCACCGCTCCACCCTGCCAGGCGTTGATCAGGAAGACAGCGCCCGTTCGCCACAGGCGAGCATCACACGTCCAGGTACGTCCGTTCGCCCGGCCCAAGCAGCCGGAGCCGGTCGCCGAACCCCGCGAACGCCTGCTCGACCGTATCCCTGCCCTGCGTGAAATGAGCCCAGTGCTCGCAGTGCAGCGGCACCACGTACCGGGCCTGGAGGATCTCCGCGGCCGTGACGGCGTCGGCACTCGGCAACGTGAGGAACCCGTCCACCAGCGGCGTCCGCGCCCCACCCGCGAACAGCAGTGCCACGTCCACCGGCCCCACCCGCTCCGCGACGGCCCGCACGACGTCGAGCGAGGCGTTGTCCCCGCTCACATAGACGGTCGGCAGCCCCTCCCCGGCGAGCACGAACCCGGTCACCTCCCCCACCAGGTGCTCGGTCCCGTCAGGCCCGTGCTGGGCCGGTACCCCGGTCACCCGCACCACACCACCCACCTCGACGGACGTCGCCGATCGGGTATTCGCCGGGCGCGTCGAACGTGGGATCGGTCAGCAGCCGCACGCCGCCCAGCTCCAGCACCGCGGTCGGCCCGCCGAGGTAACGAATTTCCATGACCGTCAACGACACGACGCCACGCCGGGTTATTCCGCCCGGAGCCCGTCGTCGATCCGCCAGGTCGCCCGATGGCAGAGCACGCGGAAGCCGGCCCGGCACATCGTCGCAGCTCAGCGGGGTTAGGCGGCAGTTGACCAAGATGGACGTCCCATGTACCGGCGCTGGACGTCACGTGCATACCAGAAGACATTCGTAAAGCTACCCATGGGTAGTTTTTGCGGATCCGTGCCATAGCGACAGAATCTCTTCATGGCAACCTACGCTGCGCTACGACCCGGAGATCCACAACGGCTGGGGGGCCTGGATCTCCTCGGCAGGCTCGGCGAGGGCGGCCAGGGCGTCGTATATCTCGCCAAAGACCATTCTGGCGGACATGTCGCGGTCAAATGGCTGCGGCCCGACCTGTCCGGCGACCACGCCAGCGTCGAGCGGTTCCTGCGCGAGGTCCAGGTGGCCCAACAGGTGGCGCCGTTCTGCACTGCCGCCGTCCTGGGCACGGGGGTTGAGCAGGACCGGCCGTACATCATCAGCGAGTTCATCGAGGGGCCCTCGCTGCAGCGAGTGGTGCAGGAGGAGGGCCCACGCTCGGGCACTGTCCTGCACCGGCTGGCCATCGGCACCGCCACCGCGCTGGCCGCCATTCACCAGGCCGGGATCGTGCACCGCGACTTCAAGCCCGCCAACGTGATCATCGGTGCGGACGGGCCGCGGGTGATCGACTTCGGCATCGCCAGGGCGCTGAACGCCACCTCCACCGTCAGCAGCACGGTCGTGGGCACGCCGTCGTACATGCCGCCCGAGCAGATCATGGGGCATACCGTGGGGCCGGCCGCCGACATGTTCGCGTGGGGGAGCACGATGGTGTTCGCCGCGTCGGGCCGGGCGCCGTTCGGCAGCGACACGATGCCCGCGGTGATCAACCGCGTGCTCAACCAGCAGCCGGATCTGGGCGTCCTGGACGGAATGCTGCGTGACGTGGTGGGCGCCTGCCTGAACAAGGATCCGGCCCAGCGGCCCACCGCCGAGCAGGTGATCATGCGCTTGCTGCAGCACCCGGCGCCCAAGCCCGGCATGCTCGCGCAGGCCGCCGCCGAAGCGGCCCCGCAGACGCCCTTCGCGCCGCCGTCCGGCCCGCTCTCGGGCTCGCAGCCAAGCCCGCCCTCAGGTCCGCAGTCAGGCGCGCCCTCAGGTCCGCGGTCGGGCCCGCCCTCGAATCCTCAGTCCGGGCCGCTTCCCTATCCCGGCCAATTCCCGCACCCAGCGCCGGCCGCGCATTCCGGGCCGGTCCCGCCACCTCCCCAGCAGCAGCGGCAGCCGCCGGCGCCGCCGTACGCGCAGCCGACGTACCACAGCGCGTACAACCAGCCGCCGAAGAAGAGCAAGGCACCGCTGATCGCCGGCATCACGGTGGCGGTCGCGTTGCTGCTACTCGCCGGGGTGATCGTGATCATCCAGATGGACAAGGCGTCGTCGGTGCAGGCGGGACCGTCCGGCTCGCCCGATCGCACACAGACCAGCGGCAGCGCCAGCCCGAGCACCAGCACCAGCCCGAGCCCGAACCCGTCGAGCCCCAACCCGTCGTCCACGGCCCAGGCCGCGGTGCCGAGGACGGGCACCAAGCAGACGCTTCCCGGCGCCAAGGTCGTGCTGTACGAGAACCCGTCCGACGCGATCGTCCTGACCTCTTACGAGATCTTCGACAAGGGGAAGGACGACTGGATCGACTACGCGAGGGGCTCGCTCCGCGGCCCGTTCACGAAGTACGCCGGCAACTGGGAGTCCATGGTCTCGCCCGACGGGCGCTATCTGGCCAGCAGGGGCAGGAGCTACAGCTCCGACGACTTCGACTTCATCTACATCACCGACCGGCAGTCCGGCGAGCGTACGACGGTCAAGACCGTCAAGGAGCCGCTGATCAGCAGCATCAGGGCCTGGTCGAAGGACGGCTCGAAGATCCTGCTCAACACGGAGCGGAAGACCGGCGAGGACAAGTGGGTCTATCTCGGCTTCGTCGTCGTGGACGTGGCCACGAAGGAAGCCACCACGGTCAACGTGTCCGACTCCTCCGTCCGCGACACGGCCTTCGGCTTCGACGGCGCCGACGAGGGCGTGGTCAACGCCTACGGCAGCGAGAAGAACCGCGGCCTGCGCTTCTTCGACGCCCAGGGCAAGACCACGCGCTCGATGCCGGGCATCGGCACGCTTTCGGCCGGCACGCAGGACATCTTCTCGCCGTCGGGCAAGGCGTTCGTCACCAACTGCCCCAACGGCGGGGACGGCGACCACTGCATCTGGGACGCCGCCTCCGGTGATCGCCTGCGCAAGTTCTACTCCGACTGCGACAAGGTGCTCGGCTTCTACGACGAGAACCACCTCTACTGCTGGGAGCAGGACAACGGCACCCACGACGAGATCCAGGTGATCGACTTCACCGGCAAGCTGTTGCGCAAGCTGGTGGAGGTGCCGGACGAGGTGGACTTCAGCCCCGCCTTCACCATCAACCCGCAACGAGGCTCCTGAACCATCCGGCAAGGACAGCCGTGATGAGGTCATGAAGACGCTGATCCGTATGGCCGTGACCGCCGCGGCACTCGCGACGGTGGCGGCCGCCTGCACCTCCTCCACGGGAGAGTCCCCGGCACCGCCCAAGAAGACGACCCTCGGCGCAGTCCGCCTGGTCGCCTACAACAGCTGCGACGACATGCTGGCGGGCCTGCGGGAGAAGGCGGCGGCGAACGTCGGCCCGTGGGGGTTCGGCGGCGTCATGCCCCTGACGGCGCGGGCGGAGGACACGGCGGCGATCACCCCCAACGCGAAGACGGCCGTGCCCGAGCACTCCACGACCAACGTGCACGAGGCCGGCGTGGACGAGCCTGACCTGGTCAAGACCGACGGCAACCGCGTGATCACGGTGACCGGCGGCACGCTGCGGGTCATCGACACCGCCACGCGGAAGGTCACCTCGACACTGAAGCTGACCGAAGGCGACGAGCGCGTCTTCGCCCCCGCTGACCTGCTGCTGTCGGGAGACCGCGCCCTGGTGTTGTTCCGCGGCTTCGGCGACGTCATGTTCAAGGCGTCCAGGGTCCCGTACGCCGACACCCGGTACGTGCTGGTCGACCTGGCCGGCGAACCCAAGGTCCTGAGCACGGTCAAACCTCAGGGCACGTACGTGGACGCCAGGATGGTCGGCTCCACGGTCAGGATCGTCACCCGCAGCCAGCCCGACATCCCGCTCCCGCAGCCCAAGGAGGAGACCTCGGAGGCCGAGCGGATCAAGGCGAACCAGGCCGCGGTGCGGCAGGCCCCGATCGAGGCCTGGCTCCCCAAGATCGAGATCACGGACGCGTCCGGCGCCGTCAGGAACGACACGGTCGCATGCGAGCGGGTCAGCCACCCCGCCGACTACACGGGCACCTCGCTCCTGACAGTCCACACGCTCGACCTGGCACAGGGCCTCACCACGGCGGGGACCGCCCCGATCAGCCTCGCCGCCGACGGCGACATCGTGTACGGCACCGGCACGAGCCTGTACGTGGCCAGCAACCCGCGGTGGTGGTCGGTGGTCCCGATGCCGATCGAGGACACCCCGGACGCCCCCCCGGCGGAGGAGCCCACCCCTGACGAGCCGAAGCCGTCCCCCACGATCCCGCCGGAGGAGACCGAGATCCACCGGTTCGACGTCGCTTCGCCAGGACCGCCCTCCTACGTGGCCTCGGGCAAGGTCAACGGCAGGCTGCTGAACCAGTACTCGATGTCCGAGCACGACGGCCATCTCCGCGTCGCCACCACGCTCACCTCGGCGGACGGCAGGAACAGCTCCAGCACCCTCCACGTGCTGAAGGCCGACACGCTGGCCAAGAGCGGCGAGGTCGGCGGGCTCGGCGAGGGCGAGCGCATCTATTCGGTCAGGTTCATCGGCCCGGTCGGCTACTGCGTCACGTTCAAGCAGGTAGACCCGCTCTACACGCTCGACCTGCGAGACCCGGCGGCCCCCAAGGTGACCGGCGAGCTGAAGATCACCGGCTACTCGGCGTACCTGCACCCCGGCGGCGAGGGCAGGCTGATCGGCATCGGCCAGGAGGCCAGCGAGCAGGGCAGAACGCTCGGCACCCAGGTGTCGCTGTTCGACGTCAGCGACCCGGCCAGCCCGCGCAGGCTGTCGCAGCTGTTCCAGAAGGAGTCCGGGTCCGAGGCCGAGTGGGATCCGCACGCGTTCCTGTACTGGCCGAAGACCGGCCTGTCGGTGATCCCGCTGACCCAGCAGAACGAGTCGGGCGCGCTCGTCCTCAAGATCGATGACTCGGGCGTGTCGAAGCTGGGCATGATCAAGCACCCTGCCCAGAGCGGCCAGGACTACCAGCCCGGCATCCAGCGCTCGATGGTCATCGGCGACACGATCTGGACGTTCTCGCAGGAGGGCATCCAGGTCAACGACGCCGCGACACTCGCCTCACAAGCCTGGATCCCGCTTCGTTAAGCAACCGAGGGTGCCGGTTCGTAGCGAATCAGAGCTCGCGGCACCCCTTTTTTATGGACTTTTCCCGACAGATGATGAAAGCTTTACTGACATCGTCCCGTCGAGAAAGGGCTTTCATGCGGCCACTCACCCCCCTGCTCGCATTGCTCATCGGCGCTCTGGCGTTACCCATGACGCCAATTCCCGTCTCCGCCGCCGCACCGGACGGCACGTACATCGTTCAGCTCAACCCGGCGATGCGGGCGCCCCGCGGCGCCGCCCAGGACCAGGTGTCCCAGCACGGCGGCGAGCTCGTCGGCGTCTACGAGCACGCCTTCAAGGGCTACACCGCGCGTCTGAGCGCGGCCGCCGCCGAGCAGCTCAAGCGGAACCCGAACGTGCTCAGCGTCGAGCCCGACGCCGAGGTCACCGCCTTCCCGCAGACCACGCCCACCGGCGTCCGCCGGATCTTCGGCCCCGACAACCCGAACCTGGACATCGACGGCACCGACGACGTCCGCATCGACGTGGACGTCGCGGTCGTCGACACCGGCGTCGACTACACCCACCCCGACCTCAACGTGGTGGCGCGCACCAACTGCGTGAACGGCCTCTGCCGTGACAACAACGGCACGGACGACAACGGCCACGGCTCGCACGTCGCGGGCACCGTGGGAGCCATCGACAACGCGATCGGCCCGGTCGGCGTCGCGCCCGGCGCCCGGATCCACGGTGTGAAGGTGCTCAACGCGTCCGGTTCCGGCACCCTGTCCGGGATCGCCGCCGGCATCGACTGGGTGGTGGCCCGCGCGTCCACCATCGAGGTCATCAACCTCAGCCTGGGCTGCAACGGCTGCTCCAGCAGCGCGATCAGCAATGCGATCGCGAACGCGGTCAACCGCGGCGTCGTGGTCGTGGTGGCCGCCGGCAACAGCCACGCGAACACCGCCAACTTCTTCCCCGCCAACCACCCCGACGTGGTGACCGTCTCGGCCATGACCGACAACGACGGCCTGCCCGGCGGCGCCGGCGGCAGCACGTTGTCCTGCCGCAGCGAGACCGACCAGGACGACACCTCGGCGTTCTACTCCAACTACGGCGCCACCGTAGAGATCACCGCGCCGGGCACCTGCATCTACTCGACGTGGCGGAACGGCGGCTACAACACCATCAGCGGCACCTCGATGGCCTCCCCGCACGTGGCGGGCGCGGCCGGCATCCTCACCTCGGGCGCCCGCAAGCCGACGACCAGGGCAGGCTCGCTGGCGGTCCGCAGCACGCTGATCTCCACCGGTAACGCCAACTGGACCGACGACTCGGGCGACGGCGTCAAGGAGCCGCTGCTCGACGTGCACGACGCCACGCGTTACTAGCCCCCGGCGTAAGAGTCAGCGGGCGGCCTGCGGGCCGCCCGCCAGCTCGCGGGCGATGTCCAGGTGTCCGGCGTGCCGCATGTACTCCTCCAGGACGTGGAACATGATCCACCCGAGCGTCGGCGGCTCCTTGGGCGGCGCGAACCGCCCGATCCGCGAGGCTCGATCGGACAGCCGCCCCTCGGCCACGACCTGCCTGGACCGCTCGCACTGCGCCAAGTAGAACTCCTTGACCTGCTCGAACGACTCGGAGGTGACCAGCCGGCCCTCGTCGTCGCGGTCACCCTGTGGATCCTCGACCGGCTCGCCCGCGTAGTCCCAGACGAACCACCGTCGCTCCATGTACGCCAGATGCTTCAGCATCGCCACCGGAGTCCACCCGGACGGCACCTGGCTCACCTCGGGCTCGGGAAACCCGTCCAGCGCACGCAGGATCTCCCCGCGATAGTGGTCGAGATACCCCTCCAGCAGCTCGCGGGGGTCGGACAACTGCCTGGACGGCTCGGCCATGCTCACTCCGGTTGGACGACGGGGACGATCTCGGGCGCGCCGAGCCTGATCGCGTCCGCCTCCTGGTCGGAGTCCTGCTCCTGGGAGCGGCGCTCGGCCTCCACACGCTTGGTGAAGTATTCCACCTCCCTCTTGACCTGCTCCCCGTCCCAGCCGAGCGGCCCGGCCAGCAGCTCGGCGGCCTCCTGCGCAACGGCCTGGCCGCGGTGGAAGGTCTCGATGGAGATGTGCGTACGCCGGGTCAGCACGTCGTTGAGATGCCTGGCGCCCTCGTGGGTGGCGGCGTAGACGATCTCGGCGCGCAGGTAGTCGTCGGCCCCGGTGAGCGGCCTGGCCAGCGACGGGTCCCGCTCGATCAGCTCCAGCACCTCGTCGATCAGCGACCCGTACCGCTGGAGCAGGTGCTCGATCCTGGCCACATGCAGGGACGAGCTCTGGGCGAGCCGGTACCTGGAGTTCCACAACGCCTGATAACCCTCGGCGCCGACGAGCGGGATGCGGTCGGTGCACGAGCGCGGCACCCGCTGGTCGAGCCCGTGCGCCACGGCGTCCACGGCGTCGCGCGCCATGACGCGGTAGGTCGTGTATTTCCCTCCCGCGATCATCACCAGCCCCGGCACCGGGTGCGCCACCACGTGCTCTCGGGACAACTTCGAGGTCTCGTCGGACTCGCCCGACAGCAGTGGCCGCAGCCCGGCGTAGACGCCCTCGACGTCGTCCCGGGTCAGCGGCACCGACAGCACGGCGTTCACGTGGTCGAGCAGGTAGTCGATGTCCGCCCGGGAGGCCGCGGGGTGGACCTTGTCCAGCGTCCACTCGGTGTCGGTGGTGCCGATGATCCAGTGGCGGCCCCAGGGGATCACGAACAACACCGACTTCTCGGTACGCAGGATGATCCCGGTCAGCGAGTGGATCCGGTCGCGCGGCACGACCAGGTGGATGCCCTTGGAGGCACGCACGTGGATCTGGCCTCGCCCGCCCACCAGCTCCTGGATGTCGTCGGTCCAGACGCCGGTGGCGTTGACCACCTGCTGGGCACGTACTTCCAGCTCGTCACCGCACTCCAGGTCGCGCACCCGCACGCCGGTGACCCGCTCGCCCTCTCGCAGGAACCCCACCACCTGCGACCGGGGCGCGACGAGGGCGCCGTACGTGGCCGCCGTGCGCAGCGTCGTCATCACGTAACGCGCGTCGTCCACCTGGGCGTCCCAGTACTGGACGGCGCCGGTGAAGGCGGCCTTCTTCAGTGCCGGGGCCAGCCGCAGTGCCCGCGACCTGGACAGGTGCCGATGGCCGGGGACGCCGCGGCTGACCCCGGACGCGAACCCGAGCGTGTCGTAGAGCGCTACGCCGGCGCCCACGTACGGGCGCTCCCAGCCGTAATGGGTCATCGGGAAGAGGAACGGCACCGGTCTGACCAGGTGGGGTGCGATCCGCTGGAGCAGGAGCGCGCGTTCCTGGAGCGCCTCGCGTACGAGCTCGAAATTGAGCTGCTCCAGGTAACGCAGGCCCCCGTGGATGAGCTTGGAGGAGCGGGAGGAGGTGCCCGAGGCGAAGTCCCTGGCCTCGACCAGCGCGACGTCGAGGCCGCGGGTCGCGGCGTCGAGCGCGATCCCCGCACCGACGACGCCGCCGCCGACCACGACCACGTCGAGCTCCCGCGCGGCCATGTCCTCCAGTGCCGCGGCGCGTTCCGCCGGCCCGAGCCGCGCCACGCTCCTTCCCGACGCCATAGCTCCCCCTATCGCCTGCGCTCCATACCTACCCACGCCCAGCCCCTGTACGACCCCCGCCCGGGGCGTCGCCGGTCCCTCCGCACGAATCCCACCCTCTCACCAGCACCTCATCTCAATGCCGCCACCTGCCCACGATGGTCGGTTTCGTCTGGGGCATCCCCGTCCGGACACCGGCCGGAGTCCCCGGTGCTGGGCCTCAGGGAGGGACGCCGTCAGGTGCGTACGACCTTGACGCCCGCGTCGGAGAGCTGGCCGGCGACGGCGTCCGGCAGCCGGGAGTCGGTGACGAGCGTGTCGATCTGGTTGATGGGGCAGATGCGGGAGAACGCCCGCTTGCCGATCTTCGAGGAGTCGGCCACCACGACCACCTGGGCGGCCCGGCTGATCAGCAGGTGGTTGACGCTGGCCTCGCCCTCGTGGTGCGCCGACGCGCCCATCTCGACGTCGAGCCCGTCCACGCCGAGGAAGGCCACGTCCAGCGTCACCTGCTCCAGCACGCCGGACGCCAGCGGCCCGATGAGCTCGTACGACTGCTGCCTGGCCACCCCGCCGGTCACCACGATCTTGACGTGCCGGCGTACGGTGAGCTCGGCGGCGATGTTGAGCGCGTTCGTGACGATCGTGAAGCCGCTCTCCAGCGTGGACAGCGTGGCGAGGGTGCGCGCCAGCTCGGAGGTGGTCGTGCCGCCGTTGAGCCCGACCACGGCCCCCGGCGTGACCAGCTCGGCCGCCGCGGTCGCGATGCGATGCTTCTCGTCGGCGTGCCTGGCCGTCTTGTAACGCAGCGGCAGGTCGTAACTCACGCTCTGCGCGACCGCCCCGCCCCGCGTGCGCATGAGCATCTGCTGCTGGGCCAGCTGGTCGAAGTCCCGCCGGATCGTCGCGGTGGAGACGTCGAGCGCCTGAGCGGCCTCCTCGACCGACAGCCTGCCCTCCTGGACCAGCAGCTCGAGGATGGCGTTCCAGCGGTCGTAGCGGGACACGTAGGCCTCCTAGCGGATGTGGTCAGGAACTGCGTCCAAGTGCCGAGCTCCGCTCGGAAGGCCGTGATGGATGTCCTCGCTTCGCTGCGGATCCATCACAGCGTGGCACACCAACGCAGCCCGAGCCACCACTGCACATTGCTGCTCTTTCCTGCTATAAACAATGCAGAAACAATCAAACCTGGAGGCATGGGTGACCACCCACACCGAGGCCGAGATCGCATCCCAGCCGTCGTGCTGGCGGCGGGCCGTCGAGGACGTGACGGCCGGAGCTCACGCGAGCTCCAGCGCGCTGCCGCGCCGGGGCGAGCGGGTCGCCGTCGTCGGCTGCGGCACGTCGTGGTTCATCGCGATGGCGTACGCGGCCCTGCGTGAGCGCGCCGGGCACGGCGAGACCGACGCCTTCGCCGCCTCCGAGTTCCCCGCAGGCCGCCACTACGACCGCGTTCTGGCACTGACCCGTTCTGGCACCACGACGGAGGTGCTGGAGCTACTGGCCCAGATCGACACGGCGACCACGGCCATCACCGCCGACCCCACGACCCCGATCATGACGGCCGCCGACGAGGTCGTGGTGCTCGACTACGCCGACGAGCGGTCGGTCGTGCAGACCAGATTCGCCACCACGCAGCTCGCCCTGCTGCGTGCCAGCCTCGGCGAAGATCTCACGCAGGCGATCGCCGACGCCGAGGAGGCCGTGGCCGCGCCGCTGCCGGACACGCTGGTGGGGGCCGAGCAGTTCAGCTTCCTCGGCGCCGGCTGGTCGGTCGGGCTGGCGCAGGAGGCGGCGCTGAAGATGCGCGAGGCGTCCCGGTCGTGGACGGAGGCGTACCCGGCCATGGAATACCGACACGGTCCCATCAGCATCGCCGCGCCCGGGCGGGTGACGTGGATGCTCGGCGCCGCGCCCGGCAGCCTGCGGGCGCAGGTCGAGGAGACCGGCGGCACGTTCTTCGAGACCGGGCTCGACCCGATGGCCGAGCTGATCCGCGCGCAGCGAGTGGCCGTCGCCAGGGCCTTCGCCCGAGGGCTGAATCCCGATGAGCCCATGCACCTCACGCGATCTGTGATTCTTTCCTCATGAGCCTTACTCTCGCCGACGCCAGGATCGTGACTCCCGAGGGAGTGCACGAGGGGTGGCTGACCATAGAAGACGGCCGCATCACGCATGTCGGCCAAGGATCCGCCCCGGGACCGGGCCTGAGCCTGGGCGGCCGGCACGTCGTCCCCGGGTTCGTGGACATCCACAACCACGGCGGGGCGGGCGGCTCGTTCCCCACCGGCGAGCAGGACCGCGCCCGCGACGCGGTGGCGCTGCACCGGCGGCACGGCACCACGACGACCATGGCCAGCCTGGTCACCGACTCGCTCGACGGGCTGACCCGGGCCGCTGCGGCGCTGGCCGAGCTGTGCGAGGAGGGGCTGCTGGCAGGCATCCACCTCGAGGGGCCCTACATCGCCAGGAGCCGCTGTGGGGCGCACGACCCGACGCTGCTGCGCGAGCCGTCGACGCAGGAGTTCGCAGGGCTGGTGAAGGCCGGGCGGGGACACGTACGCATGATCACCGTCGCGGCCGAGCTGCCCGGCGCGCTGGACATGATCCGCATGGCCGTGACCGAAGGCGTGATCGCGGCCATCGGGCACAGCGACGCCGACTACGACCAGACGATCATCGGCATCGAGGCGGGCGCGAGCGTGGCCACGCATCTCTACAACGCCATGCCGCCGCTCGGGCACCGCGCCCCCGGACCCGTGGCGGCGCTGCTCGACGATGAGCGGGTGACGGTCGAGCTGATCAACGACGGGGTGCACGTGCACCCGGCCATGCTGCGGCTGGCGTCCGAGGTGGCAGGGCCCGGCAGGACCGCGCTGGTCACGGACGCGATGGCGGCCACCGGGCTGGGCGACGGCGACTACGCTCTCGGCTCCATGCAGGTACGCGTGGACGGCGGCGTGGCCCGGCTCGTCAAGAGCGGCTCCATCGCGGGCTCCACGCTGACCATGGACGTCGCCTTCCGGCGCGCCGTGCGCGAGGTGGGCATGTCGCTGCCGGACGCCGTCCAGGTCGCCTCGCTGACGCCGGCGCGGGTGCTGGGCCTGGCCGACAGGATCGGCTCCATCGCCGTCGGCAAGGCGGCCGATCTCGTGGTGCTCTCCGACGAGCTGGAGGTGGCCGGGGTGATGAAGGACGGCGTCTGGGTCACGGAGCCCTGATGATCCTCACCGTGACGCTCAACATGGCGCTCGACGTGACCTACGAGGTGCCCGCCGTCGACTGGGACGGAGTCAACCGGGTCGGCGCCGTGCATCGGCGCGCGGGCGGCAAGGGCGTCAACGTGGCCCGCGTGTTGGCCGCGCTCGGCCACGAGGTCCTGGTCACCGGCCTGGTGGGCGGGCCGACAGGGCGGGCCATCGAGGAGGACTTGGAGTCGGCGGGGCTGCGGGGCGAGCTGTGCGGCATCGCCGGTGACTCCCGCACCACACTGGCGATCTGCGAGACCGGCGGCCCGTCCCCGGACGCGACACCCGCTCCGTATCCGCCCTCCCGCCAAGGGACCCCGGCCCAGCACGAGAGGGTCGGCTCCCGGCGCACCGCGCTGTTCAACGAGCCCGGACCCCAGGTCACAGCCGCCGAGCTGGCCGGCTTCGTGCGGCGCTACACGTCCCTGGCGTCGGACGCCGACGTGGTCGTCATCTCCGGAAGCCTGCCGCGCGGCGTGCCCGCCGACTTCTACGCCACCCTCGCCGGCATCCCCGGCGCACCCGTCATCGTGGACGCCGACGGCGAGCCGCTGCGCCACGCCCCCAAGGGCCGCCCAGCCGTCGTCAAGCCCAACGCGGAGGAGCTGGCCAGAGCCTTTCCCGGTGGCCAGGGCGCGGAGGAGCTGCGCAGCCAGGGTGCGGAAGCCGTGGTGGTGTCGATGGGCGCCGACGGGCTCCTGGCCGTGACCGGGGAAGGAACCTTCCGGGCGCGCATGCCGTACACCGTGGAAGGCAACCCGACCGGGGCTGGCGACGCGCTCGTCGCGGGGCTGGCGATGGACCTGGCCCAGTCGTGGCCCGACCGGCTCAGGAGGGCCGCGGCGCTCGGCGCGGCGGCCGTGGCCGCGCCAGTGGCCGGCGAGTTCGACCGCGACGTGTACGCCGCCATCCATCCACAGATCGTCATCACGTAAGGAGCCAGGCCATGCCCCTCGCCGCCATCGGCGACATCGTCCGCCAGTCGCCCGCGGGGGTGGGCGCCTTCAACGTGATCCAGCTGGAGCACGCCGGCGCCATCGTGGCCGGCGCCGAGGCACTCGGCCTGCCGGTCGTCCTGCAGATCAGCGAGAACTGCGTGCGTTACCACGGCGCGCTGGAGCCGATCGCGCTGGCCTCGCTCGCGGTGGCCCGGCGAGCCGACGTGCCGGTCGCCGTCCACCTCGACCACGCCACCGACCGCGCGCTCGTCGAGGAGGCGGTGGCGCTGGGGTTCGGCTCGGTCATGTACGACGCCTCCGCGCTGCTCGACGAGGACAACGTCCGCGCGACCGCCGAGGTGGTGGCCTGGTGCCACGAGCGGGGCGTGTGGGTGGAGGCCGAGCTGGGCGAGGTCGGCGGCAAGGACGGCGTGCACGCGCCCGGCGCCCGCACCAAGCCGCACGAGGCGGTCGACTACGTGGCCAGGACCGGCGTGGACGCGCTGGCCGTGGCCGTGGGCACCTCACACGCGATGACCACCAAGGACGCGGTGCTGGACCTGGAGCTCGTCGCCGAGTTGCGGGCCGCGGTGCCGGTGCCGCTGGTGTTGCACGGCTCGTCGGGCGTGCCGGACGACGTGCTGCGCGAGGCCGTACGGCGCGGCATGAAGAAGATCAACATCGCGACGCACCTGAACAAGGCGTTCACCGGCGCGGTACGCGACTACCTGGCCCACGACGAGCGCGTCGTCGACCCCCGCAAGTACGTCAAGGCCGGCCGCGACGCTGTGGCGCGCGAGGTCACGCACCTGCTCGGCGTGCTCACGGGCTGAGCTCCTTCCGCATCATCACGGCGGAGCGGCCCTTGACGCCTTCCCGGCCGGTCTCGACGTAGCCGAGTGAGGTGTACAGGGCGATGTTGGAGTCCATCTTGACGTTCGTGTAGAGGCGCAGCGCGGGCAGCCCCAGCCGGCGCGCCTCCTCCTCGGCGTACGCCAGCAGCCCGCGCCCGATGCCCTTGCCGTGGCTCTCGGGCCGTACGGCGACATTGTCGACCAGCAGGACCCCGTCCTCGGACACGAGCACGATCAGCCCTTGGAGGTCGTCGGTGACGTGCACCCGCCCGGCCTCGATGAGCGCGCCGTAGTCGGCCTCCATCGGGACCGGCCGCATGCCGATGACCTCGATCCACGGCTCGTAGGCGGCGTGGACCAGCTGCTCAACGTCGGCTCTGTCCTCGGGCCGGGCAAGTCTCATGCGGCCAATGTTGCCAGCACCCGCTCGACCTGCCGCCGGAAGGTCCCCGGAGGATTGCGCGGGCTCTCGTGCGACAGCAGGAACAACCAGGTCATCCCGTGCAGTTTGCGGTAGTCGCGCATCAGCCGCTCCTCCGGCGGGCTCAGCTCGAACCGCCGCGCGATGTCCACCTCGCCCTCCACCCACATGGACACGTGCTCGGCCATCTCCGCCAGCTCACCAGGGGAGGGGCCGCCCGTCGCGGAAGAAACCGCCGGTCGGCCCGTCATCCGGCAGATCGACGCCCCACAGCACGCTCCTCGCCCCCTCGGCGACGGGCCGCCCGCCCGGACCACCCATGTCCGTCGCCACCCAGCCGGGGCAGACGGCGTTCACCAGGATCCGGTCCTGCCGCAGCTCGGCGGCCAGCATCTTCGTCAGCGCGTTGAGCGCGGCCTTCGACACCGCGTACGCCGGCGTGCCCGCCCCCATGGACGCCAGGGACCCGATCTCGCTGGACACGTTCACCACTCGTCCGCCTCGCAGGAGGGGCAGGAGCGCCTGCGTCACCCGCCACGCCCCCAGCAGGTTCGTCTCCAAAGCCTCCCGCACCACGCCCAGATCCGCGTCCACGGCCCGCTGCCAGGTGTCGTAGTGAATGGCCGCGTTGTTGACCAGGACGTCCACCCGCTCATGAGACTCCCGCACGCCCTCGGCGAACGTGTCCACGGACTCCTGGTCCGAGACGTCCAGTCGCGTCGGCACCACCTCGCCGCCCAGCCCCTGAGCCGCCGTCTCGGCCTTGGCCAGGTCCCTGGCGGCGAGCAGCACCGTGTCACCGGCCAGCGCGAGCTGCCGGGACACCTCCAGCCCGATCCCCCGATTGGCCCCCGTGACCACGCATACCCGACCCGCCATCAATGCCCCTGCTCATTTGCCTCGCGCCTGCGTCGCAGGAACTCGCGCTCCACCTCGTTGCCCGCCCGGTCGATGGCCGCCTCGTACGCCTGCGCCGCCTCCTCATGCCGCCCCAGCCGCCGCAACAGGTCGGCACGCACGGCGTGGAACAGGTGATAGCCCGCCACGTCGAGCCCGTCGACCAGGGCCAACGCCTTCTCGGGCCCTTCCGTCTCGGCCACCGCCACGGCCCGGTGCAAGGCCACGACCGGGCTAGGGTCGTACCTCAGGAGCTGATCGTACAGCCGCAGGATCTGACCCCAGTCGGTGTCCGCCACGCTCGGCGCGTCGCTGTGCACCGCGTTGACCGCGGCCTGGATCTGGTACGGCCCCGGCCGGTCGATCCGCAGGCAGCTCCGCACGAGGACCTGTCCCTCCTCGATGTGCCCGCGGTCCCAAAGCCCTCGATCCTGCTCGGCCAGGGGCACCAGCTCGCCCGCCGGCCCCACGCGCGCGGCCCGCCGCGACTCGATGAGCAGCATGAGCGCGAGCAATCCCATGACCTCGGGCTCCTCTGGCATGAGCGCGGCCAGCAGCCGCCCGAGTCTGATGGCCTCCGCGCAGAGCTCCTCGCGCACGAGCCGATCGCCCGAGCTGGCCGTATACCCCTCGTTGAAGATCAGATAGATCACGGCCAGCACGGCGCGCAGCCGCTCAGGCAGATCGCGTTCCTCCGGCACCCGGTACGGGATCTTCGCAGCTCGGATCTTGTTCTTGGCCCGAACCAGCCGCTGTGCCATGGTCGGCTCGGGCACCAGGAACGCCTGCGCGATCTCCGCCGTGGTCAGGCCGCCGAGCAACCGCAGCGTCAGGGCGACCTGGGCGTGGACGGCGAGCGCGGGATGGCAGCAGGTGAAGATCAGTCGCAGCCGGTCATCGCGTACCGGCCCCTCCTCCGCAGGCTCGTCGCGGACCTGCAGCAGCGCGGCCTGAGCATGCTTGTCCTGCCGCACCGACTCCCTGCGCAGCCGGTCGAGGGCCCGGTTGCGGGCGGTGGTGATGATCCACCCCGCCGGGCTCGGCGGCACCCCGTCCACCGGCCAGCGCCGCACCGCGACCGTGAACGCCTCCTGCACGGCCTCCTCGGCCACGTCGATGTCCCCGAAGGCACGCACCAGCACGGCCACGGCCCGGCCGTACTCCTCCCGGAACACCCGCTCGATCTCGGGCATGAACCCGCCTCAACGCCCCCGGCGCGCCATCGACTCCACCGTGTTCTTGGCCTCCAGCAGGGACGCCCCGGTCGCCTCGCGGTAGATCTTGATGGCCAGGATCGTCTTCCTCCTCTCCAAGGCGTGGTAGAACTCCGGCGGCAGGAACGGGCCGCCGGAGTTCGCGAGCTCGGGATCGATGCCGAGATGCCGCTGAAGATCCGCCACCTGCCGCTCAAGCCGGGCAATTCTGTCCTCTACGGATTCCATGGTCGAAACACTACGCGTCCGGATCAAGCAGCACGCGCACGAGTTGCTGCGCGAACCCCGCCCGGCCGCTCGGTGTAGCCCCCGTGCCCGCCCTTGCGGGCGAGCGCGGAATCCTGGCCATGGCAAAATGCGGATGAATGCAACGGCCTGCATGATCCTGAGTACAGTCAGTAAGCAGGGCCTCTACGCTGACGGGAGCTGATCGTGAGGGAGGAGTCACAAGAAGTGACCGCCACCGTGATTGACCCGCAAGGAAGGTTTCGCGTCGACCTGCCCAACTCGGCCTACCAGATGTGGGTCGACGGGGTGCTCTGGGATTACCTCCACATCGCACACGACGGCACCCGAGTCGAAATCATCGATGGAGAGATCGTGCTGTCTCCCGCCCCCAGCCTCATGCACCCATTCATCTGCACGGAGATCGTCAACCTCATCGACGAGGCGCGCTTCAAGGACCCGTCCTACCGTTGGCGGGGTGTCGTCGCCAGCGGGCTGAACTTCGTCGCAGAGGAAAACGGCTACATCCCGGACGTTACCGTCCTGGACGAGGAAGTCATGCATGAGGCATTGAAGCTCGACCAGAGGCACCTGATCACTGACCAATCCGAACTGGTCGTCGAAGTGACTTCCCCCTCGAACGCACACTTCGACCGGCGTTCGACCGGCAAGCGGGCGGGCAAGGGCAAGTGGTGCGGATACGCGCGGGCCGAGATCCCCTACTACCTACTCATAGACCTCGACCCCGCCGTCTCCGCGATCACCCTCTACTCGATCCCCGACCAGGCCTCCGCCGCCTACCTCCATGAGGAGAGCTGGAGTATCGGCGAAACGATCGCCCTGCCCGACCCGATCGGGATCGAGATCCCCACGGACAAGTGGAAGCCTTGGGCCTGACCGGTGACGGCCCTCTGGATCCTTCCGAAGGCCGGTCAACTTCAGCGCTGGGTCGGCGCCACCACGACCTCGACCCGCTGGAACTCCTTGATGTCGGAGTAACCGGTCGACGCCATCGTCCGCTTCAAAGCACCCATCAGGTTCATCGACCCGTCCGC
Organism: Nonomuraea sp. 3N208; assembly: GCF_052245935.1. Taxonomy (NCBI): domain Bacteria; kingdom Bacillati; phylum Actinomycetota; class Actinomycetes; order Streptosporangiales; family Streptosporangiaceae; genus Nonomuraea; species Nonomuraea sp. 3N208. The sequence continues at coordinate 69,882 of NZ_JBQQBR010000013.1, read as the reverse complement.
CACACTCGACGGCCCGTGCAGGATCTGCGCCAGCGTCCCCACGGTCCCGAACTCGACCCGCCGCCCCCTCGGCAGATCCGGGTGGTGCGCCTCCGACCCCCAGTGGAACCCGTGCCCCGGCGCCTCGGCGGCCCGCGCCAGCGGCGAACCCACCATCACGGCGTCCGCCCCGCACGCGATCGCCTTCGCGATGTCCCCGGACGTGCCCATGCCGCCGTCGGCGATCACGTGAACGTACCGCCCGCCTGACTCGTCCATGTAGTCTCGCCGCGCCGCCGCGACGTCCGAGATCGCGGTCGCCATCGGCACCGCCACCCCGAGCACGTTACGCGTGGTGTGCGAGGCGCCGCCGCCGAAGCCCACCAGCACCCCGGCCGCGCCGGTGCGCATCAGGTGCAGGGCGGCCGTGTACGTGGCGCAGCCGCCCACGATGACCGGCACGTCCAGCTCGTAGATGAACTGCTTGAGGTTGAGCGGCTCGGCCCGCCCCGACACGTGCTCGGCGGAGACGGTGGTGCCGCGGATGACGAAGATGTCCACGCCCGCGTCGATCACGGCCTTGTGGTATTGGACCGTGCGCTGCGGCGACAGGCGTACGGCTGTGGTCACCCCTGAGGCGCGGATCTCTTCGATGCGCCGCCCGATCAGGTCCTCCTTGATCGGTGCCGCGTAGATCTCCTGGAGCCGCTTGGTGGCCGCCGCCGCGTCGAGCGCGGCGCATTCCTCCAGCAACGGCGACGGGTCTTCGTACCGCGTCCAGAGCCCTTCGAGGTCGAGCGGGGCCAGGCCGCCGAGCCGTCCGATCTCGATGGCGGTGGCCGGCGACACCACGCTGTCCATGGGCGCGACGACCACGGGCAGCTCGAACCGGTAGGCGTCGATCTGCCAGGCGATCGAGACCTCCTCCGGGTCACGAGTGCGCCGCGAGGGCACCAGGCCGATCTCGTCAAGCGCGTACGCCCGGCGCCCGGTCTTCCCCCGGCCGATCTCCACCTGCTGAGTCATGAACTTACCTTCTGTGATAGTTCGGAGCTTCCACGGTCATCTGGATGTCGTGGGGGTGGCTCTCCTTGAGGCCCGCCGCCGTGATCGGCATGAGCTGCCCGTCGCTGTGCATCTGCTCGATCGTGCGGCATCCGGCATACCACATGCCCTGGCGCAACCCGCCGACCAGTTGGTGCGCGACGGCCGCGACCGGCCCGCGGTAGGGCACCTGCCCCTCGATGCCCTCAGGGATGTATTTGTCATCGCCGCCGACGTCGGCCTGCGCGTAGCGGTCCTTGCTGAAGGAGGTGCCACCGCGCTCGCGGTTGCGTACGGCGCCGAGCGACCCCATGCCCCGGTACGACTTGAACTGCTTGCCGTTGATGAAGATCAGCTCACCGGGCGACTCTTCGCACCCGGCCAGCAGCGAGCCCAGCATGACCGTGTTCGCGCCGGCCGCGATGGCCTTGACGATGTCGCCGGAGTATTGCAGGCCGCCGTCGCCGATGACCGGGATGCCCGCCGGCGCGCACGCCTTGGACGCCTCATAGATGGCCGTCACCTGCGGCGCGCCCACGCCGGCCACCACCCGGGTGGTGCAGATGGAGCCGGGCCCGACCCCCACCTTGACCGCGTCCGCGCCCGCGTCGACGAGCATCTGCGCGCCTGCCCTGGTCGCGATGTTGCCACCGATGACCTGGACCTTGCTGTTGGCCTTGAGCTTGCCGATCATGTCGGCCAGCCCCTTGGAGTGCCCGTGGGCCACATCCACGATCACCACGTCCACACCGGCCTCGATCAGCGCCTTGGCACGCAGCTCGGCATCGCCGCCGACGCCCACGGCAGCGCCCACGAGCAGCCGGCCGTCGGCGTCCTTGGTGGACAGCGGATATTGCTCGCTCTTGGTGAAGTCCTTGACCGTGATCAGGCCGCGCAGCCTGCCCTCGGAATCGACCAGGGGCAGCTTCTCGATCTTGTTGTGCCTGAGCAGCGCGAACGCCTCGTCCCGCGACACCCCCACCGGCGCGGTGACCAGCGGCATCTTGGTCATGACCTCGCGTACGGGCCGCGACTGGTCGGTCTCGAAGCGCATGTCGCGATTTGTCACGATGCCGACGAGCGTGCCCGCCACGTCCGTCACGGGCACCCCCGAGATCCGGTACGTCGCGCACAACCGCTCCACGTCGGCCAGTGTGTCATCCGGGCTACAGGTGACCGGGTTGGTCACCATCCCCGCCTCGGAGCGTTTGACCAGATCGACCTGCTGTGCCTGCTCCTCGACCGACAGGTTGCGGTGAAGGATGCCGATGCCGCCCTGCCTGGCCATGGCGACCGCCATGCGCGCCTCGGTGACGGTGTCCATGGCCGCCGAGACCAGCGGGATGGACAGCGAGATGCCGCGCGACAGGCGGGACCTGGTGTCGGCCTCCCCCGGCTGCAGGTCGGAATAGGCTGGCACCAACAGCACGTCATCGAAGGTCAAACCCGTATCGGTGAACTTGGACATGCTGCGGCCCCCTCTGCCGTTGCCTTGATTGGACCAAGTCTAGGGCCTGCGTCCAAACTGCGTTTCGGGGCCTCGCCGTGTTCATGCGCCTCACTCCGTGAGGCCGGCTCGGTAGCCAGACGCCAAGATGCCGGGAGGACGATGACCCCCACGGTCCGTCGTACTCCCGGCATCAAAAGTGCCGGGGGATGGGACGGTCGGTGATCCGTCCCATCCCCCGGCCACCGGCACCCGTTGCGGTGACGCGACGCACCACCGAACCCCCCTCCGCGTTCTGATGAGCGACGCGACCACCACTGCCTCTAGAGGATGCCGACGCTAAGTAAAGACTGCGTTACTCAACGGCACATCGCAAGGTAAAAACGTGCAATTGCACGAAGTTGCATCGCAGGGGTGGCGAGTCGGCGCAAGCAGCGGACACGAGCCGAATGCGGCGTTATTCTCGCGGCACGCCGTGAACCCCCAACGGAGCCGCACATAATGCGCAACGAGTCCCGCATCGGGTCAGATCCCTTCGAGACGCTGGGCCTCGATCCCGCCCAGCGTGCGCTCTACACGGCCATTCTGCGGCTGCACAGAGCGACGCGCACGGATCTCGCACAGGCCATGGACGGGCCCGTGGAGAAGGTCGGCCGCCAGCTCGACGACCTCGTCAAGCTGGGCGTGGTCGACGAACGATCAGGAGAATACCTGGCCAGGCACCCGGCCGCAGCCCTCGGCCGGTTGATCGCCGAGCGTCTGGACCGGCTGGCCGAGGAGAGCCGCATGATCGACTCGGCACTCGGCTCGATCCGCACCCTGATCCGCGACTACGACGCCGGCCGGGACTACCAGAGCGGCCCGTTCACCGTGGAAATGGCGAGCGGCGCGGACGTGCTCTACGAAAGCGTTGTGGGCATAGCGGTGCAGTCGCCCGGAATGGAATTGCTCATCGCCATTCCGGATGAGCGCACTATGACTGACTTTGTCCGTAAATTTGCGGACCCATGGATAGATGCGCAAAAACGAAACCTTCTTACGGTTCGCGCCGTCATCCCGGTCGCCACCCTCACGGTGCCCGGCGTCCGCGACCAGCTGATCGAACTCGTCGAGGCCGGCGGCAGGGTACGCACGCTGCGCAACGTCCCGAGCTGGTTCATGACCGCGGGGCCGGAGGTCGCGGGTCTGCCCGCCTCCTGGGGCGGCAACCTGCCCGACCACGCGTACAACTTCTACCTCATCCGCACGCCGATCATGGTCGGCGTCCTCCGCACGCTCTTCGACGAGCTGTGGGCCCGGGCTGTCCCCCTCCCCTGGGGCCGCAGGGACGGCGGGATGGTGCAGGTCCTGCGCCTGGCGGCGCAGGGCATGTGTGACGAGTCGATCGCCCGCCAGCTGCGCGTGTCGGTCAGGACGGTACGCGCCAGGTTCGCCGACGCCATGGCCGAGCTCGGCACGCAGTCGCGCTTCCATGCAGGTGTGGAGGCCACCCGGCGTGGATGGCTCAGCTAATACTCTCCGCTCGGGCCGCATCGGTCATATGGTGGGAAGGTGCTGGAAGACGTCCCCCGCGACCCGTTCGCGGACGACCCGAACGACCCTTCCTCGGCGATGGGAGCGCTCGACGACGCGGAGCCACTGACCGCACAAGAACGTGACGAGGCCATCACCGACCTCGCCGACGTCGAGGTCTTCCGCTCTCTGCTCGAACCGCAGGGGGTGCTGGGTCTCGTGCTCGACTGCCCGGAATGCGGCGAGCAGCACTTCTTCGACTGGGAGCTGCTGCGCGGCAACCTACGACAAATGATCGAGAAAGGCCAGCCCCAGGTCCACGAGCCTGCCTTTCACCCCGACCCGGCCGACTACGTCACTTGGGAGTACGCCAGAGGCTACGTCGATGGCGTCATCGACACGGAGGAACGCCACTGACCGACACCACCGAGCACGGATGAGCCCGCGCGGTCACCGTCACCGGCAGAGCCCAGCCCACCGCCGCCGAACACGGAGGAATGCCGGAGACCACCCTCGTCACCGTCAAGGACATCTGTGACGAGAGCGGCCAGCAGCCGCACAGCCGGATCGCCGTGGTGGACCGAGCCTTGGTAAATCATGCTCTGACGGACCCCTTGAGAGTCCTCACCACAGCCGAGCGCATCGAGCAGCGCGTCGGTCTCTTCCTCTGGCGTCAAGCCGACTCCAGCTCGGCCATCTGCCGCAACCTGGCCAATGCCCGATGCTGGGCGACGCGGACCGCACCTGGTGACATACCGAGTACATTACCGGTCTCCTCCGCGGACAGCCCCGAGACCACTCGCATGAGCAGCAATTCCCGCTGGTTCTCTGGCAGCCTGGCCAGCAGCCTGCGCGCGTGCTCGACCTCGATGTAGCGGACCACGGTCTCCTCGGGTCCCGGCCCGTCGTCCGGGCCGTCCGGCAGATCCTGGGTCGGCACGGCCGACCGCACCGAACTCCGCAGAGCGTCGGCCACCTTGTGCGAGGCGATCCCGAAGACGAAGGACGCGAAGGGCCGCCCCATGTCCCGGTACCGCGGCAGCGCGGACAACACCGCGATGCACACCTCCTGGGCAACGTCATCGGCAATGTGATATTGCCCTGAAACCCTGCCCAGCCTGGCGCGGCAATACCGCACCACCATCGGACGCAACTCACCGAGCAGAGATTCGATCGCACTGCGATCTCCCTGCACGGCGAGGCTCGTCAGTTCCCTAAGGTCGGAGTCATCCGTCCGTGCCGGAAGTCTCGACGCGAGCCTTACCCCAATTTTGGCGTCGGCGACGCTTCCCTCGCTCACGATAGGCATGATGCCCGCGTTGATCCTGCCTGTCGTCATGGCGAACGGCTACGGATTGGTCACATTGAAGCGACGATAACGAGCAGTAATCAATCGACCACACTAAGACTTATTACCCGACATAATATTTCACTCCACAACCCGAAATGCACGTCAATTGTCAGACCATAGACGCTTATCACCCTCTTCCGGTTTACTCCAATAATCCACCTTTTCCCCCACTTCTCCCCATGCCCGGCCAGGTCACCTCTTGAGCCGCATGCTGAGCTGCGAGCCGAGCTCTCGGAACCCAAGCGCTCGAGCGACGCGTCGCGACGGCTCAGGGCGGGCCCTCCACTGCGGCAACAAGCCGCCCGCCAAGGCATCCGCGACCGCCGCGGAGGCCACCTGCCGGGCAAGCCCGCGGCCGCGATACCCGGGAGCGGTCAGGATGGACAGGTGAGCCGCCGTACCGAGCCATGACTGGTACCCGGCTGCGGCGACCACATCATGCCCCGCACGGACGACGAAAGCGGCCGAAGTGATCTCCTCCAGACCGCTCTCCTCCGCCTCCGGCTGCTCCACCGCCGCCATCAGCGCGCGTACGTCACGATGGACCGCAGGCACGCGTTCGATCTCGGCATCGGCATGGACGGCGACGAAGTCGCCGGCGTCCAGGTACGCCAGCGTCGCCGGCCCCAGAACCTCCACTGCGGGCACCTGAGCCGGCAGCGAACCCAGATCGTCGTCGGCTTCCCGCACGTGGTGGACCAGCGTGCTCCGCAACGGCTCGATCAGGCCGGCATCGGGGACGGTGGCCAGGACCGCGCCATCCAGGGCGACGACGCCGGCCCATCCCGGCGGGCACAACAACGACTCGGGGGAGACCACGACATTCACCCCGCCGCGTACGGGGAACGTGGCCGGCACCCGAGCCAGGTTCACCCACAACCGACGCGCTTCATCCAGAGAACGCAACGACATCCGTCGATGATCCCGTCCGATGCGGGTTCGGCGCCAGCCCGCGTGCCGCGCTGTGCGGCGGGAATCAACATGAGGGAGGTCCATGCCTGGTCGCACCAAGCAGGGGCCGGCCCTCAGCGCTCTACGGGAGGCGCGGATCGTCATGCATTGGCACGCCTACCAGTGGACGGGTGCCGGCGCCGATCGCGACAACGAGGCCGAGCGGCGGCCGGATTCGCCCGACTTCCGGGTGTCCGCCCTGCCCCCGATGCGGACGGGCGATTGGCTGGCCAAGCCCGCCTCCCGGATCGCGGCCAGCTTCGACGACGTCGAGGCGGCGGTCGGCTGGCTCGCGGCCGCGTACGGCGACATGAGCGACGCGCTCCTCGTGCCCGACCGCATCCCGTTGGACGACCGGCTGGCGGGCGCCAGGGACTTGCTGCCACGCGGTGTGGACGTGCAGTGGGGCGAATGGCTGCAGGGTGGCCGGTTCGCCACCATCGGCATGATCTGCTGCCCGAACCGGCACGCTGCCCATCCGTGCCCGATCCGGCGCAGTGCCGGGGTGGCCAGCCTATAAAGGATCATTCGTCGCGGGTGTCGAGCAGCTCCAGATACCCCTGAACGGCCTCCCACAGGTGATGCTCCGGATACCGGCCGATCCCCCGGTGCTCTCGCCGCCACTGCCGCTCCCAGTACGAACGATGTACGGCACGCAGGTGCTCGAGAGCCGCTTCGAGCTCGCCGGCGACCTGCGTGCGCTCCTCCTCGGCGCCGGCCGTCACCCGTCGCAGCCGATCGAAGCGCCGCCCGCGCAGCGCGTCCAGCACGCCCTTGTCGAGCCCGTCCAACGACCAGAACCGGACCGGGCCCCGGATGACGTGGTTCCACACCGGATCCCGGAAGGACCGCCAGTAGTAGGCGATGCCGCCCTGGTCCAGCCGCAGGAAGTCGACCAGCCACGCGGTGCCGGGCGGTTGAGAGCCCCAGGTCACCTCCTCCGGCGGCAGGTTCAGCACGAAGACGGCCTCGATGTGATCAATGGGATCGACGCCCTCCAGAAGATCACCGAAGACATACGCGGCACGCAGGAACGGCTCCGCCGCCGGCACGCGTCTGGTCTGGTCGCACGCCTCGGCGAGCATCCGCAACCGCTCCACCGCCCGCTCGTACCGCATCCTGCGCCGCCTCCCTACGCTTGGCTCGCGACCAGCGTACGGACAACCTCGAGGTCACCGGGCGCCCCAGTCCCAGAGGGCTTGGAGTACGGGGCCGAGGCGGCGCCCGTGCGGGGTCAGCCCGTAGTGGGTGCTGGACGGCCAGCCGGGCTCGCGCCGCCGGTTCACGACGCCTGCTTCGGTGAGATGTGCCAGCCGATCGGACAGGACCTTGTCCGACAGCGCAGGCAGCGCCTGGCGGAGTTCGGTGAAGGTGCGCTCGCCGTGCAGAAGCTCGCGGATGACCAAGGTCGTCCAACGACCACGCAGGGCGGCCAGGGTGATCTCGACCGGACACGACGGGGTGGGTTCTGTGACGGCCGCACGCGGGTCCTCGGGCAGGCCCGGGCGGGTCGCGTGACGGTGACCAACCGTTTGGTGAGTCACGAAGGCGCCTCCTAGCGTTGCCGCGTCCCCCTACTACTACCTTCTGGAAGGACGTGCGTTGAGGATGCGAGAGCTCGCGGAGCGGCCGGAGGACGTGCCGCTGGTGTTCGCGGAGCGGTTCAACAGCGGCGATCCGGCGGCGGTGGCCGAAGTGTACGAGAGCGCAGCCGTGTTCGTTCCGGAGCCGGGCGCCGCGCTGACCGGGGCCGAGGCGCAGGCCGCCAACGCGCGGTTCGTGGGCCTCGGGGTGCCGATCAGCGTTCGCCCCCGGCATGTTTACGCGTCGGGAGACACCGCGCTGCTGATCGTGGACTGGGTCATCGAGGGCACGGACCACGACGGACGGCCGGTGCGCATCGAGGGCACCGCGACCGACGTCGCGCATCGCGGGCAGGACGGGCGCTGGCGGTATGTCATCGACAACCCGTTCGGGGTGGGACGGGAAGCCGCCTCCTAATCTGGACGAGTGCTGTCGAATTCGCGGCGGCCATCCGACATAAGGGTGTAGGGCAAGATTCGCCATCGGAAAAGGGAGAACCCCATGGCCCAGTACGCAATCATGCTGTTCGCACCGGCCCCCGCCGACGCCGACGACCTGACTCCGGAGCAGCGCGAGGCACATGACCGGCACGGTGAGGACGTCGAGAAGCTGGGCGGCACCATGCTCACGGCGTTCGCGCTGCAGCCGAGCACCATGGCGACCACGGTCCGTGGAGACGTCGTGACGGACGGGCCCTTCCTCGACGCCAAGGAGGTCGTCGCCGGCTTCTACGTGATCGAGGCGCCCGACCTGGACGCCGCGCTGGAGATCGCCAAGCGCAATCCCATCAACTGGCTCGGGGGCGGCGTCGAGGTTCGGCCCGTGGCGAGTGGATTCGTCAAGGCCCCCGCTGAAGGATGAAAGACGTCGAAGCGGCGGTCGCGGACGCGCACCGCCGCCGCTGGGCCCTGGTTCTCGCGTCGACGGCACGCGTGGCCGGGGACCTGGACCTGGCCGAGGAGTGTGTGCAGGAGGCGTACGCCGCGGCGCTGGCGAGCTGGGAGCGCGACGGGATCCCTGACAACCCGGCGGCCTGGCTCACCACCGCCGCCAGACGGCGCGCGGTGGACGCGATACGGCGGGAGCGGGTGTTCCGCGCGAAGCTGCCGCTGCTGATCGAGCCCGAGCCGGTGGAGGAGGCAGCGGACGAGGGTGACATGGACGAATCCGAGTACGCGGTGCCGGACGAGCGGCTGCGGCTGATCTTCATGTGCTGCCATCCGGCGCTGGCGCAGGAGGCGCAGCTGGCGCTCACCCTCAGGCTGGTGTGCGGGGTGCCCACCGGGGACATCGCCCGCGCGTTCCTGGTGCCGGAGACGACGATGGCCGCGCGGCTGACCCGGGCGAAGAAGAAGATCTCGGTCGCCAGGATCCCGTACCGGGTGCCCGGGGCGGCGGCGCTGCCGGACCGGCTACGCGGGGTGCTCGGTGTGATCCACCTGCTGTTCACCACCGGGCACACCGCGCCGTCGGGCGCGTCGCTGATGCGTGCGGACCTGATGGACCAGGCGCTGCACCTCGCCCGCATGCTGCGCGAGCTGATGCCCGACGAGCGGGAGGTGTGGGGGCTGCTCGCCCTGCTGCTGGTCACCGACGCCCGGCGGGCCACCAGAGTCGACGCCCATGGCCGGTTGCTGCGGCTGGAGGAGCAGGATCGCTCGCGATGGGACCGGGCGGCGATCGCCGAGGCGCACGACCTGATCGTGAACGGCCTGCGCGGCGGGCGGCCGGGGCGCTACGTGCTGCAGGCCGCGATCGCGGCACTGTATGCCGAGGCGCCGGCCTACGAGCAGACGGACTGGCCGCAGATCGTGACCCTGTACGACGAGCTGCTGAAGGTGTGGCCGTCCCCAGTGGTGGCGTTGAACCGGACGGTGGCCCTGGCCCACGTCTCCGGCCCGGCGCAGGCGCTCGCCGAAGTGGAGGAGCTGGAGAAGGACACCCGGCTCGCGGGATACCAGTACCTGCCGGCGATCAAGGCGGACCTGCTGCGCCGGCTCGGCCGCACTGAGGAGGCGACGGCCGCGTACCGCAAGGCGCTGGAGCTCACCAGGAACGAGGCCGAGCGAGAGTTCCTGACCGGACGCCTCGCGGAGCTGCCGTAGCCGCAGCGCAGCGGAACGGGAGCGTGAGAACGCCGTACGGCCCGCACCCCGGGCAATGGGACGCGGGCCGTACGACGGACGGACGGGTCAGTGGCCGTGGCCGTGACCGTGGCCCTGGCCGGCGGCCTGGGCCTCCTCCTCGGGCTTGTCCACCACAAGCACCTCGGTGGTGAGCAGCATGCCCGCGATGGAGGCCGCGTTCTGCACGGCCGACCGCGTGACCTTCACCGGGTCGATGACGCCCTGGTCGAGCAGGTTGCCGTATTCGCCGGTCGCGGCGTTGAGGCCGTGACCAGGCTGCAGCTCGGCAATCTTGTGGGTGACCACGTAGCCCTCGAGACCGGCGTTCTCGGCGATCCAGCGGGCCGGCTCGACCAGCGCGCGACGGACCACGCCGACGCCCGTGGCCTCGTCGCCCGACAGGCCGAGGTCGTCGAGGTCCTTGGAGACGTGGATCAGCGCGGAGCCACCGCCGGAGACGATGCCCTCCTCGATCGCGGCGCGCGTCGCGGAGATCGCGTCCTCGAGACGGTGCTTCTTCTCCTTGAGCTCGACCTCGGTGGCGGCACCGACGCGCAGCACGCACACACCGCCGGCGAGCTTGGCCAGGCGCTCCTGCAGCTTCTCGCGGTCCCAGTCGGAGTCCGACTGCTCGATGGCGAGCCTGATCTCCTTGACGCGGTCCTCGATGGCCTGCTGGTCACCGGCGCCGTCGACGATCGTGGTGTTGTCCTTGGTGACCACGATGCGGCGGGCCTGGCCGAGCACCTCGAGACCGACGTGCTCCAGCTTGAGGCCGACCTCCTCGCTGACGACCTGGCCGCCGGTGAGGATGGCCATGTCCTGCAGCATCGCCTTGCGGCGGTCGCCGAAGCCCGGGGCCTTGACGCCCACGGAGGTGAACGTGCCGCGGATCTTGTTGGTGACCAGGACGGCCAGGGCCTCGCCCTCGACGTCCTCGGCGACCACGAGCAGCGGCTTCTTCGTCTGGGCGATCTTCTCCAGCAGCGGCAGGAAGTCCGCGATGGAGGAGATCTTGCTCTGGGTGAGCAGGATGTAGGCGTCCTCCAGGACGGACTCCATCCGCTCGGGGTCGGTCACCATGTAGGCCGACAGGTAACCCTTGTCGAACTGCATGCCCTCGGTGAACTCGAGCTCCATGCCCATGGCGTTGGACTCTTCGACGGTGAGGACACCGTCCTTGCCCACCTTGTCGAACGCCTCGGCGATCAGGTCGCCGATCTGCGCGTCCTGAGCGGAGATCGTGGCGACGTTCGCGATCTCCTTCTTGTCCTCGACCGGGCGGGCGCTCGCGAGCAGCTTGTCGCTGATCGCCGCGGCGGCCTTGTCGATGCCGCGCTTGAGCGACAGCGGCGAGGCGCCGGCCGCCACGTTGCGCAGGCCCTCGCGGACCATGGCCTGGGCCAGGACGGTCGCGGTGGTGGTGCCGTCACCCGCGATGTCGTTGGTCTTGGTCGCCACTTCCTTGGCGAGCTGGGCGCCGAGGTTTTCGTAGCGCTCTTCCAGCTCGATTTCACGAGCGATGGTCACACCATCGTTCGTGATCGTCGGCGCACCGAACTTCTTGTCGATGACGACATTGCGGCCACGCGGGCCGAGGGTAACCTTCACGGCGTCCGCGAGGGCGTTGACGCCGCGCTCAAGTGCGCGGCGGGCGTCCTCGTCGAACTCCAGGATCTTCGCCATTGCTGAAAGTCCTCTCCTAGCGTCGAAAGCCCCGGTCGCCCTCAAGAGCGCCCGGGGCTCGACACATCCGGCTTACTTCTCGATGATCGCGAGAACGTCGCGGGCGGAGAGCACGAGGTACTCCTCGCCGCCGTACTTGACCTCGGTGCCGCCGTACTTGCTGTAGAGGACGATGTCGCCCTCCGAGACGTCGAGCGGAATCCGCTTGTCGCCGTCCTCGTCCCAGTTGCCAGGGCCCACCGCGAGGACCTTGCCCTCTTGCGGCTTCTCCTTGGCGGTGTCTGGGATAACCAGGCCGGAAGCGGTCGTCTGCTCAGCCTCGAGCGGCTGAACCACGATGCGGTCGCCGAGCGGCTTAACGGGAACCTTAGTGGCGGTCGTCACGATCGGACCTCCCCTTCAGATTTGAATGATCTAGAAGAGGCGACCAGCGGGGCCTGCCGTCGCGGGTGTCAGACCTGCCTCGTCGCACGTTGGCACTCTCAAGGTGAGAGTGCCAACAGGAAACATATGCAAGAGGGGCTTGACAGTCAACACGAACGCGTCTGCTCAGAGCGATCAGGCCTTATTCGGCGTACGAACCCTGTGTGAGGTCGGCCACGATGCCGGGCCGGACGGGACTCCAGCCGAGGGCCTGGCGGGTGCGGGCGGCGCTGACCCGCTGACTGATCGACAGCGCGTGCGCGAAGCCCTCCCCGAGCAGTTTGGCCGCCTCCTCGAGCGGCCAAGGCTCGGCCGTCTCCTTGACGCCGGCTGACCTGGCCGCCGCCTCGGCCACGGCGGTCACGGGCACGGCTTCCTCGCTGACGGCGTGGTAGACGGTCGCGCCACCCTTCTCGGCCGCGGTCACGATCAGCTCGGCCAAGTCGTCCACGTGCACGAACGTCCACGTCGGCACCTCGCCGCCGGCATGGACGTAAACGCCGGTCCCGCGCTGGGCGGCCTGGCCGCGCAGCAACGCCGGGATGCCCGCGCCGCGTCCATGGACGACGCCGGGCCGCACCACGGAGCCGCCGCCGTCGAGTATCAGCCGCTCCACCTCGTGCCGGTACGCCACGAGCGGAATCGGCTTCGCCGGGCTGTCCTCGTCCGCGCCGTCGGTCTCGCCGAGCACCCAGACGCCGCTCACGTAGACGACCTTCTTGCCCGACCCTGCCAGAGCGGCGATGGTCGCCAGGTCGGTGCCCTGGTCGCCGGTCAGCTGGCCCGCGTGCACGACCGCGTCGATGTCGGCGGTGATCGCGGCCTGCAAGGTCGAGGCGTCCGCCAGGTCCCCGTAGCGCTCGTCGGCCGCGGCCGGCACGCGTCTGACTCCGCCGGCCGTGGGCCGTACGAACGCCACCACCTCATGCCCCCGCCCGGCCAGCCGCTCCATCACGGCCGCGCCGATGTAGCCCGTCGCACCTGCGACCAGCACCTTCATTGTCCCACCCCAAACATTTCGACATTGAACATTTGTACGCCGAAGCTAGCGTACAACTTCGAACATTTCAATGTCGTACGATTACCGGCATGGATGACGTGGTGGACACGATGCTCGGGCAGTGGGCCTGCACCCGGCCCGACGTCGACGTCTCCCCCTTGGGTGTGATCGGCCGGGTGTCACGGGCGTCGCGGCTGCTGGAGCGCGGGGTCAAGGAGTTCCTGGCCGAGCACGGGCTGGAGGCGTGGGAGTTCGACATGCTCACCACGCTGCTCAGGAGTGGCGAGGACGCCACCATGTGCATGAAGGACGTGTCGGCGGCCGCGATGATCAGCCCGGGCGCGCTGACCAATCGCATGGACCGCCTGGTGGAGCGCGGGCTGGTGGAGCGCTGGCCGGCGCCGGGAAACCGCCGGATGACACTGGTCACGCTGACGGACGAGGGGCGGCGGGTGGCCGACGACCTGCTGGAGCGGCACACGGCCAACGAGGACCGCCTGCTGTCCGGGCTCTCCGCCCCCGACCGCGACACCTTGGCCGGCCTCCTCCGCAAACTCCTCCTCTCCCTGGGCGACACCGCCCCCTGCGACGCTCCTCCGGGGGAGACCCGCGCCCTCTCAGGCTCCTAGGGCGGCGCACCCTGGCCCGGGCGGGCTTGCCCGGTTCTGGCGCCGCCTGGGCCCAGGCGGCGGGTACGGGTGGTGACGGCCCCGGGCGGATGCGCCCGGGCACCGCATGGAGCGACGGTCCTGGGAACGCGGGCGGCGTCTCGATGGGTCTCGCGGGCGCGATAACGTCCTGTGACGTGGACCTCGACGCGTTCAACGAGCTGCTGACGCCGCGCGGCCAACGGGCGCTCGCCGAGGCCGGGGAGCTCGTCGGCGCCGACCCGGTCGCCGCCGCCACGAAACTGCGCAAAACCTATGACGCTCCCCTCACCTCGGCCGCCCTGACCCAGGCCGGCCTGCGGGAACGTGCCAAGGCCAAGTTCGGCGACGACGCCCGCAGGATGTACTTCACGCCTCATGGCCTGGAGCAGTCCACGCGGGCGGAGGTGGCCGAGCACCGCGCCCGCCGCCTGGCCGGGGCCTCGGTCGTGGACGCCTGCTGCGGTATCGGTGGCGACTTCCTGGCCCTGGCCCGCGCCGGCTGCACGGTGACGGCCGTGGACATCGACCCCCTGACGGTCGCCGTGGCCAGAGCCAACGCCGAGGCGCTCGGGCCGGCCGACCGGGTGACGGTGACCGTGGGGGATGCGGCCGCCGTCCGGCCGGAGGACTACGACGTGCTGTTCGCCGACCCGGCACGGCGGACGAGCCGGGGCAGGACGTTCGACCCCCTGGCTTACTCGCCGCCCTGGCCCGTGGTGCTCGGCCTGTTCTCCAGAGCGGAGCGGGCCTGCCTCAAGGTCGCGCCGGGCATCCCGTACGAGTTCATACCGGAGCAGGCCGAGGCCGAGTGGGTCTCGTACAAGGGCGAGGTCAAGGAGGCCACCCTCTGGTCCACGGACCAGCCGACCCGCCGCGCCACGCTGCTGCCTGGCGGCCACACCATGACCGCCACCAACGTCAGGGCCCCGGTCGGCGCGATGGGGCGCTACATCTACGAGCCCGACGGCGCCGCGATCCGGGCTCACCTCGTAGGCGAGGTGGCCGAGCTGGTCGGCGGCCGCCTGCTCGATCCGCTGGTGGCGTACATCGCGGCCGACGAGCTGGTGGACACCCCATGGGCCGCGAGATACGAAGTCGAGGACATTATGCCGTTCTCGCTGAAAAAGCTGCGTGCAGCCCTCCGTGAACGGCAAATCGGAAATGTCACCATCAAGAAGCGGGCTTCCGCCCTCGACATCGAGCGCCTCCGCACGGATTTGCGACTCAACGGGGAAAGGTCGGCAGTAATCATCTTGACGCGGATTATGGCTCGGCCATATGCCATCATCTGCGACACCTCCCCACCTGCCTGAACAGGGAAACCGGCCATTCTTCCGTTAACCGCGATCTTTCAATTCGGCGCTGACGGACGGTGATCGAAAGGCTAAGGTGGACGGGCGGGAGTTCTCCCCCTAATGCGGTTACCAACGTTCTCGCCCTTTCATCTGCAAACCGGACCTACCCCACCGCTGCGCGGCAGACCGTCGGCGACGCGAAGGAGCCTTTCGGTGGACAATTCCAATCACACCACCCTTCTTCAGGCAGGAGGCCATTCCGGCATCTCCGAGAGGATGCGAGACCTGCTCCAGCGCGCCTCCCAGGACCACGTGTACGAGCAGCGCACGCAGGGTGCCGTGCTGGACGAGATCCGCCAACGGCTCGAGGGCATGGAATGGCTGCTCCGGGAGGTACGCGAGCGCGAGCTGGGCGGTCTGAGCGGCACCCTGGAGTCGGTCAACGGGCGGCTGGAGGACATCACCGCCAAGCCGCCGATGTGGGCGGAAGGCCTGGCCCAGCATGTGGAGGCGGTCCGCGACCACGTCGACGCGGTCGGCGAGCGGGTGGGTCACGTGGACGTCCGCGTGAGCCCGATCACGGAGCTGCCGAGCCTCTGGTCCGACCTGGGCACCGTAGGCGAAAACGTCGACGAAGCACTCAAACGCCTGCAGTCCGTGCTCGACACCACAGACGGCATCACCAGGAATATGTCCGATTTCGCCACACTGCTGGCCGGCCTCAACTCCAGCATGGAAGCCGCCGCCACCCGCTTCACCAGGCTCGACAAGTCGGTGGCCGAGCTGGCCACCCGCACCGACCGCGTGGAGTCCGCGGTCGGCGAGCTGTCCGAGGACGTCAACGATCGGCTGACCCGCGCGGCCGAGCAAATGGCCGGCACGGTAGACACGGCCGAGCAGCGCCTCACGACTCGCCTGGAGGAGACCGGCGAGCACCTGACCACCCGGCTGGGCGAAATGGACCAACGCCTCACCATCCGGCTCGATGAGACCGACCAGAGCCTCACCCTCAGGCTCGACGACACTCACCACCGCCTCACCGCCAAACTGGACGAGACCGACCACCGCCTCACCACCAAGCTCGACGAGACCGACCAGCGGCTCACCGCCCGGCTGGAGGAGAGCCACCAGCACCTGTCCGCCCGGCTCGAGGAGACGGACCAGCAGCTGTCCGCCCGGCTCGACGCGGCGGACCAGCAGCTGGCCGGCCGGCTCGACGCGGCGGACGAGCGGCTCGCCGTACGCCTCAAGGAGGCCGACGCGCAGCTCAACGGCCACCTGGCCGACGTCGAGCAGCGCCTCACCACCCGGCTCGACGAGACCGACCAGCACCTGGCCGTGCAGCTCGGCGAGGGCGAGCAGCGCCTGACGGCCAGGCTCGACGGCGTGGACGCCAGACTCGACCGGGCCGAGGGTAGGTTGCTCGGGCTCGACACCAAGCTCACCGGGTTCGACGCCAGTCTCACAGGATTGGACGGCCGGCTGGAGTCAGCCGACGAGTGCCTGGCCGACATCGACACCAGGCTCGACGGTCTCGACGGCAGGATGGGCGGCGTCGACAAGCGGCTCGCGGGCATGGACGGCCGGCTCGGTGCGGTGGACAAGCGGCTGGGCACCATGGACGACCACCTGGGCAGGCACGATGACCGTTTCGACGCGCTCGACGTGCGCATCGACGCCCGCTTCACCGCGCTCGACGAGCGCGTGGTCGCCACCGACCAACGCCTGGGCGAGACCGCCACCCGCAACGAGGGGCGCTTCAACCGGCTCGACAGCCAGATGGACGCCATCGACGAGCGGCTGGGCGAGGCCGAGGAGCACCTGAGCGGCCGCTTCGACACGATCGACGGCCACCTCGGCGGGCTCGACACCCGCTTCAACGGCCTCGACACCCACATGAACGGCCTGGCCACCCGCGCCGAGCAGGCCGGCGCTCACCTGGAGGCGGTGGACGACCGCATCGAGGCCGTCAACGAGCGTGTGGGCCGGCTCCCCACGGCCTTGGGCATCTCGGAGCTCCAGTCGCAGGCCGGCGAGCAGACTGCACGCCTGGCCGCGGCCGCCGACACGCTGACCGACCTCGTCAGGTCCCGTCCCGACCGAGACGAGCTGGCCCAGACGGTCACCGGCATCGTCGCGCCCGCGGCCACCGACCTCACCAAGCGCCTCAGCGCCCTGGAGGAGACGATGCTGGTCCTGGCCGAGGCGCTGCTGCGCCCCAGCAGGACCAAGGACTGAGTGTGGGGGAGGTCACAGCCGGGGCTGTCACGTACTCCTGATCGGGAGCGTCCGTTGCTCAGAGACGAAAGGAGCGCGGACGCATGTTCGTCAAGATTGCGGTGGTGGTGGGGGCGGCCATGATGCTGGCCGCCGGCGTGTGGATGCGGATCGACCCCGCGAGCTTCGCGGAGTGGGCCGGCTGGCCCAACCACGTCCATTTCCTGCACGATGCGGGCGTTTTCCAGATCGGCATCGGCCTGATGATGCTCGGCGCCTTGTGGTGGCGGGACGTGATCGCCGTCGTGCTGGCGGGCTTCCTGTTCACCAACACGTTCCACGCGATCAACCACCTCCAGGATCAGGCCATGGGCGGGCGCGCGTCCGACTGGTGGGTCCTGGGCCTGTTCTCGCTCCTCACGGGTGTGGCGCTGGTCTTGCGCCTACGCGCCCTGCGGGGCAGGCCGGCCTAGGCGCCGTCACTACGTCCGTCCGCACGCCCAGAACCCCCTCAGGGGTAACACGCCGTACGCCCGGCACCGCGGGCACGGCCGGCACGCCCCGCACGCCCAGCGGGCACTGCGCGGCGCGCCGGGTAGGCGCGTGCGGTGAGGGCCGCCCGCTTGAGGGCGTGGCGGTTGAGGGCGCACGCATGAGAGCGCACGCATGAGGGCGTAAGGAGAAGACGCACGCCCTGCGCGGCAGGTCCGGTGAGGGCGTGCAGGCGTCAGACGTGGACCGTGGTGATCGGCAGGGAGGAGTCGGCCGGGATCTCCAGGCTCGAGGGCGCGACGCCGGCCGCGACCAGGTCAGAGCCCAGCGCGGCGACCATGGCCCCGTTGTCGGTGCACAGGCCGGGACGGGGCACCCGCAGCCGCACCCCGGCCGCGTCGCACCGCTCCTGGGCCAGCGCCCGCAGCCGTGAGTTGGCCGCCACGCCGCCGCCGATCAGCAGATCCGCCACGTCGTACTTCCGGCACGCCTGCAGCGCCTTGCGGGTCAGCACGTCGACCACGGCCTCCTGGAAGGAGGCGGCCACGTCCGGCACGTGGATGGACTCGCCCGCCGTCTCGCGGGCCTCGATCCAGCGAGCCACCGCCGTCTTGAGACCGGAGAAGGAGAAGTCGAGCGTGCCGTCGTCGACCTTGCCACGCGGGAAGGCGATCGCCGTGCCGGAGCCCTCGCGGGCGGCCCGGTCGATGTGCGGACCACCGGGGAACGGCAGCCCCAGCACCCGTGCCACTTTGTCGAACGCCTCCCCCGCCGCGTCGTCCACGGTGGAACCGAGCGAGATCACGTCCTCGGCCACGTCAGGCACGAGCAGCAGCGACGAATGGCCGCCGGAGACCAGCATGGCGATGCACGGCTTGGGCAGCGGCCCATGCTCCAGCTGGTCGACGGCGACATGGGCGGCCAGGTGATTGACGCCGTAGAGCGGGACGCCGAGGCCGAGCGCATAGGATTTGGCCGCCGCGACCCCGACCAGCAGCGCGCCCGCCAGCCCAGGGCCGGCGGTGACGGCGATGGCGTCGATGTCGGCGAACTTCAGCCCGGCCGCGACCAGCGCGGCCTCCACGGTCGGTGTCATGGCCTCCAGGTGAGCGCGGGAGGCGACCTCGGGAACCACGCCGCCGAATCTGGCGTGCTCTTCCATGCTGGAGGCAATGGTGTTGGCCAGCAGCGTGTGGCCCCTGACGATGCCGATGCCAGTCTCGTCGCAGGACGTCTCGATGCCCAGGACCAGTGGTTCGTCAGCCATCCAGGTTCCTTCTCATCATGATCGCGTCGGTGCCGTCGTCGTAGTAGCGGCGGCGGGTGCCTATCTCCTCGAATCCGAAATGCCGGTAGACGGCCTGAGCGCGCGGGTTGTCGGCGCGTACCTCGAGGAAGATCTCCCGCGCTCCCCTGCGGCGCGCCTCGGCCAGCAGTTCGGTCAGCATCGCGCTGCCGATGCCGGTGCCCTGGTGCTTCTCCAGCACCGCGATGGTCTGCACGTCGGCCTGGTCGGCCGCGGCGGCGAGCCCGGCGTAGCCGACGATCTCGTCGTCGGCCAGCGCCACCACGTAGTGGCGCGAGCGCGGCATGTCGGCCAGCTCGCCGCGCATCATGCCCTCGCTCCACGCGTCGAGCGGGAACGTGGCCCGCTCGATCTCCATGACCGCCGGCAGGTCGGCGTCGGTCATCGGCCGGAGCTTCACGCCGTCACCCGCTTGGGCGTCCCTGGCACCACGGCGTCGGGCCGGCGCAGGTAGATCGGGCGCGGCGGGTCGAGCGGCGTGCCTTCCGCGAGCCGCTCGGCCGCGAGCGAGGCCAGAGCGCCGGCGTAGGGGTAGAGGGGAGCGTCGTTCTGCCGGAATACATCGGGATAAAGGTCCGCACCCGCTCCCACGACCGGCAACCCCTCGACCGGCACCTGCGCGGGCCGGTCCACGAAGGGACCGTCGAGCCTGGAGCGCATGTCCGCATAACGCGCCCAGAAGACCTCTTTGCGCCGCGCGTCGGTGGCCACCAGGAACGGCTCGGCAAGGCCGCTACCGTAGGCGACCGCGTCGAGAGTGCAGATGCCGTACGCGGGCACGCCCAGCGTCGTGGCCAGACCCTGCGCGGTCATCAGCCCGACACGAAGCCCGGTGTAAGGACCAGGGCCGCTGCCCGCCACGATGGCGGTCACGTCGCGCAGCGCCGCCCCCGCCTCGCCCAGCACCAGCTCGATGGTGGGTACGAGCAACTCGCCGTGACGCCGGGCGTCGATCGTCGTGGACTCGGCGAGCACCCGCTCGCCGTTGTGGAGCGCGGCGGTGACGGCAGGCGTCGCGGTATCAAAGGCCAGGACCAGCACGACTGATTAGCCTACCTGCAGGGCGGCTCTCACCCGGCCGTATCCTCAGGACCAGCCCGTACGCCGCCGCAGCCAATCCAGAGCGACCACGCCCTGCGCCCGCTGGAACTGCCGCACGGTGGGGATCCCCGGCGGGTCCGGCTGGCGGCCCTGGCGCACGAGATAGCCGGCCACGGCCGCGACAACCGTGGTCACAGCCGGGTCCGGGTCGTCGAGCAGCTCGTGCGGCGGCGGCCCGCCCTGCATGCCGACCGACGGCAACATGGCCACCAGGTCGAACCAGGGCGCGCCCACGCAGGCCCACGGCCAGTCCACGATGTAGACCCGGTCGTCGGTGAGCAGGATGTTGTCGGCCCGCAGGTCGGCGTGGACCAGGCTGTCGCCCGCCACGGCGGCGACCCAATCGGACTCCAGCTCGACCAGCTCGTCAAGATGGCGCAGCGCCCAAGGATCGAGCCCGCCGGTGTCCTCTTGGGTCAGCTTGCGCCAGCCGTCGAACTTCGCCCCGAAGACCTCTCCCACCGTCGGCGCGTCGATCGGGGTGGGCGTGAGCGCCGCCGACATGCTCCCGACGGCCTCCAGCACCCGCTCGAGCTCGTCGCGCCGCCACGGCAGCTCCGGATGGCCGCCCTCGACGTCCTCGAAGACCAGCACCACCCAGCCCGCCAGCTCGAACCCGGTCAGCAGCCGGGGCGCGGGCACAGACTCGGGCAGGGCAGCAGCGATCTTGAGCTCGGACCGGTAGATGCCCGGGGTGTCGGGGTTCGGCTCGGGCCCGACGGCCTTGACGAAGGCGCGCCTGCCCCCCTCGGTACGCAGCCGAACAGCGGCCGCCGGCGAGAACCCGCCCGATTGGGTGCTCGCCTCAACCACCCGCCCGCCGAGGAACTCCTCCACGGCCGCGCGCACCTCCGGATGCACGTCATGCCAGGGCACACGCGTGCCGGACGCAGGCGGATGGCTCATACCTGCGAAGCGTAGACGATGATGTTGTCCAGGTATTCGCCCTTGGCGTAGTCGAACTTGCCGCCACAGGTCACCAGCTTGAGCCCGTCCTCGACGTACACGCGCCTGGTCGGGAAGCTGTCCTTGTGCACCTGCTCGATCGAGTCGACCTTGTACGTCACGGTCTTGCCGTCACTGCGCTCGACCTTCACCGTCTCGCCCTTGCGTAACTGCCTGAGCTTGTAGAACACGGCCGGCGCGGTCTTGGTGTCCACGTGGCCGATGATCACCGCAGCGCCCTTCTCGCCGGGCACCGCGCTGCCCGAGTACCAACCGGCGACCTTGGGCTTCTCGTACGGCGGCAGCTCGACATCGCCGTTCTTCTCCAGGCCGAGCTTCATCAGCGGGGCCTCGACGTCAATGGAGGGGATGTCGATGCTCTCGGGTACGACGTTCGCGACGGGAGTGGAGCCGGTCTGCTGCATGCCCCGGCCGAACGCGAACAGCAGCAGACCCGTCACGGCCCCTGCGAGCACCACCCGTCCTGGGCGGGCCATCGTGTTATGCCCGGTTGCGCCGCTTGACCGCGAAGGCGATGCCGCCGGCCAGTGCCAGGGCGATCAGCACGCCCGCGGGGCCGAGCGGGATCGAGGACTCGTCGCTGGCGTCCTGCGCGTACGTGCCGCCCCCGCCGGCCCTTGGCGCCCTGGTCGGCACGTTGGTCGGCAGCGCCTCGCCCGAAACGACCCGCAGCTGGGCCGTGCCCATGTCGTTGGTGCCGTCGCACTTGACGTTGACGGTGTACGTGCCGCGCTTGATCGTTCCCCCGACCTGCGCCGAGCCGCGTACCCAGGGCGAGCCGCCCGCGGCAGCGGTCGGCGTGGGGGAGCTCGCACCCGAGGGGACCGGGTCGAGCGTGGCGCCGCTGACGAACGCCGTGGACGTCGCGGTGCCGGTGTGGGCGGGACCGCCGCTCGGGAGGGGGCAGTTGGCCAGGATCCACACCGTCGAAGTCTGGCCGGCCGTGACGCGGTCGGGGTTGAGCTGGACCTGGATGGTGGGCCGGGTGACGCTCGGCCGCGGGCTGGCCGTCGTGGGAGTGGCTGTGGGGGTCGCACCCGGGCTGGTGGCCGTGCCGGTGGCTGTGGGTGTCGGTGTGGCTGTGGGTGTGGTTTCGGCCGAGGCCGTGCAGCCGGTCGTCAGACCGACCATGACGATGGCTCCCGCATACGCGACTCGCCTGACCCTGAGCACCGGCCGCACCCCACTTTGCCGTCTTGCCACCAGCATCCACCCAATTCGTGGATGTCGCCCCTCCTGATACCCAGAAAATCTGGGCGAATCCCTAGCCAACGATCATGATTTACATCATTGGCCTGGTACGTCAAGAGTGCCAGCTTTGCCGGGGATTGATCGAGATTTTAATCTTCTAGCCGATCAAACGGCGTGTCGGCCCATCGCGGGCCGACGGCGCGCAACGTCACGATCCTGGCCTCATCGCCGGCCTCGCGGTCGATGTGGACCTCCAGCCGGTCCTCGGACAGGCCTTCGACCAGGCCCTCGCCCCACTCGACGACCGTGACGGAGTCCTCCAACGAGGCGTCCAGGTCCAGATCGTCCACTTCCAGGTCACCGCCCAGCCGGTAGGCGTCGGCGTGCACCAGCGGCGGGCCCTGGCGCAGCGACGGGTGCACCCGGGCGATCACGAACGTGGGCGAGGTGATGGGGCCGCGTACCTTGAGCCCTTCGGCGAGGCCCTGCACGAGCGTGGTCTTGCCGGCGCCGAGCGGCCCGGACAACACGACGAGGTCTCCGGCGCGTAGGACCGCCGCCAGGCGGGCGCCGTACGCGCGCATGTCCTCGGCGGTCGCGGCTCTCACTCCTGCTCCACCCGCTTGATCAGGTCGCGCAGCGCGTCGTTGACGACTCCAGGACGCTCGAGCTGGATCAGATGCGAGGTGTCGGGCACCTCCGTGAGCTGGGCCTTGGGCAGGGCGGCCGCCATTGCCTTGCTGTGGTCGGTCGGGGTCAGCCAGTCCCGGTCGCCGACCATGATCGCGGTCGGGACCGGATCGAGCACGTGCAGCGCAGACAGCTTGTCGTGGTTCATCAGCGCAGGGTAGAAGTCGGCGAACACCTCGGTAGGCGTCGCCCTGATCATGGACTCGGCGAAGTCGACGACGGTGGGGCTGATGTTCTTGGAGTCGCCGAAGCCCATGTAGCGGGTGATCAGGAAGGCGATGTCGCTGCCCGCGTGGCGGGTCCTGTCGACCAGCGCGCCCCGCTTGCCCAGCATCGACACCGTGGAGGGTGCGACCTTGTGCACGACCTTGGACACCATCGCCGGCAGGCCCAGCGTGAGCTCGGCCAGTTTGCCCGCCGAGGTCGAGATGAGCGACACGGCGCGGATCTTCTCGCCGAACAGCTCGGGGCGGCGGTCGGCGAGCGCCATGATCGTCATGCCGCCCATGGAGTGACCGACCAGCACGCACGGTCCGGGCACGAACTCCTCGATCACCTCGGCCAGGTCCTCGCCCAGCCGGTCGATCGTGCTGTCATCGGCACCGGCGCGCTGGGAGCGGCCGTGCGAGCGCTGGTCCCACAGGACGATGCGGTAGTTCTCGCGCAGGTCCTTGCGCTGGTAGTGCCAGGACTCCAGGCTGAGGCAGTAGCCGTGACAGAGCACCACAGTCAACGGTGCGTCGTCTGGGCCATCGATCTCGACATGAAGCGCCACCCCATCAGAGGTGACGAGCGTGCGCTCCCTGCCCCGCAGCTCGCCGAACGGCTCGCTGGCCTCGGTGTCGGGGCGCAGCCTGATCCGGCCGACCGCGTAGCGCTTGGCCAGCGCCGCCGCCGCGACGCCTGCGGACGCCGCGCCGACGAGCGCGCCGGCGATCCCTACCCTGCGCCGTGTTGTCGTCGTCATCTCCCCGATCCTTCTTATGCCCGACCCTCGTAAACCCGCGGCACTCGCGAGCCGATCCTCGTCACGATTTCATGCGTGATCGTGCCGAGCGTATCCGCCCACTCCTGAGCGGTCGGCTCGCCCCCGTCGCCGGGGCCGAACAGCACGACCTCGTCGCCCGCCGCCAGTTTGTCGTCACCCATGTCGATCATGAACTGGTCCATGCACACCCGTCCGGCGATCAGCCTGCGGCGGCCGCCCGCCAGCACCTCGGCCCTTCCCGTGGCGTGTCTGAGTATGCCGTCGGCGTAGCCCAGCGGGACGAGTCCGAGCGTGGTCTCGCGGTCGGTGACGTAGAGGTGCGCGTACGACACTCCCGAGCCCTCGGGGACCCGCTTGACCAGCCCGACCTGGGCGGTGAGCGTCATGGCCGGCCGGAGGCCGAAGTCGCCCAGCTCGGGGATCGGGCTCAGGCCGTACATCGCGATGCCGGGCCTGACCAGGTCGTAGCGGGCGTCGGGGAGGGTCATGATGGCGGCGGAGTTGGAGATGTGCCTGATCACGTGGGAGCCGGCCGCACCTGCCTGCTCGGCCAGCTTCAGCGCGGTCTCGAACGCCGCCAGCTGTTGCTCGATCGACGGATGACCGGGGATGTCGGCGCAGGCGAAGTGCGACCAGAGGCCGACGATCTCGATGACGCCCTCGGCCCGCAGCTCCAGGGCCCTGGCCAGCAGCGCCGGCCAGGCGGCGGGCGGACAGCCGCCCCTGCTCATGCCGGTGTCGGCCTCCAGGTGCAGCTTCGCGGTGCGTCCTGTGCGCCGGGCAGCGGCGGCGATCTCGTCGAGCAGCCGCTCGTCGGCGGCGGACAGCTCGACGTCCTGCGCCAGCGCCTCATCGAGCGGCTCGTCCGGCGTGATGAGCCAGGCCAGGATCGGCGCGGTCACGCCACCCGCACGCAGCTCCAGCGCCTCCCTGACGAACGCGGTGCCGAGCCGGCTCGCGCCCCCCTCCAGCACGGCCGTCGAGCACGGCACCAGGCCGTGCCCGTAGGCGTCGGCCTTGACGGCGCCCATCAGCTCGGCACCGGCCGCCTGCTCCTTGAGCAGGGCCACGTTCTGCCTGATCGCGGCCAGGTCCACCCGAGCCTGAGCGGGCGTGGCCATCGGGGAGTGCATCCTTCTAGTGTGGCAGCTCAGACGTGTGGTCGAGCGCGATTCCCACCGCTCACGCCCCTGACCCGCAACTTTTGCCCCCGCCCCGCCCCGCCTCTGCCCTGGACGCGCTCTCGCCGCCAGCCGCCCCGCCCCCGCAGCATGGCGGCCTGTGCCGTGCGCGCCCGCCGTATGCGTCGGCCCGGACGCCAAGAGGGCCGGTCTAGGAGGTAGGCCGTGAAGGCCGTCAGTTGTTGTCGGTGCTCACCGCGCGGATGGCCGCGGGAATCGCCGTGGCGACGTCGGCCGCCGCCAGCGGGGCGCCGTCGGCGGCCATGCGGCCGGCCAGCCCGTGCAGGTACGCTGCGCAGGCCCCGGCGTCGTAGCAGCTCAGCCCCTGGGCGAGCAGCGCGCCCGCCACGCCGGACAACACGTCGCCGGTGCCGCCGGTGGCCAGCCAGGACGTGCCGGTGCCGTTGACGCGTACCGGCCTGGAGTCCTCGGCGATCAGCGTGGTCGACCCCTTGAGCAGCACGGTCACGCCCAGCTCGGCGGCCGCCCGCCGGGTGTGCTCCACCCTGGCGGCCTCGATGTCGTCGCGGTCGGCCCGGATCAGCCTGGCCAGCTCCCCGGCGTGCGGCGTGACCAGCACCGGCGCGCTGCGGAACAGCAGCGAGCGTTCCCTGGCCACCAGCGTCAGCGCGTCGGCGTCGATCAGCACGGGCACTTGGGATTCGAGCACCCTGGCCGCCAGCTCGTGCGCCCAGTCGTCGGTGCCGAGCCCCGGCCCGAGCACCCAGGCCTGCACCCGCCCGACGTCCTCGATGGAGGGCCGCTCCAGCTGCGTGATCACCGCCTCCGGCCAGTGCGCGCGCACCTGCGCCACGGGCGCGGCCGGTCCGGCGTAACGCACCATGCCCGCCCCGGCACGCAGCGCCCCGCCCACGGCGAGCACGGCGGCGCCGGTGTACAAATCGCTCCCGGCCGCGACGCCCAGCACACCCCTGCGGTATTTGTCCGACTCCTTGCCTGGGCGCGGCAGCAGGTCGTCCACGTCGCCGTCGGTCAGCGCGGCGATGTCCGGGTCGGGCAGGTACGACCCGAGCCCGATGTCCACCAGCTCGACCCTCCCCGCGCAGGCGGCGCCGGGATCGACGAGCAGGCCTGTCTTGAAGGCGCCCATGGTGACGGTCACACGGGCGCGCACGACCGTGCCCTCCACCTGCCCGGTGCTGGCGTCCACGCCGCTCGGCACGTCCACCGCGACGATCGGGCCGCGGGCGGCATTCGCCTCTTGGACGAGCTCACGGTACGGCTCCCGCAGCGCTCCCGTCGCCCCGATCCCGACGAGCCCGTCGATGATCAGGTCGGCCCGCTCGAGCGCCGCCCGGTCGACGACCCGCCCGCCGGCCTCCTTGAACGCCGCCAGGCCTGCCTGGTGCGTCTTGGAGCCGGCCAGGATGGCGCCCGCCCACGCCCCGCGCCTGGCCAGGCGCTCGCCGGCGTAGAGCGCGTCGCCGCCGTTGTCGCCGCTGCCGACGAGGAGCACGACGCGTTTGCCGTACACGCTGCCGAGCAGGTCGGCGCAGACGGCGGCTAGCCCGGCGGCGGCCCGTTGCATGAGCGTGCCCGGCGGCAGCTTCGCCATGAGCACGTGCTCGGCGTCCCGGATCTGGTCGGCGGTGTAGGCAGTGCGCATGATCCGAAGCTATCCCTCCGCGATCACATAGGCCACGGCCACACCTGCGTCGTGGCTGAGCGACAGGTGCCAGCGCTTGACCCCGAGGTCGTAGGCGACCTCGGCGGCCTTGCCGGTGACCCGCAGCTCCGGCTTGCCCAGCTCGTCGCAGCGCACCTCCGCCTCCAGATGCCCCAACCCCTTGGGCGCGCCGAGCGCCTTGGCGACGGCTTCCTTGGCGGCGAACCTGGCGGCCAGCGAGTGCACCGGAAGCGGCCGCTCGACCTCGGTGAACAGCCGCTCGCGTAGTTGTGGCGTACGTTCGAGCGCCGCCTCGAAGCGGGCGATGTCCACGACGTCCACGCCGATACCCAGGATCACCGTCCCAGGTTACTTAAAACAGGCCGCGTTCCCACGGGCCCCAGATCGCGATGGACCTGCCCTGCTTGGCCTGGACGTTGACGTACAGAGTGTGGCCGCCAGGCCCGAACGTGGAGCCCGCGAACTCGGCGCCCGGGTCGTCGGGGATCGGCTCCAGGCGGCAGAAGTCGAAGATTCCCCCCGCCCGGGTGAGCCCGCGCAGGTAGTTGGCGCCCTCGCCGTCCTCGCACAACACCAGCGTGCCGCGCCTGCTGACCGTCACGTTGTCAGGCAGGTCGAGCGCCGAGGAGCGCGGCGACTCGTAGACGAGTTTGAGCCGGCCGCTCCACGTCTCGTACGCCCACACCTGCCCCCGGCCCTTGCCGAACCCCGACGGCGGCGGGTCGGCGGGATCGGTGTCGCCGCCCTGCGTGGAGACGAAGTACACCGTCCCCTGGTGGAAGACCGCGCCCTCCAGCCTGGAGAAGATCGCCGCCCCCTGGGCCCGGCCCTGCCGGCCGACGGCCTGCACGACCTCGTCGTTGGACGGCTTGCCGCGGAAGTCGGGGTCGGGGTCGTCGATGTCCACCCACACGGTGGCGTACGCGGCGCCCGGCTCCTGCCCCAGGGACAGGTCCTTGCGCTCGGCGCCCTTGACGGCGAGCATCTGCAGCCGGCCGCCGTCGAGCAGCTTCCCGGCCAGGACCGGGTGCTTCGGCGGCAGGTAGCGGTAGAACCCGGAGGGGAAGCCGAAGTTGTCCTCGGTCAGGTAGATCGCGCCCGACGACGGGTCGAAGGCCGCCGACTCGTGCGGGAAGCGCCCCGCCGACCTGATCGGCCTGGCCGTGGCCGCGCGGCCGACCGGGACCTCGAAGATGTAGCCGTGCTTCTCGGTGAGCCTGGCGTTGTCGCCGCCGGCGAAGTCGTCGGCCACGTCGGGCCCGTTGACCGTCTCCTCGCAGCTCACCCAGGCCCGCCACGCCATGGGACCGCCCGAGCAGTTCATCATCGTGCCGTTGAGCGACGGCGCGCTCTTGGTCACCTCGCCGTAGCGGGTCACGCGCAAGGTCGACGTGCCGCCGCCGGCCATCCGATCGTAGGCCCTGTTCTTGTCACCGAACGCGCCGACGGTCCCGTTGACCTCGTGATTGCGGATCAGGATCGTGCTGCCGCCGGGACCGGAGAACGCCGCCATACCGTCGTGCCGGCCCGGCACGGTCGACCCGTCGCTGAACTTCTCCCCCGCGGCGCTGAACGAGCGGTACTTGAACCCTTCGGGCAGATGCAGCCTCACCTTGCCGTCACGCAGGTCGCGTACGGGACGCAGCGGCCCGTACCCGCCCGGCGCCGGTTTGGCCCCACCCTGCGCTCCGGCGCACGCGACCCCAGCAAAGGGCCCGGCAATGCCGGCCACCACATTCGTGATGAAGCGTCGACGATCCACAACCGGAGACGGTATCCCTTTCCCCGAACTGAGTCTCGGTAATCCCACGTCTTTATCCACAGCTTGTGGACACACCCCGCCCGACGGCCGGTTTGTCGGCGATCGCTACGCTGCCTAGGTGAACAACGGCTACGTGGAACTGAGCAGGGAGCGGTGGAGCGAGCTCCGCAAGAACACGCCCTTGACTCTCACCGCAGAAGAGCTGGAAGAGCTGCGCGGCGTCGACGACCCCATCGATCTCAACGAAGTCACCGACATCTACCTGCCTCTGACCCGGCTGCTCAACCTGCACTTCACCGGATCCAAGCAACGCAGCAGCGTGCTGAGCGCGTTCCTCGGACATCCCGAGGAGCGTGTCCCCTACATCCTGGGCCTGGCGGGCAGCGTCGCCGTGGGCAAGTCGACGACGGCGCGGCTGCTGCACACGCTGCTGGCCCGCTGGCCCGAGCACCCGCACGTGGAGCTGATCACCACCGACAGCTTCCTCTACCCGAACGCGGTGCTGGAGGCCAAAGGGATCATGCATCGCAAGGGCTTCCCGGAGAGCTACGACCGGCGGGCGCTGGTCAGGTTCGTGGCGGAGGTCAAGGCGGGTGCGGCGGAGATCCACGCCCCCGTGTACAGCCACCTCGAGTACGACATCGTTCCCGGTGCCGCCCAGACCGTGAAAAGTCCCGACATCCTGATCATCGAGGGCCTCAACGTCCTCCAGCCCGCCCCGCCGACCTCCCTCGCCGTCAACGACTACTTCGACTTCTCCATTTATGTCGACGCCAAGGTCGAGGACATCCGCACCTGGTACGTCGAACGTTTCCACAAGCTCCGCCGGACCGCCTTCGAGGACCCGAAGTCATACTTCCGGCACATCGCGGACATGTCCTACGACGAGGCCACCACCTTCGCGGTCAACGTCTGGCGCGACATCAACGAGCGCAACCTGGTCGAGAACATCGCCCCCACGAGAGGCCGCGCCGACCTCGTGCTGCAGAAGGGTGCCGATCACTCGGTCCGGCGGGTGCGGCTTCGCCGAACCTGAACGCCTCCTCGAACAGGTAACGGGCGAACCTGCCCCCGCACTCCTGGTCGTCGACGTCAGCGAACCAGCAGCCCTCACCATGTTCGTGGCATCTGTACCGGATCATGTGAGGCAGCCTCGGATACGTGCATCAATACGGTGTCAACGTTCGATGGACAACAATGGGCGAGTGCTACATCTGCGTATGATCAGCCCGCCCACGCGCACCGATGAGGTGACGGCGGTGTTGGAGGACTGCCCCGGCATCACCAACATCGTCGTCCTGCCCGGTGCCGCCCGCGAGCCGAAGGGCGATGTGATCCTCTGCGACGCGGCCAGGGAGTCGGCCAATGAGGTGATCGGCCGGCTCAAGTGGCTGGAGACCGAGGGCTCCATCGCCATCGAGCAGATCGATCTCTCGCTGTCGAAGGTCGCAGAGGAGGCCGTCGAGGAGGCGCCGGGCGAGCCCGACGACGCGGTGATCTGGGAGGAACTGGCGCAGCGGGTCTCCGCCGACTCCCGCATCACGTGGGCGTACCTGGTGTTCCTAGCCGTCGCCACACAGATTGCCGGCATCGGCATCCTGCAGAACTCGCCCATCCTGATCGTCGGCGCGATGGTGCTCGGGCCGGAGTTCGGCGCGGTCGCGGCCATCTGCTTCGGCCTGCTGCAACGCCGATGGGGCCTGATCACGACCTCGCTCAGGACCCTGGCCGTGGGGTTCGCGGTGGCCATCGCGATCACCTTCGCGTGCGCGTTCGTGTCCACCTGGCTCGGCTGGATCGGGGACGCCAACCTCGTCACGAACGCGGAGGTGCAGTTCATCGTCAAACCCGACAAATGGTCGTTCATCGTGGCGCTGCTGGCCGGCACGGCCGGTGTGCTGTCGATCACGGCAGGCAAGTCGTCGGCCCTGGTCGGCGTCTTCATCTCGGTCACCACGGTGCCCGCCGCCGGCTACGTGGCCGTCGCCCTGGCGCTGGGCCACTGGCTGGAGGTCGGACCCTCGGTCGGGCAACTCGCGGTCAACATCGCCGGAATGATCCTTTCGGGCACGGCGACGCTCGCGATCCAGCGCAGATTCTGGCCTCAAGTAGGACGACGTTCATCCCTATGACCGAGGCCACGGCCCTGACCGCCCAGGTAGGGTCCGGCACATGCACATCCTCGCCACCGAGGGGCTGACCAAACGTTTCCCCACCGTCACCGCGGTCGACCAGCTCTCGGTCACCGTGGGACCCGGAGTGACCGGACTGGTAGGGGCGAACGGCGCGGGCAAGTCGACGCTGATCAAGATCCTGCTCGGCCTGCTGCCGCCCACCGGCGGCGCGGCGCGCGTGCTCGATCTGGACGTCACCGCCCAGGGCGCCGAGATCCGCAGGCTCGTCGGCTACATGCCGGAGCACGAATGCCTGCCTCCCGACGTCTCCGCCACCGAATTGGTCGTCCACCTCGCACAGATGTCCGGGCTGCCGCGTACGGCCGCCCGCGAGCGCGCCGCCGACGTGCTGCGCCACGTCGGCCTGGCCGAAGAGCGCTACCGGCCCATCGGGGGTTACTCGACGGGCATGAAGCAGCGTGTCAAGCTGGCCCAGGCCCTCGTCCACGATCCCAAGCTGATCTTCCTCGACGAGCCGACCAACGGCCTCGACCCGCGCGGCCGCGACGAGATGCTCATGCTGATCAGGCGCATCGGCACCGAGTTCGGCATCAGCGTCCTGGTCACCTCGCACCTGCTGGGCGAGCTCGAGCGCATCTGCGACCACGTGATCATCATCGACGCCGGGCGGCTGCTGCGTTCCTCGGCCATCGGCGAGTTCACGCAGGCCACGCAGACGGTCACGGTCGAAGTCGACGAGGGCATGGAGCCGCTGGCCGCGCGCCTGACGGAGGCCGGGCAGACGGTCTCGCAGCAGGGCCGCATGCTGGTGGTCAAGGTGCTGGGGCCCGAGACCTACGACGCCATCAGGGACGCCGCCGCCGACCTGGACCTCTGCCTGATCCGCCTGGAACAGGGACGTCACCGCATCGAGGACGTCTTCAGGGAGGAGATCGCGGGTGTCTGAGATCTACGACATCGGCTACCGCCACTACGACGGCCCCCGGCTCGGGCGCGGCTACTCGACCAGGGCGCTGACCCTGCACAGCCTGCGTGGCGTCTTCGGACTCGGCCGGCCGGCGCGCAGCAAGATCATGCCGTTCGCGCTGTTCGTCATCATGCTGCTGCCCGCTGTCGTGAGCATCGCCACGATGGCCCTGGCCCAGCAGCGCATCATCCAGTACAGCGGCTTCGCGGTCCTCATGCAGGCCGTGGTGGCGATCTTCCTGGCCTCGCAGGCCCCCACCGTCGTCGCGCCCGACCTACGGTTCCGCGTGCTGCCGCTCTACCTGTCGCGCCCCGTCTCGATCACCGAGTACGTCGTCGCCAAGGTCGCCGCGATGACCGTGGCGCTGTTCCTGCTGGTCGCGGTGCCGCTCACGCTGGTCTACGTGGGCGAGGTCGTCGTGGACATGCCGGGGCCGCCGGCCACCGGTGAATACGTCGGCTCCATCGCCATGGCCCTGGTGCTGGCGCTGTTGCTCGCGGCGTTCGGGCTGGCGCTGGCCTCGTTCACGCCGCGGCGCGGGCTCGGCGTGGCCTCGGTGATCGTCGTCTACCTGCTGTCGTCGGCGTCGGTCCCGATGGTCTACGGCGCGCTGTACTCCTCGGGCAACGAGTCGGGTGCCGCCTGGGCATGGTTGCTGAACCCGTTCTGGCTGGTGGACTCCGTGCAGTCCTGGCTGTTCAACACGCCGCCGCACTCCATCGAAGGCAGCGGCTACCCCAACGGCCCCGCCTCGGCGGTGATCCTGGTGGTGCTGATCGGCATCGGCCTGGCCGCTCTCGCACTGCGTTACAGGAAGGCGGCCGCGCAATGAAGATCGAGCTCTCGCAGGTGTCCCGCTGGTACGGCAACGTGGTGGCGGTCAACGACGTGACGATGACGATCGGCCCTGGCGTCACCGGCCTGCTCGGGCCCAACGGCGCGGGCAAATCGACGCTCCTGCACATGATGGCCGGGTTCCTGTCGCCGTCGGGCGGCACGGTGACGATGGACGGCACCACAGTCTGGAAGAACCACCACATCTACCGAAATATCGGCCTGGTCCCGGAACGGGAGGGTGTGTATGGGTTCCTGACCGGCTGGCAGTTCGTGCTCTCCGCCGCCCGCCTCCACGGCCTCTCCGACCCGGTCGAGGCCGCCCGCAAGGCCCTGGCCACGGTCGAGATGGAGGAGCCGAAGGACCGGCGTGTGGAGACGTACTCGAAGGGCATGCGCCAGCGCGTCAAAGTGGCCGCTGCGCTGGTCCACGACCCGCCGGTGCTCCTGCTCGACGAACCGTTCAACGGCATGGACCCGCGCCAGCGCCTGCACCTGATGGACCTGATCCGCGCCATGGGCACGGCCGGCAAGACCATCCTGTTCAGCTCCCACATCCTGGAGGAGGTCGAGCGGGTCGCCCAGCACATCGAAGTGCTGATGGCGGGGCGGCACGCGGCGTCGGGCAACTTCCGGGAGATCAGGCGGCTGATGACCGACCGGCCGCACCTGTTCATGATCCGCTCCAGCGACGACAGGAAACTCGCCGCCGCCCTCATCCGCGACCACTCGGCCGGGGGCATCACGCTCCGCTCCGACGGCCTGGAGGTCCAGGCCATCGAGTTCCGCCGCTTCGCCCGGCTCCTGCCCAAGCTCGCCCAGGCGGAAGGCGTACGCCTGCACCAGGTCTCCCCGGCGGACGAGGACCTGGAGAGCGTCTTCTCCTACCTGATCAACCGGAGCACCTGATGAACCCGCGAGGGAGTGCGACGGCATATGGCGACCGAGCGCCGAACGGAGTGAGGCAATGAACACAGTGGTCGCCGGCATCACTTACCGCGCCCTGCTGGGCCGCCGCCGGATCATCCTGCTCCTCCTGCTGCCCCTGGCCCTCGTCGGCCTGGCCGTGTTGTTCCGCCTCCTCGGCGAGGCCGACCAGGACACGGCCGTAGTGCTCATGAAATTCGCCATCGGCACCGTGCTGCCGTTGCTCGGCGTGATCGCGGGCACCGGGGTCATCGCCCCGGAGATCGACGACGGCACCATCATCCACCTGATGTCCAAGCCGATCTCCCGCCCGCTGATCGTCCAGACGAAGTTCCTGGTGGCGGCTTCGGTGCTGGCCTTGTTCGGCGCCGTGCCGACGTACTTCGCGGCCTGGCTCCTGGTCAGCAACGAGGACGGCATCGCCGCGGGCTTCGCATTGGGCGCCCTGGTGGCCGGCATCGCCTACGCCGCCGTCTTCCTGCTGCTGGGCGTCGTCACCCGGCACGCGGTCACGATCGGCGTCATCTACGCCCTGGTGTGGGAGACCGTGGTCGGCGGCTTCATCACGGGTGCGCGCAAGTTCTCGATCCAGCACTGGGGCACGACGATCGCCGACCAGATCTCGGCCTCGCCGTTCCTCAAGGCCGACGTCACGCTGAGCTTCGCCGTCCCGGCGCTGATCGTCGTCACCCTCGGCGGCGTCTTCTGGGCAGGCCTGCGCCTGCGCGCCTTCTCACTCACCGGCGACGAATAAAAAGATCGGGTACGGCACACGAACGTGCCGTACCCGATCAGGAAGCGCAGGCCTTGCGGACCACGTCCGCGAGGCGGCCCGCCACCTGAGTGGCGTGCTCCTCCGACGCGGCCTCGACCATGACGCGGATCATGGGCTCGGTGCCGCTCGGCCGGATCAGAACCCGGCCCGTCTCGCCCAGCTCCGCCTCGGCCAGGGCCACGGCCTCGGCGAGCTCGGGCACGGAGGCCTTGCCCTTGTCCACGTCCTTGACGTTGATCAGGATCTGCGGCAGCGGCGTCATCACCGAGGCCAGCTCCTTCAGCGGCACGCCTGACTTGGCCACCACGCCCAGCATCTGGAGCGAGGTGAGCAGGCCGTCGCCGGTGGTGGCGTGGTCCAGCATGATGACGTGACCCGACTGCTCGCCACCCAGGTTGTAGCCGTCGGACTTCATGCGTTCGAGCACATAGCGGTCCCCCACCGCGGTCTCCACCACGGTGATGCCCGCATCGCGCATCGCCAGCTTGAAGCCCAGGTTGGACATCACGGTCGCGACCACGGTGTCCTTGGCCAGCACACCTTCGTCGTGCATGGACGCGGCGAGGATGGCCATGATGTGGTCGCCGTCGATGATCGCACCCGTGTGGTCGACCGCCAGGCAGCGGTCAGCGTCGCCGTCGTAGGCCACGCCCAGGTCCGCACCGCGCGACACGACCACCTGCTGGAGCTTGTCCAGATGAGTGGAACCGTGGGCGGCGTTGATGTTGAGGCCGTCGGGCCTGGCGCCGATGGCCTCGACCCTGGCACCCGCGCGGACCAGCGCCTCAGGGGCCACCATGTGGGCAGCGCCGTGAGCGCAGTCGACCACCACGCTGAGGCCGTCAAGCGAGGCGCTCATCGTGGTCAGCACGTGCGAGATATAGCGGTCGGCCTCGCCGTACGCGTCCCGCACGCGACCCACGCCCGAGCCGACGGGGAAGGTCCACTCCTCGCCGAGCCGCCGCTCGATCTCGTCCTCGACCGCGTCGGACAGCTTGAAGCCGCCCCTGGCCAGGAACTTGATGCCATTGTCCGGCGCCGGGTTGTGCGACGCCGACAACATGACGCCGAGATCGGCGCCGAGCGCGGCCGTGAGGTGGGCGACAGCCGGGGTGGGCAGCACGCCGAGGCGCAGCACATCCACTCCGGACGCCGCAAGGCCGGCGACCACTGCGGCCTCGAGAAACTCTCCCGAGGCACGCGGGTCCCGGCCTACGACGGCCACGGGCCTGCTTTTACGGCTGGATCCCGTGGCCGCGAACGCGCCTGCATCGCCGAGGACGTGAGCCGCCGAGACCGCCAGGTCCATGGCGAGCTCGGCCGTGAGGTCGCGACCCGCGACCCCGCGTATCCCGTCGGTGCCGAAAAGGCGCGCCAACGTTAGCGCTTGCTGTACTGCGGAGCCTTACGGGCCTTCTTGAGGCCGTACTTCTTCCGCTCCGTGGCGCGGGCGTCACGGGTGAGGAAGCCGGCCTTCTTCAGCGGCGGGCGGTTGACTTCGACGTCCAGGACCGACAGGGCGCGGGACAGGCCCATGCGCAGCGCGCCGGCCTGGCCGGTCACGCCGCCGCCGTCGATGCGCGCGATGACGTCGAACGCCTCCTCGGCGCCGAGCACCACGAAGGGCTCGTTGACGATCTGCTGGTGGACCTTGTTCGGGAAGTAGGCGTCCAGCGAACGACCGTTGATCGTCCACTTGCCGGTGCCGGGGACGATGCGCACGCGCGCGATCGCCTCCTTGCGGCGGCCGGTGCCGTACGAGTTGCCCGTGGTGACGGGCTTACGCACGGGCGCTTCGGCGCTGGCGGCGGACTCGGTGGTGTACTCGGACGGGAAGTCCTCGCTGGAGATTTCCTCCAGCTCGGCCTCGACGACCGTCTCGACACCGGTGGGCTCAGCCACGGTTCTCCTCTAACTCTTTCGAACTACTACTGGGCGATCTGGGTGATCTGGAACGGCACCGGCTGCTGGGCCTGGTGCGGGTGGTCGGAACCCGCATAGACCTTCAGCTTCTTGATCATCTTCCGGCCGAGGGAATTCTTGGGCAGCATGCCCTTGACGGCCTTCTCGACGGCCTTGTCCGGCCGCTTCTCCATGAGCTCGCCGTACGAGACGGAACGCAGACCGCCCGGGTAGCCCGAGTGGCGGTAAGCCTTCTTCTGCTCAAGCTTGTTGCCGCTCAGCGCGATCTTGTCCGCGTTGATGACGATGACGAAGTCACCGGTGTCGACGTGGTTGGCGAAGATCGGCTTGTGCTTGCCGCGGAGCAGGGTCGCGACGTGGCTGGCCAGCCGGCCCAGCACGACATCGGTCGCGTCGATGACGTACCACTGACGCTGAACGTCGGCGGGCTTCGGTGAGTACGTGCGCACGGTCGTAGCCTTCTTTATGCTCGCGTCTTCGGCGCTGTCGGATGCGACAGCTACATTTGGTCGGTCGGTGCGGGCACACGGCAGCCCGGACCTTCCGTCTCCTCAGGATGGGAGATGACGCCGGACGCGCCGCGCATTGGTCACGCTGGACCTATGCACACAACGAACGATTAGGCTACCTGCACACAGGCGCGCTGGTCAAAAGACCGGTAACCTGGCATGAGTCTACCCGACCGCAGAACGGTTCGATTTCGTTTCCCTGGGACCTCTTCTTTCTCAGGACCAGACATCTCTATCGTTGGCTGCGGTATGTGGCAGAACTCTCACACCCGGCCAACCCAGCGGGGCGCTCGGCGCCGGAGTCAGTTGGGCGTGTTGACCTGCCTCATGGCGGCCGTCCTGTTCACCGGCGTGCTGATCGGCCGGCTGACCGACGATCCCCAAGCGAACCCGCACATCTACCTCAACGGAACCGCCCCGCCCGCCGCCGCCACGGCCAACCCCGCGCCGACGGCCGCGAAGAAGGCCCTGCAGCAGCTGGAGAGCGTGCCGCGAGAGGTCACGACCAAGAGGGTCCCGCGTGGCGCGGCCACCCCGAAGCCCACCGGCAAGACGTCCGACGGCCAGATCCCCGGCTTCGACTCCCAGGACGACCCCGCCCAGACGTTCCTCGGCGAGCAGTCGTCCGTCGCGGTGATCCCCGGCATGGCGTCCAAGGTCGTGTCCCTCACCAACTCGGCCAGGTCCAAGCAGGGCTGCGGGCCGCTCAGGGTCGACCAAGGGCTCATGCGCTCGGCGCGTACACACTCGCTGGAGATGGCCAGGATGGGGCAGCTCACACACAACTCCCCCGACGGCGCCTCCCCGTGGGACCGTATGGAGCGCGCCGGCTACCGCTACGGCGCCGCCGAGAACATCGGCGCCGGATACAACAGCCCTGAGGAGGCGATACGCGGCTGGCTCGGCAGCCGCGACCACCGCAAGAACATCCTGGACTGCCGGTTGAAGGCCATCGGCGTCGGCGTCGCCTCCGGCCCGAACGGCCCATGGTGGACTCAGGACTTCGGAACCCAATGACGCTCATCACGGTAATGTCGCCGCATGGCTTTTCCCGAGGAACGTGAGAACGGCACGGGCAGCGCCCCCTACGGGATGGGCAGCGCGCCGCCATGGACCGACATGGGAAGCGCCTCGCAGGCTAACGGCATGAGAGGCGCCCCGCCCGCGAATGGAATGGGAAGCGCCCCGCAGGGGGGCGGCTTTGGAGGCGCTCCGCAGGGCGGCGCCGGTTTCGAGGGTGCCCCGCAGACGCCCGGCGCGGAAGGCGCCCCGAAGGAGGAGACGGCCACCCCCTCGCGCCGCTCCCGCGCCCGTTCCCGGAAGGAAGCGCCCACCAGCGGACCCACCGGCGGACCCACTGGCGGACCCACTGGCGGACCCACTGGCGGACCCACCGGCGGACCCACCGGCGACTCCGAGAAGGCGCCGCAGAGCAGAATCGGCTGGAGCCCGTACGACGACGGCCCGCGCTCGCGCGCGCCGCTGTGGTTCACCATCGGCGGTGTGCTGGTGCTCGGGCTGCTCGGCGGCGGCATCGCGGTGATGTGGAACGCCGGCGGCGCCGGCACCGCCGAGACCGCCACCGCCCGCCGGACGTCCGCGCCGCTCCCATCGGCTCCGCCCGGCAAGTACGGCTTCGCGGAGTCCCGCTCCACGGACCCCGAGGCGATCACGGTCAAGGAGATCTTCGGTTCGAAGAAGAAGCTCACGGTCTCCGGCCGGGCCTACGAGATGACGATCACCAGCAAGGACAAGAAGTGCACTGACGGCGCCCTGGGCGACAAGCTGCAGAAGGCGCTCAAGGACGGCAAGTGCAACCAGCTCGTCCGGGCCAGCTTCCGTGACAAGGAGGGAAAGGTGATCGGCACGGTCGGCGTGGCCAACCTCACGACCGGCAAGACCGCGGGCAAGGTGGCCAAGAGCGGCGACGAGAAGAACTACGTGAAGCCGCTGTCGGGTAAGGACAGTGTCACCAAGTTCCTCGGCTCGGGCAGCGGCGGCACCAAGATCTGGACGCACGGGCACTACGCGATCATGGTCTGGTTCCAGAACAAGGACGGCACGAAGCCCGACAAGAAGGGCTCCAAGCGGCTTTTCCAGGCCATCGACGACATCACCCAGGCCACCGTGTTCAAGGCCCTGGATAACCGTACGCTGACCGGCAGCCCACTGACGTAACCCGGCTTTACATGCCTTAAGCCCCCAAACGGGATGCCGGATGCCTTCGGGAACGCCCATACCGACATAACGATCTCGCTACTCTCGCTAGGCTCGCCCTATGCGTGGTCAGGAACCCGGGTCCGAGCACGATCACAGGGAGGCCGCCGACTCGGCCAGACCTGCGACGCCACCGCCGAGCTTCGGCCAGACCAACGGGGGAGACGTTCCACCGGCGTTCCCACCTTTCGATGAGGCGGAGGACGACGCGACCCTGTCCGTCGTCCCCGTGCCCAACGGACCGCCGCCTGAGCTGCCCGAGCCGGTGCGTGAGGACGCACAGCCGTGGGAGGTGCCCGGCGACGACGCCGCGCCCTACGACTGGTTCGCCGACCACACGGACACCGACCCCGCCCTCGCCCGCCCTCCGGCGACCGGTTCCACCCGCGCGGACCACGCACCGGAGGGACCCTCGGACCCCGGCCACACGCCGCCGGCCGAGCACCGCCCAGCCGCCGGCATCCCCTGGTCCGCGCAGGCGCCGGCCAAGCCGGAGACCCCCTGGGCAGGCCAGGCACCACCGTGGAACGGGCCATCGCAGGCGGAGCCCGGGCGGGAGCTGCCGCGCTGGCCCGTTGATCCCGTCGTGCCCGGTGCGCCGCCGTGGGAGCCGCCGCCCGCGTTCACCGCCGCAGCGGCGGGCATGCCGGTGTGGCCAGGCCCCATCTCGGATCCGCACGCCTTGCCACCGTGGCCGGCCGCCACGGGCGAACTGGTGGCCGAGCCGGACGCCGACGTGCCGGACACCCCACCCTTCGACCCGAACGCCACCCAGCCGGACGGCCCCACCAGGCCGGCCCACTACTTCGACCCTGAGGCCGCACGACAGGAAGCCGCCCAGCAGCGACCCGATCAGCCGGGCAATGGAGTCCCTGGCGCCGCTGAGCCGGGTGGTGCGCAACCAGCCGCTCCTCAGACGACCGCCGGGCAGGCGAGCGCCATCGAGCGGCAGAGCGCGCCGCAGGACGCTCAAAGCACGCCACACGACGACGCACCGCAGCAGGGCACGCCGGACGAGGGCACCGCCCTGCAGCGGGCGACCGTCCCCCTCGCCGCGCCCATCGCGCCGGAGCGCGAGGACACCCGCCCCGTCGCCCACGAGGACACCTCACGACCGGCCTCTGGCGAGACCAAGCACCCAGCCCAGTTCTTCGACCCCAAGGCGGCCAAGCGCGACCAGCCCCACCCCACCGCCGCCCACGGCTTCGACCCCAACGCCCCGACCCCGGCAACCGCCCGCCCCGCGGAGCCAGGCGACGTACCGGTCTGGCCGCCCCATCCTCCCGTCACCGAGAAACTCCCGGACCTGCCGTTCTCCCGGGACACCTGGGGCCAGAGGCCGTCGACCGCGCTGGACCTGCCCACGCAGCCCCAAAGCGGCGGCCCGGCCTTCCCGCCTGGAGCGTTCAAACAACCACCGTTCCAGACCCCGCCCCCTCCCCCGGCGCCTCGAGGCACGAGCAAACGAGCCCTCCTGGTGACGCTGGGCGCGCTGGCCCTGGCCGGGGTGGCCACCGGCGGCTTCTTCGCCTTTCAAACGGTGAGCAACCCCACCCCCAACACGGCCGCCGCCCCCGGCAGCGCCGTTCCGTCCACGCAACCACCCGCCGAAGCACCAGAGGCGACGCCCACCGAGCCGCCCGGCGCGTCCGTGCTCAATTCCGAGCAGACCGACCCGCAGAAATTGTCGCTGTCGGAGGCGTTCCCGAAGAAGAAGGTCAGCGCGGCGGGCACCACGTTCACCCGGGTCAAGGCCAGCGTGGAGACGACCTGCGACAAGGCCGCGGCAGGCGCCTTCGCCGAGGCGCTGAAAGAGCAGAAGTGCAGCCGCGTCCTACGCGCCACATACGTCGACAACAAGCGCCGCTACGCCGTCACCACGGGCATCGCCGTGCTCCCGACCAAGGACGCGGCCACGGCCGTCGACCAAGCGAAAAACCTCGCCAAGAACGTCTGGTTCCGCCCTCTGCCCGGAGCGGACGGGTCAGGCGGCGAGCGCGTACACATCGCCGGCGGCTACGCGGCCGGCCTGGTGTGGGGCCGGTACATCGTCTTCAGCTACGCCACCCACGCCGACGGCCACACTCCGGCGGCCAAGGAGAAGACGCTGACCAAGGTCAGCGGAGCGTTCCGCGACCAGACCTCACTCGTCCTGGAGCGCCGCGCCACCAAGGGGTGACAGCATCCGTACGCGCCGGGTGGCCTCGGCCCGCGCGGCCAGCTCCGGCTCCGGCGGATAGCCGACCTCTTCCAGGCACAGCCCGTGGGCGGGCGCCACGTGCACCCCGGAGTCGCGTACTGCCCGGGTCAGCACCTCCCCGGGCCACTCCGCCGGCCGCCGCCCGTCGCCGACCGCCAGCAGCGAGCCGACCAGCGCCCGCACCATCGAGTGGCAGAAAGCGTCGGCCACGACGGTGGCCACCAGCACGCCGTCCGGCTCGCGTACCCACTCCAGCCGCTGCAGCTCCCTGATCGTGGTGGCCCCCTCGCGCTTCTTGCAGAAGGCCGCGAAGTCGTGCTCGCCGATCAGCCGCGCCGCCGCCGCGTTCAGCGCGTCCAGGTCCAGCGGGCGGTTGTGCCAGACCACCTCGTGCCGTCGCAGCGGGTCGACGCCGCCGACGGCGTCGCTCACCCGGTACGCGTACCGCCGGAACGTCGCCGAGAACCGTGCGTCAAAGCCCTCAGGAGCCACGGAGACCCGATAAATCCGTACATCGGGTGGCATGACCCCACCCAGCCGTCGCACGAGCGCAGAGAGCCGCTCATCCACGCTGAGCGGCCCTCGGTTCCCGTCCAGTTCGGCCAGCGACCCGTCGGGCACGTCCACGTGGGCGACCTGACCGCGGGCGTGCACGCCGGCGTCGGTGCGCCCGGCCACGGTCAACATGGCGGGCTCGCCGAGGCGCAGGATCCGGCCGAGCGCCTGCTCGATCTCGCCTTGGACCGTGCGCCGCCCGGGTTGCCTGGCCCACCCGGAGAAGTCGGTCCCGTCGTACGCGAGGTCGAGGCGGAGCCGTACCACGATGATCCTCCTTAACCGAAAAGGGCCCGAACCCCCCGAGGGGTCCGGGCCCGATTCATTCAGCCTGAAATATCAGGCCTCGTCCTTCTTCGCCTCAGCCTCGGCGGCCGGAGCCTCCTCGGCAGCGGCCTCAGGAGCCTCCGCGGCCTCGGCCTCCTCAGCCTTGGGAGCCTCG
Source organism: Nonomuraea sp. 3N208 (assembly GCF_052245935.1). Taxonomy (NCBI): domain Bacteria; kingdom Bacillati; phylum Actinomycetota; class Actinomycetes; order Streptosporangiales; family Streptosporangiaceae; genus Nonomuraea; species Nonomuraea sp. 3N208. The sequence continues at coordinate 27,808 of NZ_JBQQBR010000013.1, read as the reverse complement.
GTCTCCTCCGCGGCGGGCGCCGCGGCGGCGGCGGGAGCCTCGGTGCGGCGGGTGGTGACGGCGTTCAGCGGCTCGGTCACCAGCTCGATGACCGCCATCGGGGCGTTGTCGCCCTTACGCGGGCCGATCTTGGTGATGCGGGTGTAGCCACCGGGACGCTCGGCGAACGTCGTCGCGAGCTCGGTGAACAGGTGGTGCACGACGCCCTTGTCCTTGACGACGGTCAGGACCTGGCGACGGTTGTGGATGTCGCCCTTCTTCGCCTTGGTGATCAGGCGCTCCGCCAGCGGACGCAGGCGCTTGGCCTTCGTGACCGTCGTACGGATCTTGCCGTGGCGGAACAGATCGGTGGCCAGGTTGGCCAGGATCAGCCGCTCGTGCGCCGGGCTGCCGCCAAGACGTGCACCCTTGGTGGGCTTGGGCATTTCATCTCTCCTTGTGGATTAACCCGCCCCGGCCGTACCAGGTACCGGGGTCGGGCCGGCGCCGCGAACGCGCGACACCGTTACTTTCACCCGCACACCCCACGCCCGAGAAGACCGACGACTCCTCGCCGGTCTTCTCCTCCCCAAGGGACCTCAGCCCTCAGAAAGGCGCGGAGACGATAGCGCGGGATGTGTCTAGTACTGCTCCGTCTCGACGTAAGCGCTGTCGTCGTCGTCATAGCCGGCCCCGGCCACCGCGCTCGGGTCGAACCCGGGCGGGGAGTCCTTGAGCGCCAGCGTCATCTCGTGCAGCTTCTGCTTGACCTCTTCGATCGACTTCGCACCGAAGTTGCGGATGTCGAGCAGGTCCTGCTCGCTGCGCGCCACGAGCTCACCCACGGTGTGGATGCCCTCACGCTTGAGGCAGTTGTACGACCGGACGGTGAGGTTGAGCTCCTCGATCGGCAGCGCCAGGTCGGCGGCCAGAGCGGCGTCGGTCGGCGACGGGCCGATGTCGATGCCCTCGGCCTCGACGTTGAGCTCGCGGGCCAGGCCGAAGAGCTCGACGAGGGTCTTACCGGCGGAGGCCACCGCGTCGCGGGGCTTCATGGCCGGCTTGGTCTCGACGTCGAGGATGAGGCGGTCGAAGTCGGTACGCTGCTCGACTCGGGTCGCCTCGACCTTGTAGGTGACCTTGAGCACCGGGGAGTAGATCGAGTCGATCGGAATACGGCCGATCTCCTGACCCGGCTGCTTGTTCTGAGCGGCGGAGACGTAGCCACGGCCACGCTCGACCGTCAGCTCCATCTCCAGCTTCGCCTTGCCGTTGAGCGTGGCGATGCGGAGCTCGGGGTTGTGCACCTCGACACCGGCCGGCGGCGCGATGTCGGCGGCGGTGACCTCACCCGGGCCCTGCTTACGCAGGTACATCACGACCGGCTCGTCGTGCTCGGAGGAGACGACCAGCTCCTTGAGGTTGAGGATGATGTCGGTGACGTCTTCCTTGACCCCGGGAACGGTCGAGAACTCGTGCAGCACGCCCTCGATGCGGATGCTCGTCACGGCCGCGCCCGGAATGGACGAGAGCAGCGTGCGGCGCAGCGAGTTGCCGATGGTGTAGCCGAAGCCCGGCTCCAGCGGCTCGATGACGAATCGGGACCGGGTGTCGTCGATCGACTCTTCGAGAAGAGTCGGGCGCTGAGCGATCAGCATGGCGGGTTCTCCCCTTTTTTCGTGTGGCGCCCGCTATATGACGCCACTCCGATAAAAAGCATAGTTGAGGTGCGGAAACCCGCACCTCAACTCAGGCTCACTTCGAGTAGTACTCGACGATGAGCTGCTCTTGCACCTGGGTGTCGATCTGCTGGCGAACCGGCAGCTGGTGAACCAGGACGCGGAGCTTGTCGGGCACGACGCCGAGCCACGCGGGAACAGAGCGCTCGCCAGCGGTCGCCCGAGCGACCTCGTAGGGCAGCAGGTTGCGCTTGTTCTCGCGGACCTCGATGATGTCGTGCTCGCGAACGCGGTAGGACGGGATGTCCACCTTCTTGCCGTTCACCAGAATGTGGCCGTGGCGCACCTGCTGGCGAGCGGCGTCACGCGACTGGGCGAACCCGGCGCGGTAGATGACGTTGTCGAGACGGGTCTCCAGGATCTGGAGCAGCACCTCACCCGACTTGCCGCTCTTGCCCGCAGCTTCCTCGTAGTAGTTGCGGAACTGCTTCTCGAGGACGCCGTAGATGCGGCGGGTCTTCTGCTTCTCACGAAGCTGAAGCTGGTACTCGGACTCCTTGGGGCGTCCGCGGCCGTGCTCACCCGGCGGGTAAGGACGGATCTCGATGGGGCACTTGGCGGACTCGCACTTGCTGCCCTTGAGGAAGAGCTTGGTCTTCTCGCGACGGCAGAGCTTGCAGTCCGCGCCCGTGTAACGAGCCATTTCTCTCTATCTCCTGGGATTCAGACGCGGCGGCGCTTGGGCGGGCGGCAACCGTTGTGCGGAACCGGCGTGACGTCCTGGATCGAACCCACCTCGAGGCCGGTGGCCTGCAGCGAGCGGATCGCGGTCTCACGGCCGGAGCCGGGACCCTTGACGAAGACGTCGACCTTACGCATGCCGTGCTCCATGGCGCGGCGAGCGGCGTTTTCCGCAGCCATCTGCGCGGCGAACGGGGTGGACTTCCTGGAGCCCTTGAAACCCACGTGGCCGGCGCTGGCCCAGGAGATCACGTTCCCAAGCGGGTCAGTGATCGAAACGATCGTGTTGTTGAACGTGCTCTTGATGTGGGCGTGCCCGTGAGCGACGTTCTTCTTCTCCTTGCGGCGCACCTTCTTCGGTGCGCCCTGACGGCTCTTAGGAGGCATTGTTTGCCATTACTCCTGAGGTCTTCGGTCCCGCGGCTGCGTGGACTACTTCTTACCGGGCTTCTTCTTGCCGGCGACGGTCTTCTTCTTGCCCTTACGGGTGCGCGCGTTGGTCTGCGTGCGCTGACCGTGCACGGGCAGGCCCTTGCGGTGCCGGATGCCCTGGTAGCAACCGATTTCGATCTTGCGACGAATGTCGGCCTGGACCTCGCGGCGCAGGTCACCCTCGATCTTGAAGTTCGCCTCGATGTAGTCACGCATCGGGACGAGCTCGGTGTCGGAGAGCTGGTGGACCCGGAGGTCGCCGCTGACACCGGTGGCCTGGAGGATCTCCTGGGCGCGGGTGCGGCCGATTCCGAAAATGTAGGTGAGAGCGATCTCCAGCCGCTTGTCGCGGGGGAGGTCGACGCCAACCAGGCGAGCCATGGTCGGGCATTCTCCTTCTTTGTGGCGGAGGTCTTGCGCCTCACTGCCCCTCCCCAATGCCCGGGGTGAGGGCCCCGGCCTCCGACCGGGGGTCTTCCGAGTGGTTCAGGTCCTTACGAAAAGGCCTGCCTACCCGGGTGTGAAACGCGCTAACTGTTGCAGGCTTCTCATGCGTCGAGCCCGCTCCCTCGCGGGGCGGACTCGGAGAAGCCTTGCGGCGACTAGCCCTGGCGCTGCTTGTGGCGCAGGTTGTCGCAGATCACCATGACGCGACCGTGCCGGCGGATCACCTTGCACTTGTCGCAGATCTTCTTGACGCTCGGCTTTACCTTCATTGTCCTTTGTGTTCCTCAGACGTCTTACTTGTATCGGTAGACGATCCGCCCACGACTCAGGTCGTAGGGGCTCAGTTCAACGACTACCCGGTCGTCTGGAAGGATCCGGATGTAGTGCATCCGCATCCGTCCGCTGATGTGGGCCAGGACCTTATGGCCGTTGTCGAGCTGCACCCGGAACATGGCGTTCGGGAGCGACTCAACCACAGTGCCCTCGATCTCGATGGCGCCGTCTTTCTTGGCCAAAATTCCTCGCGTTTCACTGATCGGTCGTCTGAGGCTCCGGTTCACTACGCAGCCGCGACCTTCACGCTTCGAAGAGAGCGACGGTCAGCAAGGACCGCCGACGCGTGATAGTCATAGTGAGCCGACTAAGGAGTGTACGACACCTGACTTCAAAACGCGAAACGCGTGCCAGGTGTCCTGACACAACCACGTGACAGTCTACCCCACGTTCTTGGGGCCTGAGGCACACAGCGGAAGGCCCGCCGAGGGAGAGAACTCGGCGGGCCTTCCAGGGGATGGGGCTCACAGGGCAGTGCGGTGCCTCGCGACATGAGATGACTAGTAGATGCGGTGCGGCGAGCCGCAGTAGGAGAACTTGCCGCCCCAGCAGGTGTAGGTGTACAGCTTCTTGATCCCGTGCTTGGACCAGGTCTCGCTGTACGACCCGTTCCACTCGCGGTAGAACTTGTGCCAGCTACCGCTGGAGTAGTACTTGAACCACACGTAGCCGTGCTTCGACGTGGACTCCTTGCCGTACCACTTCGTGTAGACCTTGCCGTTCTGCTTCCAGGTCTTGCCGTAGGTGTAGGCCTTGTGGTTGCTGGAGTAGTACTTGCCCCAGTTGCCCATCGACGTCGCCGTCGAGGCGGCGGTCTGGGTTGCGGTGGCCGCCTGGGCGGCGGGGGCGGCGATGGCGAGGCCGGTGACGGCGATCGAACCGGCGAGGGCGGCAGCTGCGAGGACCTTACGCATTTGGATTTCCTCCGTGAGTCGTGTTCCCGACACCGCTCACGTTAGGAAGTCGCGCTTATCCGTTCTGCGCACGAATCCACACAGTGCACTAATGCACAATGTCCTACTTCTTCTTCTTGTTCTTCTTCGGCGGATCGCTCCCGAAAATGGTGCTCACCAGCAAAATCACGCCCCACGGCCCCATCACCCACATCGGCCACGGATAGACCCCGCCGCCCGCCGAAATGCTCACGATCAGCCAGATGACCCAGTTGATCCCGCTGGCCATGGCCCAGGCGCCCCAGGCCGCCTTCATGCCCGAATGCATGCCGTCTTTGCTTTCGATGGCCTTCGCCTGCTTGGCGGGCCGGTTGCGCAGGTCCACGTCGGGCAGGTCGGCCGTCAGCTTGGCGAGCTCACCATACGTCTTGCTCTTGTAGAGCTCTTCGAGCCGCTCGTTGAACTCGTCCATCGAGATGCGGCCCTCGGCGGTGTGCTCGCGAAGGATGGCGGCCACCCGGTCGCGGTCGGAGTCGGATGCTCGCATTTCGGGGCTGTTCGCCATCCCACCCACTCCAGGGCTAGGTCTGCAGTTGAGTTAGGCGCTCCTTGCCCCCGTCAAGGGCGGTCAGCACCCAAGGACCATTATGTGTCACGGCAACGCTGTGTTCGAAGTGTGCGGAGGCCTTGCCGTCGATCGTCACCACGGTCCAGTCGTCGGCCAGCACACGCGTACGCTCCGTGCCCAGGTTGACCATCGGCTCGATGGCCAGGCACATGCCCTCCTCCAGCACCGGGCCCCGGCCTGGCCGGCCGTGGTTGGCGATCCACGGGTCCATGTGCATCTCGGTGCCGATACCGTGGCCGCCGTACTCCTGAGGGATGCCGAACCGGCCTTGCGACTTGACGTACCGCTCGATCTCGTGGCCGATGTCGGACAGGTGGCGGCCAGGCCGCAGCGCCGCGATGCCGCGCCACATGGACTCTTCCGTGACCCGCATCAGCTCCGTGAGCTTGGGATCCACTTCGCCGACCGGGACCGTGACCGCCGAGTCGCCATGCCAGCCATCGAGGATGGCACCGCAGTCGATCGAGATGATGTCGCCCTCGCGCAGCTCGCGGGCGTCGCCCGGGATGCCGTGCACCACCTCGTCGTTCACCGACGCGCAGATCGTCGCGGGAAAGCCCTGGTAGCCCTTGAACGACGGGACCGCGCCCTCGCCCCTGATCGCCTTCTCGGCGATGGAGTCCAGGTCGAGCGGCGTCATGCCGGGCTCGACCGAGCGCTTCAGCAGGTCGAGCGTGCGCCCGACCACCAGCCCCGCCGCCCGCATCTTCTCGAGCTGCTCTGGTGACTTGATCTGGATTCCGTGGCGGTTCCTCTTGAACATGTTCTGCCCCCCTGGGTCTCAACGGGCCACCTGGGGGCCCAATTCCCCCACAATAGCCGCGAGGTGGCACGGAAACCCGTGCCACCTCCGCACATCGGTGCCGCCGCAGCTAGCCCATGAACGGGCGGATCGCCTCCATGGCTCGCTGGGTGACTTCCTCGACCGGACCGGTCGCGTCGACCCCCACGAGGATGCCCTCATCGGCGTAGTACGAGACCAGCGGCGCCGTCTGCTCCTGGTAGACCTCCAGGCGGTGCCGAACGGTCTCCTCCTTGTCGTCGTCCCGCTGGAACAGCGCGCCCCCGCACGCGTCGCACCTGTCGTCCTTCTTGTCATCGAACTCGACGTGCCAGATACGGCCGCATTGGCTGCACGTGCGCCGGCCGGCCAGCCGCCTGACCACCTCGTCGTCGTCCACGACGAGCTCAAGGACGAGGTCCAGTGCCTGGCCCCAGTCCTTGAGCATGTCGCGCAGGATCTCCGCCTGCGCGACATTCCGCGGGAAGCCGTCGAGCAGGAAGCCGTCCTGCGCGTCCGGCTCCGAGAGACGGTCACGGACCATGGCGATGGTGACCTCGTCGGGCACCAGGTCGCCACGGTCCATATATGTCTTGGCGAGCTTGCCAAGATCCGTGCCCCCCGAAACGTTGGCACGGAAGATGTCACCTGTCGAGATCTTCGGGATGGACAGGTTCGATGCGATGTACTGGGCCTGTGTCCCCTTACCCGCTCCGGGGGGCCCGACCAGAACGAGACGCACTACCGCAGGAAGCCTTCGTAATTACGCTGCTGAAGCTGGCTCTCAACCTGCTTAACCGTGTCCAGTCCGACGCCTACCATGATCAGAATGCTCGTCCCTCCGAACGGGAAGTTCTGGCTCGCACCGGCCACCGCCAGCGCGACGATCGGGACCATGGAGATCAGACCCAGATAGATCGCGCCCGGTGTGGTCAGACGGGTGAGCACGAAGTTCAGGTATTCAGCCGTCGGCCGGCCGGGGCGGATGCCCGGAATGAAACCACCGTACTTCTTCATGTTGTCGGCGACTTCAGTGGGGTTGAACGTGATGGACACGTAGAAGTACGTGAAGAAGACGATCAGCGCGAAGAACGTGGCCATGTAGATCGGCGTGTCGCCCGTGGCCAGGTTCTGTGAGATCCACCGGATCACCACGTTGTCGGTGGTCTGGAAGAGCGACGTCACCAGCTGCGGCAGGTAGAGCAGCGAGGAAGCGAAGATGACCGGAATGATGCCGGCCTGGTTGACCTTGAGCGGGATGTAGGTGGAGGTGCCGCCGTACATCCTGCGACCGACCATGCGCTTGGCGTACTGGACGGGAATGCGCCGCTGCCCCTGCTCGACGAAGACCACCGCGGCGATCATGAAGATGCCGACCACCATGACGACGGCGAAGGTGAACTTGTTGGCCTGGAAGATGTTGGCCAACTCGGACGGGAAGACCGCGACGATCTGGGTGAAGATCAGAATGGACATGCCGTTGCCGACGCCCCGGTCGGTGATCAGCTCGCCCAGCCACATGATGACGGACGTGCCGGCCGTCATGATGACCACCATCGTGACGATGCCGAAGATGTTGTCGGGGTCGAGCAGGACGTCCTGCTGGCAGTTCGGGAAGAGCTGGCCGGTGCGGGCCAGGGCGATGAACGCGGTCGACTGCAGGACCGCGAGTCCGATGGTCAGATAACGCGTGTACTGCGTGATCTTGGTCTGGCCGGACTGGCCTTCCTTCTTCAGCGCCTCGAGGCGCGGGATCACGACGACGAGCAGCTGGAGAATGATGCTCGCGGTGATGTACGGCATGATGCCGAGCGCGAACACTGAAAGTTTCAGGAGGGCGCCGCCGCTGAACAGCTGCACCATCCCGTAGATGTTGCCGGTGTCTTGATCAGCGCGCGCCTGGTTGAAACAGGCCGCCAGATTCTGTACGTGAACTCCCGGAGTCGGAAGAACCGAGCCGAGACGGAAAAGCGCGATGATGCCCAGGGTGAAGAGCAACTTCTTGCGCAGGTCCGGCGTCCGGAACGCCCGGGTAAACGCGGTCAGCACGGTCCCTCCTGCGCGCCTATAAGGCGATGTGAGTGTGCGGCGATGGTGCGGGAATCTGTCATCTGAGTCTCATTGTCAAACGAGCCGGACAGAAGCCTGCCGTCTGCGAACTCTAACGCACTACGGGCGTGGGGGCCCATTGTCAGAGCCCCCACGCCTCGTCATAGCGTTACTACAGCTCGGTAACGGAGCCACCGGCGGCGGCGATCTTCTCCTTCGCGGCGGACGAGAAGGCGTGAGCCTGCACGTTCACCGCGACCGAGATCTCGCCGGTGCCGAGCACCTTGACGAGCTGGTTCTTACGAACAGCACCCTTGGCGACCAGCGCCTCGACGGTGACCTCGCCACCCTCGGGGAACAGCTCGCCGAGCCTGTCGAGATTGACGACCTGGTAGGTCGTCTTGAACAGGGCGTTCGAGAAGCCCTTGAGCTTCGGCAGACGCCTCTGCAGCGGCACCTGGCCACCCTCGAAACCGAGGGGGACCGTCGTGCGGGCGTGGCTGCCCTTGGTGCCGCGACCGGCCGTCTTGCCCTTCGACGCCTCGCCACGGCCCTTGCGGACCTTGGCCTTGTTGGCGCCGGGGGCGGGACGCAGGTCGTGAATCTTGAGCGGAGCGTTGTCAGTCATGACTAGTCGACCTCTTCCACCTCGACGAGGTGCGTCACCACGGAGACCATGCCGCGAATCTCGGGCCGGTCCTCCTTGACGACGACATCGCCGATTCGCTTCAGGCCAAGCGAACGCAGCGAGTCACGCTGGTTCTGCTTGCCACCGATCTTCGAGCGAACCTGAGTGATCTTCAGGCGTGCCATGACTAGCTCACCGCCTTCGCGGCCGCGGCCTCCGCGATGCCCTCGCGCTGAGCCTTGAGCATCCGGGCCGGAGCCACGTCCTCGATCGGCAGGCCACGGCGGGCGGCGATCTCCTCGGGCCGGGAAAGGCCCTTCAGAGCCGCCACGGTGGCGTGCACGATGTTGATCGGGTTGTCCGAGCCGAGCGACTTGGACAGCACGTCGTGGATGCCCGCGCACTCCAGCACCGCACGCACCGGGCCACCGGCGATGACGCCGGTACCGGCCGAGGCCGGACGCAGGAAGACGACGCCGGCCGCCTCCTCACCCTGCACGGTGTGCGGGATGGTGCCCTGGATGCGGGGCACCTTGAAGAAGTGCTTCTTCGCTTCCTCGACGCCCTTGGCGATGGCCGCGGGGACTTCCTTGGCCTTGCCGTAGCCGACGCCGACCAGGCCGTTGCCGTCGCCGACGACGACGAGGGCGGTGAAGCTGAAGCGACGACCACCCTTCACGACCTTGGCCACTCGGTTGATCTTCACTACGCGCTCGATGTACGAGACGCCCTTGTCGGCGGCGCCACCGCGGCGATCGTCACGACGGTCACGCCGCTCGCCACCGGTGCCGCCACCGCGACGCGGAGCTGCAGCCATCAGTGGTTCCTCATCTCAGTTGCCATCAGAATTCGAGCCCGCCTTCGCGGGCGCTGTCCGCCAGGGCCGCGATGCGACCGGCGTAGCGGTTGCCACCGCGGTCGAAGACGACCGCCGTGATCCCGGCTTCCTTGGCCCGCTGAGCGAGGAGCTCGCCGACCTTCTTGGCCTTCTCCGTCTTGTCCGCCTCCAGCGAGCGCAGCGAGGGGTCCATGGTGGACGCGCTCACCAGCGTGTGGCCGACGGTGTCGTCCACGATCTGGACGAACATGTGACGGGTCGAACGGTTGACGACCAGGCGCGGGCGCGCGGTCGTACCGACGACGTTCTTGCGGACGCGGCGGTGACGGCGAGCCCGCGAGACGGTGCGGGCAGCCGTGTGCTTGCTGAACGCAGTCTTCGGAGCCATGCCTACTTACCAGCCTTTCCGACCTTGCGGCGGATCTGTTCGCCCTGGTAACGCACGCCCTTGCCCTTGTACGGGTCTGGCTTGCGCAACTTGCGGATGTTGGCCGCGACCTCGCCGACCTTCTGCTTGTCGATGCCGTCCACGTGGAACAGGGTCGGCCTCTCGACGCGGAAGGAGACGCCCTCGGGAGCGTCGACGATGACCGGGTGGCTGAAGCCCAGCGAGAACTCCAGCTGCGTCGGGCCCTTGGCCGCGACGCGGTAACCGACGCCGACGATCTCCAGGGACTTCGAGTAGCCCTGAGTGACGCCCTGCACCATGTTGGCGATCAGCGTCCGGGACAGGCCGTGCAGCGCACGGACCTTGTTCTCGTCGTTGGGCCGGCTGACGGCGATGGCGCCGTCGTCGTCCCGAGCCACCTTGATGGGCTCGGCGACCTTGTGAGAAAGCGTGCCCTTCGGGCCCTTGACCTGGACATCCTGGCCGTCGATCGTGATGTCTACGCCGCTGGGCACAGGGATGGGCAGCCGTCCGATTCGCGACATGCTGTGTTCCTCCCCTCTACCAGACGTAGGCGAGGACTTCCCCGCCCACACCACGCTTGCCGGCCTGCTTGTCGGTCATGAGGCCGTGGGACGTCGAGATGATCGCGACGCCCAGTCCGCCCAGGACTCGAGGCAGGTTGTCCTTCTTCGCATAAACCCGCAGACCGGGCTTGGAAACCCGGCGCAGGCCCGCGAGCGACCGCTCACGGGTGGGCCCGAACTTGAGCTCCACCACGAGGTTCTTCCCGACCTTGGCGTCTTCGACGGTCCAGGCCTGGATGTAGCCCTCCTGCTGGAGGATCTCGGCGATGTGCGCCTTGATCTTCGAATACGGCATCGACACGCTGTCGTGGTACGCCGAGTTTGCGTTACGCAGACGTGTCAGCATGTCTGCGATCGGGTCGGTCATCGTCATGATGGCCAGTGGCCTTCCTCGCCGCGGTTTCCAGTCGGCCAAGCAGTGCTAATGGTCGAGTCCGCCTCAGCTTGCTCCCTGAGGGCTGCTTCGCATCCCTCAGCGTCTCGCTTCGGCTACCTCTCCGTGCTCTACCGGTGGACCTTCGGCGTGGTCATGGACGCTACACAGAGCGTCCGGTCTTCTATTGACAGGGGGGCGACGCGGGGCCGCCCCCCAGGGTATCTACCAGCTCGACTTGGTGATGCCGGGCAGCTCGCCCCGGTGCGCCATCTCGCGGAAGCACACGCGGCAAAGCCCGAACTTGCGGTAGACGGCGCGCGGCCGGCCACAACGCGTGCACCGGGTGTAGGCCCGGACCTCGAACTTCTGCTTGCGCCCCGCCTTGGCGATCAGCGACTTCTTCGCCATTGGATCAGGCCTCCTTGAAGGGGAAGCCGAGGAGCTTCAGCAGCGCCCGGCCCTGGTCGTCGTTCTTCGCGGTGGTCACGATCGTGATGTCCATGCCCCGCGGCCGGTCGACCTTGTCCTGGTCGACCTCGTGGAACATGACCTGCTCGGTCAGACCGAACGTGTAGTTGCCGTTGCCGTCGAACTGCTTGGGCGACAGGCCGCGGAAGTCCCGGATACGGGGCAGCGCCAGCGACAGCAGCCGGTCCAAGAACTCCCACATGCGGTCGCCGCGCAGCGTGACGTGCGCACCGATCGGCATGCCCTCGCGCAGCTTGAACTGGGCGATGGACTTGCGGGCCCGGACCACGGCCGGCTTCTGGCCGGTGATCGCGGTGAGGTCGCGGACGGCGCCCTCGATGAGCTTCGAGTCGCGAGCCGCCTCGCCGACGCCCATGTTGACCTTGATCTTGGTCAGGGCCGGGATCTGCATGACGTTCTCGATGCCGAACTGCTCACGAAGCTGCTGCGCGATCTCCTCGCGGTACTTCGTCTTGAGTCGCGGCGTCTGACGCTCGGTCTCAGTGGTCGTGGCGGTCATCAGCTGTCCTCACCCGTCTTCTCGTCGGCCGGCTTCTCGTCGGCCGGCTTCTCGTCGGCGGGCTTGTCGTCCTTGAGCTTCTTCACGTTCGAGACGTGGATCGCGGCTTCCATGGTCTGCACGCCGCCGGTCTTGGCGCCGCGCGGACCCTGGTGGGTCTCCTTCGAGTGCTTCTTGATCATGTTGACGCCCTCGACCACCACGCGGTCCTCGCTCGGAAGAGCGGCGATCACACGGCCCTTGGCACCCTTGTCCTTGCCGGCAACGACCTGGACCAGGTCACCCTTCTTCACATGCAACGACTTCGGCATTACAGCACCTCCGGGGCGAGCGAGATGATGCGCATGAACTTCTTGTCACGCAGCTCGCGGCCGACCGGGCCGAAGATACGAGTGCCGCGAGGGTCACCGCTGTCCTTGATGATGACGGCGGCGTTCTCGTCGAAGCGGATGTAGGAGCCGTCGGGCCGGCGGCGCTCCTTGACCGTGCGGACGATGACGGCCTTGACCACATCGCCCTTCTTGACGCCAGTGCTGCCGGGCAGCGCGTCCTTGACAGTGGCGACGATGACGTCGCCGATACCGGCGTAGCGTCGGCCCGAGCCACCGAGCACACGGATGCAAAGGATCTCCTTCGCGCCCGTGTTGTCGGCGACCTTGAGCCGCGACTCCTGCTGGATCACGTTGAACTCCTGTTAGTCGCGCCGGTTCTCATTTCTGAGCCTGGCGGAACCGTCGTTGTCTTGTTCCCACGGCCACAGCCCTCTCAGAGGCCCGCACCGCAGGCGACGCGGGACCACTGGCCCCGCGTCCTTGGACGCCGTCATGGGGGCTCTCAGAGCCCCCACGAGGCGCGGTATATGCGAGAGGGCCTACTTGGCCTTCTCGAGGATCTCCACGACCCTCCACCGCTTGGTGGCGGAGAGGGGGCGGGTCTCCATGAGCAGCACGCGGTCGCCGACGCCGCAGGCGTTGGCCTCGTCGTGTGCCTTGTACTTGGTCGTACGGCGGATGACCTTGCCGTACAGGCGGTGCTTCACGCGGTCCTCGACGGCGACGACGACGGTCTTGTCCATCTTGTCGCTGACGACGAGGCCCTCGCGGACCTTGCGGAAGTTCCGCCCGTCCTCGGTCGTGTTCTCGGTGGTCTCGGTCTCAGCCATCGCTCGTCTCCTTCTCGACCGTGACGATGCCCAGCTCGCGCTCGCGCATCACGGTGTAGATACGGGCGATCTCGCGGCGGACGGCACGCAGCCGCCCGTGGCTCTCCAACTGACCGGTCGCCGCCTGGAAGCGGAGGTTGAAAAGCTCCTCCTTGGCCTCCTTGAGCTTCTGGACCAGGGTGTCCTGGTCCTCCACTCGCAGCTCGCCGGCGGTCAGGCTCTTAGCCATCACGCCTCACCCACTTCACGCTTAACAATCTTGCTTGTTGAATAAGCGCAGCATTGGCAGCTTGTGGTTCGCGAAGCGAACATCAGGCCTCACCCACTTCACGCTTAACGATCTTGCACTTCATTGGCAGCTTGTGGATCGCCCTGGTGAGCGCCTCACGCGCGACCGACTCCGCCACGCCGGACAGCTCGAACATCACGCGTCCGGGCTTGACGTTGGCGATCCACCACTCCGGCGAGCCCTTACCGGAACCCATGCGGGTCTCGGCGGGCTTCTTGGTGAGGGGACGGTCGGGGTAGATGTTGATCCACACCTTGCCGCCACGGCGGATGTGACGGGTCATGGCGATACGAGCGGACTCGATCTGGCGGTTGGTCACGTAGGAGTGCTCAATCGCCTGGATGCCGAACTCGCCGAACGTGACCCTGGTGCCGCCCTTGGCGGCTCCGCTGCGGTCGGGCCGGTGCTGCTTGCGGTGCTTGACCCTGCGCGGGATCAGCATGGTCAGCTCCCTTCAGCACCCGGCTGCGCGGCCGGGCCGGTCTCGGGGGCAGCCTGGGAGGCGGCCTCAGTACGGGGGGCGCGGCCGCCGCCGCGACGCGGACGGTCACCACCACCACCACGGCGGGGACGCTCGCCACCGCCACGACGGTCGTCGCGCTCGCGACGCTGGCCGGCACGAGCACCGGCGGCAGCCGCCTCGCGCTCGGCGCGGCTGGTCGGAGCCTCGCCCTTGTAGATCCAGACCTTCACGCCAATGCGGCCGAAGGTCGTACGGGCCTCGTAGAAGCCGTAGTCGATGTCCGCGCGGAGCGTGTGCAGCGGCACCCGGCCCTCGCGGTAGAACTCCGACCTCGACATCTCGGCGCCGCCCAGACGACCGGCGCACTGGACACGGATGCCCTTGGCGCCGGACTTCATGGCCGACTGCATCGCCTTGCGCATGGCACGGCGGAACGAGACACGGCTGGACAGCTGCTCGGCCACGCCCTGCGCGACGAGCTGCGCGTCGATCTCCGGGTTCTTGACCTCGAGGATGTTGAGCTGGACCTGCTTCTTGGTCAGCTTCTCCAGGTCGCCACGGATACGGTCCGCCTCGGCGCCGCGCCGGCCGATCACGATGCCCGGACGCGCGGTGTGGATGTCCACCTGCACGCGATCCGTGGTGCGCTCGATCTCGACCTTGGAGATGCCGGCCCGCTCCATGCCCTTCTGCAGCATGCGGCGGATCGCCACGTCCTCGGCGACGTACGACTTGTACAGCTTGTCGGCGTACCACCGGCTCTTGAAGTCGGTCGTGATGCCGAGGCGGAACCCGTGCGGGTTAACCTTCTGGCCCACTATCGGGTCCTTCCCTTCGGCTCGCGGGACTCCACGATCACAGTGATGTGGCTTGTCCGCTTGTTGATCCGATAGGCGCGACCCTGTGCACGCGGACGGAACCGCTTCAGCGTCGGGCCCTCGTCGACCCACGCGCGGCTCACGACGAGCGTGCTCGGGTCGAGATCGAAGTTGTGCTCAGCGTTCGCCATGGCGCTGCTGAGCACCTTGTAGATCGGCTCGCTCGCCGACTGGGGAGCGAACTGCAGCACGGCCTGCGCCTCCGAAGCGGGCAGCCCGCGAATAAGGTCCACCACGCGGCGGGCCTTGAGGGGCGTGACACGGACGAACCGTGCCTGAGCCCTGGCTTCCATCGCTTACTCCTCTAATGCTTCTGAAGGCGTCTATCGCCGGCTGCGCCGGTCGTCCTTGACGTGGCTGCGGAACGTCCGCGTCGGGGCGAACTCTCCGAGCTTGTGGCCGATCATCGACTCGGTGATGAACACCGGGACGTGCTTGCGGCCGTCGTGCACGGCGATCGTGTGCCCGAGCATGTCGGGAACGATCATGGAGCGCCGCGACCACGTCTTGATGACGGTTTTGGTGCCCTTCTCGTTCTGGACTTCGACCTTCTTCTGAAGGTGGTCGTCCACAAAGGGACCCTTCTTAAGGCTACGTGGCATTTCGGCTGCTCCTACCGCTTCTTCCTCTTGCTCCGACGACGGATGATCAGCCGGTCGCTGGACTTGTTGGCCTGGCGGGTGCGGCCCTCGGGCTTACCCTTCGGGTTCACCGGGTGGCGACCACCGGAGGTCTTGCCCTCACCACCACCGTGCGGGTGGTCGACGGGGTTCATCGCGACACCGCGGACGGTGGGGCGCTTGCCCTTCCACCGCATACGGCCGGCCTTGCCCCAGTTGATGTTGGCCTGCTCGGCGTTGCCGACCTGACCGACCGACGCCCGGCAGCGCACGTCGACCATGCGCATCTCACCGGACGGCATACGCAGGGTGGCGTACTGGCCTTCCTTGGCGAGCAGCTGGATCTGGGCGCCCGCGCTACGGCCGAGCTTGGCGCCGCCGCCCGGACGGAGCTCCACCGCGTGGATGAAGGTACCGGTCGGGATGTTGCGCAGCGGCAGGCAGTTGCCCGGCTTGATGTCGGCCGCGGGGCCGTTCTCGATACGGTCGCCCTGCTTGAGGCCCGTCGGCGCGATGATGTAGCGCTTCTCGCCGTCGGCGTAGTGGAGCAGAGCGATATTGGCGGTGCGGTTGGGGTCGTACTCGATGTGAGCGACCTTTGCCGGAATGCCGTCCTTGTCATGCCTACGGAAGTCAATGATCCGGTAGGCGCGCTTGTGACCGCCGCCCTGGTGGCGCGCGGTGACCCGGCCGTGTACGTTGCGGCCGCCCTTGCCATGAAGGGGCGCAAGCAACGACTTCTCGGGCTCGCTGCGGGTGATCTCGGAGAAGTCCGAGACACTCGATCCGCGGCGACCCGGAGTGGTCGGCTTGTACTTACGGATGCCCATCTTTTTCGTTCATCCTTCGTCGGTTACATGGGTGAGCCCGCCGCACCGAAGTGCGACGGTCTCAGCCCCGCGCAGGCCTACGACCCACGCTCACTTCTAAGGCTGCTAGCCGATCTGACCGAAGATGTCGATCCGATCGCCCTCGACCAGGCTCACGATCGCGCGCTTGGTGTCGGGACGCTTGCCGAAGCCGGTACGGGTGCGCTTGCGCTTGCCCTGCCGGTTGATCGTGTTCACATCGGTGACCTTGACCCCGAAGATCTGCTCAACAGCGATCTTGACCTCGGTCTTGTTCGCGGTCTTCTTCACCAGGAACGTGTACTTGTTGTGCTCATCGATCAGGCCGTAGCTCTTCTCAGAGACGACCGGCTTGATGATGACGTCACGCGGGTCGGCGATCTTCTCCATCAGGCCTCTTCCTTCCCGCTGCCGCTCAGCCGAGCGACAACCTGGTCGTACGCCTCCTGGGTGAAGACCACGTCGTCGGACACGAGCACGTCGTACGTGTTGAGCTGCCCCGCGTCCAGCAGGTGGACCTCAGGGGCGTTGCGCAGGCTCAGCCACGTCAGCTCATCGGCCTCGTCTACCACGAGGAGCACCCGGGGAGCCTGCGTGACCTTGCGCAGCGCCTCCAGCGCGGCCTTGGTCTTGGGGGTCTCCCCCGGGACCACCGAGCTGACCACGTGGACGCGGCCGCCGCTCGCGCGGTCGGACAGGGCGCCACGCAGGGCGGCGACCTTCATCTTCTTGGGCGTGCGCTGCGCGTAGTCACGCGGCACGGGGCCGTGGACGACGCCACCGCCGGCGAACTGCGGCGCACGGGTCGAGCCCTGACGGGCGCGGCCGGTGCCCTTCTGGCGGTACGGCTTCTTGCCACCGCCGGAGACCTCACCACGGGTCTTGGCCTTGTGGGTGCCCTGCCGGCGAGCGGCGAGCTGGGCCACGACCACCTGGTGGATCAGCGGAATGTTGACCTTGGTGCCGAAGATGTCCTCGGGCAGGTCAATCGTGCCGGTCTTCGCCCCGCTGGGGTCGAGGACGTCGATAGTGGTGCTCACTTGGATGCCCCCTTCTTGGCAGCGGTGCGGACGAGGACCAGGCTGCCGTTGGCGCCGGGGATCGCACCCTTGATCAGGATGAGACCGTTCTCGGCGTCCACGGAGTGAACTTTGAGGCTCTGCACAGTGGTGCGGACGTTACCCATCCGACCAGCCATGCGGAGGCCCTTGAATACGCGGCCCGGGGTGGCGCAGCCACCGATGGAACCCGGCGAGCGGTGCTTGCGCTGCGTACCGTGCGACGCGCCCAGACCACCGAAGCCGTGCCGCTTCATGACACCGGCGAAGCCCTTGCCCTTGCTCTTGCCCGTCACGTCGACGAACTGGCCGGCCTCGAAGGTGTCGGCCAGCAGCTCCTGGCCCAGGGTGTAGTCGCTCGCGTCGTCGGTGCGGATCTCCGCGAAGTAACGGCGCGGGGTGATGTCGTGCTTGCGCAGGTAGTCGCCGAGCGGCTTGTTGACCTTCCTGGGGTCGACCTGCCCGAAGCCGAGCTGTACGGCGGCGTAGCCGTCCTTCTCGGGAGTACGGACGCGGGTCACCACGCACGGACCGGCCTCGACCACGGTCACCGGAACCATCCGGTTGTCCGCGTCGAAGACCTGGGTCATGCCGAGCTTCTTGCCCAGGACGCCCTTGATCGTCTTAGCCATGTCAGTGCGTTCCCTCAGAGCTTGATCGAAATGTCGACGCCCGCGGGAAGGTCGAGCCGCATGAGCGAGTCAACCGTCTTGGGCGTCGGATCGATGATGTCAATCAGCCGCTTGTGCGTGCGCATCTCGAAGTGCTCGCGGCTGTCCTTGTACTTGTGCGGCGAGCGGATGACGCAGTACACGTTCTTCTCGGTCGGCAGCGGCACCGGGCCCGCGACCTTCGCGCCAGTCCGCGTCACCGTCTCGACAATCTTCTTGGCCGAGCTATCGATGACCTCGTGGTCATAGGCCTTAAGCCGGATGCGGATCTTCTGTCCCGCCATAATGGCCTCGGTGTCCTTCGCTGTCGTCTGAAAAAGTATCGTGCGGCCTGTTGCCGCTGTGCTGGTGCAGGTCAAAGCCTGCGTGACCCCACGAGGCAGACGCAGTCGATCTGCCTTTTCTTCCGTGATCCGGCAGTGACTTCGGTCACGAGGCCGAAGCTACTGCTGGATCACGGCCCTTTACGTGGAGCCCTTACGTGGTGCGACGGTCGGACCCGAAGGTTCGGGGCCGACCGCCGCCCCGACGGTCTAGCTACTTGATGATCTTCACGACCCGGCCGGCGCCGACGGTGCGGCCACCCTCACGGATCGCGAACTTGAGGCCGTCCTCCATGGCGATGGGCTGGATCAGCTCAACGCGCATCTCGGTGTTGTCGCCCGGCATGACCATCTCGGTGCCCTCAGGGAGGTGCACGACACCGGTCACGTCAGTCGTACGGAAGTAGAACTGCGGACGGTAGTTGTTGAAGAACGGCGTGTGGCGGCCGCCCTCGTCCTTGGACAGGATGTAGACCTGGCCGGTGAACTCGGTGTGCGGGGTGGTCGTGCCCGGCTTGATGATGCACTGGCCGCGCTCGACCTCGTCGCGCTTGATGCCGCGGAGCAGCAGGGCGGCGTTGTCGCCGGCCTCGCCCGTGTCGAGCATCTTGTTGAACATCTCGATGCTGGTGACGGTGGTGGTCGTCTTCTCCGGCTTGATGCCGATGATGTCGACCTGCTCGTTGACCTTGACGACACCGCGCTCGATACGGCCGGTGACGACCGTGCCGCGACCGGTGATCGAGAAGACGTCCTCGACCGGCATGAGGAACGGCTTGTCCGTCTCACGCGGCGGCTCGGGAACGTTCTCGTCCACGGCGTTCATCAGCTCGACGATGCTGTCGGCCCACTTCTCGTCGCCCTCGAGAGCCTTGAGCGCGGAGACGCGGACGACCGGCAGGTCGTCGCCGGGGAACTCCTGAGCGGACAGGAGCTCACGGACCTCCAGCTCGACGAGCTCGAGGATCTCCTCGTCGTCGACCATGTCGGCCTTGTTGAGGGCCACGACGATGTAGGGGACGCCGACCTGGCGGGCCAGGAGGACGTGCTCCTTCGTCTGCGGCATCGGGCCGTCGGTGGCGGCGACCACGAGGATGGCGCCGTCCATCTGAGCGGCACCGGTGATCATGTTCTTGACGTAGTCCGCGTGACCCGGGCAGTCAACGTGCGCGTAGTGACGCTTCTCCGTCTGGTACTCGACGTGCGCGATCGAGATCGTGATGCCGCGAGCCTTCTCCTCGGGCGCCTTGTCGATCTTGTCGAACGGGGTCGCCTTGTTCAGCTCGGGGAAACGGTCGTGAAGCACCTTGGTGATCGCCGCGGTCAGCGTGGTCTTGCCGTGGTCGATGTGCCCAATGGTGCCGATGTTCATGTGCGGCTTGGTCCGCTCGAACTTGGCCTTAGCCACTGGTTCTCTCCTTGAGAATCTGACTGACTTTCGTCTACACACTCGGGCCCGGGAACTCCCGAACCCCTTGGCGGCGGGGTGGCTCTCACCACCCCACCAGGGACCAGGACAGAAGTCCTGACCCGATCCCTCACGGGATCGGACCAGGAACTACTCGCCCCGGGCCTTCGCGACGATCTCCTTGGCGATGCCCGGAGGCACCTCCGAGTAGGAGTCGAACTGCATGCTGTAGCTCGCCCGCCCCTGCGTCTTGCTACGCAGGTCACCCACGTAGCCGAACATCTCAGACAGCGGCACGAGCGCCGTGACGACACGGGCGCCGGCCCGCTCGTCCATGGACTGGATCTGCCCGCGGCGGCCGTTGAGGTCTCCGATGACGTCACCCATGTAGTCCTCGGGCGTGGTGACCTCGACGGCCATCATCGGCTCGAGGAGCACGGCGTCCGCCTTGCGCGCGGCCTCCTTGAAGGCCATCGAGCCAGCGATCTTGAACGCCATTTCCGAGGAGTCGACGTCGTGCGCGGCACCGTCGACCAGCGTAACCTTCACGCCGACCATCGGGTATCCGGCCAGCACGCCGAACTCGGCGGCCTCCTGAGCGCCCGCGTCGACCGAGGGGATGTACTCCCTCGGGACCCGGCCACCCGTGACCTTGTTCTCGAACTCGTAGCCGTCGTTGCCCTCGCCCAGCGGCTCGAGGTTGATGATGACCCGCGCGAACTGACCGGAACCACCGGTCTGCTTCTTGTGGGTGTAGTCGAGCTTCTCCACCTTGCGGCGGATCGTCTCGCGGTAGGCCACCTGCGGACGACCGACGTTGGCCTCGACCTTGAACTCGCGACGCATACGGTCGACGAGGATCTCCAGGTGAAGCTCGCCCATGCCCCAGATGACCGTCTGGCCGGTCTCCTCGTCACGGCGGACCTGGAAGGACGGGTCCTCCTCGGCCAGCCGCTGGATCGCGGTCGACAGCTTCTCCTGGTCGCCCTTGGTCTTGGGCTCGATGGCGACGTTGATCACCGGAGCCGGGAACGTCATCGACTCGAGGACGACCTGGTTCGACGGGTCAGAGAGGGTGTCACCGGTGGTGGTGTCCTTCAGACCCATGACCGCCACGATCTGACCAGCGATCGCCGAGGGGCGCTCTTCGCGCTTGTTGGCGTGCATCTGGTAGATCTTGCCGATCCGCTCCTTCTTGCCCTTCACAGAGTTGACAACCTGTGAACCGGTGTCGAGCGTGCCGGAGTAGATGCGGATGTAGGTGAGCTTGCCCAGGTGGGGGTCACTGGCAATCTTGAACGCCAAAGCAGAGAACGGCTCGGCCGGGTCCGCGTGACGCTCGATCACCTGGTCCTCCTTGCCGACCGCATGACCCTTGAACGCCTTGAGGTCGGTCGGGGCGGGGAGGTAGGCGACGATCGCGTCGAGCAGGGGCTGCACGCCCTTGTTCTTGAACGCGGTCCCGCACAGCACCGGGTTGATGGCGCTGGCCAGCGTGGCGCGGCGAATGGCCGCGACCAGCTGCTCCTCGGTGGGCTCCTGGCCCTCGAGGAAGAGCTCCATCAGCTCGTCGTCGTTCTCGGCGACAGTCTCGATGAGACGGTCCCGCCACTCGCGAGCGGCCTCGGCGTGGTCGGCCGGGATGTCGACGGTGTCGTACATCTCGCCCTTGGCGGCCTCGGCGCTCCAGATGAGACCCTTCATCTTGATGAGGTCGATGACGCCCTTGAAGTCGGCCTCAACGCCCCACGGAAGCTGGATCACGGCCGGGGTCGCACCCAGGCGGGTGACCATCATCTCGACGCAGCGGTGGAATTCCGCGCCGACCCGGTCCATCTTGTTGACGAAGCAGATCCGCGGAACTTCGTAGCGGTCAGCCTGGCGCCACACCGTCTCCGACTGCGGCTCGACACCCGCGACGCCGTCGAACACGGCGACCGCACCGTCGAGGACGCGGAGCGAACGCTCCACCTCGATGGTGAAGTCGACGTGACCCGGAGTGTCGATGATGTTGATGGTGTGACCGATCCACTCACAGGTGGTCGCGGCAGACGTGATCGTGATGCCGCGCTCCTGCTCCTGCTCCATCCAGTCCATCGTGGCAGCGCCCTCGTGGACTTCACCGATCTTGTAGTTGATGCCGGTGTAGAACAGGATGCGCTCGGTCGTGGTGGTCTTGCCCGCGTCGATATGGGCCATGATCCCAATGTTGCGGACCTTGGCCAGGTCAAGAGCGGTCGTAGCGGCCACTTTAACTCGCGTCCTCGTCGTCTCGTCGAACCCGCTGTTACCAGCGGTAGTGGGCGAAGGCCTTGTTGGACTCGGCCATCTTGTGGGTGTCCTCACGCTTCTTGACGCTCGCCCCGAGGCCGTTGCTGGCGTCGAGGAGCTCGTTCATGAGGCGCTCAGTCATGGTCTTCTCGCGGCGGGCGCGGGAGTACTGCACCAGCCAGCGCAGGGCCAGGGTGGTGCTGCGCGCGGCGCGCACCTCGACCGGCACCTGGTAGGTCGCGCCACCGACCCGGCGGCTGCGGACCTCGAGGGTGGGCTTGACGTTGTCGAGCGCGCGCTTCAGGGTGACGACCGGGTCGTTGCCCGTCTTCTCCCTGCAGCCCTCGAGGGCGCCGTAGACGATCGACTGCGCGATGGAGCGCTTGCCGTCCAGGAGCACCTTGTTGATCAGAGCGGTGACCAGCGGCGAGCTGTAAACCGGGTCAGCCATGAGCTGACGACGGCCAGGAGATCCCTTACGAGGCATTGTTAGCTCTTCTCCCTCTTCGCGCCGTAGCGGCTACGGGCCTGCTTGCGGTTGCGGACACCCTGGGTGTCGAGCGAACCGCGGATGATCTTGTAACGAACACCAGGCAGGTCCTTCACACGACCGCCACGCACGAGCACGATGGAGTGCTCCTGCAGGTTGTGACCCACACCGGGGATGTAGGCCGTGACCTCGATGCCGTTCGTGAGCCGAACGCGGGCCACCTTGCGCAGTGCCGAGTTGGGCTTCTTCGGAGTCGTGGTGTAAACGCGCTGGCACACGCCGCGCCGCTGCGGACTCCCCTTAAGGGCAGGAGTCTTGGTCTTGGAGACCTTGTCCTGCCGGCCCTTACGGACCAACTGCTGAATAGTGGGCACTGCCACTCCGTTTCGTGCCTTGGCCGGTGTTACGTCAGTTGTGATGCATTTCGCAGGTTCTGCCGGTGTCATGACCTGCTGGTTTTGTCTGTCTCGGCGCCCCCGCGCTCGGGCGTGTCGCGCTATTCACGCAGACGTCCCGCGAGGATTACGAGCCAGGAAGCCGTCCCGCGCCCGTAATGAGCGCACGGTCGAGAGCCCGCATAGAGACGGGCACGATGTCCAAGACTACCCAGGCCCATGCGACACGTCAAAACGGCGCGGCAAGCCGACAGGCCGTGCCACTCCGGATCGCTGGGGCCTATTCATCCAGCCCATCTACAGCTCCACGTTAATGATATAGGCTCCCGCCGCGTTCCGTCCTCGGTACGCCCAACCGTCACCCGACCGCGACCAACCAACGACCGTATCCCGAGGTGTCGCGGGGTTCGATTGACCTGTCGCCCAGGGTCTCCCGCCCAACCACGGAACAAGCCCCACAGCACGCCGTAACGGCCGCCAGGAGACCGCTGAGGGGCGCAGCGGCCCACGCCTCGCCCAGGGACCCGGCCCACTGTGCGCCGTAACGGCGGCTCGCCACTGAAGGGCTCAGAAACCGTCTCCCTGGAGGGCCCTCAGCTCCGTACGGCGTCTGGAGCGGCCACGGCACCGCCGTAACGAAAGAAGGGGTTGGCGACACGCGCCCGGTCCACCTGCGCGACGGACCCCACGCAGAAAAGCAACGCGCGCGGGCCTGTCGAACGAGCGACCCGAGCGCGTCACGTAGAGCACCCAGACGGCGCGGGCCTGTCGAACGAGAGACCCGAGCGCGTCACGTAGAGCACCCAGACGGCGCGGGCCTGTCGAACGAGCGACCCGAGCGCGTCGAGCACCTCGGCGGAAAAGCAACGCGCCCGGGCCTCTCGGACGAGAGACTCGGGCGCGTTGCCTAGAGCACCTGGACGGCGCGGGCCTCTCGGATGAGAGATCCGGGCGCGTTGCCTAGAGCACCTGGACGGCGCGGGCCTCTCGGATGAGAGATCCGGGCGCGTCACCTAGAGCTGACTAGGAATTCACCGGTTGTACTGGCCGAAGTCGTACTCCTCCAGCGGGACGGCCTCGCCGCTGCCGGTGCCGAAGGTGTAGTCGGCCGCGGAGCCGTCGTAGCCACCGACGGTGTACATGGCCGCCTTGGCCTCTTCGGTCGGCTCCACCCGGATGTTCCGGTACTGCGGCATGCCCGTACCGGCCGGGATGAGCTTACCGATGATGACGTTTTCCTTCAGACCCAGCAGCGAGTCGGACTTGGCGTGGATCGCCGCGTCCGTCAGCACCCTGGTCGTCTCCTGGAAGGACGCCGCCGACAGCCACGACTCGGTCGCGAGCGACGCCTTCGTGATGCCCATGAGCACCGGACGACCGGCGGCCGGAGAGCCGCCCTCCGCCACGGTCTCGCGGTTCATCAGCTCGAAGCGCGGCCGCTCCACGAGCTCACCGGGCAGCAGGTCGGTGTCACCGGACTCGAGCACGTTGACGCGCTTGAGCATCTGCCGAACGATGATCTCGATGTGCTTGTCGTGGATCGACACACCCTGGGACCGGTAGACCTGCTGGACCTCCGCCACCAGGTGCAGCTGCACGGCCCGCGGGCCGAGGATACGCAGCACCTCGTTGGGGTTGACCGCACCGGCGACCAGCTGCTGGCCGACCGTGACCCGCTGGCCGTCCTGCACGAGCAGGCGCGAGCGCATCGACACCGGGTAGGCGATCTCTTCCGAGCCGTCGTCCGGAGTGATGACGATCTTCCTGGTCTTGTCGGTCTCGTCGATGCGAGCCCGGCCCTCGGCCTCGGAGATCGGGGCGACACCCTTGGGGATGCGCGCCTCGAACAGCTCCGTGACACGGGGCAGACCGTGGGTGATGTCGGCGCCGGCCACACCACCGGTGTGGAAGGTCCGCATCGTCAGCTGCGTGCCGGGCTCGCCGATCGACTGGGCGGCGATGATGCCGACCGCCTCGCCGACGTCCACGAGCTTGCCGGTGGCCAGCGAGCGACCGTAGCAGGTCGCGCAGACACCGATCTTCGCCTCGCAGACGAGCGCGCTGCGCGTGCGCACGGTCTCGACCCCGGCCTCGACCAGCTTCGTCACGTGAATGTCGTTGATGTCGACACCCGCGGGAACGATGACCTTGCCGTCGACCTCGACGTCCTCGGCCAGAATGCGGCCGTGCACGTTGGACTCGGCGTTCTCCGCCTTGACCAGGTTGCCCGTCGCGTCCCGATCGGCCACGTGCAGCGGGACGGCGCGGTCGGTGCCGCAGTCGATCTCACGCACGATGACGTCCTGGGCCACGTCCACCAGACGACGGGTCAGGTAACCCGAGTCGGCGGTACGCAGCGCGGTGTCGGCCAGACCCTTCCGCTGACCGTGGGTGGAGATGAAGTACTCCAGCACCGACAGACCCTCGCGGAACGAGGCCTTGATCGGCCGCGGGATCGTCTCACCCTTGGTGTTGGACACCAGACCGCGGATGCCGGCGATCTGCCGGACCTGCATCTTGTTACCACGGGCGCCGGAGTTGACCATCATCCAGACCGGGTTGGTCGCCGGGAAGGCGTTGACCATGTCGGTCTCGACGTCGGCCGTCGCGTGCGTCCAGATCTCGATGAGCTCCTGACGGCGCTCCTCGTCGGTGATCAGACCGCGCTCGTACTCGCGCTGGACCTTGTCGGCCCGGCGCTCGTAGTTCTCCATGATGTCGGTCTTGTTGGGCGGCGCGACGACGTCCTCGATCGAGATCGTGACGCCGGAGCGGGTCGCCCAGCGGAAGCCGGCGTCCTTGAGCGCGTCGAGCGAGTTGGCGACCTCGATCTTGGGGTAGGTCTCCGCCAGCTCGTTCACGATCGTGGACAGCTGCTTCTTGCCGACCTGGAAGTCGACGAACGGGTAGCTCTCAGGCAGCGTCTGATTGAACAGGCACCGTCCGAACGTGGTCTCCAGCCGGATCGCATCGCCCTGCTCCCAGCCATCGGGAGCCACCCAGTCGCGCGGCGGCAGGACGTCGTCCTTCAACCGGATCTGGATCTTCGCCTGGATCTCCAGCTCGCTGCGGTCGAAGGCCATCTGCGCCTCGGCGATCGAGCCGAACACGCGGCCTTCGCCGATCGCGCCGTCCTTCTGAGTGGTCAGCCAGTAGAGGCCGATGACCATGTCCTGGGTGGGCATCGTCACGGGCTTGCCGTCGGCCGGCTTGAGGATGTTGTTGGTCGAGAGCATCAGGATGCGTGCCTCGGCCTGGGCCTCAGCCGACAGCGGCAGGTGCACGGCCATCTGGTCGCCGTCGAAGTCCGCGTTGAACGCGGTGCAGACGAGCGGGTGGATCTGGATGGCCTTGCCCTCGACCAGCTGCGGCTCGAACGCCTGGATGCCCAGGCGGTGGAGCGTCGGGGCGCGGTTGAGCAGCACCGGGTGCTCGGTGATGACCTCTTCGAGCACGTCCCACACCACGGGGCGGGCGCGCTCGACCATCCGCTTGGCCGACTTGATGTTCTGCGCGTGGTTGAGATCCACGAGCCTCTTCATCACGAACGGCTTGAACAGCTCCAGCGCCATCTGCTTGGGCAGACCGCACTGGTGCAGCTTGAGCTGCGGGCCGACGACGATGACCGAACGGCCGGAGTAGTCGACTCGCTTGCCCAGCAGGTTCTGGCGGAAACGACCCTGCTTACCCTTCAGCATGTCGCTGAGGGACTTCAGCGGACGGTTGCCGGGACCGGTGACCGGGCGACCGCGACGGCCGTTGTCGAACAGCGCGTCCACGGCCTCCTGGAGCATCCGCTTCTCGTTGTTCACGATGATCTCGGGCGCGCCGAGGTCGAGCAGACGCTTGAGGCGGTTGTTCCGGTTGATGACCCGGCGGTAGAGGTCGTTGAGGTCGGAGGTCGCGAACCGGCCACCGTCGAGCTGCACCATCGGGCGCAGGTCCGGCGGGATGACCGGAATGCAGTCCAGCACCATGCCACGCGGCGAGTTGGTGGTGTTGAGGAACGCCGACACCACCTTGAGCCGCTTGAGCGCACGGGCCTTCTTCTGGCCCTTGCCGCTGCGGATCGTCTCGCGCAGGTTTTCGGCCTCGGCGGTGAGGTCGAAGCTGATCAGGCGGTCCTGGATCGCCTGCGCGCCCATGCCGCCCTTGAAGTAGCGGCCGAAGCGGTCGCGCATCTCGCGGTAGAGCAGCTCGTCGCCCTCGAGGTCCTGGACCTTGAGGTTCTTGAAGCGGCTCCAGACCTCGTCGAGCCGGTCCAGCTCACGCTGGGCCCGGTCGCGCAGCTGACGCATCTCGCGCTCGGCGCCCTCGCGGACCTTACGGCGCTGGTCGCCCTTGGCGCCGGCCGCCTC
Organism: Nonomuraea sp. 3N208; assembly: GCF_052245935.1. Lineage (NCBI taxonomy): Bacteria > Bacillati > Actinomycetota > Actinomycetes > Streptosporangiales > Streptosporangiaceae > Nonomuraea > Nonomuraea sp. 3N208. The sequence goes on along the minus strand of NZ_JBQQBR010000013.1, from coordinate 807 downwards.
GAGCTCGGCCAGGTCGCCCTCGAGCTTCTTCTGCCGGGCCTCGACATCAGCGTCACGACGCTGCTCGATGTGCTGCCGCTCGACGGAGATCTTCGCCTCCAGCGAGGGCAGGTCACGCTCACGCATCTCGGTGTCGACATGCGTGATCATGTACGCCGCGAAGTAGATGACCTTCTCCAGGTCCTTCGGGGCCAGGTCGAGCAGGTAGCCGAGGCGCGACGGGACGCCCTTGAAGTACCAGATGTGCGTGACCGGCGCGGCCAGCTCGATGTGGCCCATCCGCTCACGACGCACCTTGGCCCGGGTCACCTCGACGCCACAGCGCTCACAGATGATGCCCTTGAACCGGACGCGCTTGTACTTACCGCAGTAGCACTCCCAGTCCCGGGTGGGGCCGAAGATCTTCTCGCAGAAGAGCCCGTCCTTTTCCGGCTTGAGGGTCCGGTAGTTGATCGTCTCCGGCTTCTTGACCTCGCCGTGCGACCACTGACGAATGTCGTCGGCGGTCGCAAGACCGATCCTGAGCTCGTCGAAGAAGTTGACGTCTAGCATTTGTGCGATCTCCCCCTCAGACTTCTTCCACGCTGCTCGGCTCACGCCGGGACAGGTCGATGCCGAGCTCCTCCGCGGCGCGGAAGACGTCCTCGTCGGTGTCGCGCATCTCGATGGACATGCCGTCACTGGAGAGCACCTCGACGTTCAGGCACAGCGACTGCATTTCCTTGATGAGGACCTTGAAGGACTCCGGAATGCCGGGCTCGGGAATGTTCTCGCCCTTGACGATGGCCTCGTAGACCTTCACGCGGC
>NZ_JBQQBR010000012.1:0-267476 GCF_052245935.1 Nonomuraea sp. 3N208 | reverse complement strand
TGACTGTGCCCGGCTCCGTCAAGGTAGTCATGAGGAACGTCCTTCTCGGCTCCGTCGGGGCGCCCCTCCTGGGCGGCCTCTCACCCCCACTACGAACACCCCCGACCCGATCCGACACCGCCCACAAAAATTTCGTCGAGATCTTCCGGCGCGGTGTCGTTAGCGAACCGACCACGGTGGTGTGGAGGCACCTACGCACGCTTCTCAGCCGCGTGCCACAGCTGGAGATGTCGCGGCGCTCCGGATCGCCCACGTCAGGCCCGGTATGACGATCACCGCTGCCCGTACATGACCACCCACGAGCAGGAGCCTGGCCGATGTAGTCGTGTGGCTCGCAGCAAGCGGGAGCGCGAACCAGACCATGGTCAGCGCGAGTGCGACCCGGACAAAAGTCTGCCGCGGCGGTCTGTTGCAGCCGGGCGGCTCGACGCACGCTTTCCTGTGCCGGTAGGCCAGGGTTGGCTGGACTTCCTGGGAATGACTGGTGCGCCACTGCTTTCACGATATGAAGGGATATGTGGAGTTTGCCCGCTACTGGCGTTACCACGGGCTCGGCGGCCTGGACCTGATGCGTGCGCAGTTCGTCCGGCACCGGTTCGCCCGGCACAGCCACGAGACGTACGCGATCGGGACGCTGGAGGCCGGTCAGGAGGAGATCAGGTTCGCCGACGGCGTGCAGTACGCGAGCGCGGACGAGGTTGTGATGATCGAGCCGGGCGTTGTCCACACGGGCGAGCCCCACACGACTGATGGATGGGCGTACCGGGTCCTGTACCCGAGCGTCGAGCAGGTGCGGGAGGTCGCCGACGAGATCGGCGTGCCGGGCGGGACCCCATCGTTCGAGCGGCGGGTGGTCGCCGACCCGCGGTTATCCCAGAGGGTGGCGGCCGCCCATCGCGCGGCGGAGTCCGGCGGGTCGCTGGCCGCGGACACCGAGCTCCACATGCTGCTGACCCTCGTGCTCGCTGCGTACGGCACACGCCGGCCGCAGCGCCAGGCTCACACGGTCGGCAGGAGGAGCGTGGCCCAGGTGCGGGACCTGCTGCACGCGACGATGCCCGACCCGCCCAGCCTGGCCCAGCTGGCGACCGTGGCAGGGGTCTCGCCGTACGTCCTGCTGCGCTCTTTCCGGCGCACGTACGGCATGCCGCCGCACGCCTATGTGACCCAGCTGCGCGTCGCCAAGGCCCGCGAGCTGCTGCGGCAGGGCATGCCGCCGTCCCAGGCGGCCGTGACGGCGGGGTTCTGCGATCAGTCGCACCTTTCGCGGCACTTCCGCCGCCTCGTCGGGGTGCCGCCGCGTGCCTACCAGCGCGGGGTGCAATAACGTCCAATCCTTCACGTACGCCGTGTGCCTACCGTGTCCGCATGACGACCGACGAACGTGCTCTTCCCCTTGACCTCGACCCCTCCGCCATCGCGCGTCTGGGTCGGCACGCGGTGGACTTCCTGGCCGACTGGGTCCGCGAGCTAGACTCGGCGCCCGCGAGCGACTACGGGGAGGCCGAACGGCTGGCCACTGCGCTGCGCCGGCCGCCCGGCGACGGCCCCGGCGACTTCGCCGCGCTCCTGGAGCTCTTTCGTCAGGCCGCTGGGCAAGGCGTGGACACGGCCGGTCCTGGCTATCTCGCCTACTTCCCGGCGGGCGGGCTGGTCACCGTGGCGCTGGCCGAGTTGCTGGCTCAGGCCGTCAACCGCTTCACCGGCGTGGCCCAGGTGGCGCCCGCGCTGGTCGCCATGGAGCACGGAGTGCTGACCTGGTTCTGCGATCGGTTCGGGCTGCCCGCGGGCGCGGGTGGACTGGTCACTACGGGTGCCTCGGTGGCGACGTTGTCGGCGCTACTCGCCGCGCGCCACGCCCTGGGAGACGGCACGTTGTACGTGACCGAGCACACGCACTACTGCGTCGCCAAGGCCGCCCGCATCGCCGGCCTGCCCGCCGAGCGGATCCGCACCATGCCCGCCACCGCGGACCTGCGCATGGACGTCTCAATGGCGGCCACGATGATCGCCGCCGACCGCGCCGCGGGGCTGCGTCCGTTCCTGTTGGTCGGCACCGCTGGAACCACCAGCTCCGGCACCATCGACCCGCTTCCCGAGCTGGGCGAGCTGGCCCGCAGGGAGGGGTTGTGGTTCCACGTGGACGCCGCCTACGGTGGCGGATTCCAATTCACCGAGCGCGGCCGGGCCCGGCTCACCGGGATCGAGGCGGCCGACTCGATCGCGCTGGATCCGCACAAGAGTCTGTTCTTCCCGTACGGCACGGGCCTGCTGCTGGTGCGCGACCCGGCCGTACTACATGCCGCCCACGCGGCCGACGGCCGGTACCTGCAGGACCTCAGCCCGACGGACGATCTGCCCGACTTCGGGCACCTCGGGGTGGAGCTGACCCGGGAATTCCGCGGGCTGCGGCTGTGGCTGCCCCTGCACCTGCACGGCGTACGGGCCTTCGAACGGGAGCTGGACGAGAAGCTCGACCTCGCCGTGTACCTCCACCGCCACCTCGCCGAGGACCCACGCTTCGAGGTGCCGTGGCAGCCGGACCTGACAGTGGTGCTCTTCCGGCTCCAGGGGACGGACGAGGACAACAGGCGGCTCCTTGCGGAGATCAATTCCAGCCGGCGCGTGTTCCTGAGCAGCACCACCATCGACGGCAGGTTCTTCCTACGCCTGTGCGTTCTCAGCTTCCGCACCCACGCGGACCGTGTCGAGGAGGCCCTCGGAATCATCCGATCAGCGTGCTAACCGGAACCTTTGTCTCCTGCTCACCACCGTGATGCTCGACGGCCTCAGGGCCGCAAGATGGGCTGCGTCGCGCAGCACACGCGCGGCCCGCTCACTGCCGTCGAAATGCACTCTGAACGCCGGGCGCAAGGTCTCCTTCTCCCGAACCCTGAAGACGGCCGACTGGGCCAACACCACTATCGCCGCTGGTGACACGGCAGAAGAGATCGACAAACTCAGGCTGGGCGGCGACGGCCACATCGTGGTCTGGGGCGGCGTCAGCCTCATGCGACTCGACCTGATCGACGAGCGCGCATCGGTGCACGCGCCGCCGTTCTCGTTGAGGAGCCGAGGTGGTCTTGTCGTGGTAGCCGGTGCCGTCGGCGAGCCGCAACTTCGTGCGTGATCCCACGTCATGGCACCGTCCCAGTCACGGCACCGTGATGCCCTTCATGATCCGCCGCAGATCACGCGGCGGCGCAGTCACCACGACGGCCAGGCCGAACTCGGACATCCAGACGAACGTTTGGTCGTGGAGGCTCCCGGGTCGAGCAGGTTCCCGCGCAGTCCGGCGATGGTCGTCGGCTTGACCTCACCTCTGGACAGACTGTCCCACCAGTTCTGTCTATGGTCGGAGTCGGCGGTGGTGTCCATGGAACGCGACGAGCAGGCGCTGCTCACCAGATTCCAGCGGTTCGCGAAGCAGCACCGCATCTATTTGTCGGCCGGCATGACGGTCTAGCAGCGGCGACAGCGCGCGCCGGCCTTCGTCGGCGGGCTTGGCCGCCACCGCTCACGTCCTGATGGCGTTTAGCTCGGGGCCCGCGGCCCGTTTCTGCCGTATTCCGGAACCGCCAGTTTGGCACCCCTAGGAAACCGGCCGCAGAGGGCATCGTCGTGGCAGATCAGCCCAAGATCACGGATGTCGCTGGCGTGTCATCGCAATTGGCCACCAGGGTCCCCGATGGGCGCAAAGTGCCGCTACCGCCGGGCAACAGCGCAAGGAAGGGCACCTTGCTCGTCGACGGACTCTGGCGCGGTCTCTGGACCCTTCGGGACGGAAAGGTGCAAGTCGAGGCGTTCACGAGACTGATGGCCGCCGAGCATGACGCCGTGGAAGCCGAAGCTCTCCGAGGATTCCTCGGTACCGGGATCGGCAGCTGACTCAAGGCGGGGGTACCTGTCATGCGATACGCCAGTGCCGCCACCGAACAAGCCTCCGGATGGCCGCGCGATCGCTCCGCTTCCTGACTTACACGGTCCACGATCAGCACGCGATCATCGGCCTGACGGCGTCGGCGAACTAGCGGAACAGATGGATGAGTTCTTCGGCTCGCTCGGTGCGCTCGATCCAAACCTCGCGACCGCGGCGCTGTCTTTTGATGAGCTGTGCGGCATGCAGCCTGTGGCAGTAGCGGGTCATGCTGCTGTGCGCGATCTTGATTTCCGCGGCCAGCGTACTCATCGTCATGGGCCGGTCCAGCGAGAAAAGCACCTCGGCACGGATCGGTCCGATTAGTTCGGATAGCTGATCTGTTGCCGGCGCGGCCGACCTGTGCCATAGCTGTTCAGCGCCGGAGAGCGGATACGCGATCCAGACTGCATCGGGGCTGTCCAATCTGGCGATCACCGCGCGCCGACCCGCAAGCATCGGCAGCAGGACTATGTGACGATTCCCGCGATCGAAGCTGCCGGATTCCATGTCGCTGATCAACAGACCGTGTTCCCCGTACCGAATGCGGTCGCTCAGGGCGCCCAGCAGCAACTCCTGCCCGCCGCGAACCGCGGCGATCCCCACACGTTCGATCTCTTTGTCGAGCAGCGGGCGGGCCCGCCGCCAGAGCGGCTCGGCGGCCTTCCACACGTCGGCGAGCGCGGAGGCGTATCCACGCAGCCACTGATCGGGCCGTTCAGCGACCCCACGCCAGTGCGCAGGTGGAGAGCCTGTGCCAAAGGTCTGCTCCAGGTCGTCGATCAGCCACGAGGGATGCATATCATGCAACATTTCGATCTGAGCCTGGACGGACACATCCTCCACCGTCATGCGCGGCACCACGCTGTCGGGTACGACCGAGTAGCCGGGTACCGCGAGCGGGCGCGCCGCTTCACGTCCAGCGAGGCCAACGGCGGCCTGGATCGTCCGCCGCCACACCTGGGGCAAGCCTCTCGCCCGGCCGGCCAGCGCATCGGTGATCATGGCGAGCGCGGTGAGGCTCGGATTGATCGACAGAGAGAGGCGCGGCGCAGAGGAGATCCGCAGCTCGGTACAAATATTTACCTTGGACGTCACGGTCATCCTAGGATGCACATCAGTCATCAGTCATCGTCTTAATGAAGCTTTGATTTCTCTGTCTTGTCGGACATCACCAAGGCTGTCATAGGAGCCAGACAGGCAATATCCACACCGCGCATCACAGGTTGCGCAGAACGGCCAAAGACCGAGCAGGCCCCAAGGCTCGGGCGCTCCGCCGCGCCCGCCCGGACGGCGCACCGATCTACGTCATTCTGGACAACCTGTCGGCCAACAAGACCGCCGCCATCCGCGCCTGGGCCGCCGCGCACAAGGTCGAGCTGTGCTTCACCTCGACCAACGCCTCCTGGGCCAACCCGATCTCTGTTAACCGGCCTTCGGGCGGAGGACTCGCCCGGGCTGCCTGAGGTTCCCCGCCGGGGAGTCGGCAGCCATCAGAATCGGCTGGTGTCCCTTGGGGGAGCCATGAGGCAGCGTGTCATTCTGACTGGGGACGGTCATCGCATCAGTGGAAGCGGCCAAGATGCTGAACTGGTCAACCAGTTCCTGGCGCAAGACTGCGGAGGAAGAGACAGATGAGGCGAGCGAGGGGGAGGCGGCGACCGCCCCGCTCAGCAGCACTGCCCGGTCACCGCGGCCAAACGCATGATCGTTTTCGTGTTCATGTTCTTTTCGACGCACGCCCATACGGAAAAGTTGAGACACGGCCGGTGGTTGTCTGTTCGGCCGTCGGTGTGCCGAAGCGCGTCAAGTCTGGAACAAGCAACGCAAGGACGAGGTGCTCATCGATGTCCAGGACGTTGCTCTCGGCCATATGACCAAGCAGCGGTGGAACGCCGCGGATCAGTGGGTTTGGTCTGCTGAAGTCACTCATGAGCCGTTGGTCACGCCGGAGGAGTTCGAGCAGGCCCAGGAGATTCTCGCCGGTCGGGGACGTGGGCCGACCAGCCACAAGCCGCATCCCACGCGCAGGCCCTATGCCCTGCGCGGGGTTCTCTTCTGCGGCTACTGCACTCGGCGTGTGCAAGGCATTGGAACCACGGGCAGTCCTACTACAGGTGCCGCTATCCGGCGGAATACGCCCTGGCCAATGACGTCGACCATCCGAAGACGGTCTATCTACGAGAAGCCGACGTCCTGCCGTCGCTGGATGCGTGGCTGGCCGTGCAGTTCGGTGGGCGGCTCGAGGAGACGGCGCGCGTCCTCGCCGATTACGGCCAGGAGCCGAAGGACGGGATCGCGGAATCGCTCAAGCTGAAGATCGAAGGGTGTGACCGCAAGCTCGCTCAGCATCGGGCAGCACTTGAGGCCGGCGCGGATCCGGCACTGATCGCTCAATGGATGGCTGAGACGCAAGCACAGCGAGTTTCGGCTCAGGCGCAGCTACGACAGTCCGGCGGCCGACGCCGCATGACGCGGGAGGAGATTCACTCCGTGATGATCGCACTAGGTGACCTCGTCAAGGTCATTCAGGAAGCTGACCCGCTCGACAAGGCCGAACTCTACGCCCAGATCGGGCTGCGGCTGACGTACAGACCCCAGAAACAGCTCGTGGAGGCTCAGGTTATCCCTGGCCCCCACGTGTGCAAAAGGTACGTGTCCGAGGGGGGACTTGAACCCCCATGCCCATCACTGGGCACTAGCACCTCAAGCTAGCGCGTCTGCCTATTCCGCCACCCGGACTTGGTGCCTGCACGCGAGACCGTCATCTCGCGTCGGCTCAGTAAGGTTAGCAAACTCTACGGAGTGCGTCATACCAAGAATCCGGTCAGTCTTCGAAGACGTCTCTGTGGGACCGGATGGGGTGGGTGCGGGGCGCTGATGGCGGTCTCTTGGCGTGGTGGCCGGGGTGATGGGGTAGTTGGGGTGGGTTTGGGGCTTGGGGAGTTGGTGAATTTCTGGGGCTCAGGTGAAAAGCCGTTGCGACGACCTTGAGTACTGCTACGGTTACGGACCGTTGAGGATGAGTCCACGGACCGGCCTCACGATGTGGAGCCGATTCTGGAGTTCGGGAGGTCACGTGGTGCGCACGGCGGTGCGGCAGTCGAGGGAGTTGTCCCTCGCTGTGTGCCGTCTGCCAGTGACCGTCCCGGAGCAGGACACGACTGACGATCATGTTCGCCGGATGGCGCGGTTCGCGGCCGGCGCTCGTTGGGTCATCGTGCGGGCAGTCACGATCGGTGCCCTCGCGGTCGCCGGGTGGCTGCTCGCTGTTCTGTTCAGCATGCTCGCCGCCGCTCCGGCGGCTGCGGATGCCACCGCCATGGCACGTTCCACCACGGAAGGTGCGGAAGGTTCCGTTCTGACGACGGTTGTGGCGTTTGGCGACGCACCCCATGCCCTCGTGGGCTCGGATCACGGCTCGGCGTCGGAGAACGCCCAGGCCATGGCCGGGCGCACGGTCGACGGGCTCAACAGCCAGGAGGATCCTGGCCTTCCATCACCGTCCACCGCCGGCAAGATCCTGGACACCAACGGCTTGGTGCCCAACGGCGGTGGCAGCGGACCGTTCGGGTCCGCCACGGGGGACGTCGCGAGGTCCGTCTTCGACCCGCGGCTCCAGGCGCGGCGCGCCCTCCCGGCGTACGTGCCGCCCCCCGTCGTCCGCACAGCGGCGGACGACCCTTCTTTCTCACCTGACTGATCCCTGCCTGCGCACCGGTCGGCAATCCATTTTCAGTACCGGTCTTTCCATGCGACAGCGGCGGAGCGTGGCTTGATCCCCTCCGTCAGCGGATGACACGTCAGTCAAGCCGGTTCGCGGATCCGAGGTCTCCGCTGTGCGTGAACCTCACCCGGTCTCGGGCTGCCCGCGATCCGTTCAGGTATCCCCCCAAGAACCACTAGGAGCATTCATCATGCGTACGTGGGCCAAGGCATCGACCCCCGCCGCCCTTCTCGCGGTGGCGGTCATGTCGTTCGGCGGCGGCACCGCCCTCGCCGACACCTCTGGCGACGGTTCGGTCGGCGGCGGCAACCAGGTCGACCTGCCGATCTCCCTCCCCATCGACATCAGCGGCAACTCGGTCGCGGCGGCCGGCTCGGCGGAGGCCTCCTCGCAGGGCGGCGCCGCGGTCGTGAACGACGGCAAGAGCGGCATCTCCAGCAGGACCTCGGGCGACGATTCGGTCGGCGGCGGCAACCAGGTCAACCTTCCGATCAGCGCCCCGGTCAACGCCTGCGGCAACGCGGTCTCGCTGTTCGGCAAGTCCGACGCCGGCTGCAAGGGCGGCGCGACCGTCCGCAAGCAGGGCAAGGGTGGCGCGGGCGGCAACCGTACCTCCGGGGACGGGAGCGTGCTCGGCGGCAACCAGATCACCGCGCCCATCTCCGCTCCGCTGAACGCCTGCGGCAACGCGGTCGCGATCTTCGGCGACGCCACGGCGGGCTGCAAGGGGGGCGCGAACGTCTCCAACACCGGCGCGGGCGGCAACCGTACTTCCGGGGACGGGAGCGTGCTGGGCGGCAACCAGGTCGTGGCGCCGGTCAGCGCGCCGATCAACATCTGCGGGAACTCGGTGGCCGTGTTCGGGCGCGCGTTCTCGGGCTGCAAGGGCGGCTCCTCCGTGAACAACGGCGGGTCGGGCTACCGCAAGCACCACATGAGCGCGGGCAACGACACCGACGGGCGCTTCGGGGCAGGCAGCGGCAACCAGGTCGTGGCCCCGATCAGCCTGCCGGTCGAGGTCTGCGGCAACGCCGTGGGCAATGCGACCGGGGGCTGCTCCGGCGGCGCCGAGGTGCGCAACGCGGGCGCGGGCGGCAACCGTACGTCGGGGCGGGGCGGTGTGCTGAGCGGCAACCAGGCGGTCGCGCCGATCGCCGCACCCGTCAACGTCTGCGGGAACTCGGCGGCCCTGCTCGGGCACGCCTTCGCCGGGTGCAAGGGCGGCGCCAAGGTCCGTAACTCCGGCGCGGGCGGCAACCGTACGTCGGGGCAGGGGGGTGTGCTGAGCGGCAACCACGCGGTCGCGCCGATCGCCGCGCCGATCAACATCTGCGGCAACGCGGCCGCGGTGCTCGGGGCGTCCGAGGCCCACTGCAAGGGCGGAGCGGGTGTCTCACCGCGCAGCGGCGGCGGTAACTGGACGTCCGGCAGGGGCGGGGTGCTGGCCGGTAACCAGATCGTGGCGCCGATCGCCGCACCCGTGAACGTCTGCGGCAACGCCGCGGCCGTCCTGGGCGACGCCGCGGCCGGATGCCTGGGCGGGGCGCAGGTCGGCAAGCCCGGGTACGAGCGGTCCGGTGGAGTGTACCGATTCGCTCACACCAGCGGCGTCCACGCCGCCGGCAAGGCCGCGGCCGCGGAGAGTGGTCTGCTGCCCATGCTGGCTGCCGTCCCGGCGCTGGGCGGTATCCAGGGCGTTCCGGCGATCGGGGCTCTGGAGGGTCTTCCCGCTGCTGGGGCCCTGCAGGAGAGCCTCGGCCGGCTGGAGGGTGTCTCCGGGGTGACCGAGCAGGTGCACGGGCTGGTGAGCGGCACTCGACTGCAGGACGTCGCCGGCGCCGCCCACCTCGACGCCGTCTCCGGCCTGACTCAGCAGGTGACCGCGGTGCCGCTGGTCGAGGACGCCGCCAGGATGTTCGGCCTGCCGGCGCTGCCCGAGCTGCCCGGTCTGCCGGCCCAGGCGCAGGCTCCGGCCAAGGCGGCGAAGGCCGCGCACTCCGGCCTCGCCGACCGTGGCGTGCCGGCCCGCTCGTCCTCCCCGCTCAGCCCGGCGACCGACCTGATCGCCTCCACCCCGGTCGGCGGCGCGGTGACCTCCGTCACCCAGGGTCTGCCCGTCGGCGACATCGGCCTCATGAGCGCCGAGCAGCCCGCCGGCCTCACTGGGATGAACGCGAGCGCGCTGCTCGCTCTCGCGCTCGGCGCCATGTTCGCCGCCTCGGCGACGCTGTTCGCATCGGCTCGCCGCTTCCGGTTCGCCCGTAGGTAGTAGTGCGAGCGCCGCAGGTAGTGCTCTTCCGCCAGGGGTGCGCTTCTGCCAGGTAGTGCGATCTGCCAGGTAGTGCGAGTCCGCCAGGTAGTGCGAGTCCGCCGCCTCCGGCTCGCCTGAATGGTGCGAGCCCCGCGGCTTCCGGCCCGGCCGGAAGTGGGGAATCGGCGAGTACGTATACAAGTACGGCTACTGCTCACAGCCCGTGAGCAGTAAGCAATAGATGCTTTGCCCGTTCCGGGGGCGCGGCCTGGGACGGGCAAAGCCATGTCCGCGTTCAGAGCGTCCGGCGGACCCGCATAATCTTGCGGCGTAGCCGTACGTGACGGCTCCCGTCGGGGTGGACCCGTACGCGAGCAAGCTCCCACCGGCCGTACTCTGCGTGTTCGGTCAGCAGCTGACGTGCTGCTTCGCGAGTGAGGTCGCGCGGAATGAAGATATCCATGTAGGAGTAGTCGAGCACAACGATTAGTCTCCAGAGTGAGTCAGGGCGCCATGCCGCTCGATGGGCCTTATTCTGCGTGCTTGTGGGTGGACCCGGAAGGTAGTGGGTAGCCCGGGGGAAGGAAATTTCCGCGAGTCGGGTTACCTTTCAGTCTGTGCCGACTCCCGGCAGGGGGATTTTGCAAGCGAACAGCGAGGTAGGAAGCAGCGTGCCAGCCAAGAACGGCAGCGCCGGCGGAACACGCCTGGTGATCGTCGAGTCGCCGGCCAAGGCGAAGACGATCGCGGGGTACCTCGGGCGCGGCTACATCGTCGAATCGAGCATCGGTCATATCCGCGACCTGCCGGAGAGGGCCGACGACATCCCCGAGAAGTTCAAGGGGGCGCCATGGGCGCGTCTCGGGGTGAATGTCGAGCACGACTTCGAGCCTCTGTACGTCGTCAACCCCGACAAGAGGTCGCAGGTCGCCAAGCTGCGCCAGCTGCTGAAGGACGCCGACGAGCTCTATCTGGCCACTGACGAGGACCGCGAGGGAGAGGCCATCGCCTGGCACCTGCGCGAGGTGCTCAAGCCCAAGGTGCCGGTGCACCGCATGGTGTTCCACGAGATCACCCCGCAGGCCATCCAGGACGCCGTGGCCAACCCGCGCGACCTCAACCTCCGCCTCGTGGACGCCCAGGAGACCAGGCGCATCCTCGACCGGCTCTACGGTTACGAGGTCAGCCCCGTGCTGTGGAAGAAGGTCAAGCCCAAGCTGTCGGCGGGTCGCGTCCAGTCCGTGGCGACGCGGCTGGTGGTGGAGCGTGAGCGGGAGCGCATCGCGTTCACGTCCGCCCACTACTGGGACCTGCAGGCGCTGTTCGACACCAACAAGCCGGAGGAGCGTCCGCGCGACTTCACTGCGACGCTGACCCTGGTCGGCGGCAAGCGGGTGGCGCAGGGCCGCGACTTCGCCAGCACCGGGCAGCTCAAGAACGCCGACGTGCTGCACCTGTCCGAGGCGGCCGCGGGCGAGCTGGCCGGCCGGCTCCAGGGAGTGTCGTTCGCGGTCAAGTCGGTCGAGCGCAAGCCGTACACGCGCAAGCCGTACGCGCCGTTCCGGACGACCACATTGCAGCAGGAGGCCAGCCGGAAGCTGGGATTCTCTGCCAAGTACACGATGCAGGTCGCCCAGCGGCTCTACGAGAACGGCTTCATCACGTACATGCGTACCGACAGCATCACGCTGTCGGAGACGGCGGTGGCGGCCGCGCGGTCGCAGGCGATCAAGCTGTACGGCCGCGAGTACGTCCCGGACAAGCCCCGCGTCTACAGCAGCAAGGTCAAGAGCGCGCAGGAGGCGCACGAGGCAATCCGGCCTTCGGGCGAGGAGTTCCGCACGCCGGGCGAGACCGGGCTGTCGGGCGACATGTTCCGCCTCTACGAGCTGATCTGGCAGCGCACGGTGTCCTCGCAGATGAAGGACGCGGTCGGCGAGTCGGTCACGGTGAAGGTGAGCGGCAGGTCGTCGGCCGGCGAGGACGTCGAGTTCAGCGCGTCCGGCCGGACCATCACGTTCTACGGCTTCCTCAAGGCGTACGTGGAGGGTGCGGACGATCCGTCGACCGACCGCGACGACTCGGAGAAGCGGCTGCCGAACCTGGCCGAAGGCGACCCGCTCAGCATGACCAGGCTCGACGTGGCCGGGCACTCGACCAAGCCGCCCGCGCGCTACACCGAGGCGACGCTGGTCAAGGAGCTGGAGGATCGGGAGATCGGGCGGCCGTCGACGTACGCCTCGATCATCGGGACCATTCTCGACCGCGGCTACGTGTTCAAGAAGGGCACGGCCCTGGTGCCGTCGTTCCTGGCGTTCGCCGTGGTCAATTTGCTGGAGCAGCATTTCGGCAACCTGGTCGACTACGACTTCACCGCCGAGATGGAGAAGGTGCTCGACGACATCGCCAATGACCGCGCGGAGCGGGTGCCGGAGCTGCAGCGGTTCTACTACGGCTCCGACGGCGACGAGGGCCTGAAGGAGATGGTCACCGACCTTGGTGACATCGACGCCAAGGAGATCAGCTCGTTCCCGGTCAAGGGGTCGGACATCGTCCTGCGGGTCGGACGGTACGGGCCGTACCTGGACAGGAACGGCGCACGGATCAACGTGCCCGAGGACATGACGCCCGACGAGCTGACCGCGGACAAGGCCGAGGAGCTGTTCTCGCGGCCGACGGGCGACCGGGAGCTGGGGCACGACCCGGTGACCGGGCACATGATCGTGGCCAAGGACGGCCGGTACGGGCCTTATGTGACGGAGGTCCTGCCCGAGCCGACCGCGGACGAGGAGGCTCCCAAGCGGCGGACGAAGAAGGCCGACACGCCGAAGCCCCGTACGAGCTCGCTGTTCAAGACGATGTCGCTGGACACGATCACGCTCGAGGACGCGCTCAAGCTGCTGTCGATCCCCAGGCTCGTGGGCGAGCTGGAGGGCGAGGAGGTCGTGGCGTACAACGGGAAGTTCGGCCCCTACCTGAAGAAGGGGACGGACTCGCGTTCGCTGGCCTCCGAGGACGACCTGCTCACGGTCACCATTGATCAGGCGAAGGAGCTGTTCGCGCAGCCCAAGCAGCGCGGGCGGCGGGCGGCGGCCGCGGCGCCGCTGCGCGAGCTGGGCGCCGATCCCAGCTCCAAGAAGCCGGTCGTGGTGAAGGAGGGGCGGTTCGGCCCGTACGTGACCGACGGCGAGACCAACGCGTCCCTGCGTAAGGGCGACACGGTCGAGGACATCACGATCGAGCGGGCGGCGGAGCTGCTGGCCGAGCGGCGTGAGCGGGCGCCCGCGCCGAAGAAGACCACCACCACGAGGAAGGCGCCGGCGAAAAAGGCTCCCGCGAAGAAGCCGGCGGCCAAGTCGTAAGTAGCATCGAATACGTGGTTGTCCTGATCTTCGTCGGCGTGGTCCTGCTGGCGCACTATTACCTCTGGCACCGGCTGGTGCGTTCGACCATCGGCCCTGGGCGGCTGCGCAAGGCGCTGACCTGGGGCATGGTGGGGTTGTTCGTGCTGATCGTGGGGACGTTCGTCAGCACGCGGATGGAGCTCGGGCACTGGCTGGCCTGGCCGGGCTATGTCTGGCTGGCGTTGCTGTTCTACCTGGTCCTGTTCTTCGTGGTGCTGGAGATTCCACGGGCCGTGGCAGGGGTGTTCCTGCGCAGGGCCGAGCGGAAGCGGGCGCCCGAGCCCGGGTTCGAGCCCCAATCCGAGTCCGAGTCCGAACCCGTCCCGGTCCTGGCCAGCGCGGCTGCGCCGGTCGAGGAGGCCGCGCCGGTTGAGACGGTTCCGCCTCCTAAGGGGGCCGCGCCGGTTGAGACGGTTCCGCCTGCTGAGAGGGCCGCGCCGGTTGAGCAGGTCGCGCCGCCTGCTCCGCTGAGCAGGCGGTTGTTCCTCGGGCGGGCCACCGCCGCCATCGCCGGGGCCGGCGCGCTGAGCGCGGTCGGGTACGGCATCACGAGCGCTCTGGGCGATCCCGTGCTCGAGCGGGTCAAGGTCACGCTGCCCGACCTGGACCAGCGGCTCGGCGGCCTGCGGTTCGCCGTGGTCAGCGATATCCACCTGGGACCGCTGACGGGCAGGGCCCACACCGAGCGCATCGTCCGCATGATCAACGGGCTCGAGGCCGACGTCGTGGCGATCGTGGGCGACCTGGTGGACGGGTCGGTGGCCGAGCTGGGCGCGCTGGCACGTCCGCTGAAGAACCTCGAGTCCCGCTACGGGGCATATTTCGTGACCGGCAACCATGAGTACTTCGCCCCCGGCGGATTCGCCGAGTGGATCGAGGAACTGCGGCAGCTCGATGTACGCCCGCTGCGAAACGAGCGAGTGGAGATCAGGCACCAGGGCGCCGTCCTCGATCTGGCCGGGGTGAACGACCTCAACGGCACTTCCCAGGGCGACGGCCCCGACTTCGAGAAGGCGCTCGGCAACCGAGACACCAGCCGGTCCACGGTGCTGCTCGCGCATCAGCCGGTCCAAGTGGACCAGGCCGCTCGCCATGGCGTGGACCTGCAGTTGTCCGGGCACACGCACGGCGGCCAGATGGCGCCGTTCAACCTCGTCGTGGGGCTGCAGCAGCCGGTGGTGTCCGGCCTGGCGACGGTGGACGGGGTGCAGGTCTACGTCACCAGGGGCGCCGGCTTCTGGGGCCCGCCCGTAAGGGTCGGTGCCCCGCCCGAGATCACGATGCTGGAGCTGGCTTAGCGTAGTTGAGTGGCCACGAGGTGCCATCGTGCCGTAGTATCCGGCCGGATACGTCGGGAGGGAGGGGATCCATGGTGTCCTCGCCGATGGAGGCGGCGCTGGCCTCCGGTGTCGCCGTCTGGGCCAAGCGCGGCGGGCTGCTGTTCAAGCAGGCTCGGCACGCCGCGAGCATGAATCAGAAGGCGCTGGCCAGCGTCAGCGGCACGTCGCGGACCACGCTGTCGGCCTACGAGCACGGCAGGAAGTCGCCGACGCTCGAGACGGCCGGGCGCATCCTCGACGCGGCCGGGTTCCGGCTGGCGCTTGAGCCCAAGGTGGAGTTCGCCGCCCGGCCTTTTCCCGTGCCGAGCCGGTTGTGGCGGCTGCCGGTCGCCGCGGCGCTGGGGGTGGCGCGGCTGCGCGGCCGGGACTACGACCTGGCCGATCGTGCGGAGCGGCGGGCGGCGTACACGCTGTTGTTGTGCGAGGGCAGTCCTCAGGAGCTGCTCGACCACGTGGACGGCGTGTTGCTCGCGGAGCTCTGGGATGATCTGGGCCTGCCGCCTGATATCCGGGCCGAGTGGTGGCCATTGGTGGAAGAGGCTCGACATGGGACCAGAGTCATCAATTGATGACATTTTCGCGGACCTATTCGAGGTGTGTAACCTGCGCGCGGGGCCGCGAACGTAATACCCTCGGCCACGAGTCCGCCGGGAATATCCGGCTCGCCTCTTGTCCGCCGCTTCTTGCCAACACCTGGATACGCTGACCTTATGATTGCCCCTGGCCCACGCCGCCCGACCCACGTGCTGGCCAATGCGCCGTTCCGACAGCTCTGGCTGGCCATGTCGGTGTGCAGTCTGGGTGACTGGCTCAACATCCTCGCGCTGACCGCGCTGGCCGCGAACCTCACCCAGGGCGACGACTACCGTGTGCAGTCGCTGGCCGTCGGCGGCGTCTTCGTCGCCAAGATGTTGCCGGCCGTGCTGCTCGGGCCGCTCGCGGGCGTGTTCGCCGACCGGTTCGACCGGCGGCTGACGATGTTCGCGGCGGACCTGGCCAGGTTCGCCGTGGTGTTGTCGATACCCGTGGTCAACAGCTACCAGTGGGTGATCATCGCGACCGTCCTGGTCGAGTGCGTCAACCTGTTCTGGGTCCCGGCCAAGGACGCCACGGTGCCCAATCTGGTGCCGAAGGAGCAGCTGGAGTCGGCCAACCGGCTCAACCTGCTGGTCACGTACGGCAGCGCGCCGGTCGCGGCCATGTTGTTCGCGGCGCTGTCCGTGGCGGGCGACCTGATCAGGACCATCGTGCCGTTCCCGGCCGGCCGGGACGCCACCGGTCTGGCGCTGATCGTCAACGCCTGCGCCTATCTGGTGTCGGCGTTCCTGATCTTCACGTTGCGCGACATCCCCAAGCGGGACGGCGCGATCTCCACGCCTTCCGTGCTCAAGCAGATTGTCGAGGGCTGGCGGTTTGTCGGCCGCAACCGCCTGGTGCGGGGCCTGATCATCGGCATGCTGGGGGCCTTCGCCGCCGGCGGTGCCGTGGTCGGCGTGGCGAGGATCTACGTGAGCACACTCGGCGGGGGTGACGCGGCCTACGGTGTCGTGTTCGCGGCGGTCTTCGTCGGCATGGCGCTGGGCATGTTCTTCGGGCTCCGGCTGCTGCGCGAGTTGTCGAGGCGGCGGCTGTTCGGGCTGGCCATCACGGTGGCGGGGCTGGTCCTGGTCGCGATCGCGCTGGTGCACAACCTGGTGATCGTGGTCATGCTGACCGTGCTGCTCGGGGCCTGCGCCGGGATCGCCTGGATCATCGGCTACACGTTGATCGGGCTGGAGGTCGAGGACGGGCTGCGGGGCCGTACGTTCGCGTTCCTGCAGTCGACCGCGCGGGTGACGCTGCTGTTGGTGGTCGCCATGGCCAGCCCGCTGGCGGCGCTGTTCGGCGTGCACCAGTTGCGGCTGGGCGAGTTCGGCTACCGGTTCGACGGGACCAACCTGGTGCTGGTGGTCGGCGGAGCCCTCGCGATGACCGTCGGCCTCCTCGCGCTGCGCCACATGGACGACAGGAGGGGCGTCTCCCTGTCGGCGGACCTCATCGCGGCAGTACGCGGCGAGCGGTTCCCCACCGAGGCGGCCGAGCACGTCCCTGGTCTGTTCGTGGCGTTCGAGGGTGGCGAGGGGTCGGGCAAGACGACCCAGTCGCGGCTGATCGCCATCTGGCTGCGCGACCAGGGATACGACGTCGTGCAGACGCGCGAGCCGGGCTCCACCAAGGTGGGCATGCGGCTGCGGGCCATCCTGCTGGACGCGGCCGAGCGGGGGCTGTCGGCGCGCTCGGAGGCGCTGCTGTACGCCGCCGACCGGGCCGAGCACGTCGAAAAGGTGATCAGGCCGGCGCTCTACCGGGGCTCGCTGGTGATCACCGACCGTTACGTGGACTCGTCGCTGGCCTACCAGGGCGCGGGGCGGTCGCTCGACCCCAAGGACGTCTCCAAGATCAACGCCTGGGCGACGGGCGGGCTCGTGCCGCACCTGACCGTGCTCATCGACACGCCGCCTCAGGTGGGGCTGACCCGGCTCGGCGGGGCGGTCGACCGGATCGAGGCCGAGCCGCTGGAGTTCCACGAGCGGGTGCGCAAAGAGTTCCGGGCGCTGGCGGCCGCCGCGCCCGAGCGTTACCTGGTCGTCGACGGCACGCAGCCGCTCGACCTGATCACTCGCCAGATCCAGGACCGCATCCGTGACATATTGCCCGACCCGGTCCCGGAGGAAACAGAGGATGTCACGGGGACGATGCCGGCGATCCGCGACTGGGGGTGAGGCCCTCCCCCCGTTGCTGTGCCACGTGGGGTGACGGGCAATTAGCCTTAGCGCGTGACCGTTTTCGATGACCTCGTTGGGCAGGACAAGGCGGTGGCCGTGCTGTCGCGGGCCGCGGCGGCGGCTGGGGAGGTCGTCGCCGGCGGGCGCGGCGCGGGCATGACGCATGCCTGGCTGTTCACCGGCCCGCCCGGCTCCGGACGGGAGGACGCCGCCCGTGCCTTCGCCGCGGCGCTGCTGTGCCCTGACGGCGGCTGCGGCCACTGCGACCAGTGCCACCAGGTGCTCATCGGCTCCCACCCCGACCTGGAGTCCGTACGCCCCGAGGGCCTGTCCTACAGCGTCAAGCAGACCCGCGAGCTCATCCTGCGCGCGGCCGGGGCGCCGAGGCAGGGGCGGTGGCGGGTCATCCTGTTCGAAGACGCCGACCGGGCCACGGAGTCGGCCGCGAACGCCCTGCTCAAGGCCATCGAAGAGCCTCCGCCCCGTACGGTGTGGCTGTTGTGCTCGCCCGCTCCCGACGACCTGATGATCACTATCAGGTCGCGCTGCCGGCTGATCACCCTGACCACGCCCAGCACGGAGGCGGTCGCCCACGTGCTGGCCACGCGTGACAGCGTGCCGTGGGAGACGGCCGCGTTCGCCGCCCGGGTCGCTCAGGGGCACATCAGCAGGGCGCGGGCGCTGGCGCTCAACGAGGGGACGAGGCAGCGCCGCGAGGCCGTGCTGTCCATTCCACGCTCGCTCACGGGGGTGGGGGAGTGCGTGTCCGCCGCCGAGCGTCTGGTGAAGACGGCGGAGGAGGAGGCGGCCGCGGCCACGGCCGCGCTCAACGAGAACGAGACCACCGAACTGCGCAAGCTGTACGGGGAGGGCTCCACGGGCAAGGGGCTCAACCGCGGGCTGGTGCGGGGCGGGGCAGGGGCGCTGAAGGAGCTGGAGGACCGGCAGAAGTCACGGGCCACGCGGATCAAGCGGGACTCGCTGGACTCGGCGTTGCTCGAGCTGGTGTCGTTCTACCGGGACGTGCTGGCCATGCAGTTCGGGGCGGCGGTGGAGCTGGCGAACGACGACATCCGCTTCGACCTCGACCAGTTCGCCAAACGGTCGACACCCGAGGAGACGCTGCGGCGGATCGACGCGATCATGCAGTGCAGAGAACGGCTGGCGGCCAACGTCAATCCGCAGATCGCGGTCGAAGCGATGATGCTTGCGCTCCGCCCCTGAGAGATCGCAGCGGAGACAGTGGCGGCGTGGCTGCGCCTGCGCTTGCGCGGGTGGGATGGCAAGGTGTGCTAGATCGGCGGATAATCCGGGATTGCATCCGTCACCTCTGACCTCCATCGCGGGATCAACGTAATGTGGCAGGGAAGGCCGTAACCCCTAGGCCGTCAGGAGGCGAGCCCGAGCCCATGGGAATGATCATGGCCGTGAGCTTCACCCGCTATGGGAGGCTCTACTACCTCGATCCCGGCGGGCACAGCCCGAAGGTGGGCGACAAGGTGCTCGTGCCGACCGACTCGGGTCCGGAGGTGGCGGAGTGTGTGTGGGCGCCGCAGTACTCGAGTGAGGACATTGACGGGCTGCCGGTGTGCGCGGGGTTGGCGGGTGAGGAGCAGCTGGCCCGCGACGAGTCCAACAAACGCCGTCGGGCCGAGGCCCGTAGCGTGTCCAAGCGTCTGATCAAGCGGCACTCGCTGCCGATGAAGGTGGTCGGGGTCGACTACCTGGACCAGGACAACGTCTACACGGTCTATTTCTCGGCGCCGCACCGGGTGGACTTCCGCGCCCTGGTCCGAGATCTGGCCCGCAACCTGCGTGCCCGGGTCGAGTTGCGCCAGATCGGCCCGAGGGACGAGGCCCGGCTGCAGGGCGGCATCGGCCCGTGCGGCCGTGACTTGTGTTGTGCCACGTTCTTGAAGGACTTCGAGCCGGTCTCGGTACGCATGGCCAAGGACCAGGATCTGCCGGTCAATCCGCTGCGGATCGCGGGCGCGTGCGGGCGGCTCATGTGCTGCCTGAAGTACGAGCATCCGCTGTATCAGGAGTTCCGGGCCTCGGCGCCTCGGGTGGGGGCGAGTGTGGAGACCCCGCAGGGGGCCGGAACGGTGGTGGGGCACAACGTGCCGTCCGACTCGGTCGTGGTGCGGCTCAACGACGGAGGGCGGCGGTGTTCGTGCTCCAAAGCCAGCGTGTGCTCGCCTCGCATCCAGCACGACCAGATGTATGGCAGCGAGCCGGAACAGGGCACTCAGCATTCGGTCGAGTGATTACGGACTGCACAGAGGGTAGTCGGCGCACGCTGGCTCCCCTCTGTGGCTCCCCTGGCGCTCACTCTACGTGCCACCTGGCCTGAGGCCCGGCCTCCACCCCGGTGGAGGACCTGGTCACCGTGCCCGGAGCTCGTTGGCGGGTAGAGGAAGCGATCAAGCTGGCCAAGTCCGCCTGGGCCCCGACTACGAGGTGCGCTCCTGACACGGCTGGCACCGGCACATCACCCTCGCCAACCAAGCCGGCCGCCGCGTTCCTGGCCGTCCAGGACGCCCGGACGGCCCGCGAGCAGGACCCTCATGGGTCGGCGGCCCTGGCGCCCGAGGGCATCGCCGACCTCGCCGCCCACAGAGGGGGCTTCGGCCGAGTCCACCAGCAGCATCCTGCCTCTGGCGCCTGATCACCGTCATGCACCCCCAGCCGCCGCACCAGCCGTCGAGGCCGGTCAGCCCTTGCGCCACATCGACCTCCTGATCGCCGGATGTGATCGAGAAGAACAGTCGCGCTTCGGTCAGCGTCCTCGCTTTGGCTCGGACACGGGCGAATCAGGCATCGATGGCCAGATCGCGGTAGGTGTCCCTGACGACCTCGAGCCGCTCACGTCGGAACCGTGCCGGCTCGGCGTCCCTGACCTGCCGCCCGAGCTCGGACCAGAAGGCATGATCTGGAACGTGTTCATGTCCGTCGGGGATGAACTTCATCACCTCGTCGACGGCCGCGCGAGCCATCGCCAGGGCCTGGCGCGCTGCGTTCTGATCGTCTGTCGGTACGTTCCCTGCCGTCAGGTCGGACACCCACAACCACTCACCTGCGTCGAGGAGTTGGGAGGGCTCCGGTCCGCCGAACGTAGGCCACCCCTCCGGCATCACCTCTCGCTGCGGCAGGGCGAACACGAATTTCCGCTCCACCCCGCAGTCGGCGCAGATGCCGTCGTAGCAGGCGGCCAGCTCGCCTGCCAAGTCGACCACGCCGCTGTCCCATGCGGTCTCCACCGACCCGCACACGCATGGATGCAGGTCAAGGTACAGATGTGCCTCGTCTCGCGTCCGCGCCACCTGCAGCGTCACCGCGGACCTCCTTAGATCGACCTCTGGAACAACTACTAGTCTGGCGCTCATGCAGGCGGCAAGTCCGTTCGAGGAGCGCCTCATGCGGGCGCATGAGCGAGGGGACCTGGCCCTCTGCCTGCGCCTGCTGCGCGATGCCGATCTGGCCTGCCCCATCAGCGACGCGGCAGCCACCGGTGAGGAGCCGGTCGCCTGGCCCACCGTGACGGATGCGGAGCAGACGTGGCTCATCGGCTACACCTCGGCCGAGGCGATGCGCAAGGCCACGCGCGACGCCGTGCGGCACTACCGGATCGTGTCCATGGTCGAGCTGGCGGCGGGCTGGCCGGACCTCCGCTGGGGCTTGGCGATCAACCCTGGGCTCGATCTCTCCTTTCTCCTTGAGTCAGGGACGGTCGCCAGGCTTGCCGTACCTACGCTGGAGCAGGACATCGCCGCCGAGCCGGGGGCGGGAACCCCCATCGTGCAGAAGCTGCTGCGGCCACGCGACATCCAGGCTCTGCTGGACAGCCGCGAGCCTCGCGTGTCCGGCTACTGCCATCACGCCATGGATGTGGAGCACATCGCGACGCCAGTCGTACTCGCCCGGGCGTTACTCCAGGAGGAGGCACTCACCAGTGGCGGAGCGGTGAACATCCTGCGCTGGCCCTCGATCGGTCCGTCCCTCTACCGAACGCCGTACGGCGGGGTTGATGAGGAAGGGATGGCGGCCGTCGCCGGGTGGGTCATTGAGGAACCTCCGTTCGTCGGCATGGGCCTGGTACCGAACGTCGATGAGACGATCAGGGAGTACAAGATCAACGGGGTGGGTCTCCCCTACGGGGCCGAGATCGTGGAGCTGGGCGCGGACGGTCGAGAGCGGGTCCGTGCTCGCTATGACGGCGATCGTCGATCGTGGGTGCTTACTGAGGAGGCGGAGTGACGTGGCATTCCTACCGGGCGTGCTGGGCGGGAACCGATTACGAGGCCACACCCGACCTGCACGAAGGCCAGGTGTGGATGCGTCTGCGAAGCGAGGTTCCCGCAGAGGGCTTCGAGCAGGTTGATCCAGGCCTTTACGTCCGTGCTGTGCCCGCCGGGGAATGCGTGGCCATCACCTTTGTCACAACGGTTTGCCAGTGGCAGGGCGAACCCTTCCAGGTTCACGGCCAGCGTGATGACGAGCTCCTCATCGAGTACACGGGGGGCAGGGCGACTGTAGCGCTGCGACTGGGGCTTGAGCGCGTGGAACGTGGGGTCTTTCGGCAGTGGGTGCTCAGGGATGAGGTGTCCGATCTCACTGAGCGCATCTCAGTCCTTGACGATCTCCAATCGAGTCAGCCGAGAGCTGCGCAGACGTGGCACCCCCCTGTGCCGGACCTGACAATGGACGAGGTGCGGAAGGCCTGCGACGCCAGAGCACTCTCCGCGGGCTTCAGTTCGTGCGAGAGCACCTGGCGGTGGAGCGACGCGGCGACGCTGGTCGTGGAGACCCCCGCCTTCGGACGCCGGCAATTTCACTTCGAGATCGGCGTCGGGGACCGCCGTCTGGCTCACACGGAGGAATGTCCCGGAGGCGCTTATCTGGTACGGCTGGCGCCGCGGGTCGCCCCCGGCCAAGTAGCCAGGCTCGTCATCCACGAGATCAGCGACACCTTCCAGCACGTGGCCGCCAGACAGGCCTACGCGTCGGGGCGCCACGACGGCGCGAGCACCCGCGACGACCGCGATACGGCTTCCCGCACCGAACACAGCGTCCGGACTCGCCGGCTCGACGAGGCGGCCGCGGGGGCCGGCGAGATCGAGCGACGACTCAATTGGGGCCGATCCGTCTCGATGTCCTGACCAGCGCTTCGGCTCGACGTGGCCGCGGGGACCGTCAGAGCGTGGACGACTCAAGGGCCCGTCGGTATCGATTCGTACAGTTGATGGCACCCTTCTCCACTGCGTACCGTGCGTAGCAGGCCGCCGTCTTTCAGCCTTGGTACAGCCGCCGCAAACAACTCAATGTGCGGCGCGCTAGCGGCGCGCTAGCGGCGGGAACTATTGTTCCGCCACGTTAGCTGGGATATCGATGCACGGTTCAATCTGCACACCTGCTGGAGTTATGCGTGACTGAGCCCTTGTTCAATGAGCTTCCTCCGCCGCAGGTCTCACCGCCGGGACATCAATGGTATCCCGATTACCGCGTAGACGGGGAGCGCTACGATTCGACCCCCGACACAGAAATGCCGGAATGGCGTTCGTGGGCGCTGGATGGAGGGCCGACCAGTTGGCCGGAGGCGCAGGACGGTGTGGCGATCGATCGTTCCGCGGTAAAGGCTGTCGCGCGCGCATTGCTATCTGACCTGGAGAGATATTCTGGTCTGCGACTGCATCCTGGCGGCGGGCGTTATCCTCATGATGAATCACCAATTGGGGTCTACATCTATTGGAGGGTGCCCGAGTTCGGCAACTTTCCTCCAGCAAGGGACCTGAAGGCGGAAGCCACGGAGTCTGGAGTCCTGGAGGACTTTCAGAGATTCCTGGAGCGCGCACTCGGGCAATTGTTCAGATCCTATTCGTCCTATATCGCCGGGCTGGCCAGCTGTATCGAGGAGTACGATCTGGCAGAAGAGGCGTCCGCTTTGAGTCTGCTGGAGGAAAAAGAATGATATCTTGGCATAAGGGTGACATTGGAGAGGATGACTCTCTCCTTGAAATGCAGTTGGCACCCCATCGGATAAATTGGCCAGATTTCTCTGCAAATGAATACCGGAGCCGCCTTTGGTCGATAGACATCGGATCGGACTTGCCGGAGTACGGGGGCAAACTTCTTTCGGCGGCCGACTCTCTGGCAGAAAGCGTCTCCACCCTGACAGGGGAAGGCGCTGATCTCGCCGAGGCCTGGAGTGGAGATGCCGCGAAGGAGGCACTTCGTGGAATGGGGGTGCTTCGGGCGGCATTCATAGAGCTGGCAGCTGTCATAGGGACGGTTGGTGAAGGCGTCCGCTGGTTCGGTGAGGACGTCCTCCCGGCCTTTAAGGACATGGAACAAAATCAATTCGTAGGTAGCCCTTTCGGCGGCAGGAAATGGGGTCCCGGGGGATATGAGTTCCCCGTGTGGGATCACGAGATCGGCGGCAACAACTGTGACTGCAGTATCGTATTCGCCAACCCACTTGCATGGACTGGGGTCGACACTGCCACGTGTGGCCGAGAAGAGCACATCTATTACTATGAATATAGCGGAAAGGAGTTGACCTATCCCCGTGATGCGATCCCAGTGGCCTATCGTGAAGACCTCTATTCTAGCGAGCTCGGCCGCTGGGTCAACGAAAGAGAGCGTCAGGCAATAGAAGATCGGAAGCTGGATCCTACTACGATCTACCTGACCGCGATTGCACGTCAGCACATGAATAAGTTGAACGATCACCTCAAAGCGCTGCACGCATTCATGCCAGAGGAAGTCATCTGCGACTTTCCCAGCTACGGACAGAATTGACTTCAAGTCGGTCACTGGCCCTTCAGCCGTGGGCGGCGGCTCGCCTGGACCCCACCTGACCCGACACCGGCATGATCCCGGACACCCGCCACGACGACGCACGTTCGAAGACGATCACGCATCGCGATCACGTCGTACTCGGATGCATTCGGCGTGAATGCGTACCCACACCTGTGATGCGAAATGTTATTTCTGATGCAGGATGCAACCTGTTCTGGAGGTGGTTGGCGGTGGAGGGCGGCGATGCGGCGGGGTTGCGTGCGTATGTCGAGGAGTTGCGGGCGAGGTTCATGCGGTTGCAGGGCGAGGCTCTGGCGCTGCATGAGCGGGCGCGGGCGGTGCAGGTGACGGAGAAGTCTCGTGATGGTTTGGTGTCGGCCACCGTAGGGGTGCGTGGGGACCTGGTCCGGTTGGACATTGATCCGCGGGTGTTTCGGCGTCCGGATGCGCGGTCGTTGGCTGATGTGATCGTTGAGACGGTGCGGCGGGCGTCGGTTCGGGCGGTGGATGAGGTGGTGGAGATTTTCGAGCCGGTGGTGCCCGCTGAGCAGATGCGGGCTCATCTGAATGGCGATCTGGAGACGGTGCTGGGGCAGTTGGCGGGTCAGATGCTGGGAGAGGGCGGGCAGCGGTGAGCGGATCGTCGGGGGCGGGATCGGCGGATGTGTTCATCGGTGAGCCGCTGGATTCTGGCCTGGCGCGGTTGGAGGTAATGGCGTCGGACCTGGAAGCCGATTGGGGGCAGGTGCGGGCTCGGATTCGTGGGCTGTTGGAGGCGCGGCCGTGGGGTGATGGGCCGGAGGGGGCGGAGTTCGAGCGGGCCCTCCTGGCTTATGGCGGGCCTTGGCGGTGCGTGGATGACACCGACGGGTTGGTGGAGGAGATCGGCGGTCTTCCGACCAAGTTGCGGACGCAGGTGGGTAACACGCTGGCCACGGATGCGGCTATAGCTGAAAGCATCGCGGTGCCGCCTCAGTGGACCATGTGAGCTTGGCGTGGGCGTCGGCGGGCCGAATGTTGATTCTCAGCTTCCGGGTCCTCTTTCGCCCTATTCCAGTGGGGGGATCTCCACTACCGATGTGGAGCCGGCGTGGCGGACCGAGGCGTTGCCTGCATGGGTGGTCAATTGGTTGATTCCGATGTTGACCGCGGGCGAGCCGTGGCCGCAGGCCAGTGAGAGCGGGCTGTGGCAGGCCAGGTTGGCTTTTGAAGACGCCACGGGGGTGTTGGTGTCGTCGTTGGAGCCGACCGCGTTCTCGATTGGCGAGATTTCGGCTGGTCTTGAGTCGCCGGCCAAGCCGGCGGCATTTGCCCGGACGCGGGAGCTGTTCGATGAGCGAACGGGGGTGGTGGCCAAGGCGGGTGAGGCTGCCCTGTACGCCCAGCAGATGGATCATATGGCGCGGCAGACGCAGTATTCGAAGCTGTCGATCAATGTGGCGTTTTGGGTGTCGCTGGCTGCGGCGCTGATTGCGGTGCTCGCGGTGTCGGCTGGTCCGTTGGCTCGGTTGCTGGTGGGCGCGGTGGCCAGGTCGGGCAATGCGCGGATGCTGCTGCTTCTGGAGCGGTTGGCGATGCTGGCGGGCCGGCCGTATGCGACGAGCGCGTTGAGCCGTTTGACGGGGTTGGCCGGCGGGTCGGCGGGGGAGAGACTTGCGGCCTGGTTGTTGGTGATGGAGATCCCGGAGGAGGTCGCTGAGGAGGTTTTCGGCGACGCTTTCGCGCAGTATCAGCAGATCAAGATGGGCACGCTGGATGCGTGGGATTGGGCCAAGACCAAGGCGGCGGCACTGGGGGCGACGGTCGGCGCGCTGGCCGCCACCTTGCTCGCCAGCCATGTGAGCAGGTTGACCGACAGCATTCCCGGTGTTGGGTGGCTCAACGCTCGTGCGGGTGATGCGCCGGGGGTGGTCAATGCGTTCTTGCGGTATCCGGGCCGGGTGTTGAACACAGGGTTGAGCAATGTGGCGGCTTCTCCAGCGGGCAGTGTGGTGGCCAACCGGGTGGTGTACGGGCAGTGGGTGCCACCGACGCCAGAGTCGTTGCTGGGCGCGTTCATGGGTGGGGCAGGCCGGACCAATACGATCAGCCCGTTCAGCGTCGATGTGGCCAACGCGGTGCTCTATCCCGCCTCCACGCTGGCTGGTGTTTTCAACGATGCGCTCGCGACCGGTCAGTCCGGCCAGCAGGCAACCAGCCAGCCCCGGACGGCCGAGTCTGGCACGGCCCAAACCCAACCCGGGACCGGTGCCCCGGTCAGAGCGGCCCTCGACCTCGCCATCCCAGCACAGGCGCGGACGCAGACGCAGGCGCCGGTCAGGTGGGACGGGATCAGCACGCCGGCCGACCCGGTCTCCCCCACGACGCCCAAGCCACGACCCCCAGCCGCACTCGACCAGCCATCGAACACCCCGCAGACACCTTCGACAGGCCACAACCCGAACAACGACACCACCCCAGCCGAGCCGCCCAACGACGACCAACCCGGCCACGACCCTGAGTTAGCCCCACAGTCGGACGAGACCGTCGACCCCGAGGCGACCTCTCAGCAGCTGAGCACCCCGAACCCTCCGACCGCCGCATCGAACCCCGACACCATCCCTGACCCCGGCCCTGTCCCTCGTGCCGACCCCGCCGCCGGCACCACCATCAGCACCTCCGCCCCCGATCCCACCGGCAGCGCCACCACCACCACGTCGACCACCACCACTGTCACCACCGCCTCCGCTGTCTCTGACCAGGACACGCAGGGCACCCAACCGGCGGGCAGGACAGAGTCGTCAAAGCGCGACATCGCAGGGCTGATCAACCGGTGGTTCGGGCCGACCGGGGCAGATCGACGTTCCCGCTACACCCTGGTGGCGGCCCGGCCCGTCGCAGGGACGCGGTTCGTCGCCGACGGGCGACACCAGGACCTGCAGGAACTCACGGTCGACGAGGTGCGGGCGGCCTTGGACACCCAGGCGCTGCCCGCCGACTTCGGCACCGACGTAAAGGGCTGGCGCTGGATCGATGCAAGCACCCTTGTCGTGGACACCGGCAACAGCACCCAGCACTTCCACTTCGAGATCGGCGCCGTCGGGGGCAACCGTCTTGGCCGCACCCGGGTAGGTCAAGGCACCGAAACCGACCCGCATCTGGTACGGCTGGCGCCCCGGGTGGCCCCCGACCAGGTGGCCAGGCTTGTCATCCACGAACTCACCGACACCTTCCAACGCCGAGCCGCCCCGCAATCACGCACTCCCCGCCTGCTGCCCACCCTGACGGGCGGCCTCGACCAATGCGTCACCGCCCGCCACAACGAGTACCGACTCCTCACCCGCAAGCTCGCCTCGGCCACCACCGATGCCGAACGCAACGCTCTCCAATCCGAGATCGACGGAATCCTGCACGAACTGAGCAGGCACGGGCACCCCTTACCCACCGACACGCGCAAGCCACCGGCCGTCCCCCCGGCCAGCGAGCGGCTCTCCGGCACGTCCCCTGACGATGTGGTTCTGCACATCCGTGGCGCGGTGCAGCCCGTCGTCGACGAGCCCGGCTACTTGCGCGACTCGGCGGCGCGAAGCCTCGGCGAGGCCGCAGCCGACCACGGCCCCGATGCCCTCCTGGCCGAACCCGCTGGCAGTCCGGAGCCGGCTGACGCACGCATCGGCCGGACAGCACCGGAAGGCTCACAGCCGGCCCGCCTGCTCGGCACGCACGAACAAGAACCATCCGCGCGTCCAGAGGACCGTGCCGACAACTCGGCTTCGGGGCGCACGTTAGTGGATCGTGATGCGTCGCATGGCACGAAACGCCCTCTGCTCTACAGCGAGCGGCTACAACCTCTAGCCGAAAAGTGGCGCCCGATCCTCCAAGAGAAGCTCGAGCAAGGCACCGGTTCCACCTTCTCCAGGAAGCAACTGAAAAGTATCAGTGCTGAAGTCAAAACAATAGAGGCAGATTATACAGAGAATGGAGTTGATTTTTCGCTCATCCAGGTGCAGGAGATCATTGATGCGCTTCGCTCGGGTGATCCGGTTGTTTTCGTAATCGAGGGCTTCGGGCCATATCTTGTCGACTACGGCGGTCCCATAACCGACGAGAATGCGATTCCAGCCGATAGTAGAGGTCTGGAGCTCACGGGGACTGTGGTTAAATCGTTGCGCGAACGAGCGCCAGAGGCAGACATCAGAGTCGCATCCTTGGGGGATGACTACAATTACACCAGTGAACACCATCCCGACGGCAGACCAGATTTTCCGTTCACGGACGAGGCTAGGTCCGAGTTCTGGGCCAGCATTATAGATCGACTCAAGGATGTCGGCGCTGTTCCGGCCGACGCAAAAGAAGGCGTAGATTTTCATCTATTCCACGAGAGCCAGCTTACGCAGCAGGCGAATGAGTTGGTCGCCCGCCTCGAGGTGGCCGGCATAATTCAGCGTAACGGTGATCGAATTCACTTTGTGAATCCAGATTTCACGAATCCACTCTTCCATAAATTCGGTCTGCGAACACCGAACAAGTGGCTCTGCGTCGCATTGGACGCCGCGCATCTCCAGGCACTCCTCAGCGAGATTCGAGCGGAATACACAGGAGATCCAGAGAGTCTGCGCATCATAAAAATTGTCGCGTTGCCACACTATATGAAGGGGCAACAGGGTCAGCTCAGAGAGATACTGAACGTGCTCGCCGGGGAGATGAACATCGAGTATCACAACATCTTTTACGACCCAGAAGGCGACTTGGAGGCAATGGCCGACACAGTCGCGGAGAAGTTCAGGGAGAACTGACGTTCGGCATGGGAGTGCTCGTCATTATCATGAATGGCGCCGCACCTCCGAATACGAAACCAGGGGTAGCCCTGCATCTGGAGCGCCAGCGGACCCTCGGCATTCGGCTGGCAGCGGGTTCGTCTATTACAGCCTGGACCAGGCAGGCATCAAGATCGACGACACCGACGCCGCCGGCTGCGTACCTCTTAGACGAGGCGATCGAATGCCTCTCGTGTCACATCCTCCGTGGCCGCCGTAAGGTCGTTGTGCTCATAGGACTTCACTTATGTCGAGTCCGAGACTGGAGGCATGGCGCCGGCCGGCCGCATGTCGATCTTCGACACCATGCTCGTCCGAGTCAGGTCGGCCGAGATGCGGGCGTACGAGGCGACGGGTTTGCGATCCGCGAGCCAGTCCGCGAATGTCGCGCCGTGACCAGGTGGGGCGAGCCACCAACAGGACTCTTGCTTGGGCAGGACCGTCTCCGAGTCCATGGATGGTCGTTGTATCAGGAGTTCCGGGCCTCGGCATCCCGGGTGGGGCGAGCGTGGAGACCCTGCAGGGTGCTGCCGGGACGGTGGTGGGGCACAACGTACCGTCCCTGGGCCAGGTCATCAGGGGGATCGGCAGGCTCCTGCCGGTTCGGCGGTCGTCTTCTCTTTGAGGGACCCCGAGCAGTCGGAGTTCGAAAGTCCAGACAGTACGGTCATAGCCCTACGGGGGCCGCGGGCCGGTGACTACCGGGGAAGGTCACGGGAAGCGTCGGAGGACGGGCGATCTGTCCGGGCATCGGGTGATCGATGGGAGCGAGAACCCCTCAGGCTCCTGTAGACTCTCTCACGCCATACGGCACGCCGCCTTAGCTCAGTCGGCCAGAGCACTTCACTCGTAATGAAGGGGTCTGGGGTTCGAATCCCCAAGGCGGCTCCCAGGTCAAAGGCCTCTCGCGATGATCGCGGGGGGCCTTTGCTAACACTCCTGCCAGCAGGCGCACCGCGCCGGGCTCCCTTACCCCCTATGAGATCCTTTGCCATGCCCGTGACCAATGAATGGCTGGCTGGTCCCTCACCAACCAAGCGCCTGGACAGAGAACTGCTGGAAGAGCGCATCCTGAACCTGCTCTCATCGCAGAACATGTGTGTCCTGGCGACGTTGGGGGCTGATGGGCCGCTGGCGACCCCTGTGCGTTACTTCCACCTGGACTTCGCGCTCATGTTCACGGCGGTGCCCACGTCTCCCAAGATGCGGAATGTAGCCGCAGACCCCAGGGTCTCGATCGGGATATTCGCCCCACTGGTGGGACAGGCCAGCAGCCGAGGTGCCCAGGTCTTCGGGCGAGCCCGCGTTCTTGAGGTCGATGATCCGGAGTTCGCGCACTACTGGCCCGCGTTCAGGTGGCAGTCGGATCATGTGGAGCGTTCGCGCCCGCTCGACGAACCGCCATCCGGCCCGCTGGTCGTTGTCGAAGCTGACCGGATCGTCTATACCGAACACTGGCTTCGGCGAAGTGGGTATGCACCGCGTCAGTTCTGGAAGCGGCAGGAGGACTGAGCAACAAGAGGCCGCCTTCGTCGTCCTTGCCGCTCTCGTGGGGCATCATGGCGCGTTGAGCATGCGCTATGACGGTGTGGTCGGCCCGCTCCGGACGGCGTACGACGGGAGTGCCGAGAGGCGTGATGTCAGCGGCAAGAGTCCGTGGAAGCTGGCGGCGCGAAGGGGGTTTCAGAACGAAGCCCCCGCCCATTGCCTGGGCGGGGGTGGGTCTTGAGGTCACTGGCTAGCCGTCACTCGGTATGAACCTGCGTCCAATGCGATGGGGTCCCTTCGTACATCGCGTCGTTGCAGTCGCAATTGCCGCAGCCGGGGATCATCGATGCCTCCTCCTCACCCAAGGTGATTTGCCTTGTACCCACAGTGACTTGCTCATACGCTGACGTGCATGGTGGAGTTCCGTATCCCCCGCGGCTGACCTGCGTCTCGGCGATGAAGTCGAGATGTTCGAGAAGGACCCGATCAATCCGCTCTACCGCAAGACTGGAAGCCCTGGAGTGTGGCGGCAGGTCGCCGAGCTATGCGACATCGGCCTGCATCACTACCTCCCGCTATGGGCAGCGAGGCGGATCGAGGATGACCTTCGCCTCCTCCGGAACTCGCGGGCCGGCAGCAGGCGAACGGCCAGGCCGCCTGTGGGTAGTTCCTGGGCGGCCAGCAGCGAGGTGCGGTAGCGCACCAGAGCGGTGAAGAAGGTGAACCCGATGTCTCGGGTCGGATGCAGGCACGCGACCACAGCGCGCCCCAGTTCCGCAGCGCCATCCTCAGCCCCGCGCCGGCCGGATGAAGACGGCGGTGATCGCGGCGGCCAGCCCCGCCACCAAGGCTGAGAGCATGATCGATACGGACAAAGTTGACAATTAACTAGGTAAGCCTAACCAAATCCCGTGACCAAGGGGATCTCGCTCCGTGGAGCCGACCTGTTACTCAGCTACCACGGCACCACGGCCGTCGAGAACGGCCACATCGCCGTCCGCCCTGGAACCGTGACGGCCCTCGTGGGCCCGAACGGCAGCGGCAAGTCCACCCTGTTGCGGGCGCTCGCCCGGCTCCACAAGCCGGACGCGGGCACGATCACGCTGGCCGACGGCACGTCCGCGACGGACTTGTCGGCCCGCGACTTCGCACGGCGGGTCACGCTGCTGTCCCAGAGCCGTCCCACGCCCTCCGGCGTCCGGGTCCGGGACGTGGTCGGCTACGGCAGGCACCCGTACCGGGGCCGATGGCGGGCGGGAGACCCCGACGGGGACGCCGCCGTCGCCAGAGCAATGGAGCTCACCGGCGTCACCGCGATGGCCGACCGCCCGGCGGATGAGCTGTCGGGCGGCGAGCTGCAGCGGGTGTGGCTGGCCACCTGCCTTGCACAGGACACCGGCGTCCTGCTGCTGGACGAGCCCACCACCTTCCTCGACCTGCGCTACCAGGTCGAACTGCTGGAGCTGGTGCGCGACCTGGCCGACCAGCACGACGTGGCCATCGGAGTCGTCCTGCACGACCTGAACCAGGCCGCCGAGCTGGCCGACCACGTCGTCCTGCTGCACCGGGGCCGGGTGCGCGCAGACGGACCGCCCGCCGTGGTCCTCACCGAGAAGCTGCTCACCGAGGCGTACGGCATCCGCATCGAGGTCACGCACGACCCAAGGACGGGGACGGTGATCACCCGTCCGGTCGGCCGGCACACCAAAAGCGTCCCCGCCACAACCTGACAGGAACATCCATGATCACCCTGCGCCGCGCCCTCATGGCCGTCGCCGCGGTCGCCGTGCTCGGCGCCTGTGGCACCACCGAGACCGCCGCCCCAGAACCGGCCGCTTCCGGGGGTACGGCTTCCGCCACCCCATCACTGTGACCGACGACCGCGGTAAGCAGGTCACCCTCGACCGTCCGGCCACCAGGGTGGTCGCCCTGGAGTGGGGCGAGGCCGAGACGGTGGTCAGCCTCGGTGTCATACCGGTCGGCGTGGCCGACGTCAAGGGCTACGGCACGTGGGTGACCGCGGCCAAGCTCGACGCCTCGGTCAAGGATGTCGGCACCCGACAGGAGCCGAGCGTTGACTCCATCGCTGCCCTCCAGCCCGACCTGGTCGTCATGGAGTCCGACGACTCCACGCTCGTGCCGCAGCTGGAGAAGTTCGTCCCTGTCCTCGTTGCCAAGGGCAGCGACGCGAGCGACAACCTGGGCCGCATGCGCACCGACCTCAAAATGATCGCCACCGCACTGGGCAAGACCGCTGAAGCGGACAAGCTGCTGGCCGACCTGGACGCCACGCTGGCCGACGGCAAGGCCAAGCTCTCCGCCGCGGGCTTCGCCGGCAAGCCCTTCGTCATGGCCGACGGCTGGAAGGACGGCAGCAAGATCTCCATCCGCACCTTCGGCAAGGGCTCGCTGGTCTCCGAGGTCGCCACCCAGCTCGGCCTGACCAACGCCTGGACCGGCGAAGTCGACCCGCAATGGGGGCTGGGCAACACCGACGTCGAGGGCCTGACCGCGCTGAAGGACCCCGACACCCGCTTCTTCTACAGCGCCTCCGACGGCGACGACGTCTTCGCCGACGGCCTGGCCTCCAACGCCATCTGGAAGAAGCTGCCGTTCGTCGAGAAGGGCCAGGTCACCAAGCTGCCCGACGGCATCTGGACCTTCGGCGGGCCGCTGTCGTGCAAGCAGTACGCCGAGGCGGTCGTGAAGGCCTACACCGCTTGAGCACCCAGGTCCACCAGGCTCCCGCGGTTCCCACCACGCCACTGCGGCGGCTGGGAACCGCCGGGGTCGTCCTCCTGACACTGGCGGCGGTCGTCCTGGTCGCCGTGGTCCACGTGACGCAGGGCACGTCGTCAATCGGCGCCCTGGACCTGCTGCGGCTGCCGTTCGACGACGGGGACGGCGAGGCCGCCCGGGTGCTGCTGGCCTCCCGGCTGCCCCGGCTGCTGGCCGGAGTCGCCGTCGGCGTCGCCCTGGGCGTGGCGGGAACGCTGCTGCAGTCGGTCTCCCGCAATCCGATGGCCTCGCCCGACACCCTGGCGGTCAGTTCCGGCGCCTACTTCGCGGTCGCCGCGGCAGCCGCGTTCGGCCTGACGTTGCCGCTCGCCCTGTCGGGGCTGCTGGCCATGCTCGGCGGCCTGGCGGCCGCGGCTCTGGTGCTGGCGCTGGCCGCCGGTGGCAGGCTGGGAACCACCAGGCTGATTCTGGCGGGCTCGGCCACCGCGCTGGCGCTCAGCTCTCTCACCAACCTGCTGATGATCCTCTTCGAGGAGGAGACCACCGGCCTGTTCGCCTGGGGCAGCGGCTCGCTCGTGCAAAGCGACCTGAACGCGGTCGTCCAGGCGGGCCCGCTGATGCTGCTGGTGCTGGCCGCCGCGATAGTGGCCGGGCCCAAGCTCGACATTCTGGGCCTGGGCGATGACGCCGCCACCGTGCTCGGCATCAACGTCAGGCGGATGCGGTTGTGGCTCACGCTGCTCTCGGTCGTGCTGGCCGCCGCCGCGGTGACCATCGCGGGCCCCATCGGGTTCGTCGGGCTGTGTGCGCCGGTGATCGTCAGGCTGCTGCCGTCGTCGATCCCCGGCGTGCACCGCCACCGCACGATGCTGCCGCTGGCGGGCCTCGTCGGCGTGCTCATCGTCCTGGGCTCGGACATCGCGCTGCGCGCCGTCCTGGGTGGGCAGGCGGGCGTGGATGTGCCGCCCGGCGTGGTGACCACCATGTTCGGCGCCGCGGCAATGGTGTGGCTGGCCCGCCGCTACCGTGACGCGGGGCCAACCCGCCAGCCACCGATCGTACGCATCCGCGCCACCCGCTCCGGCGCCGCCTTCCTGACCGTCGTGACCGCCTGCGCGCTGCTGCTCGCCGGAGCGGTGTTCCTCGGCATGCTCGGCGGCGACACCTGGATCCTTGGCGGAGACCTGGTCAACTGGCTGAACGGGCGGACCGGACGAGCCCTCACGTACGTGCTCGACCAGCGCTACCCCCGCGTGCTCGCCGCCGTGCTCGCCGGAGCCGCGCTGGCCATCGCGGGCACCGCGGTCCAGGCCGTGTGCCGCAACCCGCTCGCCGAGCCCGGCGTGCTGGGCGTCACGGCGGGCGCAGGCGTCGGGTCGATCTCGCTGCTCGTCCTCGTGCCGCTCGCCGGGATCTGGTCGATGTCCGCTGTCGCCATGGCCGGGGCGCTGGGGGCCTCCGCCGTGGTCTACCTGTTGTCGTGGCGCGGCGGGCTGAACTCGGACCGGCTGGTGCTGATCGGCGTCGGCGTGCAGGCGGCATGCACCGCTCTCACCGTGATGATCATCTTGAAGGCCGATCCGTGGAACACCGCCAAGGCCCTGATCTGGCTGTCCGGCTCCACCTACGGTCGGCTCCCGGTCCAGCTCATCCCGGTCGCGATGGCGCTGCTCCTGGTGACCCCGCTGATCGTCTGGCTCCGCCGCGATCTGGACCTGCTCGCCCTGGACGAGGACAGCCCCCGCGTCCTCGGCGTCCCCCTGGAGCCGGTACGGCTGGCCGCGCTGGGTGGTTCGGTCCTGTTGACCGCCACCGCGGTCTCGGCGGTGGGTGTGATCGGATTCGTCGGCCTGATCGCCCCGCACGCCGCCCGCGCCCTGGTCGGTGCCCGGCACGCCCGCGTCCTTCCGGTGGCCATGCTCCTCGGCGCCCTCCTGGTCAGCCTGTCCGACACGCTCGGACGCACGGTCATCGCCCCGGCCCAGGTGCCCGTCGGGCTCGTCACCGCCCTGCTCGGCACGCCGTACTTCGTATGGCTGCTGTGGCGCTCCCGCGCGAAGGTGCACGATTGAGCAGCCCGTTCAGGTGATCAGCAGGCGAATACGAGACGCTACGGCGATCGAACCGGCCATCACGGAGTCCACCGCTCGCGTGCTCGCCGAGCTGGCGGGAGATCGTGACGCGTGCTGTTGTCATGAACCGCATGCCGCGGGCGCGACGCGCCAGCGGTTGCCAGTAGCGGGTCATACGCCCGAACTGTACAGATTGCGCAACACGATAGATCGTTTTGTAGGCGCAGATGGTGGTCGAAATCCCTCATGGGGCATCATGGCGCGATGAGTGTGCGCTATGACGATGTGCTCGGCCCTCTCCGAACGGCGTACGACGGTAGTGCTGAGCGACGTGATGCCGGCGGCAAGAGCCCGTGGAAGCTGGCGGAGCGGCAGGCGTTCCTGGACCGGCTGCAGGACCACGGTTGCCGGCGGCTGCTGGAGATCGGCGCCGGGA
Source organism: Nonomuraea sp. 3N208 (assembly GCF_052245935.1). NCBI lineage: Bacteria > Bacillati > Actinomycetota > Actinomycetes > Streptosporangiales > Streptosporangiaceae > Nonomuraea > Nonomuraea sp. 3N208. The sequence continues at coordinate 231,744 of NZ_JBQQBR010000012.1, read as the reverse complement.
CGGGCCAGGACAGTGCGTATTTTCAGGAAAACGGTTTGGAAGTCGTGGCCGTCGATCTGTCGCCGGCCATGGTGGCTCTCTGCCGGGAGAAGGGCATTGAAGCCCACGTCATGGACTTTCTGAATCTCGATTTCACGCTCGGTTCGTTCGACGCCGTATACGCGTTGAACTGCTTGCTGCACGTGCCCAACAGTGACCTTCCGGCGGTCATGGACGCGATCTGCAGGGTGATGCGGACCGGTGGCCTGTTCTTTCTCGGTGTGTACGGCGGGGGCAGCCTGACGGGGGAAGGTGCCTTCGAAGAGGATGATCATGATCCTCCCCGGTTCTTCTCCTTCCGTAGCGATGAGCAGCTTCAGGAGTACGCGCGCAAGTCCTTCGAGATCGTGGACTTCCACGTCGTGGGACCTGGCGAACGTCGGTTCCAGTCGCTGACGTTGCGGCGTCCTGGATGATCGAGCGGCTCTGCGATGACAAAGCACCAGCACCGGTACAACCGCCCACGGTGATTCGCCCGCGAGCCACTCAGAATCGCAAGGGAGGGTGAGGCGGTCCAGGCCTGCGAGACGAGCTGCTGTCGCGTACAGCAGCCGGGCTGATCATTACTCGAAGAGGTCCTGGCCCTCGTGACCCGAGGGGTCCATGCTGAGCAGGTCTTCATGGAGCGACAGCACTGCACGGCCGGTGAGTTCGCCCACCGCTGTGGTCTCCATCAGCCGCCAACCGGGGGAGTCATCTGGTGCTTCGTTATCCCGGCCGTAGGCGGTGAGGCGGTATAGCAGGCCGAAGACCGCTTCGTAGGCCGAGGCGCGCGCGAGCTGAGCAAGGTCGTCGCGGCTCGTCGAGGAAACGTGTGACTCCACCTGGGAACTGTCGCAGCACCCTTTCGGCGAGGGTGCTCTTGCCTACCTGGCGCGCTCCATTGATGACAACGATCCGCGTGTCCTCCAACGCCTCGTAGACCAGTGAAGCCGCACGTCGGGGTAGGTAGTCGATCGCTTCTCCCACGACTACAGACTGGCATCGATGTTAAATCTGCCGAGGGGTGAACGTTAAATCTGCCGAATATTCGGCGAGTCCCGGTGTGTCGGCGCTCTCGGCGTTTCCCTGCTGCGACCCGGGATAAGGGTCCAGGTCAGGGGAAGGATGCCGTATGCCGAGCCGAGTCAAGGTCGAGGGCGACATGTACCACGGGCGCGTGCCTGGGGGCGCGGTCTACGTCGGCCGGGCGGCGCCCGGTCTGCGGGCGAGTCCGTACAACAGTCCGCACAGCGTGAGACAGCAGGGGTGCCGGGCTTGTGGCGGTCGGGTGCATGAACGGGATGAAGTGATCGAGCTTTACCGGGTCCATCTCCGGGAGCATCCCGAGCTGGTCGGGCAGGCGCGTACGGAGCTCAAGGGCAAGGATCTGGCCTGCTGGTGTTCGCTCGAACTTCCCTGCCACGCAGATGTGCTGCTCGCCGTCGTCGCAGGCGAAGAACCGTGAGCACTGGGTGCGTCTAGTGCTGCAGCAGGTGCCGGGTTGCTGCCAGGAGGTCGACCTGGGCTCGCCAGTCGCCGCCTGATATCCCGATGATCGCGCTGGTTGCTCCAGCGTCTCGGTACGCGGCCAGCTTGTCCGCGGCCTCTTTCGGGTGGCCGGTGAGGGGGATGTCAGTGACTTCCGCCAGCGGGCGGGCATATGCGCTGCTGATGCCGGCGGCGATCTCCTCCCTGGATGGAAGATCGGTGGCCGTTCCCAGGGCGGACGTGGCGCCGATGGCGATGAAGGGAGTGGGGCGTGTTTGTTCGGCGGCCAGCTCGATGAGGCGCGTTCGGCCTCTGGCCAGTGGCGGCAGCGGCGATGGCCCGTGCCTGGCCGCCTCGCGAAGGTCGATGCGGTCGCGCTGCTGTACGGCGATTCCCGGCAGGATAACGCCGATCTCGAAGGTTCCCATAGGGATACGGTGCAACCTCGAGTTAAGTTGATGTCAATCTGGAGGGCGTGAGAGTGCGGCGGCTGCACTGGCGTTTCTGAGGCGGCCCTTGCGCCCAGGATGGAAATCGCTTAGGAAGGTTTCCTATTAATAAATGGGGTGAGGCGAGTGCGGGCGAAGGTTGTCGCGACGGCGGCCGTCTTGGGACTCCTGCTGATCATCGCCGGTTGTGGGACGTCCGAACCCGCCGAGGCCCCGGTCAACGCCGACGATGTCATGTTCGTACAGATGATGGTGCAGCACCACCGGCAGGGTATCGAGATCGCCAAGGTGGGCACCGCGCGAGCCGCCAAGCAAGAGATCAAGACGCTTACCGCGGCCATCGAGAGCACGCAGCAGAACGAGGTCGAGATGATGTTGCGCTGGCTGCACTCCTGGGATCAGCCGCTCACCGCCCCCTCGGCAGGGCACGATCACCACGGCGGCATGTCGGAGACCGACGTCAAGCAGATCCAGGCGCTGAAGAAGTCCAAGGCCTTCGAGCGCGACCTGCTCAACCTGCTGATCGCCCACCAGGACGACGCCGTGCAGATGGCGGGCATGGAGGTCTACAACGGGGCGAACCCGGCGGTCAAGGAATGGGCGAAGCAGGTGCAGGCCTCCAGGAAAGGCCAGATCGACATGATGACGGAGTGGCTCAAAGGCTGACGCGTCCTACGAAGTCACGTAACGCCCGGCCCAGCGTGGCAGCGGCTAATACCGAGATGCCTCCTGCGATCCACACCATCACAGGCTTCGTGTGGCGAAAACTACTCTGCTCATAGACGCCGATGGCATTAAGTGATTAGATCACTTGATATGTCCGAGGTGACGCGTCCCACGCTTTCCGACGCTCTGACCGAGCGCATGCTGGAGCTCATCCATACCGGAGGACACCGGCCGGGGGACAGGCTGCCCTCGACCAGGGAGCTCTCCCAGCGCTTCGCCGTCACCACCCCGACGCTGCGCGAGGCGCTGCGCAGGCTCGAGGCCACCGGGGCCATCGAGATGCGGCACGGCTCCGGCATCTACGTCGGGGCCGACATCGAGCGGCTGGTCCTGCCCAATCCCAACATGCGCGAGCTTCGCGCGGCCCGGCTGCTGGAGCTGCTGGACGCGCGCATCCTGATCGAGCCGCCGCTGGCCGCGCTGGCCGCCGAGCACGCGGGTCGCGAGGAGCTGGCCGCGCTCAAGCAAGCGCTCGACGAAGCACGTAGGCACCTGCGCGGCGAGGACGCCGAGCTGCACGACGCGAACATGACCTTCCACCGGGCGACCGCACGACTGGCGAGCAACAGCGTGCTGCATGAGGTCGTCGACTCGCTGCTCACCGTTCACGGGCCGGAGCAACGGGAGATCCTGCAGATCTTCGACGACCGGCGCCGCGACTACGAGGAGCACCTGGCGATCCTGGAGGCCATCGAAGCACGCGACGCGGCCGCGGCCGAAGAGCGGATGCGGGCCCACCTGGTGGACGTGAAAACGGTTATAGAGCACCGGTTGCAACCCCCCAAGTAGAGAACCAAGGAGGCCGGCCCATGTACCGGTCACGCATGGCCGCACTCGGCGTGGCGGCGCTCGTCCTGACCGCCTGCGGCGGTGGCAACGCCGCGGCGCCGCAGAAGAAGACCGAATTAACGCTGTACAACGACAAAGGCGCCTGGACGAAGTTTTTCGATGAGATGGGCGCATTGTCCAAGCAGAGCATCGGCCTGGGCATGAAGCCGACGGGATATACGGACTCGGCGCAGTACCAGGCCTTCATCAAGGCGTCGTTCCGCACGGACGTCAAGCCCGACCTGTTCACCTGGCAGACCGGGGGGATGCTGGAGGAGATCGTCAAGCAGAAGCAGGTGGCCGACACCACGGCCGTCTGGCAGGAGGCGATCAAGGCGGGCGACCTGTCGCAGGACCTCGCCCCCTACTACACGATCGGCGGCAAGCAGTATTGCGTGCCGATGAACGTCGCCTACTGGGGCATGTTCTACAACAAGAAGATCTTCGACAAGTACGATCTGCAGCCGCCGCAGACGTGGGACGACCTCATCAAGACCGCGGACACCCTGAAGCAGAACGGGGTCAAGGCCTTCTATCACACCAGTGTGCTGTTCTCGTTCGTCTGGTTCGAGCAGCTCATGGCCGGCACCGACCCCGACCTGTACGACCGTCTGTCCACCGGCAAGGCCAAGTACACCGACCCGGGCGTGGTCCAGGTGATGGAGAAGTGGAAGCAGCTCATCGACGCCGGATATTTCATCAATCCGGGCGATAAAACGGACCCTGGCGACGTACTCAAGAACGGCAAGGCCGCGATGGTCTCCTTCGGGACCTGGTTCAACACCAGCATGACCCAGCGCGACCTGAAGCCGGGCACCGACTACGGCTTCTTCGCCATCCCCAACGTCAACGCCTCGCTCCCCAAGACGTCGATGATCTTCGAGAGTGGCCCGCTCTGCTCGCTGGCCAAGGCCGCCGACCCCGACGCCAGTATGAAGTACCTCAAATGGTGGACCACCGCCGAGGCCCAGGAGAAGTGGGCCACGAGCCGGGGCGACGTGAGCGCCAACCCCAAGGTCACCATCAAGGACGAGGCGCTCGGCGCCGTCACCAAGGACGCGGGCAGCGGCAAGTATCGACTGGTCAACCGCTACTTCGAGGCCACGCCGCCACCCATCCTGACGGCCGCGCTCGACGGCTTCAGCAAGTTCGTCACCGAGCCCGGCACGTACAAGGAGGTCCTGGAGACCATCCAGAAGGAGGCCGACGAGTACTGGAGCACGCATCAGTGACCGCCCGCACACCTATGCTGGGGCGGTTCCGGCACGGTTACGTGGCGCCGGCGGCCATTCTGGTCGCAGTGCTGCTCTACGCGCCGTTCGTGTGGACCGCCTACCTGAGCCTCACCCGATACGACGGGCTGGAGCCGCCCGCCTGGGTCGGCCTCGCCAACTTCGGCAAGTTGTTGGACGACCCGGCGCTGCTCACCTCGACCCGCAACACGCTCATCTGGGTGGTCGGCACGATGGTGCTGCCGGTCGGGCTCGGGCTGCTGGTCGCGGTCCTGTCGTACGACATCAAGGGCGGCGCCTGGTACCGCGTGCCGTTCATGTTGCCGTACGCGCTGAGCGGCGCCGGTCTGGCCATGGTGTGGAGCCCGATCCTGTCGCACGACGGGGTCGCCAACCTCCTGCTGGGCGTGGACACCGCGTTCCTGCAGGAAGCGCCGCACAACACCCTCGCCATGCTGCTGGTGTGGACCTGGCAGCAGCTGGGCGTGAACACGTTGCTGTTCGTCGTGGGCCTGCAGTCCATCCCCAAGGAGCCGATCGAGGCGGCGCGGCTGGACGGGGCGTCGGGGTGGGGGCTGTTCAGGCACGTGATCTGGCCGCTGATGAGGCCGCTGACGGCGGTCGTGGTGGGGCTGGCGCTGGTGGCCAGCCTGAAGACGTTCGACATCGTGTGGGTGCTGACGCAGGGCGGTCCGGGGCGCAACTCCGAGACGCTCGCGGTCACCATGTACAAGGAGACCTTCGTGGCCAGTGACTACGGCTACGGCTCGGCCGTGGCGGTGATGTTGACCGTCGTCACGGGCCTGGCGTCCTACCTCTACCTGAGGAGGCAGGTGACGTCATGATCCGGCGTGCCGTGCTCGTCGTGCTCGGGCTGATCTGGCTCGGGCCGACGTATCTGCTGCTCGTCAACGCCTCGCGGCCGGCGACCTCGTACGATCCGGCGAGCGCGTGGGTGCCGTCCGGCGACTTCGCGCTCTTCGAGAACTTCGCCAGGGCCGTCGACGGCGCCAACCTGTCGGAAAGCCTGGCCAGCAGCGCGCTCTACAGCGTCGTCTCGCCGCTGCTCGGCGTGATCATCGGGGCGCTGGCCGGGTACACGATCGTGGTGCTGCGGCTGCGGCACGGGTTCTGGTGGTTCCTGCTGATCTTCGGCGGCACCGTCTTCCCCTCCCAGATGATGCTCGTGCCGCTGTTCGTCAGCTACAGCGACGCCGGCCTGTACGACACCCACCTCGGCCTGATCCTCATCTACACGGCGATCAACGTGCCGCTGGGCGCGTTCGTGTTGCGGAACTTCTACTCCGGCGTCGCGTTCTCGATCTTCGAGGCGGCCCGCATGGACGGCGCCTCGACGTGGCGCATCTTCTGGCGCATTTACCTGCCGATGTCACTGAGCGCGCTGACGGCCGTGTTCATCCTCGAGTTCACCTTCATCTGGAACGACCTCGTCTTCGGCCTCACCCTGACCCAGACCGAGAACGTGCGCCCGGTGATGACCGCCATCGCCGGGCTCATGACCGATGTGTACGCCGGCACCCCGGTGCCCGTCGGCCTGGCGGCAGGGCTTGTGGTCTCGCTGCCGACAGTCGTGTTGTTCCTCGCCACCCAGCGCCTCTTCGCCCGAGGCCTGTCCCTAGGGAGTGTGTGATGACCAGCCGGTTGCTCCAGCGGAGCCTGGGTAGCCCCGACTACGACGGGATCAGGCAGGCGCTGCGGGACGACACTTCGACGCCCGTCATCAGCGTGCGCGGGCTGGAGGTACGGGTCGCGGTGTTGCCGCTGTTCACTCACGACGGCCGGCAGGCGGTCAGGGTGTCGAGCACCGAGCCGCTGACACACGTGCTGGTCGGTGCGGACAGTGCGTCGGGCAAGGACGTGACCTTGCTGGTGCCCGAGGTGGACACGCCACGCGTGCTCACGCTGGAGTGCCGCGACGACGCCGGGGTGGTCGGCAGCGCCCGGATCACGGTGACCCCGCAGCGCAAGTGGAGCGTGTTCGTCGTGCACCACTCGCACCTGGACATCGGCTACACCGACCCGCAGGGCACCGTGCTCCGCCACCACCTGGACTACCTCGACGCGGCGCTGCGGCTGGCGGAGGAGACCGCGTCCTGGCCGGACGACGCCAAGTTCCGGTGGACGGTCGAGTCGTCGATGCCGGCGGTGAAGTGGCTGGCCGCCCGCCCGGCCGAGATGGTCGAGTCCTTCACGCGACGGGGCCGCGAAGGCGTGATCGAGGTGACCGCGCTGCCGTTCCAGCTGCACACGGAGGCATGCTCCACTGAGGAACTGCATCGGCAGCTCCGCTTCACCCGGCAGTTCGGGTTCCCGGTCACCTCGGCCATGCACACCGACGTTCCCGGTGCGGTCGTCGGGCTGGTGGACGCGCTCAGCCAGGCCGGGGTGCGCTATCTGGCGGCGGCGCACAACTGGGCCGGGCGTTCCGTGCCCTACCTGCACGGCGGCGACAAGCTGACCAGGCCGTTCCGGTGGCGGGCGCCGAGCGGGAACGAGCTGATCGTGTGGTTCACCGACACGCCGCACGGGATGGCGTACATGGAGGGCAACACGGTCGGGCTGACCGACTCCTACGAGCTGGCCGACGACCTGCTGCCGCGGTACCTGTCGGCGCTGGCGACACGCGGCTACCCGTACGGGCCCGGCACGTTCGGGTGGCAGGGGCCCGACGCGCCGCGGGAGCCGTACGAGCTGGACGTGCTGCACCTGCGGGTGCAGGGCGCGCACGCCGACAACGCGGGACCGTCGATCGTGCCCGCCTCGATCGCCCGCAGGTGGAACGAGGAGTGGGCCTATCCGCGCCTGCGCTCGGCGGTCAACAGGGACTTCTTCGAGCATGTCGAGGAGCGGTACCTCGACCGGCTGGCGGTGCACGAGGGCGACTGGACCGACTGGTGGGCCGACGGGCTCGGCTCGGGCGCGCGCCCGCTCGGCTACGTACGCCGGGCGCAGTCGGCGCTGCGGGTCGCCGAGACGCTGCACACGCTGGCCGGGGCCGACGCCACCGAGGAGATCGACGCCGCCTACGACAAGGTCGCCCTGTTCAACGAGCACACGTGGGGCGCGGCCAACCCGTGGGAGGACGCCGAGGAGGCCGGGGACTCCGGCGGGCTGCAGTGGACCCGCAAGTCCTCCGGGGCCTACCAGGCGCAGGACGACGCGGCCGACCTGCTGCACGCGGCCGTCAGACGGTTCGCCGCGGCGTTGTCGGAGAGGGGGGCTGAGGGCGGCGCTCTGACCTCCTTCGCGGTCTTCAACCCCGCGACCCGGGCGCGCACCGACGTCGTGCACGCGTTCCTGCCGCGTGACGTGGTGGGCGTGGACGTGCCGATCGCGCTGGTGGACGCGCGGACCGGGGAGACGGTCCCGCATCACGAGGAGTTCGTGGACCCGGACGACTGGCCGACCCGGCCGATCGGGCGGCACGTGCACGCGGTCGTGCCCGACGTTCCCGGGTACGCCTACGTGCGGCTGGACGTCGTCCCCGGCGAGACCCAGGCCCCGGAGCCGGTCGAGCTCCGCGAGCTCGGCGACAGCCCAGTGATCGAGAACGAGTTCTACCGCGTGGCATACGACGTGCGCGAGGGCTACATCAGCTCGATCTTCGACAAGCGGGCGGGCCGCGAGCTGGTCAACGGGGACGCCGCCGCCGGGTTCGGCCAGTATGTGTACGACCAGTACGCCACCGCCCCGCATTTCAACCATTTGTCGGGCCATGTCGGGGCGCATGATCGTACGCTCCTCGGGGACCGGGCCATCGGCCGGCACGCCACGATCACCAAGTGCCGACGCACGGCCGTCGGCGAGAAGCTGGTCGTGGAGCTGCACGGCAAGGGCGTGGACTGGATCCGCACCACGATCGAGTTGCACTACGGCGTGCCCCGGCTGGACCTCACCTACCAGCTCGCCAAGCAGGGCACCCCGGCAAAGGAGGCGGTGTTCCTGGCCTTCCCGTTCGCCACAGGACAGGCCACCGCCTGGGAGCTGACCGGCGGCGTCGGCGGGCCCGGCGTGCCGCGCGTGCCGGGCTCGGCCGAGTACATGTTGCCGATCAGGCACTGGATCGCCTTCGAGGACCCCGAGCTGACCATCGCCTGGGCCACGCTGGAGGCGCCGCTGGTCCAGCTGGGCACCATCCACATGCCGTACGCGCCGTTCCCGCCGACCCTCGACCAGGAGGACGGCACGGTCTACTCGTGGGCGCTCAACAACATCTGGGACACCAATTTCCCGGCGCAGCAGCAGGGGGAGACCACCTTCCGCTATGCGGTCACGTCGCAGGCGGGAGCCCAGGGCAGGCGGCTGGGCGCGGCGGCGGCCGCCGGGCTGACCGAGCCGTTCGTCGGTGCGCTGATCAGCGACAGCCCCGCGGCCACCGAGACGTACGCCTCGGTCGACCATCCGGACGTGCTCATCACCTCGATCGGGAAGGACAGTGTCAGGCTCCAGTCGCTGGCCGCCGAACCGGTCGAGGCGACAGTCACCATGACAGGTCGTGAGCCGGTCGAGGTACGGCTGCCCGCCTGTGGGGTCGCCGTCATTGGGGGTACGCGCTCATGAAGATCGTCGATATCCGGGCCACGACGGTCGCGGTCCCGCTTGAGGCGCCGCTGCGGCACAGCAACGGCGCGCACTGGGGGCGGTTCATCCGCACGATCGTCGAGGTCGAGGCCGACAACGGGCTCGTCGGCCTCGGGGAGATGGGTGGCGGCGGGGAGAGCGCCGAGGCCGCCTTCCGTGCGCTGGTGCCGTACCTGAAGGACCACGACCCCTTCCAACTGGAGGCACTGCGCTTCAAGATCGCTAACCCGACGGCCTCGCTCTACAACAACCGCACGCAGCTCCTGGCCGCCATCGAGTTCGCCTGCATCGACCTCATCGGCCAGCAGCTTGGGGTGCCCGCCAGCGACCTGCTCGGCGGGCGCCTCCGCGACGCCGTGCCGTTCGCCTCGTACCTGTTCTTCCGGTACGCCGACGCCGGCTACGGCGAGATCCGCACGCCCGGGCAGCTCGTGGAGCACACCGCGCAGCTCAAAGCGGCGCACGGGTTCACCGTGCACAAGCTCAAGGGCGGCGTGTTCCCGCCGGACTACGAGCTGGAGTGCTACCGGGCGCTGGCGGAGGAGTTTCCCGGCGACCGGCTCAGATACGACCCGAACGCCGTGTTGTCGGTGGCCGAGGGACTGCGGTTCGGCCGGGCCATCGAGGACCTGAACAACGACTACCTGGAGGACCCGGTCTGGGGGCTTGAAGGGCTCAGGGCCGTGCGCGAGCAGGTCAGGGTGCCGCTGGCGACGAACACCGTGGTCGTCAACTTCGAGCAGCTCGCTTCCAACGTGTTGCGCAGGGCCGCCGACGTGGTGCTGCTCGACACGACCTTCTGGGGCGGGATCAGGTCGTGCGTGAAGGCGGCGGGGGTGTGTGAGACGTTCCAGCTCGGCGTGGCCGTGCACTCGTCGGGGGAGCTGGGGATCCAGCTCGCGACCATGCTGCATCTCGGCGCCGTGCTGCCGAACCTCACCTACGCCGCCGACGCCCACTACCACCAGCTGCGTGACGACGTGATCGAGGGCGGCAAGCTGGCCTACGTGGACGGGGCGATCGCCGTGCCGTCGGCGCCCGGGCTGGGGGTGCGGCTGGACCGGGAGCGGGTTGCCCGCTATGCCGAGCTTTATCGCGAAATTGGCGGATATCCGTATGATCGCGACCCTGGGCGGCCGGGCTGGTACGCCACGGTCCCGAACGAACGTTTCGCGGACCCCACCGTGTCCCTGGAAATAGCTCCATAATTGGGCGCTATGTCTGAAGCTACTCAGCCTGCTCCCCCTGCCGACAACCTCGTCACCACGTCCCACACCCTGCCGTCGGGCGAGGTGTACACCGCCGTCACCGGAACCATGGTGCTGCGCGAGGAGGTGTTCACCGACGGCACGTTCGACGGTCTGCGGGCGAAGGCCGAGATGTTCGTCACGGCGTACACGCTGGCCGGAGCGGACCGGCTGACCAGGCCGGTCACCTTCGCGTTCAATGGCGGTCCCGGGTCGTCGAGCGTGTGGTTGCACCTGGGCGTGCTCGGGCCGCGCCGGGTTGTCATGGGCGACGCGGGGGCGTTGCTGCCGCCGCCGTACGGGTTGACCGACAACGAGGAGAGCCTGCTGAGGGAGAGCGACCTGGTCTTCATCGACCCGATCTCCACTGGCTACTCGCGGGCGGCCGAAGGCGAGAAGGCCGAGCCGTACCACGGGTTCACCGGCGACCTGGAGTCGGTGGGCGAGCTCATCAGGTTGTGGACCACCAGGAACGGGCGGTGGATGTCGCCCAAGTTCCTGGCCGGGGAGTCGTACGGGACGGTCAGGGCGGCCGGGCTGGCCGATCACCTGCAGTCGCGTTATGGGCTCTATCTCAACGGCGTGATCCTCATCTCGTCGGTGCTGGACTTCGGCACCGGGGAGTTCAACGAGGGCAACGACCTGGCCTACGCCCTCTATCTGCCGACTTATGCGGCCATCGCGCACTATCACGGGCTGCACGGCGACCGGCCGCTGGCGGACGTGCTCCGCGAGGCCGAGGAGTTCGCCGACCGCGACTACCTGTGGGCGCTGGCCCGCGGCAGCCGGCTGACGCGGGAGGAACGCGCCGCCGCGGTCGCCAGGGTCGCCGCGCTGACCGGGCTGAGCGAGGACTACGTCGACCGCGTGAACCTGCGGATCGAGCACATCAGGTTCTTCACCGAGCTGCTGCGCTCGCGCCGGCTGACCGTCGGACGCCTCGACGGTCGTTTCACCGGCTGGGACCCCGACGCGGGGCGCGAGCACTTCTCCGCCGACCCCAGCATGAACGCGATCATGGGCCCCTACAGCGCCGCGCTCAACCACTACCTCCGCGCCGAGCTGGAGTACGCCAACGACCTGCCGTACGAGGTGCTCACCTCGCGCGTGCAGCCGTGGTCGTACAAGGAGTTCGAGAATGCGCACGTCACGGTGGTCGACAAGCTGAGCGCGGCCATGCGGGCCAACCCGCACCTGCGGGTGCACGTGGCCTGCGGCTACCACGACGGGGCGACGCCGTACCACGCCGCCGAGCACACCGTCGCCCACCTGCCCGTGCCCGCCGAGTTGGCGGGCAACGTGGAGGTCAAGTACTACGAGGCCGGGCACATGATGTACGTTCACGAGCCCAGCAGACTGCGCCAGTCAGCCGACATCGCCGCCTTTGTGCGCGGCGAGCACGGTTGACGCCCTTTTGAGGCGATGCTCAAGGTTGGCCCGGAGGGCGGCGAAGCGGTCGGTGTTGTCGCTGATGACGGCCCGTTGCAGCGCCGCGTCCGCCGCGTGCCAGGCGGCCACCAGTCCCGACGCCCACTTGCACCGCGTGTCCGAGATCGCGGTCTGCTTCTCGTCCTCGGTCACGGTGCGTTTGTCCAGGTCCCAGCGGCTGTCGGCGATGGCCGCCTCGGGAGCCGGGTACGAGTGGCCCTCCTGGCTCATGCACGACTGCCAGCGCTTGACGGCGCTCGTCACCGACGGGTTCTTGGCGGACTGCTCCAACGTGAGCGAGTCCTGCAGAGCCAGCCACGGCCAGTCCGCCTTCTGCGCGCCCCGCTCCAGGACCAGCGACGCCCGGTCCATGCACCCCCGGTTCGCGGCGGTGCCGTACAGGCGGTGGCGGGTGGGCTTGGGCAGCTTGCCCGCCCAGGATCGGGTCGTGTCGGGAGACGGCGGCCGGGCGAGGTGGTAGCCGTAACGCCGGGCCGCCTCGGCGTCCACGACGCCGTAGCGGCGGGAGTTGCCCGGTTCCACGGCCGCGATGGCGGCCGGGTCCGCGGCAGGCGGCTCGATCGTGACGCCCCGCTTACGCATGCACCGCACGACGAGGAGATTGTGTGCGTTACCCAGAATGGCCCGCTGCTCGGGAGTGGTCTTGTAGGCGTCGAACGGCAGCACCAGCTGCGCCACAGACGTGACGGCAGGTGCTGGCGTCTGCTGCCGGGGTTCGTCGCCGGCGCAGCCGGCGGCGCACATCAGCAGCAGTGAGCCGGAGCTCGCCGCAAGGAGCCCGCGACAGCCGGTTTCCGGCGGCCAGACCCGGAAACCGGCACTCCCGGCCTTGGTCAGCCGCACCAGATGTCGAGCGAGCTGGCGCGGTTGTTGCCGACGGCGTTGTCCGCCAGGAACCCGTCGTTCGAGTTCTGTGTGAACGTGCTGTGGGCGCCCGTGTAGTAGGGGTGCTGCCAGAGGGTGGAGCTGCAGCCGATCCGGTTCCGCACGGAACTCGTCTCGTTGTTCATGGTGCGCCATGAATTGCTGAAGTCCCAGTTCAGCCAGTGGTTGTCGGCGAAGTTGGAGTCGTCCTTGACGAAGTCACGCCAGTGATCGACCTGGCCCCGGTTGTAGTCGAAGCTCGCGTACAGGCAGACGCGACCGCCGTAGCAGGTGGAGCGGGGGCTGGCCACCGCGGCGGCGGCGGGGACGACCACGGTGAACAGCGCGGCCGCGGCGACGAAGCCGGCGGCCTTTTTGGATAGCCTCACAGGTCTCTCCTCGATCGGTGAGTCGTTTTCGACCACGTAACGTGCGTGCCGAATCGAATGCCGGCCGTTATGGCTCGCCGGGTCCGATGGTGGCTGTGCGCCCATGGCGGGTCGCGTGCCGGGCACGCCGTCACACTCGTATCAACGGGGTGACCTGGGAGTTCTTACTATTGACGCAACTGTTGCCAGCTTTGCAAAAGACCGGGGAATTTGTGGGGCTGGCTCGACCCATTTGAGTATTCAGAAATTGGTCTATTCGGGGAGTGCCGCCGGGTTCTGCGCCAATAGGCCGCCGTCCACGCGGTGCTCCGCTCCCGTGATGAACGACGAGCGCGGGCCCGCCAGGAACGCCACCAGCTCCGCCACCTCCTCGGGCCGGCCCACGCGGCCCAGCGGATGGGCACGGCCCCACTGCCTGACCTGCTCCTCCTGCGACAGCTCGCCCCGCCACAGGTCCGCCGCCCAGCGCAGCATCGGCGTGTCGACCGAGCCCGGGCACACCACGTTCACCCTGATGCCGTCGGCGGCGTGGTCGAGCGCCATAGCCCTGGTCAGGCCGTTGAGCGCGGCCTTGCTCGCGGTGTAGGCGGCCACCCGTGCCTGCGAGGAGAACGCCTGCACTGACGACATGAGCACGATCGAGCCGCCGCCGCGGGCGCGGAGCCGTGGGATGGCCGCCTTGCACGCCAGGTAGACGCCCTTGAGGTTGATGTCGAGCACCTCGTCCCAGACATCCTCGGGCGTGTCCTCGACGGTCCCATAACGTTGCACGCCCGCGCAGTTCACGACGATGTCGAGGCCGCCGAACCTGGCCACGGCCAGGTCCACCAGGTCGTGCATCTCGCCGGCCCGGCGCACGTCGGCGATCCGGCCGACGACGTGTTCGGTGTCGAGCTCTGCGTCCTTGTCCACCCCGCAGAACACCACGGACGCCCCGCCGTCGGCCAGGCGATCGACCACCGCCCGCCCGATGCCCATCGACCCGCCCGTGACCAGCGCCACCTTCCCGCCAAAATCGCTCACGCGCCCTCCTTCGTCGGTCGCGTGAGCGATTCGCTGCTGTGTCTGATTGTTCGTTCGCTACGCTCCCTCACGCCATTACCTCCGCGCGCATCTTCAACACCTTCGTCTCGTAGGGGTCCAGGGCGAGGGCCGTGCCATTGGCCACGGCGGCGGCCAGACCGTCGGTCGGCATGCTGGAGAACGGCTCGAGCCCGACCGTGTACACCCGTCCCCACCAGGGGTAGCCGGTGGACGCGCCCAGCTCCTGCCACATCCACAGGTAGGGCAGGACCGACGCATCCCACTCCACCCGCATACCGATATCCCCCGAAATTTCGTACCAACCCTCGTTGAAGCCGGTCAGGTAGACGATGTCGCTCGGTGCCCCCGGCTCCTGCACCACGCTGAGGTCGGTCTCGCCACCCTGGTCGGCGGGCACCTTCGGCCACGTCCACGGCCCACCCGCCGAGACCCGGCGGCCGGCCGGGTTGATCGCCGTCCCATGCGGGATCACCTGGACGCCCTCCGGCAGCCGGATCGTCGCCCCGGGACGCAGAAAGGGCCGCCCATAGACGATGTGCTGCCCCCACATGGCGTGCAGCGGCACCGGGGAGTCATTGGTGGCCATGCCCTCGATCTCCAGCGCGGCCGTGCCCGACCGCAGCCTGAAGACCTTCTCCATCCGGTACGGCAGCCGCCTGGTCCGGACGCTGAGCCGGATCGCGACCTCGTACTCGGAGTCGGAGGTGACCTCGTAGGACCACGGCAGTCCGGCGACCTCGCCGTGCTGGGCCAGCCGCGCGCCCCGGTATTCGCTCGGCGCGCCGCCGCTGGGAAAGATCTCCTGCCAGCCGCCCTCGTAGTGGTCCACGAACTGGGCGACGTCGTCGGCCGCGCCCTGCAGGTGGTCGTGGGGGTTACGCAGGCCCTGCGGGGAGAGCCAGACGAAGTCCGTGTCGGTGGGCTTGTGCAGGAACTCGACGACGTCCCCGCCCTTGTCCGGCACGACGGTCACGCGCAGCCGCTCGTTCTCCAGCACGACCGCCCGCAGCCCGTCGATCACGACGTGCCGCAGGCGGGCGGCCCAGTTGCGTCTCACTGGAAGGTCACGTCCAGGAAGCGCGGCCGGTAGATGGACACGTCGCGGTAGTGGTCGGTGTTCACGAAGCTGTTGACGTTGTACGACACCACCAGCCCGTTGCCGGCGATCTCGGGGTGGGCGTGGGCGTTGTAGGTGAAGATGTTCCCGCCGGTCTCGGGGGTCGTGTAGACGTGCTGCTTGCCGGTGAACGGGCCGAACGGCGAGCACGAGGCGTAGGCCACGATGTTGGCGCTCAGGGCCTCGGTCGTGTCATGCGTGATCAGGACATATCCGGAGCCGACCTTGCTGACGCTGTACTCGTTCGCCACGCCGCTCATGATCCGCGCCGAGTCGGCCTCGTTCGGCGACCAGGTGCCGTCGGCCTTGAGGAACTCCCAGGCGCCCAGCAGGCTCTGGCCCTTGACGCGGGCGACGTGCATGTACTTGGGCGAGCCGAAGTCCTCCACCCCGTAGATGTAGGTGTACCCGCCGTCCTTGAGCATCCCCGACGCCCAGGCCACGCCGTGTCCGGACGGCAGGTCGTGCACGCTGATCGGCCGGTTGAGCCGTCCCGGGGCGAACTTGGCCACCACGTTCCTGTGCCAGCGCCAGTCCCACGCGCCAGGGCCGTACCGCTCGTACTCCTGGTAGGTCACCTCCACCAGCCCGCCGGCGAGCGTCGCGTCGCCGGCCCAGTACCAGTGGCTCTTGTCGCGCGGCGGCATCACGGCGGTGGGCTTCGCGGGGGTGCCGTCGTGGATCGTGGACAACCTGCCGTCGCGTTCGACGGCGAAGGAGTTGTTCAGGAAGACCGTGGTGCCACCCTCCTCGACCACGGGCGGGCGCGAGCCGTCCGGGTTGACCTGGCCGAGGAACGTGTCGGAGAAGATCCAGAGCTCCTTGCCGTTCGGCATCCTGAGTGAATAGGTGCCGTCGGCGCCCGTCCAGTCGTCCAGCCGGCTGTTGTCGTTGCCGTAGGCGGTGAACAGGCTGGTCAGCCGGGCGTCAGTGGTCGCGCTCTTGACTGTGGGGGCGCAGGGGGAGGCAGGAGTAGCCGCTTGCTGTTGCTGCGCCACGGTCGGCACCGGCTTGGGCGGCGCGGCCCATGCGTCCTGCGGCACGGCCGTGAGACCGATAAACGCGATGGCCAGGGGGGCGAGGGCAGAGCGGAATCGCGTCATCACTAATTCCTAGCGGGAGGGGGATTCCCTACAGTTCTAGTCATTAGATCACTTACTGTCTAGGGCCCTCTCCGGATCTTTCACAGGCGCGGCGGCACCGGGGTGAAGGCGCCGCCACCGGAGGGAAAATGTGATGCCCGGCTCGAACGTGCCAGGTAGCCTGCCGGGATGGGCCACGTCGAAGTAGGACATTTGACATACGTGCTGCCCGACGGTCGGCCCCTGCTCAACGACGTCTCCTTCAGGATCGGCGACGGTGTCAAGGCGGCGCTCGTCGGGCCCAACGGCGCGGGCAAGACCACGCTGCTGCGGCTGATCGCCGGCGATCTGCAGCCGGTCGACGGCAGCGTGGCGAGCTCCGGCGGACTGGGCGTGATGCGGCAGTTCATCGGCAGCGTGCGCGACGGCAGCAGCCTGCGGGACCTGCTGCTCGGTGTCGCGCCGCCCGCGGTGCGGAAGGCCGCCGAGCGGCTCGACGAGGCCGAGCTGATGATGATGGAGCGCGACGACGAGAAGACGCAGATGCGGTACGCGCAGGCCATCGCCGACTACACCGACGCGGGCGGCTACGAGATCGAGGTGTTGTGGGACACCTGTACGGTGGCCGCGCTCGGCGTGCCGTACGAAAGGGTGAAATATCGGGAGGTGTCGACGCTGTCGGGCGGCGAGCAGAAGCGGCTCGTCCTCGAGGCGCTGCTCCGCGGTCCTGACCAGACCCTGCTGCTCGACGAGCCTGACAACTACCTCGACGTGCCCGGTAAGGAGTGGCTGGAGCAGCAGCTCAGGGAGACGCCCAAGACGGTGCTGCTGGTCAGCCACGACCGTCAGCTGCTCGCCAACGCCGCCAACCGGATCGTCACCGTCGAATCCGGAAATATCTGGATCCACGGCGGCGGCTTCGCCACGTACGCCGAGGCCCGCAAGGCGCGCAACGAGCGGCTCGACGAGCTGCGCAGGCGCTGGGACGAGGAGCACGCCAAGCTCAAGGCCCTGGTCAACATGCTCAAGAACAAGGCCAGATACAACGACGGCATGGCCGCCGCCTACCACGCCGCCCAAACCCGGCTGCGGAAGTTCGAGGAGGCGGGCCCGCCCGAGGTGGCACCGAGCGAGCAGAACATCAGGATGCGGCTCAGAGGCGGCCGCACCGGCAAACGCGCGGTCATCTGCGAGCAGCTGGAGCTCACCGGCCTGATGCGGCCGTTCGACCTGGAGGTCTGGTACGCAGAACGCGTCGCGGTGCTCGGCTCCAACGGCTCGGGCAAGTCCCACTTCCTGCGCCTGCTGGCGGGGGAGCCGGTCCGCCACCAGGGTGCGGCGAGGCTGGGCGCCCGCGTGGTGCCAGGGCATTTCGCCCAGACCCACGCCAGGCCCGAACTGATCGGCCGCACCCCGGTCGAGATCGTCATGGCCGAGCACGCCAAGCTCAAGAACGAGGCGATGAAGGCGTTGGCCCGCTACGAGCTGGCGGGCCGGGTCGCCGAGCAGCGGTTCGAGACGCTTTCCGGCGGGCAGCAGGCGCGGCTGCAGATCCTGCTGCTCGAGCTGTCCGGGGCCACGCTGCTGTTGCTGGACGAGCCGACCGACAACCTCGACCTGGCCAGCGCTGAGGCGCTCCAGGCCGGGCTCGACGCGTTCGACGGCACGGTGCTGGCGGTCACCCACGACCGCTGGTTCGCCGCCGACTTCGACCGATTCCTGATCTTCGGCTCGGACGGCACGGTCTACGAGTCGCCGGAGCCGATCTGGGACGAGGCCAGGGTCGTGCGGCCCCGTTGAGCCGCCCCGTTTGAGTAGCCCGCTTAAAGAGTTGGTACGGCTGGCGCGTGTCCTCTGCCAGCCGGGCCCATGCTCGGGTTATCACGGCAAAGTGATCCCGCACAGTCGAACCGTCAGCGTACTCGCACTCGGGGCACTCGGGGCGATCTGCCTCTCCGGGTGCACGAGCGAGAAGCGGCCAGCACAACAGCTCAAGCCTCTCGCGCTCAAGGAACAGGTCTCGAACATCGTCAAGTCCGCGGACGGGTATGCCGTCACCTGGGCTGGCGTGCTCGGCAATGCCAACCCGTGGCACTTCGGCGAGCACGTGGTGGCCACGATCGTCGGGCAGGATGCCAAGGGCACCGAGGTCGTCCGGCTGGACCAGCCGCTCGACGCCGTGCCGCCGGGTGGGTCGCTGGCCTTCACCGGGCAGGCCAGCGCCGCCGAGAAACCGGCCAAGGTGAGCATCCAGTACAGGCCCGCGCAATGGCGGTCCGCGGCCCGCATACCCTCCGCTTTCCAGCGGTTCCCCATCACCCGGTCCCAGACATTGCGCCAGAAAGATGGCTCATACCTTATTACCGGATATGTAGGGAATCCGTATCAGACATCGGCCAGCAGCCTGGTCGTGAACGTGTTGTTGCGCGACAAGACGGGCAAACTGCTGGGCGGCGGCAGCACGTTCGTGGACGACGTGAAGGCCGGGAGCCCGCCCAGGTTCATCCTCACCGTGTCGGGGCTCTCGACGCGCGCGGACGTCGCCAGGACCGAGATCACGGCCAGGACCTGGGGTTCGACCGGCCGTCCCTACGAGGATCTGGCGCTCGGCGGGGCCATCCCCGTGCATACGGTCAAGCCCAAGAGCGAGCCGTTCGAGGTGGACCGGAGCACGCAAGTCATGTCGGTCCACAATCAGTGATTTGCCGCATAAAGTGCGAAAAGTCGGGCGGGCTAATCACGCGAAATTCACCTGTGCCGACGATGCCAAATCGGTGGAACTACTAGTTACTAATCCATTACATTCGGTCACATGACCGACCGCGCCCTGGTGGATGCGCTCCGCGCCCGCCATCCCGGCGCCCCCGCCGCGCTCTACGACGCGTACGCGGAGGACGTCTACCGCTATTGCTGGTCCCTTCTGCTGAGCGCCGACAGCGCGCAGGTGGCGCTCCGCGACACGTTGATCGCTGCCGAGGCGCACGCGCGCGCGCTGACCGACCCCGACCGGCTCCATACCTGGCTGTACGCGCTGGCCCGCGTCGAATGCCTCCGCCGCCGCGCGGCCGCGCCGCCGGGCGCCGCCGAGGCGCTGGCCGAGGCGCCATCGCTGGACGACCCTGCCGACGCCGATCTGCGGGTCATGGCGTGGAACGCGGTCCAGGGCCTGCCCGTCGCCGACCGGGAGATCCTGGAGTTGTCGATCAGGCATGGGCAGACCGACCCCGAGCTGGCCCAGGTGCTCGGAGTCCCGGTACGCCAGGTGGAGGAGGCGATGGCGGCCGCTCGTGATCACCTGCGCGACGCGATCACCGCCGAGATCCTGGCCAGGAAGGGCCCGTACGACTGCCCGCGGCGGGCCGCCATACTCTCCGGCTTCTCCGGCGAGCTCACGCCGGGCATGCGCGATCGCCTGGTCAAACACCTCTCGGAGTGCGACATCTGTGCGCCGCACTGCGGCCGGCAGGTTTCGGCGACCAAGGTCTTCGAGCTGCTGCCGCGCACGGCGCTGCCCGACGCGTTGCGCATCAGGGTGATGAGCAGCTTCGTCGACCCCGAGCTGCTGCCCTACCGCCGCTACGTCGCCAGGCGTACGGGCTCGCTAGACGCGGCCGGGTTTCCCCTCCCCGCGGCGAAGACCGTTCGAAGGTGGCCTCAGGCGCTGGCGAGCGCGCTGGCGGCGGTCGCGGCCGTGGTGGCGATAGCGGTGATCTTCCAGGTGATGGGCAGGGATGGTGTAGGCCTGTCAGGGGGTGCGACGGCCGCGGCCCCCGCGACCGGGGAGCCGCCCGCCGTCCGGGTGCCGCGGCAGAGCGAGCCCCAGAACGTGCCGATGACGGTGGAGCCCGTCGTGAAGCCCACGGGTACGACGGGTACGCAGCCCGTCTCGTCGACCGGCTCGCCCGCTCAGGACACCGTATGGCGCCCGCCGTCCATCACCGCGTCGGTGCCCGCGCCGCCGTCGGCCGGCCCCCCGGTCCAGACACCGCCACAGCAGCAGCCAGGGGAGCCACCCACCTGGCGACCGCCGGCAGACCCGCCGCCCGGCGGGCCCCGCGGCGGCCCCCGCGGCGGCCACGGTCCCCGCCCGCACCCGGACAAGCCCCGCCCCTGCAGTCGCGCCTCGTGCCCCACCCGCACTCCGACGCCGACCCCCACCTCCACCCCGACTCCGACTCCGACCCATCAGAGCTCCGCTCCGACGCGGACCGCGACCCCGATCACCACGCCGCCGCAAACGACCAGCCCCACGCCCACCGGCGAGCATTCGGCGACGCCTACGCCGAGCAGCTGACTCCACCCGCCCTGTGCGCCGCCCGCGCCGAGCGGCTGACTCCACCCCCGCCCTCTGTGCCGCCCCCGCAGACCGGCGGCTCCCCCTCCTTCTGTGACGCCACGGGCGTGGCGGGCTTCCTCTCCCTCGGCGACGCCGTGAAGGGTGGGCGACTCCCTTTCTCCATCACGTTACGTGAGCGCATTAGCGGGAACTGTGAGCATAGAGTAACCGCTTGTGGTCAGGGGGACCTATGCGCACCTTCCGGGCAGGGCTGCTGGCTGTCTGCCTGCTCGTCGTGCTGTGCCCGCCGGTCCACGCCGATCCCCCGCCATCCCAGCGCGAGGTGGCGAAGGCCCGTGAAACCGTACAAGAACGGTCGAAGGTGCTGGCGACCGCAAGCGCGAAGCTGGCCACGGCGCAGTCGCGGCTCGCGCGGTTGACGGCCGAGGTGGAGCGGCTGGTCGAGGCGTACAACGGGGAGATGGTGCGGCTGCGGAACGCCGAGCAGGCCGCCTCGCAGGCACAGGCCCGGCTGGCGGCGGCCGACGCCGAGGTCGAACTGGCCAGGCAGGACGTCGCGCTGCTGGCGGCGGAGACGTACGGGGGATGGGGAACGCTGGCGCCGATCGTCGGCATGATCGTCGACCAGGCCGGCGCCGATGGCCGTCTGCACCGGGCCGGCGTGCTCGGGCAGCTCAGCGGCGAGCGGGCGGCGATGCTCGCCAGGCTGCGCGACGCCCAGGAGGTGGCCGCCATCCTCCGTACCCAGGCCGTGAACGCCCACGCCGCCCAGCAGGCCGCCGCCGAGAGCGCCAGGCGGGCGAAGATCGCCGCCGAGACGGCCGTGGCAGGCCAGCGGCGCGAGACGCGGGTGTTGCGGGCCCGTGAGGACCGCCTGCAGCAGCGGGTCGACGCGGCACGTACCCGCGCCGAGCTGCTGGCCCGCCGCCGGGCCGAGGCCGCGCGGGCGGCCGGGCTGGTATCAGGCTCGGCCATGGGCGACGTGGCCGCCAACTGGTCGCTCACCCAGCTCGGCAAGCCGTACGTGTGGGCGGCCGACGGACCGGAGACTTATGACTGCTCTGGGCTGACGATGCGGGCCTGGGAGCGCGCGGGAGTGCGGCTCGACCACTGGACCGGCACTCAATGGACGTCGGGCCCGCACGTGCCGCTGGACCAGCTGCGCCGCGGGGACCTGCTGTTCTTCGCGTACAACACCGGCGACCCCGGCACCATCCACCACGTCGGGATCTACGTGGGGCGCGGCCTGATGGTGCACGCGCCGGAGACCGGCGACGTGGTGCGGGTCGCCTCGATCTGGCGCGGGGACCTGGTGGGCGCCACCAGGCCCCGCTGAAGGATCAGTGGTGGTGGCCGGCGTCCTTGGCGCGCTGGAAGGAGCGCTCGATCTCGGCCTCGGCCTCGGTGCGGCCCACCCAGTTGGCGCCCTCGACGGACTTGCCCGGCTCCAGGTCCTTGTAGACCTCGAAGAAGTGCTGGATCTCCAGCCGGTCGAACTCCGACACGTGGTGGATGTCCTGAATGTGATGCATGCGCGGGTCGGTGGACGGCACGCACAGGACCTTGTCGTCGCCGCCCTTCTCGTCGGTCATCCGGAACATGCCCACCGCCCGGCACGTGATGTAGCAGCCGGGGAACGTCGGCTCCTGCAACAGCACCAGCGCGTCGAGCGGGTCGCCGTCCTCGCCGAGGGTGTGCTCGATGAAGCCGTAGTCGGCGGGGTACTGCGTGGAGGTGAACAGGAGCCGGTCAAGCCTGATCTTCCCGGTCTCGTGGTCCACTTCGTACTTGTTCCGTTGTCCCTTGGGAATCTCAACGACAACGTCGAACTCCACCGCGGTCCTTTCCTCATGGGTCGAGCCCCCGGGCACCCCCGGCCGGGCGTTAATGTCTCGTAGGCGAATTCAAGAGAGAGGGCGGGACACGTGGCGCGGCACGACCGGTGGGTGATGCTGGCCACTCTCGTCGTGCTCCAAGCCCTGACGGTCGTCACCGGCGTGTATGCGATGACCACCGACTTCAGCCTGAGCGCAATGACGAGGCGGACTTCACCGACCGAGCCGACGGCGTCCCCGCAGGAAGGGTCTCCTCCGCCCGTCCCCGTGGTCACCGCGGGGCCTGTGCTGGCCCAGCTTTCGGCAAGGTCAGGAGACGGACCTCTCCCGACTAAGGGTACTTTGACGCGGCAGCTCACCAGCGCCCTGGGTGACGATGCGCTCGGCGACCGCGTCGGCGCCGTCGTGCTCGACGCGACCACCGGTGAGCGAGTCTTCGCCTCCAACGCCGACACGCCCGTCACTCCCGCCTCCACCACGAAGATCGTGACGTGCGCGGCCGCGCTCGCCTCGCTCGGCCCCGACGCCCGCCTGTCCACCAGGGTCGTCCAAGGCGCCAAGCCAGGCGCGATCGTCCTGGTCGGCGGCGGCGACCCGCTGCTCGCGGGCCCCTCTGCGAAGCAGGCGTACCCGAAGCAGGCCAGCCTCGCCACCCTGGCCGCCCGCACCGCCGCGACCCTCAAATCCCAGAACGTCAAGAAGGTCACCCTCACCTACGACACGTCCCTCTTCACCGGATCCCCCACCGCCCTCGGCTGGAAGCCCGGCTACATCCCTGAGGGCAACGTGGCCCCCGTCCACGCGCTCGCCATGGACGAGGGCCGCCGGCAACCGCGCTACAACACGCCCCGCGTGTCCAACCCGCCGGCCTACGCCGCCGCGGCCTTCGCCCGGCTCCTCGCCAAGCAGGGCATCTCCGTGTCGAAGTCCGTAAGCCCGGGCAAGGCCCCTTCCGGCGCCGCCGAGCTGGGCAAGGTCGACTCAGCCCCCGTCTACTCTCTGGTCGAGCACGCGCTCACGCACAGCGACAATGACCTCTCCGAGGCCCTGGCCAGGCACGTGGCCATCAAGGAAGGCCAGCAGGCGTCGTTCGCGGGCGGCGCCAAGGCCGTGACCTCCGTGCTCCAACGGCTCGGCGTGGGCAAGGGCGTCTCGCTCGCCGACGGCAGCGGCCTGTCCACCCACAACCGCATCAGCTCCGGCGCCCTGGCCAAGCTCATCGCCCTGGCCGGCTCCGCGAGCCACCCCGACCTGCACGCCATCGCCTCCGGCATGCCGATCGCCGGCTTCTCCGGCACGCTCGGCAACGGCCGCCGCTTCACCTCCGGCGACAGCAAGGGCGAGGTGGGGCTGGTCCGCGCCAAGACCGGCACGCTCAACCACGTCAACACTCTGGCGGGACTGGCCACGACCAAGGACGGGCGGCTGGTCACGTTCGCGTTCATGGCGGACCGCGTACCGGTCAACGCCGAGCCCGTGCTCGACCGGCTCGCCGCCATCGTCGCGCGTGCTTGATGGCGATCCTTCGGATCGCGGCTTGGCGGAGGCTCCTTCGCGGGTTCGGCTCGGAGCACGTACGGTGGACGTTATGCAGGTGATCGACTGGGATCTGGCCGTCACGACCGGTACGCGCCTGGTGCGCCCCGGCCCTCAAGTGAGCCGGGAGGAGGCCAGGCAGGCCGTCACCGAGCTCCGTACCCTGTCGCGTGAGGCCGAGGGCCACGTGCGCGAGTTCACGAAGATCCACACGGAGACCGCGCCGCAGCCAGCGACCATCGTGGACAGGCCTGGCTGGATCAGGGCGAACGTCGAGGGCTTCCGCGTGGTGCTCGAGCCCCTGACGCAGCGCATGGGCAACAGCTCCAACCCGCCTCCGGCCATCGTCACCGCCGTGGGCTCGCGCATCACAGGCGTCGAGGTCGGGGCCGTCCTGGCCTTCCTCTCCTCGCGGGTCCTGGGCCAGTACGAGTTGTTCCTCCCGCCCGACCCCACCGGCCAGGAGCCGACGGGCCGCCTGACGCTCGTCGCCCCCAACATCGTCCACGCCGAGCGCGAGATGGGCGTCGACCCGCACGACTTCCGCCTGTGGGTGTGCCTCCACGAGGAGACCCACCGCGTGCAGTTCACGGGCGTGCCATGGCTGCGTGAATACGTGCGCTCGCAGATGACCGAATTCCTGCTCGCCTCCGACCTGGACCTGCCCACGCTGCTCGAACGCCTGCGCAACGCCGCCGACACGGTGGCCGACGTGGTGCGCGGTGGCGAGGGCAACCTGATCGACGCCATCCAGTCGCCGGGCCAGAAGGAGATCCTGGACCGCCTGACCGCCGTGATGACGCTGGTGGAAGGCCACGGCGACTATGTGATGGACGCCGTGGGCCCGTCCGTGGTGCCGTCGGTGGCCGACATCCGCGCCAAGTTCGCCCACCGCCGCGAGGGCGGCTCCCGCCTGGACAAGACGGTGCGGCGGCTGCTGGGGATCGAGGTCAAGATGAAGCAGTACGCGGAGGGGTCGGCGTTCGTGCGGACGGTGGTGGGCCGGGTGGGGATGGACGGCTTCAACCAGGTGTGGTCGTCGCCGGAATCCCTGCCGACGACCCCCGAACTCGCCGACCCCGACGCCTGGATCAGCCGCGTCATCGGCACCCCAGCACTCCCCGCCTGACCCCCGCACCAGCCCGTCGAGCGCAAGCTCGGCGGGCCTGCGGCGCGTCGCCGAGGCGTGTCACCCGTCGCGGCGGCCGGCCGGGCTTGGCCGCGTCGCCGGTGGGGCGCGGGGATGGGCGGAGACCGGCGACAATGGCACCCGTGGGTCCACATCCAGCCGTAGCCGACGTCCGGAGGGCCGTGCGTGAGGCGCTGACCGATCTCCCGCACGAAACCCTGGTCCTGGCGGCGTGCAGCGGCGGCGCCGACTCCCTGGCGCTGGCCGCGGCTCTGGGCTTCGTGGCGCCGCGGATCGGGTTGCGGGCCGGCCTGCTGACTGTGGATCACCAGCTCCAGCCCGGGTCGGCCGAGCGGGCACAGCGGGTCGTCGCCCAGGCCGCACGGCTGGACCTGCACCCCGCGGAAGTGCTCACCGTCACGGTCGGCACCGAGGGCGGACCCGAGGCGGCGGCCAGGGAGGCCAGGTACGCAGCGCTCGCCGAGGCGGCCGACCGGCTCCAGGCCGCGGCCATCCTCCTCGGCCACACCAGGGACGATCAGGCGGAGACGGTGCTCCTGGGACTGGCCAGGGGCAGCGGTATGCGTTCACTCTCCGGAATGGCCGCGCAAGCCGGCCGATACCGCCGCCCCTTCCTCGACCTCCCCAGGGCCACCACCGTTGCCGCCTGCCGGGCCCTGGGCCTCACGCCCTGGGACGATCCTCACAATGAGGATCCTCGGTACACACGGGTCCGCGTCCGGAGAAAGGTGCTCCCAGCTCTGGAGGAGCAGCTGGGGCCAGGGGTGGCCGAGGCGCTCGCCAGGACCGCGCGGATGGCACGCGAGGATGCCGATGCCCTCGACCAATGGGCGGAATCGGCGTACCAGGATTGCGCTCTTAGCGATATCGAC
Source organism: Nonomuraea sp. 3N208 (assembly GCF_052245935.1). NCBI lineage: Bacteria > Bacillati > Actinomycetota > Actinomycetes > Streptosporangiales > Streptosporangiaceae > Nonomuraea > Nonomuraea sp. 3N208. The sequence goes on along the minus strand of NZ_JBQQBR010000012.1, from coordinate 205,516 downwards.
GGGACCATCACGCTCGCCGTCAAGGAACTGGAGAAGTTGCCCGACGCCGTCAGGCGGAGGGTGTTGCGGCGCGCGGCCGTCGCCGCCGGAGCCCCGTCCGGCGCCCTTTCCGCCACGCATGTGCTGGCCGTTGATCGGCTGGTCACGCGGTGGCGCGGGCAGAAGGCCGCGGACCTGCCCGGGGGTCTGTCCGCGAGCCGGCGGTATGGCACCCTGATACTCGCCATCAGTCCCCACGCGTAAGGAACCACAGGTGGACGCTGCCGACATGGGCAATGACCTGGAGAAGGTCCTCATCCCGCAGGAGGAGCTCCAGGGCAAGGTCAAAGAGCTTGCCGGGCGGATCGACGAGGACTACGCGGGCAAGGACGTGTTGCTCGTGGGCGTGTTGAAGGGCGCCGTCATGGTGATGGCCGACCTGGCCAGGGCACTGCACGTGCCGGTGCAGATGGACTGGATGGCGGTGTCGTCGTACGGCGCCGGCACCAAGTCGTCCGGCGTCGTACGCGTGCTGAAGGACCTCGACACCGACATCATGAACCGCCACGTGCTGATAGTGGAGGACATCATCGACTCCGGCCTGACCCTGCACTGGCTGCTGGAAAACCTTAAATCCCGCAACCCGGCGAGCCTGGAGATCTGCACCGCGCTGCGCAAGCCGGATGCGTTGAAGGTGCCGATCAACGTGAAATATGTCGGGTTCGACATTCCCAACGAGTTCGTCATCGGTTATGGCCTCGACTACGCGGAGAGATACCGGAACCTTCCGTTCATCGGGACTCTCGCGCCGCACGTTTATAAGTAGCACCTCTTGCCTTGGCCGGGAACATCGCGCAACGTGACGTACGTTGATAGGGCAAGGCTGGTGTAGCGGGCGGTCCCTCCGCGCGCTCCGCCGGTGTACCTTCAGACTCCGGAAGGGTGACCACGAGTCCCCTTCGGGTAGTCAGAAGTCGCGGTGCCGGATGCCGCGGCCCCGGGCCAACCCGGGGTTCCAGGCCATGGTCAGGAAGGGACGGGCCCGCAAGGGGTTCCGCATCGGATGGATCTCAAGCGATTTACACGTGGGCCACTGCTGTGGATCCTGGGCATCGTCGTGCTGCTCCTGCTCGTCACCCAGCTGTGGAGTGGCGGCGGTAATTACAAGCAGGCCGACACGTCCTTGGTTCTCCAGCAGATTCGCGCCGGGAACGTCAGCAACGCCAAGATTGTCGACAAGGACAACCGCATCGAGGTGACGCTGCACAACGCGGTCACGGTCAGGGCGGGCGATCAGCCGACGAAGCTGATCCAGTCGGACTGGGTGACGGGTTACGGCAGCAAGCTGACCGATGAGCTGCAGGCTCAGGTCCAGGCGGGCAAGACCAAGAGCTTCACCACCGAGGTGCCGTCGGAGAACATCCTCGTCAGCCTCCTGGTGAGCTTCCTCCCGATCGTCATCATCGTGCTGATCTTCCTGTTCATCATGAACCAGATGCAGGGCGGCGGCTCGCGCGTGATGCAGTTCGGCAAGTCCAAGGCCAAGCTCATCACCAAGGACACCCCCAAGACCACCTTCGCCGACGTCGCGGGGGCCGACGAAGCCATCGAGGAGCTCCAGGAGATCAAGGAGTTCCTGCAGGCCCCGGCCAAGTTCCAGGCGATCGGCGCCAAGATCCCCAAGGGCGTGCTGCTGTACGGCCCGCCCGGCACCGGCAAGACCCTGCTGGCCCGCGCCGTCGCGGGCGAGGCGGGCGTGCCGTTCTACTCGATCTCCGGTTCGGACTTCGTCGAGATGTTCGTCGGTGTCGGCGCCTCTCGGGTGCGTGACCTGTTCGAGCAGGCGAAGGCCAACGCCCCGGCGATCATCTTCATCGACGAGATCGACGCCGTCGGCCGCCACCGCGGCGCCGGCCTGGGCGGCGGTCACGACGAGCGCGAGCAGACGCTCAACCAGCTGCTCGTCGAGATGGACGGCTTCGACGTCAAGGGCGGCGTGATCCTCATCGCGGCGACCAACCGCCCGGACATCCTGGACCCGGCGCTGCTGCGTCCGGGCCGTTTCGACCGGCAGGTCACCGTCGACCGCCCCGACCTCGAGGGCCGCAAGGGCATCCTCAAGGTTCACGGTCGCGGCAAGCCGTTCGCCCCCAACGTCGACCTCGACGTCATCGCGCGCCGCACCCCCGGGTTCACCGGCGCCGACCTGGCCAACGTGATCAACGAGGCCGCCCTGCTCACCGCGCGGGCCGACCAGAAGCTGATCACGATGGACCTCCTCGAGGAGTCGATCGACCGCGTCATGGCAGGGCCCGAGCGCAAGTCGCGGGTCATGTCGGACAAGGAAAAGAAGATGATCGCCTACCACGAGGGCGGTCACGCGCTGGTGGCGCACGCGCTGCCCAACTCCGACCCGGTCCACAAGATCACGATCCTGTCCCGCGGCCGCGCCCTCGGTTACACGATGACGCTGCCGATGGAGGACAAGTTCCTGGCCACCAGGTCGGAAATGATGGACCAGCTCGCGATGCTGCTCGGCGGCCGCGCGGCCGAGGAGCTCGTCTTCCACGAGCCGACCACCGGTGCCTCCAACGACATCGAGAAGGCCACGGCAGTCGCCCGCCGCATGGTGGTCGAGTACGGCATGAGCGAGCAGCTCGGCGCCCGCAAGTTCGGCAGCGGCAACGCTGAGGTGTTCCTCGGCCGCGAGATGGGCCACGAGCGCGACTACTCCGAGAAGATCGCCTCCACGATCGACGAGGAGGTCCGCCGGATGATCGAGACGGCGCACGACCAGGCGTGGGACATCCTGGTCGAATACCGCGACGTGCTCGACAACCTGGTGCTCGAGCTCATGGAGAAGGAGACTCTCTCCCGCGAGATGGTGCTGGAGATCTTCTCCCCGGTGGTCGTCAAGGAGCACCGCCCGTCCTACGCGGGTTACGGCAAGCGGCTCCCCTCGGACCGCCCGCCGATCCTGACCCCGAAGGAGAAGCAGTCGGCCAACGGCTCCCTTACCGCGGGCCACCAGGACGCGCTGCCCTCCGGCGACTCCTTGTGACTCAGCACGGAAAGATGTTTGCGTGACTCAGCACGATGTTGACCTGGGCAGGATCGAGAAGGCCGTCCGCGAGATCCTCTACGCCATAGGCGAGGATCCCGACCGCGACGGCCTTCTCGAGACGCCTGCCCGCGTCGCCAGGGCCATGGCCGAGCAGTATTCAGGGCTCGGCCAGACGCCGGAAGGCGTGCTGACCAAGGTGTTCGATGTCGATCATGACGAGATGATCCTGGTGAAGGACATCGAGGTCTATTCGACCTGCGAACATCATCTGGTGCCGTTCCACGGGCTGGCCCACGTGGGCTATATCCCGAACGAGAAGGGGCAGGTCACGGGTCTTTCCAAGCTCGCCAGGCTGGTCGATGTCTATGCTCGCCGTCCCCAGGTCCAGGAGCGGATGACCTCGCAGATCGCCGACGCGCTCATGCGGGTGCTGGAGCCGCGCGGGGTGATCGTGGTCGTCGAGGCCGAGCATCTCTGCATGACCATGCGCGGCGTACGCAAGCCGGGCGCCAGGACCGTCACATCGGCGGTCCGCGGCGACTTCCGGACCAGCGACAAGACCCGAGCAGAGGCGATGGCGCTCATCCTCGGCAGGTGAGGATCGTTATCCACAAGAGGGGACCCGCCATGTCAGCGGGTGCGGCGGAACGCCTAGGCTTGGCCCATGACTAGCGTGCCCATCAGCGTGCCGGAAGGTGCGGAGCGGTGCCTCGTCATGGGTGTGGTCAATGTGACGCCCGACTCCTTCTCCGACGGCGGGATGTGGTTCGACGAGACGGCCGCCATCCGGCACGGCTTCGAGCTGGTCGAGGAGGGGGCCGACATCGTCGACGTGGGCGGTGAGTCCACGCGTCCGGGCGCGGCCAGGGTGTCGCTGGAGGAGGAGCTGGCCAGGGTCGTCCCGGTGATCAGCGCACTGGCCGCCGAGGGAGTTCCGGTTAGCGTCGACACGATGCGCGCGGAGGTCGCCAAAGCCGCGGTCGAGGCGGGCGCGCGGCTGGTCAACGACGTGAGCGGCGGTCTGGCCGACCCGGAGATGCCGCGTGTGGTGGCGGCGACCGGGGTCACTTACGTGGTGATGCACTGGCGCGGCCACAGTCATGACATGGAGACCAGGGCCGTCTACACGGACGTGGTCACCGAGGTGCGCGAGGAGCTGAGCAAGCGGGTGGACCTGGTGCTGGCCGAGGGGGTGTCGCAGGAGCAGATCGTGCTCGACCCCGGCCTCGGCTTCGCCAAGAACGCTGAGCACAATTGGGCGGTGCTGGCCGGGATCCCGCAATTGGCCGAACTGGGATATCCGCTGCTCATCGGGGCGTCACGCAAACGGTTTCTCGGGCGGCTGCTGGCCGCCCCCGACGGCACACCCCGGCCGTTCAGCCGAAGCGACGACGCCACGCTGGCCGTGACCGCGCTGGCCGCGCACACGGGCGCCTGGTGCGTACGTGTGCACGAGGTCGGCCCTAACGCCGACGCCGTGCGCGTGGCCGCCGCATGGAAGAGAGCGGGAGCGGGAGCAGGCACATGAGCGTGGACACGGCCGCGATCGAGACGGTCAACCAGGAGTTCTACACCGCCATCGAGAGCGGCGATCTCGACAAGATGACCGACATCTGGGCGGAGGACACGGCCGATGACCAGGTGAGCTGCGTGCACCCCGGCTGGACACTGCTGGCCGGTCGGTCGGAGGTGCTGCGGTCGTGGGCGCTGATCATGGCCAACACCACCTACATCCAGTTCGTGTTGACCGACGTCAACACGACGGTGCTGGGCGACGTGGCCGTGCTCACCTGTGTGGAGAACATTCTGACGGCCGGCGAGGAGGGCGAGGCGAGCTTCGCTGCCGGCAAGGTGGTGGCCAGCAACGTTTACGTCCGCACCCCGCAGGGCTGGCGGCTGTGGATGCACCACGGCTCGCCGGTGCTCCAGGGAGACGACGACGAGGAGGAGGAAGGCGAGCTTGAGCGCTGATCGCATCGCTCTCAAGGGCCTGCGGGCCAGGGGGAGGCACGGTGTGCTCGCTGCCGAGCGGGAGCTCGGCCAGGAGTTCGTGGTCGACGCGACGCTGTTCCTCGACACCGCGCCCGCCGCGGCCGGTGACGACCTGACGAAGACCGTCCACTACGGGGAGCTGGCCGAGGCCCTGGTCGCGGTCGTGGAGGGCGAGCCGGTCGAGCTGATCGAGACGCTCGCGCAGCGCCTGGCCGACGTGTGCCTGGCCGGCGAGCTGGTGCACAAGGTCGAGGTGAGCGTGCACAAGCCGGCGGCGCCGATCCCGCTGTCGTTCGACGACGTGGTCGTGACGATCGAGCGGAGCCGGGCATGAACGTCGACGATGTGGTCGTGACGATCGAGTGGAGCCGCGTATGAAGGTCGTCCTCGCTCTGGGCAGCAACCTGGGCAACAGGTTCCAGATCCTGCAGGGCGCCGTGGACGTCCTGTTCGACGCGCCTGACCTGGAGTTCGTCAAGGCGTCACCGGTTTACGAGACCGACCCGGTCGGCGGCCCCCCGGGGCAGGACCCCTACCTCAACGCCGTCGTGATCGCCGAGAGCATCCTGGAGCCGCGTGCGTTGCTGGAGCGGGCGCTGAGCGTGGAAAACGCCTTCGGCCGGGAGCGCGGGGAGCACTGGGGCCCGCGCACGCTCGACGTGGACCTGATCGTCGTGGGCGACACCGTCTGCGACGACCCGGATCTGACGTTGCCGCATCCGCGTGCCCACGAGCGGGCGTTCGTGCTGGTCCCCTGGGCGGAGACGGACCCGCAGGGCATTGTGCCCGGTCACGGCCGGGTGTGCGACCTGCTGGAGGGGCTCGACAAGCAAGGGGTACGCCTGCGCCCCGATCTCACGTTGCAGAGGCCGGATTGAGGCCCACGCAGCCCGGCCGCTTGGTCGGCATCCTCGTCGTCGCCGCGTTGATCACGTGGGCGGCGGTCCGGCAGTTCTACTCCGACCTGCCTTTGATGCCGTGGACGGCGATCCCGACCGTGTTGCTGCTGGCCATCGGTGAGGGCTTCAGCGCCTGGGCCACCAAGGCCAGGATCGCCAGGAAGCCGGGGACCAAGCCGGTGGAGCCGCTGGCGGTGGCCAGGCTGGCCGCGCTGGCGAAGGCGTCGGCGTACGCGGGGGCGGTGTTCGGCGGGCTGTTCGCTGGATTCGCGCTCCATACGGTGCAGCTGCTGGACCGTGAGACGCCGCGTACTGAGTTCATCGTCGCGACGGGCTCGTTCCTGGCCTGCGTGCTGCTGGTCTGCGCGGCGCTCTACCTGGAGAACGCCTGCCGCATCCCCAAGGATCCGCAGGATCAGACGTCGAAATAGTCCTCGTCCTGCCGGACCTCGCGACTCACCGCTCCTGCCAACACGTTGCGCCGCAACACCCGCAGCGCAGGGCGGATCACGTCGCTCGGCCGCCGACCTCCTCGTCCTTCTTTTGCCTGACAGGCGCGCGACGGCGGCCGAAGAGGTAAATGACCGGGGCGGTGCAGATCAGCGGCCCGACGATGGCGATGGGGCGTTCGAGCCACCATCTCAGGTCCGGCGGGATGGTGATGCCCAGGGTGCCGAAGAGCCACCACGACAGCCCCAGCGCGATGGCCATCCCGGTCGTGTGGAACAGGAACAACGCCAGCGCGTACCGGTTGATGAAGTCGTTGGTCCGGCGCCAGACCGGCCGCTCGAGCACCCGTTCCATGGCCGGCCGCAGCACCTCGACCAGCCCGATCTGGAACAGCAGCAGGGCCACGATCACGAACGTCGGCGGGGCCATGTTGGACCACTTGTCGCCGGGCACGCCCACCATCGAGCCCGGGTAGATGCCCGAGTACACCAGCCCGAACAGGGCGAACAGGCCGGTCCACAACAGGGCGACGTCGTAGCGCCTGGGGAGGGTCACGATCCGGTCGTAGAAGAACCCCGCCTGGTGCGCCAGTCCCCACACAAGGATCATGTTGAGCCAGCCCACCCCGTCCACGTCGTACCGAAAGCGCACCACGTCCACCACTAGGGCCGCGCCGCCGAGCCAGATCAGGGTCAGCACGTCGTAGCGTTGGTGCAGCCAGAGCGCCACGGGAAGTAGAGCGATCAGCACGAGGTAAACGCCGAGGAACCACAGAGGGCTGAGCACCAGCAGCACCACACGCCACATCCAGTCCACCTGGAACGTGAACGTGACCACCGCGCCGACCGCGATCCACACCCCGGACAGGAACAGCGCAGGTAAAGCCAGAGCCCGGATCCGGCGCCAGACGAACGACCCGATGCCCACGCCGCGCTGCTTGGCCCGGTGCCAGGACAGCAGGTGCACGTGCCCGCCGACGTAGAAGAACAGCGGCAGCACCTGCAGCAGCCAGGTGAGTATCCACAACCCCGAGGTGAAGCCGAGCGGGCTGGTCGGCTCGGGGCCGTGCGGCTTCCACACGAGAATCGTGAACGCCCAATGCCAGACAACCACGACGATCAGGCTCAGCGCCCGAAGCCAATCAACGTATTTGTCGCGTTCTGGGGCATTCACTTGTCGATATCACCCACAACGAAGAACATCGAGCCGAGAATGGCCACCATGTCGGCCACCAGGTGCCCGGGCAACATTTCCCGCAGCACTTGAATGTTGCTGTACGAGGCCGAGCGCAGCTTGAGCCGCCACGGCGTCTTGTCGCCCTTGGAGACCAGGTAGTAGCCGTTGATGCCGAGCGGGTTCTCGGTCCACGCGTACGTGTGCCCCTCCGGCACCTTGAGCACCTTCGGCAGCCGCTGGTTGATCGGCCCGGGCGGCAGCGACCGCAGCCGCTCGGCGCAGGCGTCGGCCAGCTCCAGCGAGACCTTGAGCTGCTCGAACAGCACCTCGAACCGGGCGTGGCAGTCGCCCCCGCTCCGGGTGATGACCTTGACGGGCAGCTCGGGGTAGGCCAGGTACGGCTCGTCGCGACGCAGGTCGAAGTCCACCCCGGAGGCTCGGGCGAGGGGGCCGCTGACGCCGTACTGCATGATCTGCTCGTGCGTGAGCACCCCGACGCCCTTGGTACGGGCCAGGAAGATGTCGTTGTGCAGGATGAGATCCTCGATGTCCGGCACGCGACGGCGGGTCTCGGCGACCGCCTCCGACACCCGGTCCAGCCAGCCGAGCGGCAGATCCTCCTTGAGCCCGCCGACCCGGTTGAACATGTAGTGCATGCGCCCGCCGGAGATCTCCTCCATGACCGCTTGGATGCGCTCGCGCTCGTTGAAGGAGTAGAAGATCGGCGTCATCGCGCCCAGCTCCAGCGGGTAGGAGCCGAGGAACATCAGGTGGCTGAGCGCCCGGTTGAGCTCGGCCAGGAGCGTACGCGCCCACACGGCCCTGACCGGCGGCTCCATGCCGAGCAGGCGTTCGGCGGCGAGCACCACGCCCAGCTCGTTCGCGAACCCCGCCAGCCAGTCGTGCCGGTTGGCCAGCATGATGATCTGCCGGTAGTCGCGGACCTCGAACAACTTCTCCGCCCCGCGGTGCATGTAGCCGATGATCGGCTCAGCGGTGGCGATGCGCTCGCCGTCCAGCGTCAGCCGAAGCCTGAGCACCCCGTGCGTTGACGGGTGCTGCGGGCCGATGTTGAGGATCATGTCCTCGGTGGCCAGCTCCTTGGCGCCTGCACCGATTCCGACCACGCGTTCCGTCATATGGCCATGCTGCCACCGTCGCAGTTGGTGATCCAGGGTGGGGGATGGTCAAGGAATGGTACGGAAATGCATCGCTACTGCGGACATGGGGAGGAGTCGGGGGAACGGGGGGAGTTAGCACTATGAAGAAGGTTCTGTTCGATATCGCTGTCTTGATCGCGCGGGTGGCGACCGGCGTGGTCTTCATGGCGCACGGCTTGAGCAAGTGGCAGAGCGGACTCGGCGCCACGGCGCAGGGCTTCAGGGAGATGGGAATCCCGTTGCCCGAACTCTCGGCCGGCTTCGCCAGCGTCGTCGAGACCGTGGGCGGCCTCTTCCTGATCCTCGGTCTGCTGGTCCGGCCGGTCGGCCTGCTGTTGCTGATCAACATGCTCGGCGCGATCGCCTTCGTGCACTCGACAAAGGGGATCATGGTGACCGAGGGCGGCTGGGAGCTGGCGGGTGCGCTGGGCGCGCTGAGCCTGCTGTTCCTGGCCGTCGGCGGCGGGCGGATCGGACTCGACGCGCTGTTCGGGGCGATATTCCGGCGCCGCGCGGAGCGCCGGGCCGCGGAGGGCGGCATGGGCGCCCACCGGCGCGGCGGAGCCTCGGGCCGCACCGAGGGGATGACGGGCGCCGGGGGGGCCGGTGGTCCGTTGACCCCCTCGGAGTCCACCACGGCTGAGCGGCCGAACGTGCCCAGGCAGCCGACGGCGTCCAGGGCGGACGTGAGCGACGAGGAGATGCGGGACATCGACGCGCTGGTCTCCGACGACCAGCCAGAACACCGCAAGCCGCCGAACCGGTGAGCCGGCGCCAATGATCGGCTGAACCACCGCGCCGCCGGCTCAGCCGGAAGAGCCGCCGACCCGCCGGCTCAGCGGGATACCAGGTCCCGCAGTGCCTCGACGAGCCGGTCCACGTGCTCCTGCGTGGTCCCGATGCCGATCGAGGCGCGTACGGCGGATGTGGTTCCGTCCTCACAATCGGCGTGCTTATGGTCGCGCCCGCTTCGGCCTTCGTTGGCTCCTGCGTCGCTCTCTACGGCCGAGCTCCTGCGCTCGGCGGCAGCAATCAACAGGTGCCGCACGAACGGGTGCGCGCAGAACTTCCCGTCGCGCACGCCGATGCCGTACTGGCCGGACAGCACCTCGGCCACCTCGCGAGCCGAGTGCCCGTCCACGGTGAACGACACGATCCCCACCCGCGGGTGATCGTCCCCCCACAGGGACAACTCCCGCACGCCCTCGATCGAGGCCAGCCCCGACCGCAGCCGGGCCAGCAGCCGCTCCTCCTCGCGTACCAGCGCCGTCCAACCGGTGGCGGTGAGCGCGTCGCAGGCGGCGGCCAGCGCGATCGCGCCCAGCACGTTCGGGGTGCCCGCCTCATGGCGCGGCTCCGGGTCGTCGTGCCACTCCACGTCGTCCTCGACCGAGCGCACCGCGCCCCCGCCCTTGAGGTACGGCTCTCCGGCGGCCAGCCAGTCCCGGCGCCCGATCAGCACCCCGGCCCCGAACGGCGCGTACAACTTGTGGCCGGAGAACGCCACATAGTCCAGGTCGAGCGCGGTCAGGTTGAGCCGCCGATGCGGTACGAGCTGCGCCGCGTCCACCAGGATGCGGGCCCCGTGGCGGCGCGCGATGTGGGCCAGGGCGGCGATGGGCCAGAGCTCACCGGTGACGTTGGAGGCGGCGGTGACCACGAGCAGCTTCGGCCCCTCGATCCCGGCCAGTGCCTCGTCGGCGGCGCGCACGGCCTCGCCCGGGAACGCAGGCGGTGCCAGCCGTACGGACTTGGCCCAGGGCAGGAGCGAGGCGTGGTGCTCGGTGTCGAAGACCACGGTGGTCGTGCCGGCGGGCAGGCAGCCGGCCAGCAGGTTCGTGGCATCGGTGGTGTTGCGGGTGAAGATCACCGCGTCATCGGGGCGGGCGCCGACGAACGCCCTGACCGTGTGGCGGGCCTGCTCGTACCTGGCGGTGGTGAGCTGGGAGGCGTAGCCGGCGCCGCGGTGGACGCTGGAGTAGGCCGGGAGCGCGGCGGCGACGGCGGCGCTGACCGGCTCCAGACAGGGCGCGCTGGCCGCGTAGTCCAGGTTGGCGTACCCCACCAGCCGGCCGCCCTTGACCGGCACCTGGAGGTCGGCCCCGAGCACGGCGGGGATCGGCCGGCTCGCGGTGGCGGCGGGGGCCTGGGTCTCGCCAGATGCCTGGGCGGGAACGGGGTCGAAGATCGTCAGCGTGGACACGGCACATCTCCCTCAGGGACCATCGGACCCCTGGAGCAGCCACGGAGCCCGCGCTTGCCCGCCACACCGCGTGACGGACCAGGTCTTCACCCGGGGCACCCCGCCGCGGACGCGAGGGTTGCCGGCCAGCTAGCCGGGGCTTGTCGCTGGCACTCATGACCTACGCCCGCACTATAACCCAGTCCCCACGGCAAAACGCAAACCGGCGAACTTTTGCGTGTCTTGACTCGTTGCTACCGGGGAACCGCGAGGCACATGTCATGGAGGTGCGCTGATGTTGGACTGGGTGACCGACCCGCAGATCTGGATCGGTTTCTTCACCCTGGTGGCCTTGGAGATCGTGCTAGGCATCGACAACATCATCTTCATCTCCATCCTGGCTGGGAAGCTACCTCCCGAACAACGTGACAGAGCCCGCGTCCTCGGCCTGGCGGCCGCCCTGATCAGCCGGCTGCTCCTGCTGCTGGGCCTGTCGTGGGTGGTGCGGCTCACTGAGCCGCTGTTCGCCCTCTTCGGCCACGAGATATCGGGACGCGATCTGATTCTGCTGCTGGGTGGCCTGTTCCTGCTGGCCAAGAGCGTCACCGAGATCGGCCACAGCATGGACGCACCCGCGGCCAAGGACGGCAAGAAGGCCGCCGCCGCCTCCTTCGCCTCCGTGATCGTGCAGATCATGGTGCTCGACGTCGTGTTCTCGCTCGACTCGGTCATCACCGCGGTCGGCATGGTGGACGAGCTCGGCGTGATGATCGCGGCCGTCGTGGTGGCGGTGCTGGTCATGTTGTTCGCCTCCGGGCCGATCAGCCGGTTCGTGGACCAGCACCCGAGCATCAAGATGCTGGCGCTGGCGTTCCTGGTGCTGATCGGTGTGGTGCTCATCGCCGAGGGCCTCGACCAGCACATCCCGAAGGGATACATCTACTTCGCGATGGCGTTCTCGGTCGTCGTGGAGCTGCTGAACATCCGGATGCGCGGCAAGCACGCCAAGCAGGCCGAGCAGGAGGAGGAGGTCCTGCCTGAGGCTCCTAGTATGAAGTAGTGCGCTTTGATCCTTGGAATCCGGATTTCGTGGCTTACCCGTACCGGGTCTACGACGAGCTGCGGCGCGAGGCGCCCGTCTGCTACTTCGAGCCGACGAACCAGTGGCTGATCTCACGTCACGCCGACGTGAACGTGCTGCTCAGAGACCGCCGGCTGGGGCGGTCCTTCCTCCACGTGGCCACGCCGGAAGAGTTCGGCAGGCAGTCCGAGCCGGACTTCCAGGATCCGTTCTGGCGGGTGATCAGGGCGGGCATGCTCGACGTCGAGCCGCCGGTGCACACGCGGCTGCGCCGGTTGGTCTCCAAGGCGTTCACGCCGCGCATGGTCGAGTCCCTGCGACCGCGCGTGCGCGCGATCGCCGCGGGGCTGGTGGACACGTACGTGGAGAAGGGCGGCGGGGACCTGATCGCTGAGGTCGCGGAGCCGCTCCCGGTGACCGTGATCGCGGAGATGCTCGGCATCCCCGACCGGGATCGTCACCTCCTGCGCCCCTGGTCGGCTGACATTTGCGGCATGTACGAGCTCAACCCCACGCTCGACGCCCAGCACACCGCGGTGCGCGCGGCCGCGGAGTTCGCCGATTACCTCAAGGCCCTGGCCCGCGAGCGGCGGGAGCGTCCCGGTGACGACCTGATCAGCGCGCTCGCCGGGATCACCGAGCTGACCGAGGACGAGCTGGTCGGCACCTGTGTTCTGCTGCTCAACGCCGGCCACGAGGCGACCGTGAACGTCACGGGTAACGGCTGGTGGTCGTTGTTCAGGAACCCCGGCGAGCTGGCGCGGTTGCGTGCCGACCGCTCTCTGCTGCCGACCGCTGTCGAGGAGCTGATGCGCTGGGACACGCCGCTGCAGATGTTCGAGCGGTGGGTGCTGGAGGACATCGAGGTCCACGGCGTGACGATTCCGCGCGGGTCGGAGGTTGCGCTGCTGTTCGGCTCGGCGAACCGGGACCCTGCGGCGTTCGAGGATCCGGACCGGCTGGATGTGGGGCGGGCGGACAATCCGCACATCTCCTTCGGGGCCGGCATTCATTTCTGCCTGGGCGCGCCGCTGGCCCGCATCGAGCTCATGGAGTCGTTCGGCGCGCTGCTGGACCGGGCGGCCACGCTGGAGCTGCGCCAGGAGCCGGTCTGGAAGCCCGGCTACATCATCCGCGGCCTGCACGCTCTGGAGCTGACCGCCGAATGACCTGAGTGGAGTCAGCCGACGCCGGTCCAGAGCCGCCGGCCGAGACCGGCTCACCGTCGCTGGTCGAGCCAGCCGAAGCCGCCGAGGCCCGACGGGTCGATGAGCTCGCCCTCCTCCGACGCCCTGGCCAGGGCCCGCAGGTAGGCGCGCGGATCGGTGCCGGCCAGCTCCATGGGCGGCCGGGTGCCGGTGATCCCCAGGGCCCGCAACGCGTCACGCTGTGTGGACAAGGTTGTGGATATCGCGCCGGCCCGCCGCCCCGCCGCGGCGCACGCGTCGAGCGCGACATGGGCCGTGATATCGCAGGTCCCGTCGGGAATCGGGGCGACCACGGCGCCGTCGCGGTACCCCGTCAGCGTGCCGCACAGCGGGCGGTTATCCACAGGATGTGCATAGTCGATGGCGATTGCCCGGCCCCCGGTGAGGCGGGTCACGACCGAGGCCCAGGCCTCGTCGCGGGGGCGGCCGATCTCCGCCCGTGAGCCCACCCGGGGCAGTGGCCACCACCGATCCAGCCACTCCCGGTCGGCGGGCCGCAGCGGGCCGCCGAGGCGCTCCTCGCCCGTACGGCTGTTGACCAGGACGAGCCGCGGGCCGTCGGCCGTCTGCTCGGCCACGTCCACCGGGACGTTGTCGAGCCACTCATTGGCGATGGCCAGGCCCGTGATGCGGTCCGGCAGGCCGGCGCGCCAGCTGATCCGCTCGGGAAGGCCCTGCGGCCTGGGGGAGAGGTCGACGGCCGTGACCCGCAACCGGTCACGCAGCGTGGGCTCGGCGGCGGCCAGCACCTGGGTCACCAGCACGCCCTCACCCGCGCCGATGTCGACCAGGTCGAGCGCCTCCGGCTCAGCCAGCTCGGCGTCCACCTGTCGCAGCAGCGCCAGCACCGCGTCCGCGAACGCCGCGGAGGCGTTGACCGAGGTGCGGAAGTGGCCTGACGGGCGCTCGCGGAGGTAGAAACCCTCCTCGCCGTACAACGCCCGCTCTGTTGCGGCACGCCACGTGAGCCACATGCCTGGACTATCTCACGACTTTCGACTGACACGGAGAGTTATAGATTAACTACTCTTTGTTCTCACCTTGCGCTACTGTTACCCAGCGTTACCTAGCGATCTCGCTCCGCTAACCCCCCACTGGCGGAGCCGATCGTGCTGACCGAGCAAGCATTCGCGGCCCGGTGCCGCGAGACCGAGAGGAGCTCTCATGCTGAAGAAGATCGTAGCCGTGGCCGGAGCCGCCGCCATGCTGTCGCTGGCCGCCCCGGCGGCGCACGCCGACGTCACAAGCGGCAACGGCGGCGTGCTGTCCGGCAACCAGGTGCACCTTCCGATCAGCATCCCGATCAACGTCTGCGGCAACGCGGTGGCGGTCATCGGTCACGCCATCGCCGGCTGCAAGGGTGGCGCCAAGGTGATCGGCTACTGATCGACGAAGGGAGCCCGGTCCGGCGCGGTCCGGTCCGGGCTCCCGTCCCGGCCGGTCAGTCGGCGGATGAACCGGCCAGGCGCACCTCCAAGGGTCGCATCGATGCGGGCGTCGGGTCCGGCCAGGACTCGGCGCCCGCGGCTATGCGGTGAACCCCTCTCCTCATCTCTTCCGACAGGGGGTGCACCTTTTGTATGCCCTTGTCGCTTTTGTCGTTAACTCAACATGCGGCAAAGCACCGGTCACATCTGTAGTACTGAGGGGCCGTTACGCTGGTCGGCAGTGCCATTTGCTCGACAGGGGTGTGACGTCATGGACGCAGGGGATCGCCCGGCACGGCTGACCGTCGGCGTGCTCGGGTCGGGCAAGGTCGGCTCGGCTCTCGGTGCCGCGTTGGCGCAGGCAGGACACCGCGTCGTGGCCGCGAGCGGGGTGTCGGACAACTCCCAGCGATGGGCCGCGGAGCGGCTCGGCGTCACGCCGTCGCGTCCCGACGAGGTGGTGGCGGCGGCCCAGCTGATCCTGCTCACCGTGCCCGACGACGCGCTGCCCGACCTCGTCAACGGTCTGGCCACCACCGGGGCCGACCTGAAGGGCAAGCTGCTGGTGCACACCAGCGGGGCGTACGGGCTGTCGGTGCTCGATCCGGCGGCCAGGGTCGGCGCGCTGCCGCTCGCGTTGCACCCGGTGATGACGTTCACGGGCCGCGACGACGACCTCAACAAGCTCACCGGCATCTCGTACGGTGTGACCGCGCCCGACACATTGCGCCCCATCGCCGAGGCCCTGGTGATCGAGATGGGCGGCGAGCCGGTCTGGATCGCCGACGCCGACCGCGCGCTCTACCACGCGGCGCTGGCCGGGGCGGCCAACCACATGGTCACGCTCATCGCGGAGTCGCAGGAGCTCCTGGGACGCATCGGCGTCGAGCATCCGGGGCGCATGCTGGGCCCGCTGCTCGGCGCCGCGCTCGACAACGTCCTGCGGCTGGGCATCGCCGGCCTGACTGGA
Source organism: Nonomuraea sp. 3N208 (assembly GCF_052245935.1). Taxonomy (NCBI): domain Bacteria; kingdom Bacillati; phylum Actinomycetota; class Actinomycetes; order Streptosporangiales; family Streptosporangiaceae; genus Nonomuraea; species Nonomuraea sp. 3N208. The sequence goes on along the minus strand of NZ_JBQQBR010000012.1, from coordinate 189,928 downwards.
CCGGTCGTGCGCGGCGACGCCGGCACCGTGCGCAAGCATGTGGACGCGCTGATCCTCGCGGCTCCTGAGGCGGCCGACGCCTACATCGCGCTGGCCAGGCTCACGGCCGACCGCGCGCTGGCCGCGGGACTGCTCAAGCCGGAGGAGGCCGAGCGCCTGCTCGACGCCCTCGGGGGCAACATATGGACCTGACGGCGAGGCGCGAACAGCGAGGGAGTGCCGTCGCCTGGAGGAGCGGCGGGAGCGCAGCGACCAGAGCGGGGGAAGGCGACGGCATATGGCGACCGAGCCGCCTCACGGAGTGAGGCAATGAACAGCGAGGGAGTGCCGTCGCCTGGAGGAGCGGCGGGAGCGCAGCGACCAGAGCGGGGGAAGGTGGCGGCATATGGCGACCGAGCCGCCTCACGGAGTGAGGCAATGAACAGGGAGGGCACTCACTATGGATCTGATCGTCGCCAGGAACCGGGACGACCTGGTCAAGGCGCGGACCGGTGGCGAGGTGGCCCTGGTCCCGACCATGGGAGCCTTGCATGAGGGGCACCGGTCACTGATCAGGCTCGCCCGGGCCCGGGCCGATCAGGTCGTGGTCAGCATCTTCGTCAATCCCCTGCAGTTCGGGCCAAGCGAGGATTTTTCGCGATATCCCCGGACATTTGACGCCGACCTCGAGGTGTGCCGGTCCGAGGGCGTGAGCGTGGTGTTCCATCCGTCCGCCGAGGACATGTACCACCCCGATCGCCAGGTGAGCCTGCACTCCGGCCGGATGGGCGAGATCGTCGAAGGCGCCTCCCGGCCGGGGCACTTCGACGGCGTGCTGACGGTCGTGCTCAAGCTGTTCAACCTGGTCCAGCCGCACGTGGCGATCTTCGGGCAGAAGGATGCCCAGCAACTCGCGCTGATCCGGCGCATGGTGGCCGACCTCGACGTGCCGGTCGAGATCATCGGCGCGCCCACCGTACGCGAGCCCGACGGCATGGCCCTGTCCAGCCGCAACCGCTACCTGTCCGCCGCAGACCGGCAGGTGGCGCTGGCGCTGTCCCGGGCACTGCGCGAGGGCGCCGCCGAGCCGGCCCCTTCCAGGATCCGGGCGGCCGCACGGGCGGTCCTCGACGCGGCCGGTCCCGAGCTCGACGTGGACTACCTGGTCCTGGTGGACCCGGCGACGTTCACCGAGGTAGGCGAGACGTACTCGGGTGAGGCGGTGCTCGCGGTGGCCGCCAGGGTCGGTGCCACGCGGCTGATCGACAACGTCATCCTGACCTTGAATCCCGCCTGAGGCGGATTACCGTCGAGGTCATGACCGACGAGGAGTTACGGGACGAGCTGCTCCGGCGGATGAAGGTCGACCAGGCCATGCGCGACCCGGCCAAGGGATTTCCCAGCGGCCGGCAGCTGACCCGGCTCCAGAAGCTCGACGAGGGCAACACCGCCTGGCTCTACTCCGTGGTCGCCACCCGCGGCTGGCCGCTGGTCTCGCAGGTCGGGGAGCGGGCCGCGCGGGCGGCCTGGCTGCTGGCGCAGCACGCCACCTCATTGGAGGCACAGCGCTTCTTCCGCGAGGTCTTGGCCGACGCCGTGGAGCGGGATGAGGCGTCGCCGCGCGATCTGGCGTACCTGGAGGACCGGGTGCGCGTGCGCTCCGGCCGCCCCCAGCTGTACGGGACCCAGTTCCATGACGGCGTGGACGGCCTGGAGCCCATGCCGATCGAGGAACCCGAGCTGCTCGACGAGCGCCGCGCGGCCGTGGGGCTGGAGCCGTTCGCCGAGTACGAGGCGTTCATCAGGAAATCCGAGGGCATCGGGAAATCCGAGGGCGTCGGGAAGGTCGACGGCATGGGCAGGACCGAGGGCGGCTGAGCACCCCGGGGCATGCGCACGCCACCCCGGGCGTTATCGTCATATTGACGAAATCGCCTCAGTGGAGGAGACCCCGAATGAGCGCACCGGCGATTCCCCTGCGGCTGACCGCTCCCGCGCCCGGCTGGACCGCCGAGGCCGACGTGGTCGTCGTGGGCTCCGGCATCGCGGGCCTGACCGTGGCACTGCACTATGCCGAGCTGGACCCGACCGCCAAGGTCATGGTCGTCACCAAGGACGTGTTGTCGTCGGGCTCCACGCGCTGGGCCCAGGGCGGCATCGCGGCCGTGCTCGACCCACGCGACACGCCCGAGGAGCACCTGAACGACACGCTGCTCGCCGGGGTCGGCCTGTGCGATGTGAAGGCGGTGCGGACGCTGGTGACCGAGGGCCCCGCCGCGCTGCGGCGGCTGATGGCACGTGGCGCCAACTTCGACCGCACTCCCGACGGGAGGCTCCAGCTCACCAGGGAAGGCGGGCACCGGCGGCGCAGGATCGTGCACGCCGGCGGCGACGCCACGGGCGCCGAGGTGCAGCGGGCGCTCGTCGAGGCGGTGCGTGCCGCCTCGATCGAGGTGATCGAGCACGCGCTGGTGCTCGACCTGCTCAAGGACTCCCGGGGTCGGACCAGGGGCGTGACGCTGCACGTCATGGGCGAGGGTGCGCGTGACGGCGTCGGCGCGGTGCTGGCCAGGGCGGTCGTGCTGGCGACCGGCGGCATGGGCCAGGTGTACGCCGCCACCACCAACCCCATGGTCTCGACAGGCGACGGGGTCGCGCTCGCGCTGCGTGCCGGAGCCGTGGTGCGTGACATCGAGTTCGTCCAGTTCCACCCGACCGTGCTCTGGCTCGGGGAGGGCTCGACGGGCCAGCAGCCGCTGATCTCCGAGGCGGTCAGGGGCGAGGGCGCGGTGCTGATCGACCATGACGGCAACCGGTTCATGCAGGGCGTGCACGAGCTGGCCGACCTGGCGCCGCGCGACGTCGTGGCCAAGGCGATCATGCGGACGATGCGCGCGACCGGCCGCGACCACGTCTACCTCGACGGCCGCCACTTCGGCAGGGATAAGTGGGAGACCCGGTTCCCGACGATCTACGCGGTCTGCCGCGAGCACGGCATCGACCCGGCCGCCGAGCTCATCCCGGTGGCCCCGGCCGCCCATTACGCCAGCGGTGGCGTCCGTACGGACCTGCGCGGGCGTACCTCGATCGCGGGCCTGTACGCGTGCGGCGAGGTCGCCTGCACCGGCGTGCACGGCGCGAACCGGCTGGCCTCCAACTCCCTGCTCGAAGGGCTGGTCTTCGCCGAGCGCATCGCGGAGGACATCCACCAGGCACGCCCGGCGCCGGGCGACCCGGTCGCGAGCCAGACTGCGCCCGGGCTGGCCGATCCCAGGATCAGGGCGAGGGTCCAGGCCCACATGAGCACCGGGGCGAGCGTGTTGCGCAGCCGCGAATCACTGCTGGCCACGGCCACGGCGCTGCGTGACGCCCGCTGGACCCCCGTCGAGGTGCCGGCCTGCACCGAGTCATGGGAGGTCACGAACCTGCTGACCGTCGCCACCGTGCTCACCGGCGCGGCGGCGGCCAGGCTGGAGACGCGTGGCTCACACTGGCGCGAGGACCATGACACTCGCGACGACGACGAATGGCTGGGACACCTGGATGTGACCCTGACCGAGGAAGGCCCTCGCATGACGTACACGCCCCATGGGATCCCCGCACGCCTGACGCAGGAGCTCACCGCCGCCGGGCTCGACCCGGCCGAGGTGGACGCGCTGATCGACCGGGCGCTCGAGGAGGACCTGCAGGAGGTCGGCGACGTGACGAGCCTGGCCACCATCCCGGCTGGGCAGCGTTCGACGGCCGATGTGGTGGCGCGCAAGGACGGTGTCGTGGCGGGGCTGGCCGTGGCGGAGGCGGTGTTCGTACGGCTGGGCGCGGGGCGTACCGAGCGGAGGGCCAAGGACGGAGAACGGGTCAGGGCGGGCGACGTGCTGATGACCGTCGAGGGCCCGACGCGGGCCCTGCTGACGGCCGAGCGGACCGCCCTCAACCTGCTCACGCACCTGTCCGGGGTGGCCACGCTGACCGGTAGGTGGGTCGAGGCGATCAGTGGCACGGCGGCGCGGGTGCGCGACAGCCGCAAGACGCTGCCCGGGCTGCGGGCACTGGAGAAGTACGCGGTGCGCTGCGGCGGCGGCGTCAACCACCGGATGTCGTTGTCGGACGCCGCCCTGATCAAGGACAACCACGTGGTGGCGGCGGGCGGCGTGGCCGAGGCCTTCAGAGCGGTCAGGGAGCGGTACCCCGACCTGCCCATCGAGGTGGAGATCGACCGGCTGGACCAGTTGGAGGCCGTGCTGGACGAGGGGGCCGAGGAGATCCTGCTCGACAACTTCACGATCGAGGACACCGCTCGCGCCGTACAAGTCGTGAAAAATCGGGCGATAAACAGGGTTGCCGTTGAAGCCAGCGGGGGATTGACCTTGGAATCGGCCCGCGTGGTGGCCGAAACTGGCGTTGACTATTTGGCGGTGGGAGCGCTTACGCACTCGGCGCCGGCCCTGGACATCGCACTGGATCTGCGGGGGTAATTGATGCTGCTCACGATCGACGTCGGCAACACGCACACGGTGTTGGGGTTGTTCGAGGGCGAGGACGTCATCGAGCATTGGCGGCTGGCCACCGACGCCCGTCGCACCGCCGACGAGATCGCGGTCGTGCTCCAAGGGCTGCTGGCGCAGTCGCCACTGCTCAAGGGGGCCGACATCGACGGCATCGCCATCTGCTCCACGGTGCCGAGCGTGCTCAACGAGATGCGTGAGATGTGCCGCCGCTACTACGGCGACGTCAACGCGGTGATCGTGGAGCCGGGCATCCGCACCGGGGTGCCCGTACGCATGGACAACCCCAAGGAGGTCGGCAGCGACCGCATCGTCAACTCGTTGGCGGCCATCGACCAGTACGGCGGCCCGTGCATCGTCGTCGACTTCGGCACCGCGACCTCGTTCGACGCGGTGTCGGCCAAGGGTGAATACGTCGGCGCCGTCACCGCTCCCGGCATCGAGATCTCGGTGGACGCGCTGGCCGCGGCCGGGGCGCAGCTGCACAAGGTGGAGCTCGTCAGGCCGCGCTCGGTGATCGCCAAGAACACGGTGGAGGCCCTGCAGGCCGGCATCATCTACGGCTTCGCGGGTCAGGTGGACGGCATCGTCGAGCGCATGGCGGCCGAGCTGGCCGACGACCCCGACGAGGTGACCGTAGTGGCCACCGGCGGGCACGCCGCGCTGGTGGTGGGCGAGTCACGCTCGATAGACGTGCACGAACCGTGGCTGACCCTCATCGGCCTGCGCTTGATCTACAACAGGAACGCAACATAGACAAGCGGCCCTCCCGCTCGGGGTAAGAGGGCCGCTTGCGTATATGACCGCGTCAGGATTACTCGCTCTCGGCGGTGTAGATGTACTGCCAGGGGCCGCACTTCGTCGGGTAGCTGCTGTGCACGCCGATCTGGCAGACCTTCGCGCGCAGGCTGTAGACGTCGTGGTCCTGGAAGTGGAACTTCTTGTAGCCGGGGAAGCCGCAGTACTTCTTCGAGTAGGCCGGGGACCAGTCGTGGTCGAAGTCGCTGGTCTCGAACTTCACGAACGCGCACTTGCCGCCTTCGTTGTAGGTACGGTTGTCCAGGTCGAAGAGCTTGCCGTAGACGTGGACCTCGTTCGACTCCCCGTCGTGGTCCCAGTTCACGGCGACCTTGCCGTGGGCCTTGGCCAGGCCGTGCTTGGAGTAGACCGGGCCCCAGTACTCCGAGTAGTCGTCATAGTCGGGCGAAGTGCTGGCGGAGGCGGCGGCCGGAAGCGACAGGGCAACGGCCGTGGTGGCGGCGATGGCGAGGGCGCCTGTCGCGATCTTCTTCAACATCTTCTCTCCTTGAGCTCCCTTGGGCCGGCTCCCTGCCGGCTCCCCCCTGAGCTCGTGAGTCATTGATAGAAGATGCCTCTTGCAGCGTTCCTGCGTGCTCCCTGCAGGGGACCGACGAGTCCTTGCAGTTCGCCATATCCCCTACGCTTTGTTGTTGTGAGCGACGAACTTCCCGAGCAGATGCGGATCCGGAGGGAGAAGCTCGACCGCCTTCGCAACGAGGGCGTCGACCCTTACCCGGTGAATTTCCCCCGTACGGCGACGAACGCCGAGGTCAGGGAGAAATACCAGGGCCTGGAGCCCGACGCCGCCACCGGTGACACGGTCGCGGTCGTGGGCCGCGTCATGCTCAGCCGCGTGGGCGGCAAGCTCTGCTTCGCCACGCTCAGGGACGGCGAGGCCGACCTGCAGGTCATGATCTCGCTGGACAGGGTGGGCGAGGAGTCGCTGGCACGCTGGAAGCGCGACGTCGACCTGGGCGACCACGTCGGTGTGATCGGCGAGGTCATCACCTCGCGCCGGGGCGAGCTGTCCATCCTGGCGGAGAGCTGGCAGATCACCGCCAAGTGCCTGCGCCCCCTGCCGGAGAAGCACGTCGGCCTCACCGACCCCGAGGCCCGCGTCCGGCAGCGCTACGTCGACCTCATCGTCAACGACGAGGCCAGGCAGATGGCCCGCATCCGCAGCGCCACCGTGCGCGCGGTGCGCGACTTCTGGCACGAGGAGGGCTACCTCGAGGTCGAGACGCCGATGCTGCAGCCCATCCACGGCGGCGCGACGGCCCGGCCCTTCAAGACCCACATCAACGCCTACGACATGGAGCTCTACCTCCGCATCGCGATCGAGCTCTACCTCAAGCGGTTGGTGGTCGGCGGCATCGAGAAGGTCTTCGAGGTCAACCGCAACTTCCGCAACGAAGGCGCGGACTCCACGCACAACCCCGAGTTCACCATGGTCGAGGCATATGGCACCTACCTCGACTACAACGACATGGCGGACCTGACGCAACGGATGTACCAGAAGGCCGTCGTGGCCGCCCTGGACACGTCCGTGGTCGTGCACGACGGCGTCGAGGTGGACCTCGGCCTCGCCCAGTGGCCGCGCATCACGCTGTACGGCGCGGTGTCGGAGGCCGTGGGCGAGGAGATCACCACCTCCACCACGCTGGAGGAGCTCCGCAAGATCGCCGACCGGCGCGAGGTCCACTGGGACCCGAAGTGGGGCTCGGGCAAGATCGTGCAGGAGCTCTTCGAGGCGCTGGTCGAGCACACGCTCGTCCAGCCCACGTTCGTCATGGACTATCCGCTGGAGACCTCGCCGCTGGCCCGCCTGCACCGGGACAACCCGCTGCTGACGGAGAAGTGGGACCTGATCGGCTTCGGCACCGAGCTGGGCACGGCCTACTCGGAGCTCAACGACCCGATCGACCAGCGCCACCGCCTGATGGAGCAGTCCCTGCTGGCCGCCGGCGGCGACCCGGAGGCCATGCAGCTCGACGAGGACTTCCTGCAGGCGCTGGAATACGCGATGCCGCCGACCGGTGGCATGGGCGCCGGCATTGATCGGATGATCATGGCATTCACCGGTAAGAACATCCGCGAGACGATCCTGTTCCCGCTGGTCAAGCCCACCCGCTGAGACCAGGCACGGGCGCGCGGCAGGACCCGCGCGCCCGCCGGGGCTCAAGGAATGAGAACGAGGCGGCCGCGAATCCCGCCCGCGGCCAGCCTGGCGTGGGCGTCGGCCGCCTTCTCCAGCGGATACTCCTCCGCCACCCGCAACGTCAGCCGACCGGCCTCCACCAGCCGCACCACCTCACCGAGCTGAGCCGCATCGGCACGGAAGAACATGGTGCCCACGTCGATCCCGCGCAGCCCGACCGGCGCGACTCCGGCCGTGAGCGCCACGAAGGTCCCGCCGTCACGGACCGCGTCCAGTGCGGCCAGGCCCAGCACGGCCGCGTCCACGACGGCGTCCACACCGCCGGGCACGTGCGCCCGTACCGCGGAGGCCACGTCCTCGCCACGCGCCACGAACCATTCGGCCCCCAGGCCTCGTACGAGCTCCTCGTCCCCGGCACCGGCCAGAGCAACCACCCGGACGCCTCGCAGCGCCGCCAGCTCCACCAGATAACCCCCCACAGCCCCGGCCGCCCCCGTGACCAGCAGCGTCCGCCCAGGCCGGGCTCCGGCCCGGTCCAGGGCCTGCCAGGCGGTCAGCGAGTTGAGCGGGATGGTGGCCGCCTGCGCGGCGGTGAACCCGCGCGGCGCCCGCGCCACCGCCTCCGCGTCGAGCACCACGTACTCGGCCTGCGCCTTCACGGGCAGCTCCAGCCGGGCGGCGAGGCCGATCACCTCCTCGCCCACCAGGAAGCCCGCCCCGTCGCCTACCTGGTCGACGGTTCCTGCGACGTCGAAGCCGAGACCGTACGAGTCCAGGCGCCGCGCCACGCCATAGTCGGCGAGCGTCCCGGCCGCCACCGCGAGGTCGAACGGGTTCACCCCCGCCGCCGCCACCCTGATCCGCACCTGCCTTGGTCCTGCCTGCGGCACCGGGACCTCCACCAGCCGGGGAGCGCCGGAACCGCCGATGAGTGCACGCATAGTCGTCGAAGTCATGTTGCGACCCTAGAAAGGGTTACTCTCTTGTGGTAAGTAGGCACCTGTAAGTGCGTAACCCACTGGGAGGAGCGAACGGATGGCCACGAAGACGGCCGCGGAGCGGCGTGAAGAGGCCCGGCAGGCGTTCGACGCGTACTTCTCCCAGTGCCCCTCGAGAAGGCTGCTCGACCGCCTCAGCGACAAATGGGTCACGCTGGTGCTCACGGCGCTGGAGGCTGGGCCGCGCCGCTACAGTGACCTGGCCAGGCGCATCGCGGGCGTCAGCCAGAAGATGCTCACCCAGACCCTGCGCGGCCTGGAACGTGATGGCCTGGTCACTCGCACGCTCACACCGTCGGTGCCGGTACGCGTCGACTACGAGCTCACCCCGCTGGGCGAGAGCCTCATGCCGCTGGTGGCCGCGATCAAAGGCTGGGCCGAGGCGCACATCGAGGACGTCGAGCGGGCCAGGGGGCACTACGACGCCGTCAACGCCTGAGCCGCGCCGGAAGGGACTCCAGCCCTCTCAACACCAGATTCGACTTGTACGGCGGCGCCGGGTCGGTCAGCTCCAGCCCGGGCGCCGCACGGGCCAGAGCGGCGAGCGCGATCTCGCCTTCCAACCTGGCCAGCGTCGCCCCGAGGCAGAAGTGAATCCCGAGCCCGAACGCGAGGTGCCGCCCGGGATCACGGGTCACGTCGAACCGATCGGGATCGGGGAAGACCGCCGGGTCGCGATTGGCCGCGCCTATCACTCCGAGCACGAGCGCGCCCTTGGGCACCGGCGCGCCGCCCAGCTCCGCGTCCTCCAGCGCGATCCTGGAGGTGAGCTGGACCGGCGGGTCGTACCTCAGCACCTCCTCGACCACTTGCCTGGGCTGCTCGGCGGCGTGCCGCAGCAGCCCACGCCCGGTCAGGTGGAGAATCCCGTTGGCGATGAGGTTGACGGTCGTCTCGTGCCCGGCCACGAGCAGCAGTACGCAGGTCGCCAGCAACTCGGGCTCGGTGAGCTCCTCGACCCGGGCCAGTGCGCTCAGGAGGTCCTCGCCCGGCTGCGCCCGCCTGATCGCAATGAGGTCGCGGAAGTAGTCGCGAAACTCTCTTCTGGCCCGGCCGGTTTCCGATACGAGCTCGTCTGTAAGCATCGGGTCAAGGCTGCGAGCCAATATTTCGCTCCAGCCGCTGAAACGTTCACGGTCCTCCGGAGGCACCCCCAACATCTCGGTGATGACCAGGACGGGCAGCGGGTAGGCGAAACCGGAAACCAGGTCCGCCTCCTCCGGCAAAGCGCCGATCAGCTCGGCGGTGATCGCCTCGATGCGGGGGCGGAGCCGTTCGACCATGCGCGGCGTGAACGCCTTGCTGACCAGAGCACGCAACCTGGTGTGGTCGGGCGGGTCCATCCAGAGGAACGATTCAACGGGCTGACCTGGGTCTCTTCCGTACGGGGGGTCGGAGCCGTGGCCGAAGCGGGGGTCGCGGAGCATCGCTCCGCACAACTCGTGGGTGGTGGCGACGATCAGTCCCGCGCGGGTACGGAAGATCGCCCCGCGAGCGCTCATCTCGCGGTAGCGCGCGTATGGCTCGCGCAGAAAGTCCGGATCGTTCGGATCAAAACCCAAGACGTCGGCCGGGCCCATCGGTCCCGGGCCGGGCCCGTTGGACCGCTCTATGAGTTCGCTCATCGTGCCGACGGTCTCGTCGCCGTATGGCGAGTACGTCACATATAACGGATCATGTCAATAGTGCCCGTCAAGTGCGAAGATTCTTGCGCTTGACGACCTTTCCAGGATGCGTTTACCGTCTGCGAGACGAGCGGCTTTGGCCCGTTGTGAGGTCCGAGTTCTGCTGTTGGGGGGGAGGGCTCCCGATGGATGTGCTCACTGAAGGCGTTGAGCTGAGCCACGCGGATCTGGCGTTGCTGGCGGAGCTGGCCAAGGGGGTCACGGTAGATCGCGTGGGGAGACGTCTGGATATCAGTGGGCGGACAGTACGCCGGCGGTTACGGGGCATCTGCGACCGCATCGGCGTGGCCACGGCCATCGAGGCCGTGGCCTGGGCAGCGCGACGACAGCTGATCTGACGAACTAGTCGGCGATGCGCACCGCGCCGGCGTACGGCCGGTTCGCGATCGATGCGATGTGCACGACATCACCGGTTCGCGGGGCGTGCACCATCATGCCCCCGCCCAGATAGATGCCGACGTGGTGCAGGTCGCTGTAGAAGAACACGAGGTCGCCCGCGCGTAGTTCGGACTTGTCGATGTGCCGGCCCGCGGTCCACTGGTCGCCGGTGTAGTGCGGCAGCGAGATGCCCACCCGCTGGAAGGCCGCCATCACCAGGCCGGAGCAGTCGTAGGAGTTGGGGCCTTCGGCGCCCCAGACGTACGGCTTGAGCTGCTGCGTGAGCGCCCACCTGGCCGCCTGGGCGGCCTTGCCGTTGCCGGGGATCGGCAGGTTGATGCGTACGCGGGAGCCGGCCCGGCCGGCCTCGCCCATGGCCCGCCTGAACAGGTTGCTCTCGGCCTTGGCCACCAGTTTGGTGATCTTGTCGCGCTTGCTGTCGAGGTCCGCGACGATCTTCTGCAGGTCCTCCATGCGGGTCTTGGCGCCCGCCCTGGCGCGGGTGGCGGCGTCCATGGCCTTGGCAAGCTGGTTGACCTGCTCGCCCTGCTGCTGCTCCAGCGCGTACGTGGTCGCGGCCTGGTCGAGGAACTTCTCAGGGTCGGTGGAGGCCGTGAACGCCAGCGCCTTGCTCAGACCGCCGGTGATGTAGGCGTTCTGGGCGAGCATGGCGGCTTTGGCCCGCTTGGCGGCGAGGTCGGCCTCGCTGTCCGCCAGCGTCTTCTGAGCGGCGTCGGCGGCCTTCTGTGCGACCTTGTACTTCTCCCGCTGGCCGTTGTACTGCTCCGTCAGCGTCTCGATCTCGACATGCAGCTTCTCGACCTGCTCGGAAAGCTCCTTGAGTGAGGGCTTCGGGTCCGCGGACGCTGGAGCGGCGACGGGGATGGCGATCAGGAGCGCGGCCAATGTGATGCTCATCACGCCGAGGCGGCGTGAGAGCCGGGCCCGTTCCGGAGGGCGGGCATGCCTGCCCGCCGACTTCCCCCCACGGCTCAGCGTGCGCTTCACCAACCAGCTCCTCTCATTGACGCCTACCGGGTTAGCTGACGGGTTCGGGCCGGAGCAGCCCTACCGAAGAACTCGGATTCACCCCAGTGGTGGCGTGCGGAGCTCGCCACCGGTGGGTCCCCGGCTTCCCATGCGAGAATTTGGCGTGTCCCCCGCGCGCGACACGCGGGGAACGTCGTCGCTGGACACTAATGCACTCCGGGTTCGTGCTCAACCAGAACTGCTCGATCTGTAGAGGTTTCACAACTGCCGGGTCACAAGGTGATCTCGTGATCAACCGTGCAGAAGAGACTTTATGTCCTCTTTGTCATTACTTCTGCCGAACGCCAGAAGTAGCCGGGCTGGGACCCATGTGGCTCCTGGCATGTCACAGGATGGGGCCAGACGTGGGAGTTAGGGCCGAGCCGTAATGACATCTGTACTCTGGAGAGCCATGGAGCAGGTGGCCGAACTGACGACGCCGGAGACCGCGGTGGTGGTCCGGCGTGCCCGCACGCCCGACGTGCGGCGGATCAGGCGCCTGGTCGACACTTACGCGGGCGCCGGTCCCCGGCTCCTGGAGAAGGCCACGGTGACCCTCTACGAGGACGTACAGGAGTTCTGGGTGGCCGAGCTCGGCGGGCGGGTCGTCGGGTGTGGCGCGCTCCACGTCCTGTGGGAGGACCTCGCCGAGGTTCGCACGGTGGCCGTCGATCCCGAGTGTCGGGGCATGGGAATCGGCCACCGGATCGTCTCCGCGCTCATACGGCAGGCGAACGATTTGGGGCTGCGACGTGTATTCTGTCTCACTTTTGAGGTCGACTTCTTCGCGCGGCACGGCTTCCGCCCGATCCAGGGCACGCCGGTGTCACCCGAGGTCTACGCCGAACTGCTGGCCTCGTACGACGAGGGTGTCGCGGAGTTTCTGGACCTGGAGCACGTGAAGCCGAACACCTTGGGCAACACCCGCATGCTGCTCCACCTGACATCGGGTGACGCAGGCCTTGACTAGCTGGAAAGGTGATTGTTGATACCTATGTCGATACGTTGGGCAGCACAGGGCATGTGTCCTGACACGTGCCACATGCGCACTCGAAGCGAGGTGACACGGTGAGCACCGGACAGCCGCCGTATCCGCAGGACGAATCTGGCGAGAATTCTGCGCCCGGCAACCCCCAGTACGGGCAGCAGAACGCGGGCCGCCACCCCGGCGAGCCCGACCCCGACGTCACTGTGGTCGGCTACCGGGCGGACGACGCCTATGGGCAGCAGCCCCAGTACGGCCAGCAGGGCTATGGCCAGCAACAGGGTTATGGCCAGCAGCCACAGCACGGTCAGCAACCGCAGCACGGCCAGCAACCCCAGTACGGCCAGCAGCAGGACTACGGTCAGCAGCAGGGCTACGGCCAGCAGCAGCAATACGGTCAGCAGCCACAATATGGTCAGCAGCCGCAGTCCCAGCCTGACTACGGCCAGCAGAGCTACGGTCAGCAGGCGCAGCAGGGCTACGGCCAGCAGCCCGGTTACGGCCAGCAGCCGCAGTCCCAGCCGGACTACGGCCAGCAGGCGCAGCAGGGCTACGGCCAGCAACCCTCCTCCGGGCAGTACGGCGCCCAGCAGCAGGGCTACGGTCAGCAGCCCCAGTCGCAGCCGGGCTACGGTCAGCAGGCGCAGTCCCAGCCCGATTACGGGCAGCAGGGCTACGGTCAGCAGGCGCAGTCCCAGCCCGACTACGGCCAGCAAGGCTACGGTCAGCAGGCGCAGTCCCAGCCCGACTACGGCCAGCAAGGCTACGGTCAGCAGGCGCAGTCGCAGCCGGGCTACGGCGAACAGCAGGGTTATGGCCAGCAGGCGCAGTCCCAGCCCGACTACGGCCAGCAGGGCTACGGTCAGCAGGCGCAGCCGGGTTACGGGCAGCAGGGCTATGGCCAGCAGCAAGGCTACGGCCAGCAGGCACAGTCCCAGCCAGGCTACGCCCAGCCCCAGTACGGCCAGCAGCAGTACGGCGACCAGCAGCAGTACGGCCAGGCCTACGGGCAGCCGCAGCAGGCCGCCTACGGCCAGCCGGGCTACGGCCAGGCCTATGGGCAGCAGCCGGTCGGCGTGCAGCCTCCGGGCGCACCGGCTCCGCTGGCGGAGTGGTGGCAGCGGCTGGTGGCGAGGATCGTCGACGGTGTGATCTTCGGCATCGTGATGGGCCTGGTGTCCTTCATCTTCGGGCTGTTCCTGGTCGCGAGCTACAGCTCGACCACCGGGGCGAGCACGGGCCTGGTCGGCTCGTTCGTCGTCGGCATCGTGATGGCGGTCGTCCTGACCGCCGTCTACGTCGGCTACGACTTCTTCATGCACAAGATGAAGGGTCAGACCGTCGGCAAGATGATCATGGGTATCAAGGTCGTCCAGGTCGGCGGCCCGGTGCCACCGGGCGGCATCCCCAACGACGCGGCACTCAAGCGCGCGCTCGGGACGTGGGGCGCCTACATCCTCTACTGGCTGCCCTTCGGAACCCTGCTCGCCCCCCTTCTGTGCGCCCTGAACGGCGCCTCCATGCTGTGGGACAAGCCGCTGCAGCAGACGTTCGCGGACAAGTTCGCGCGCACCGTGGTGGTGAAGATCAAGTAGTCCTCCCTCACGTAAACATAGGGGCCGGCTTCCCGCCGGCCCCTATGTTTTGTCCGCGGGGCCGTACCAGAATGTGAGAGGGACCCGTAGTCTCGACGCGAGGTGGAGGTTATGGCCGGGACGCCGCCGTGGGCGGCCTCGCTGCCGGCGGAATGGTGGGAACGGCTCGCCGCCCGCCTGATTGAAGCGCTCGTCTTCGGGGTCTTCTATTACATTCTGTTCATTGCGCTCTGGGGCATCTTCCGGACTGTCGGGGTGCTGGAGGTGTTCGGCGGCCGCCTGCCGGGTGTGTGCGCGTGGTTCGGGGCCGGACTGGCTTATGCCGGCTACGACTGGCAGGCCCATTCCAGGCGCGGCAGGACGTTCGGCAAGGCGATCATGCGGATTCGCCTGGCCCCGGCGAAGCTGGCGCCGGGAGCGGCGCTCAAACGGTCCCTGGTCTATCCGGGGCCGCTCATGCTCATGGGCATTCCGGTGGTCAATCTACTGGCCGGAATGCTGCTGTTCGGCGTCGGGCTGCTCATCCTGATCGACAAGCCGCTGGAGCGCGGGCCGCATGACAAGCTGGCAGGAACGCGCGTCGTAAAAGATCTTCGCTGAGCCTTCCGTGCCTGCACCGATGCCTTTTCGCAAAATTTTCGCTTGATCCGGTAAGGAGCCTGGAGAGACTGGCATTAGGCTATGGGGCGTCCGGGTTGCCGGATGTTGGCGCACCTGCCGCACGCAGGGCATCTGTGTGCCGCTATGGTCGGGTGCGGGCGGTTGTCGCCTTGCGCTCATGAGGTCCGCCGCGCTCCTGCGGGCCGCGCACGCACTCATATAGCGCCCCGAAACCCCGCTAGCCGTGGAGGCGAGGACGAATGGAAGCCCTAACAGACGTATTGTCGGCGCTCATCCCCCCGGTCGTGGTCGGCGGAGCCTTCATCTTTGGCGTAGTGAAGTTGGTCCGCGCCGAGGGCCCCAGGCGCCACCGTAACGGCCAGGAGCCGGCCGACAAGCAGAACTGATCGGCTAGTCAGCCGAATCCCCGCTGCGCTGAATTGTCTCAGCGCCTTTCCGGGTATATGTTTGGGCAGGCGAATGAAACAATGCCCGCGAAAGGATTGCGTACATGGCCAAGCAGATCCAGGAGATTCTCATCGATGACCTCGATGGGGGCGAGGCCAATGAGACGGTGAGCTTCGCTATTGACGGCTCCTCCTATGAGATTGACCTCAGCGACCTTAACGCCAAGAAGCTGAGGGACGCGCTCACGCCTTTCGTGCAGAACGCGCGCCGGGCAGGTGCTGCGTCCACGCGTCGTCGTGGCCGTGGCGGGAGCCGTGCGATGAGCCGCGAGAAGAGCTCCGAGATCCGTCAGTGGGCCAAGGCCCACGGGCTCCCGGTCAGCGAGCGAGGCCGTATCGCCTCCACGGTCGTCGAGAAGTACGAAGCGGCTCACTGACCGAGCCGACTCACGACCATGCGCTTATGATGTTCGCCTTGGACCCCGGCGGCCGCCATAAGCGCATGATCGTCTCTAGGGTGTTCCGAATGCCGGAACGCCAAGAGGATGATCTCCAGCTCCCCCATATGACGGGCGTTTTGGCCGCGTGTTGTGGACCATGCCTGGCGCCGTTTCACCGGCGGGTGCCCGTATATGTGATGGTGTCGCCCTCCGTGTGCCCGAATGGCGATTCCCCGCGGTGGCCCGTTCCAGGGGAGAGATACTCGCGGATGGGGGAGCGGTGTTGCCGGGATCGCGCCGCCGGAACGTACGTTGAATGAGGTATGCGAGCCACCCGCCGCCGTTGAGTAAAACCTGAGACCGGCTCTAATCCAGGATCTCGACTCGCGCGCGTGTGAGGCCGGGCAAAACCCGCTCCCCAGGTCATGTGCCGCACAATGCCGGGCCTCCCCATGTGCATCCTGCCGCGAATGCCGTGACCACTTGGACAGTCGTGCCTGATGAGGTTGGTAACCCGGCTGACCGGATGAAGATTTTCATGAGAGTGCGGTAGGTGCCGTGTCGTGTTCAGGGCGTAGTGCGCGCACTTGGCCAACCATTGCATGGGGACATAGGATGATTGCGTAACAGATACGGACGTGGCATCCGAGATGCGCGGGCGTGGGTCGGCCTGACGGCGGTGCGCCCGAAGCGCCTGGTGGCCGATGCGTGTTGATCTGTGTACGCCGCGGGCGGCAATTTAGTGTCGCGGACGTGAAGCACCCTAAACATCGTTCGCTTGCGGCGTATCGGGAACACGTCACCCCCGAACAGTAGTTGGATGAGGGTGAACGCCCTGCTCTCGGGGAACGTGTCTGCTATAGAGCGTGTCAGCGGCGAGTGGGCACGGTTCGCCGAGCCAGGGCTAGCATGCGGGAGGACGGGACCGGATTTACCGGCCTGACTGACCGCTCTGTGAGGAGCGACGAGATGTTCGAGAGGTTCACCGACCGAGCGAGGCGTGTTGTCGTCTTGGCCCAAGAAGAGGCCAGGATGCTCAACCACAACTACATCGGCACTGAGCACATTCTTCTTGGTTTGATCCACGAAGGTGAGGGCGTTGCCGCCAAGGCTCTGGAGAGCCTGGGCATCAGCCTTGAGGGTGTGCGCCAGCAGGTCGAGGAGATCATCGGCCAGGGCCAGTCGGCTCCGTCGGGGCACATTCCCTTCACCCCGCGGGCCAAGAAGGTCCTCGAGCTGTCGCTCCGTGAGGCTTTGCAGCTGGGTCACAACTACATCGGCACCGAGCACATCCTGCTCGGGCTCATCCGCGAGGGTGAAGGTGTGGCCGCCCAGGTGCTGGTCAAGCTTGGAGCCGATCTCAACCGTGTCAGGCAACAGGTCATCCAGTTGCTTCACGGCTACCAGGGCAAGGAGCCGGCCGCGGCGGGCGGGCCGCAGGAGGCGGCGCCGTCGACTTCCCTGGTGCTCGACCAGTTCGGCCGCAACCTGACACAGGCTGCCCGCGAGGGCAAGCTGGATCCGGTCATCGGCCGCGAGAAGGAGATCGAGCGGGTCATGCAGGTCCTCTCCCGGAGGACCAAGAACAACCCCGTTCTCATCGGCGAGCCCGGCGTCGGCAAGACCGCCGTCGTCGAGGGCCTGTCGCAGAAGATCGTCAGGGGCGAGGTGCCCGAGACGCTGAAGGACAAGCAGCTCTACACGCTTGACCTCGGCGCCCTGGTCGCCGGCTCCCGCTACCGCGGTGACTTCGAAGAGCGCCTGAAGAAGGTGCTCAAGGAGATCCGCACGCGCGGCGACATCATCCTGTTCATCGACGAGCTGCACACGCTCGTGGGTGCGGGCGCCGCCGAGGGCGCGATCGACGCCGCCAGCATCCTCAAGCCGATGCTGGCCCGCGGCGAGCTGCAGACGATCGGCGCGACCACGCTCGACGAATACCGTAAATACCTCGAGAAGGACGCCGCGCTGGAGCGCCGGTTCCAGCCGATCCAGGTGGCCGAGCCCTCGCTCAGCCACACGATCGAGATCCTGAAGGGTCTGCGCGACCGCTACGAGGCGCACCACCGCGTGTCCATCACCGACGACGCGCTGGTGGCCGCGGCGCAGCTGGCCGACCGCTACATCAGCGACCGCTACCTGCCCGACAAGGCGATCGACCTCATCGACGAGGCCGGTTCCCGGATGCGCATCCGCAGGATGACCGCTCCGCCGGACCTGCGCGAGTACGACGAGAAGATCGCCAACGTGCGCCGCGACAAGGAGTCCGCGATCGACGCGCAGGACTTCGAGAAGGCCGCTGCCCTCCGCGACCAGGAGAAGCAGCTGCAGCTCAAGCGCGAGCGCCGGGAGAAGGAGTGGAAGGCCGGCGACATGGACGTCGTGGCCGAGGTCACTCAGGAGCTCATCGCCGAGGTCCTGGCTACCGCCACCGGCATCCCGGTCTTCAAGCTGACCGAGGAGGAGTCGCAGCGCCTGCTCCGCATGGAGGACGAGCTCCACAAGCGGATCATCGGCCAGGACGACGCCATCAAGGGCCTGTCGCGGTCCATCCGGCGCACCCGCGCCGGGCTGAAGGACCCGCGCCGTCCCGGTGGCTCGTTCATCTTCGCGGGTCCCTCCGGTGTCGGTAAGACCGAGCTGTCCAAGGCTCTGGCGGAGTTCCTCTTCGGTGACGAGGACGCACTGATCAGCCTGGACATGTCGGAGTTCATGGAGAAGCACACCGTCTCCAGGCTGTTCGGCTCGCCTCCCGGCTACGTCGGCTACGAGGAGGGCGGCCAGCTCACGGAGAAGGTGCGGCGCAAGCCGTTCTCCGTGGTCCTGTTCGACGAGATCGAGAAGGCCCACCCCGACATCTTCAACTCGCTGCTGCAGATCCTGGAGGACGGTCGCCTGACCGACGCCCAGGGCCGCGTGGTGGACTTCAAGAACACGGTCATCATCATGACCACCAACCTCGGCACCCGGGACATCTCCAAGGGCATCGGGGTCGGGTTCGCGAAGTCCAACGACGCCGACTCCAACTACGACCGGATGAAGTCGAAGGTCCAGGAAGAGCTCAAGCAGCACTTCCGGCCCGAGTTCCTCAACCGCGTCGACGACATCGTGGTCTTCCACCAGCTGACGCCGGCCGAGATCATCAAGATCGTGGATCTGATGCTCGCCATGGTGGACGCCCGGCTGAAGGACCGCGACATGGGGCTCGACGTCTCGCCCGAGGCCAAGCAGCTGCTGGCCGACCGTGGTTACGACCCGGTCATGGGCGCCCGTCCGCTGCGGCGTACGATCCAGCGCGAGCTGGAGGACTCCCTGTCGGAGAAGATCCTTTACGGTGAGCTCCGGCCGGGGCAGGTCGTGAAGGTTGCGGTCGAGGGTGAGGGCGACAACGCCAAGTTCACCTTCCGGGGCGAGTCGATCTCGAAGGTCCCGGACTCGGCGGCTGCCATCGCGGCCCCGATCCAGCACTGACGGCCGTTCCGCGCGACGACAAGCCCCCGTGTGGTCCTCACACGGGGGCTTTCGCGCGTGCGGGGTCCATGCATTGGGCCCTACTAGGCAGTGCTTGTCTCGTGCAGCGCACCGCACGATGCGCTGCACGAGATGCGCTGCACGAGATGCGCTGCACGAGATGCGCTGCACGAGATGCGCCGGATGAGATGCGCCGGATGAGATGCGCTGCACGGAATGTGCCGGACGAGATGCGACGTGTTGAGCGGGCCGGGTGGATGATCAGTGCGGGGCGCGCTGCGCCGTGTTGAGCGGGCGGTGGATGATCCGTGCCGAACGTGCTGCGCGCGATGTGCCGTGGCGGGCTGACGGCGGCATCCGTTGTGCGGCGCGGAGCCGGTTGCGCGCGTGGTGCTGCGCGGAGTGGGTGGCGCTCGGCGTAGGCGTGGAGTGCGTTGCGGCAGAGGTGGGGCGTAGGGCGGAATGCGGTGGATGTGCGGCGCTGAGGATGGTGGGCCGCGTCAAGCCGCATACGGGGAGAGTTGAGCGATGTGCGGCCGCATGGTGCTCTGGTGCCTTCTGGGGGCACGTGTTGAGCGGGCACAGATGCGTCTATCGGGGCAAAGGTGGCAAAGCGGGTGACCTTTGTCGTTGCCTAATTGTTGGATGGGCGGCTATACCACCACCACGAGTAGTACTACACTGCGTAGAGCTTAACCAAGTCTCATCCAAGTGAGCCACAAGATCGTGTTCCTAGGTTGGGGACTGCTCCCGAGGGAGTAGCCGGGAATCAACTCAGGGCGGACGCGTGAGCCACCCAAGAGCAGGCATGCTCGACAAGGTTCGCGCGCGTCCGGGCGGGCGACGGGAACACACAAGTAAGCCGTGGAGGAAACCGATGCGCCTGCGTCACGATGACGGAACGCTGGTACACCTCGCCTATAACGCAGGCGTCCATCCTGCCGAGGATCTGGAGAACCTGATCGCGCACCTGACCCGCTACGCGGTCCCGGTGCGCAAGCGGCTGGGCGTGGAGCGGATGGGCATCGGGCTGTGGCTCTCGCCGAGCGTCGCCGACCACCTCACTGCCGACCGCATCGAGCTCGTACGGCTGCGCCGCTCTTTGGAGGAGCGCGGCCTCGAGGTCGTGAGTCTCAACGGAACCGGCGGCCGCAACCAGGAGGTCCCCGGCCCCGACTGGGCCAAGCCGGAGCGATACCGCTACACCATGGCGCTGGCCAAGATCCTGGCCTTCCTGCTGCCCGAAGACGTGCGGTTCGGCAGCATCTCGACGATTCCGATCGGCTGGCGTCGCGACTGGCCCGCCGACCTGCACTCGATCGCCACCCGCCGCCTCGAGCGGCTCGCCCGCGAGCTGCGCGGCATCTACAGCGTCACGGGAAAGACGATCAGGGTCGGGTTCGAGCCGTGGCCCGGATGTGTGCTGGAGACCACGGAGCAGGCGCTCGAGCGGGTGTGCGGGATCGACTCCGAGCACCTGGGCGTGTGCCTGGACGCCTGTCATCTCGCCTGCGGCGCCGAGGAGGCGGGGGCGGCGCTGAAGGGCCTGGCGGAGGCCGGGGCCCCTGTCGTCAAGCTGGGCCACGTACACAACCATACGGGCGATACCACGAACACCGGCGCGGTGCTGCACGACACGCTGACGGCGATGTTGTCGGGCGCGGTGAGCGGGACCGCGCACATCGAGGTCGAGATGCACAACCTGGCCGTTCCCGGGCGGGCCAAGGGGCCGGGTGCGCTGGTGTCGCTGCTGGCCGAGGAGCTGGCCTGGGCCCGTACGAACCTCACCAGTCTGGGCCTCCAGCTGGCGGCCTGAGTCCGGATATCAGCTGGCCGCCTGAGTGGGCCTGGGCTCGTACGAACCTCGCGAGCCTGGGCCTTCAGCTTTTTCAGAGCGTGCCGAACCAGCCGGGCATGTCCAGGCGCCACGGGTTGGCCGGGGTGAGCTTGCGCAGGTCGGACTCCAGGGCCCGGAGGCGGTCCTCGCCCAGCTCGCCGGCCCAGCGGGCGCGCAGGGCGTCGAAGATGCGGGCCGAGCGGCCGAGCGCGTCCAGCCCGTACGGAGTGAGGCGCACGATCTTGCGGCGCGTGTCGTGCGGGTCGGTGGCGCGTTCGACGTAGCCGATCCGCTCCAGCGTGTCGATGGTCTTGCCGGCCGCCTGCTTGGACACGCCGAGCGTACGGCCCAGCTCGACGGCCGTAGTGCCGTTCGGGCCGATGGCCTGCATGACGAATCCATGCATAGGGCGTATGTCCGGATGGCCCTGCCGGGACAGCTCTTCGTGGAGCTCGTCGATGAGCGCTCGGAACGCCAGCAGCAGGCGTAGCGGCAGTTCGAATCCCGGGGTTTCGCTTGACATGATAGACAACCTGGTTAACTATATCGATGGACAACGTGGTTTCCTATCTTAGGGGTTCCAAGAGATGACTGTTATTCGCGCCGCCGACGCGCGGCGATCGGAGACGCCCAGCGGGGTCATGACGACGTTCGCCTCGCCGACGCAGGGAGGTGCCGAGCGCTCCCTCTGGCGCGTCGACGCCCGTCCCGGAGCCGTCGGGCCGGTGCACGACTTCGACGTCGAGCAGGTGTGGACCTGGATCGAGGGTGCGGCGACCGTCGAGCTGGGCGGTGAGACGTACGCCGTGGCCGCCGGCGACACCGTCGTCATGCCCGCCGGGACGGTGCGGCAGGTGCTGGCCGATCCGGCCGCCGGATACACCGCCGTCGTCACGGCCCCGGCCGGCGCCAGGGCCATGTCCGCCGACGGGGCCGACCTGGGCGTTCCACCGTGGATCGGGTGAAAGGATTTTCCGATGTCTGTTGTGCTGTCCGCTGATTCCCGGCGTACCGAGACGTCCAACGGCGTCATGACCACGCTCACCTCACCGGCCCAGGGGCAGGCGGGGCAGGCCGTGTAGCGGGTGGACGCCAGGCCCGGCATGGAAGGGCCGGTGCACGCGTTCGACGCCGAGGTGGTGTGCGGGGCCGGACGCTGACGGGGCGGTCGCGGGTCAGGCGTGGGGGAGGCGGTAGGTGCCGTCCTCGAGCGCCTCGGCCAGGCCGTCCGCGATCAGGCCGTCAAGGGCGCGCTCGCGTTGCACCGGGTCGTCCCACACCACGTCCAGCGCCTCCTTGGGGACCGGGCCGTGGGCGGCGCGCAACACCGCGAGCAGCCGGCCACGGCACTGGCGGTCGGTCCCCGCGTACGTCTGCCCCTTGCGCGCAGGACCGGCGTGCGGTGGCTTGCCGGCCAGGCGCCACGCGCAGACGTGCGCGATCGGGCAGTCCGCGCAGCGTGGCGCCCTGGCCGTGCAGACCAGCGCGCCCAGCTCCATCACCGCCACACCCCAGCGGGCGGCGCCCAGCTCGGGCAGCAGGCTCTCCGCCAGCCGCCGCTCGGCCACCGAGGTGGCCGTGGGAGGGAACTCCTCGGCGCGTACCGCCCTGGCGAACACCCGGCGGACGTTCGTGTCCAGGACGGCGTGCCGGCCGCCGTAGGCGAAGCTGGCGACCGCGGCGGCGGTGTACTCGCCGATGCCGGGCAGGGACAGCAGGGTCGCGTGGTCGGCCGGCACCTCGCCACCGTGCTCGTCGGTGATGGCCCTGGCGCAGGCGTGCAGGCGTAGCGCCCGGCGCGGGTAGCCGAGCCTGCCCCAGTGGCGTACGGCCTCGCCCGGTTGCTCGGAGGCCAGATCCTTGGGCGTGGGCCAGCGGGCCATCCAGTCGTGCCATACAGGCAGAACCCGTACCACGGGGGTCTGCTGGAGCATGATCTCGCTGACCAGCACCCCCCACGGTGTCGCGCCGGCGGCCCGCCACGGGAGGTCCCTGGCGTTGTCCTCGTACCAATTGAGCACAGCCCCGTGCAACGTTTTCGGATCAGCCACGCGGTCAAGGGTATGGCTCCATCAATGATTTCGGCGTGTCGTCACTCTAAGTGGCCGCCGAATTACCATGCTGTGCGTATGGACCCGGACACGATGCGTGGGGACGGCGGTGACGTCTACTGGCGGCGGCGGATGAGCGTGCTGGTGGCGGTGCTCGTCGTGGTGGCCGTGGTGGCGTGGGCGTGTTCCAGCGGAGGCAGCGGACCACAACGCACGTCCAGTGCCCAATCATCACCGAGCGCTACACCCACCGCCGATCCACTGCTGGCAGGCCTGCGTACGCTCGCCATGGGCACGGCCAGCCCGTCACCCACCCCCAGCCCGACCACGCCGACTCCCGTCGCGCGCCCAAAACGGCCCGGTGAGCCCTGTGCCGAGGAAGACCTGGTGCTCAGCCTCCAGGGTGGCAAGGATCAGATCTACGCAGCCGGCGTCGAGCCCGGCTTTGTGGTCACGCTGGTGAACACGGGGCCCGTGATGTGCACGGCCGACGTGGGACCGCGGGCCATGGAGATCCGCGTCACCTCGGGCGCGGATCGCATCTGGTCCACGGCCGATTGTGTCAGCGGCGTGGCGACGGACATCAAGCAGCTGCGGCGGGGGGTGCCGTACGTGCGGTCGCTGAGCTGGGACCGCCGCCGCTCCAGCGCCGACTGCCGCTCCACCCCGGCGGCCGCCCTGCCCGGCACCTACGTGGTCACCGCCCGTCTGGGCAAGCTCCGCACCACCAAGGGCGTCTTCCATCTACGCTAGATCGTCGCAGCCGGCAAGGCGGTCCTGACCGGCCGACCGGCACGCCGCTGTCAGACGAAGCGCGAGCCCGGTCACACGTAGCGTTCGAGGATGGAGGATTCGGCGAGGCGGGACAGGCCCTCGCGGACGCTGCGGGCACGGGACTCGCCGACGCCGCCCACGGCCTGCAGATCGTCGATGCTGGCCGCCAGCAGCTTCTGCAGGCTGCCGAAGTGGTTGACCAGGCGGTCCACCACGGTGGCTGGCAGGCGGGGGACCTTGGCGAGCAGGCGGAACCCGCGGGGGCTGACCGGGCTCTCCAGCTTGTCGGCACCGCCGTGGCCGAGGACGTGGGCGACGGCCGAGAGGTCCAAGAGCTCGTTGCCCGCCAGCGTGTCCAGGTCGTGCATGGCGTCCACCAGGCGCTTCTGGCGGCGCGTCGAGGGAGCGGGGAGGTAGTCGCGGATCACCAGCTCGCGTTCGGAGTCCACGCCCGCCACGAGCTCGTCGAGCTGAAGGGACAGCAGGCGGCCGTCGGTGCCCAGCTCCACCACGTAGCCCTTGATCTCGTCCGAGATGCGGCGGACCATTTCCAGGCGCTGGACGACGGCGGCGACGTCCCTGACGGTGACCAGGTCCTCGATCTCCAGGGCCGACAGGGTGCCGGAGACCTCGTCCAGGCGGTGCTTGTAGCGCTCTAGGGTGGCCAGGGCCTGGTTGGCCTTGGAGAGGATGGCCGCGGACTCCTCCAGGACGTAACGGATGCCGTCGAGGTAGAGCGCGATGATCCGCATCGACTTGCTGATCGCGATGATGGGCAGCCCGGTCTGCCTGGCGACGCGCTGGGCGGTGCGGTGGCGGGTGCCGGACTCGTCGGTGGGGATGGCGGGGTTGGGCACGAGGTGCACGGCGGCGCGTACGATCTTGTGGTCGTCGCTCAGCACGATCGCGCCGTCCATCTTGGCCAGCTCGCGCAGCCGCGTGGCGGAGAAGTCGACGTCGAGCTCGAAACCGCCGCTGCAGACCTCCTCGACATCCCTGTTGAAGCCCAGCACGATCAACCCGCCGGTCTGCCCGCGCAGGATCCGCTCGAGGCCGTCGCGCAACGGTGTGCCCGGGGCCACAGCGGCCAAGGCTTCGCGACGGCGATCGTCCAGACTCCTATCCACCTGACCCCCGTGTCGATCGGTCACTCGTCAGCTTAGCCGCGCTATGTGACGTGTGTGAGTGCGTCCCAGACGTTCTCCGCCTGAACCACCTCAAACCCGGGCGCGAACGCCACAGGCCCCACAGGCACCAGAGCACGCTGCCCGTTACGCCGGCGAGCGTCGTCTTCCAGGGATCCGGCCGGTACGAGCGCGCGTTTGAAGCCAAGCCTGGCCGCCTCGGTCAACCTCCTGCGTACGTCCTTGACGGGGCGCAGCTCACCGGCCAGGCCCACTTCGCCCAGGGCCACCAATCCCGCAGGCAGCGGCTTGTCACCGGCGGCACTGGCCACCGCGAGCATGACCGACAGGTCCACGGCGGGGTCGGCCAGCTTGATGCCGCCCACGGTCGCGGTGAACACGTCGCAGCCGCCGAGGCGGGCGTTGAGCCGGCGCTCCAGGACCGCGAGGATCATCTGCACGCGGTAGGTGTCGAGGCCGGACGAGGTGCGCCGGGGCTGCTGCGCCTCGGTGCGCGCGACAAGGGCCTGGACCTCGGCGGGCAGCGGGCGGGTGCCCTCGACCGTAACCGTGACGCAGGTGCCGGGCACCGGCTCGCTGCGCCGGGAGACGAACAGGCCGCTCGGGTCGGTGATGCCTTCGATGCCGCGCTCGTGCAGGTCGAAGCAGCCGACCTCGTCGATGGGGCCGAACCGGTTTTTGATCGCGCGCACCATGCGGAGCCTGGAGTGGCGGTCGCCCTCGAAGCTGAGCACGACGTCGACCAGGTGCTCGAGCGTGCGGGGCCCGGCGATCGAGCCGTCCTTGGTGACGTGGCCGACGAGCACCGTGGCCATGTTGCGCTCCTTGGCCAGGCGGACGAGATTGGCGGCCACCTCGCGCACCTGCGTCACCCCGCCGGGCACGCCGGTCGCCTGGGCCGAGCCGACCGTCTGCACCGAGTCGACGACGAGGAGCGTGGGCTGGACCTTGTCCACGTGCGTCACCAAGGCCGACAGCTCGGTCTCCGCGGCGAGGTAGAGGTTGGGCTGGATCGCGCCGATGCGGTCGGCCCGCAGCCGGACCTGGGCGGCAGACTCCTCGCCCGTCACGTAGAGGACCGTCTCGCGCTGGGCGATGCGGGCCGCGGCCTCCAGCAGGAGCGTGGACTTGCCGATGCCGGGCTCGCCCGCGAGCAGGACGACCGCGCCGGGCACCAGGCCGCCGCCGAGCACCCGGTCGAGCTCGCCCACACCGGTCGTGCGGGCCGCCGCCACCTCGGCCTTGACCTGGCCGATCGGGACGGCGGGCGCGGTGGTGGCGCCTCCCTGCACGATGGTGACGCCGGCCCGCGCGCCTTCCTCGTCGACCGTGCCCCACGCCTGACACTCACCGCACCGCCCCACCCATTTGGTGGTACGCCAACCGCATTCGGCGCAGCGGTATCCGGGCTTCTGGGCAGACTTGGCCATGCCGAGCAGGGTAGCGGCACGGGCCGACAATCTTGACTAGACGAGGCCCAGGTCGGACTCCAGGAGGCGCTTGGGCTTGGCGCCGACCACGCGCTTCACCGGCTCGCCGTTCTCGAACAGGATCAGCGTGGGGATGCCCATCACGCCGTATCTGGCCATGATCTCCGGGTTCTCGTCGGTGTTGAGCTTGCCGATCGTCAGGCCGCGCTCGGCTTCGATCTGCTCCAGCACGGGCGCCACCATCCGGCAGGGACCGCACCACTCGGCCCAGAAGTCCACCAGCACCGGCCGGTCGCTCTTGAGCACCTGCTCGTCGAAGTTTTCAGTAGTCAATGTGATCATGTGTCATCCCCTGACAAAGCAACCTGGGCACGATTGGGCGAGCTGGGTGGCCACCTCGGCGCGGCGGGTGAGCAGAAGGCGGATCTCCTCGTCGATCTCGGCCAGCTTGCGCTGGTAGACCTCGACCGACTCGGCACACGAGCCCCCCGTGCTGTGCCCGCTGCGCAGGCAGTCCACGAACGGCCGGGTGTCCTCCAAGGTGAAGCCGACGGCGAGCAGTGCCCGGATCTCGGTGACGAGCTTGACGTCATCCTCGGAGTACTGCCGGTAGCCGTTGGATCCGCGCCGGGCTCTGAGCAGCCCGTGCTGCTCGTAGTAGCGGAGCGAGCGGGTGCTCACTCCGGTGCGTTCCGCCAGCTCACCGATGCGCATTGCTCCACGGTAAACCTTGACACTGACGTCAAGGTCAAGCAGGTCAGTAGTAGCGCCAGCGCAGCACGTTCGGATAGGGCAATTCCAGGCCGGGTGTCTCGGCGATGGCCTGCTCGGCCACCTCGGGTGCGAACTCGATGCGCAGCACCGCCTCAAGGTCCGCCCGCCGCTCGAAGGCCATGCGCAGGTCCAGCGGCTGACGCTGCCACCCGTGGCGGTCCCAGAACGCCTCGACCTCGCGCGCCGAGTACGTCGGCACGGTACGCGAGAACCACCGCCCGAACGAGCCCCGCGTCGCGTCCAGGTCGATGACGAAGGCGGCGCCGCCGCGGCGTACCACCCTGGACAGCTCCCGCAGCCCTGGCTCGCAGCCGGGACCGAAGAAGTACGCCCAGCGCGCCATCGCCACATCCACGCTCACGTCCGGCAACGGCAGGTCCTGTGCCGTGGCGGCGTGCACCGTCACGTTGGCCAGCGCGGCGCAGCGGCGTCGGGCGAGCATGGCCAGGTCGGCGTGTGGCTCGACGCCGATCACGCCGGCGGCGGACGCGGCCAGCACCGGCAGGTGGTAACCGGTGCCGCAGCCGATGTCGAGCACGGTGGCGGCGTCCCAGGGGCGCAGGGCGCGCATCGCCGCGTCGGCGGCTCCCTCGGGATCGACGGCGCGGTTCTCCAGCTCGTAGACTTGGGGTGTGTTCCAGATGTTCGGGCTCGGGATCGCGCCTTTGGCTATCCGTGGCATGCCCCAACGGTAGAGGTAGCGCCACCAGTGGCGGATCGCGGGATGCGGCTCACCACAGGGGGCTAGCGCGCCATATCCGGTTCTCCGGCTTAGGCTGGCAGCGTGGCTGATGTCATCCGCGTGCCCAATGCGAAGATCGCATTGTCCACTGCTTCGGTATATCCAGAACGCACTCCCGACGCGTTCGAGCTGGCCGCCCGCCTGGG
The DNA here is from genome assembly GCF_052245935.1 of Nonomuraea sp. 3N208. Lineage (NCBI taxonomy): Bacteria > Bacillati > Actinomycetota > Actinomycetes > Streptosporangiales > Streptosporangiaceae > Nonomuraea > Nonomuraea sp. 3N208. The sequence goes on along the minus strand of NZ_JBQQBR010000012.1, from coordinate 161,998 downwards.
CTATGACGGTGTGGAAATCATGGTCGGCGCCGATCCGGTGAGCCAAGACATCGACGTGATCGAGCGGCTCTCCGAGCACTATCACGTTCCCGTCCTGGCCATCCACGCCCCTTGTCTGCTGGTGACCCAGCGGGTCTGGGGTCGCGACCCTTGGGCCAAGCTGGTCAAGGCGCAGAAGGCGGCCGAGCGCCTGGGCGCCTCCACAGTCGTGGTGCACCCGCCGTTTCGCTGGCAGCGCGACTACGCGCGCGACTTCGAGGCGGGGCTGGCCAGGATGCGCGACGAGACGGACGTCACGTTCGCGGTCGAGAACATGTTCCCGCTGCGTGCCAGGGGCAACGACGTGGTGCCCTACTCACCCGGCTGGAACCCGATCGACTACGACTTCCCCCAGGTCACCCTGGACCTGTCGCACACGGCCGTGTCCGGCTCGGACGCCATGGAGATGGCCGCCAAGCTCGGCGACCGGCTGGCGCACCTCCACCTGGCCGACGGCATCGGGGTGACGAACAAGGACGAGCATCTGGTGCCGGGCAGGGGCAATCAGCCGTGCGCCCAGATGCTGGAGCGCCTGGCCAACACCGGCTACTCCGGCCTGGTGGTGCTCGAGATCAACACGCGCAAGGCGGCCAGCCGTACCGAGCGGATCGACGACCTGGCGGAGGGGCTGGCCTTCGCGCGGCTGCACCTGGCGGCGTCTACATGAACATCGGGCCGATGAGGGATCTTGGCAGGGTGTTCGACCGCGTGGCCGACGCCTACGACGCGGGCCGGCCCAGCTACCCCGACGAGATGTATCGCGCGGTGAGCGAGCTGACCGGCGTCGACCTGGTCGGCGCCACGACCGTGGACGTGGGGGCGGGAACTGGCATTCTGACGCGGGCGCTCAGGGCACGCGGATCGCACGTCATCGCGGTCGATCCAGGTGCGGAGATGCTGGCCAGGCTCATGTCCCGGTCCGCGAACGGCACGCCGGCCGTCGCGGCGGTGCAGGGCGACGGCAACGCGCTGCCGCTGGCGGACGGGGTGGCCGACCTGGTGGCGTACGGCCAGTCGTGGCACTGGCTGGATCCGGTGGTCTCGATCGCCGAGGCCAGGAGGGTGCTGCGGCGGAGTGGCGCGATCGTGGGCTGCTGGAACCTACACCACGCCGCCCAGGCCGACTGGCTGGCCGCCTACGAGGCCCGCCTGGCCGAGGAGGTCCCCTCCTACTGGGGGCCGGCGGTCGAGCAGTGGTCGGTGCCGCCCATCGCCTCGGCTTTCGAGGTGATCGAGGAGCGCTGGATCCCGTGGACGCGGCTGGTCGGCATCGAGGACTTCCTGCTGGACCTGCGCTCGCACTCGTACATGGCGGCGCTGTCGGCCGAGGCGGCCGACGCGCTCGTGGAGCGGCAGCGGACGGAGCTGCGCAAGGAGTTCCCGGAGGGGGTCCTGTCGGTGCCGATGTGGGTCTATCTGGCGGTGGGGCGGTGAACAGACGAGGGAGTGCCGTCGCGTGCGGGAGCGGAGCGACCAGAGCGGGGGAAGGCGGCGGCGTCTGGCGACCGAGCCCGCCTCACGGAGTGAGGCCATGAGCACAGTAAAGCGGCGTCCTGGGCGTCGGCCTGGGGCCGTCGACACGCGTGGGGAGATCCTGGCGGCGGCCAGGAAGGTGTTCGCAGAGAAGGGGTTCGACAAGGCCACGGTGCGCGGCATCGCCAGGGAGGCCAAGGTCGATCCCGCCCTCGTGCACCACTACTTCGAGACGAAGGAGGGCATGTTCGCGGCGGCCATGCAGCTGCCGGTCAGTCCAGAGACCGTCATCCCGCTGCTGCTGGAGGGCCCGCGCGAGGAGATCGGCGAGCGGCTGGTACGCCTGATCATGCGCGTCACCGCGTCGCCGGAGACGCGGGAGCCGATGCTCGCGCTGATCCGCTCGGCCATGACCAACGAGCAGGCGGCCGCGATGATGCGGGAGTTCATCACCAACGCCCTGCTCTACCAGGTGGCCGACCGGCTCGAGGTGCCGCACCTGCGGATCGAGGCCGCGTTCGCCCAGCTGTTCGGCGCGATATTGGGGCGCCATGTGCTCAAGCTGGAGCCGCTGGCGAGCGCCGATCCTGAGGAACTGGTCGCGTTGCTGGCACCGACTATCCAGAGGTACTTCGCCGGCTAGAGCTTAGCGAGTAGAGCATTGTTCTGAACAGGGCGGTGACCTTAGGGTATGTCGCGTACCCTGAAAATGTTACCCACGGGTAGGATCAGGGTAGCGGTCCGTGGAACGGGTGACCGTACGCTGGCAGCCAACGTCGTCTGTGGGAGGAACCCGTGCTCTGGGTAGCCATCATCGGACTCATCATGACCGCTCTGGCGGTGGCCGTCGCCGGCCGCCGGGCGCTGTTCCTCTACAAGCTGGCGACCGTGGGCCCTCCCGCGCCCGAGCGCATCGAATATGCCAAGACGCATGCGGCCGACGAGGCCAAGGCGCAGCTGGTGGAGGTGTTCGGGCAGAAGAAGCTGCTCAAGTGGACGCCGTCGGGCACCGCGCACTTCTTCGTCATGTGGGCGTTCTTCATCCTGTTGACCGTCTACATCGAGGCGTACGGCGCGATCATCCAGGGTGCGATCACCGGCCGGCCGGACTTCCACATCCCGCTCATCGGGACCTGGGGCGTGCTGGGCTTCCTGCAGGACTTCATCGCGGTGGCGTGCCTGGCCGGCCTGGCGGTCTTCGCGGGCATCCGAATCAAGAACGCACCCGAGAAGCTCGGCCGCAGCTCGCGCTTCTCCGGGTCCCACCTGGGCGGCGCGTGGCTCGTGCTGTTCATGATCTTCAACATCATCTGGACGCTCTTCCTGGCCCGGGGCGCGGCGGCGGCCAACGGCAACTTCCCGTACTCCTCGGGTGCGTTCGTCTCGCTGGCGCTCGGCGACGTGCTGCCGCAGAACGCGTTGCTCGAGGAGATCGCACTGCTCCTGCACATCGGCTTCATGCTGGTGTTCCTGGTGATCGTGGTGCACTCCAAGCACCTGCACATCTTCACGGCGCCGCTGAACGTGCTGTTCTCGCGCCGCCCCGACGGCCTGGGTGGCGCGGTGGAGATGCGGGTGGACGGCAAGCCGGTGGACTTCGAGGACGAGGACCTGGATCCGGAGCGGCTGGGGCGCGGCAAGATCGGCGACACCACGTGGAAGGGTTTCCTGGACTTCTACTCCTGTACGGAGTGCGGCCGCTGCCAGTCGCAGTGCCCGGCGTGGAACACCGACAAGCCGCTGTCGCCGAAGATGCTCATCCTCGACCAGCGTGACCACGCCTTCAAGGTGGCTCCCTACCTGATGGCGGCGAGCACGGAGCACGCCGACAAGGACGTGCTGGCGCTGCTGGAGAAGCCGCTGGTCGGTGAGGAAGGCGTGATCCACCCGGACGTGCTGTGGTCGTGCACCAACTGCGGCGCGTGCGTCGAGCAGTGCCCGGTGGACATCGAGCACATCGACCACATCCTCGACATGCGCCGCTACCAGGTGATGGTCGAGTCCTCGTTCCCGTCCGAGGCGGGGGTGATGGTGAAGAACCTGGAGAACAAGGGCAACCCGTGGGGGATGTCCGAGATGAAGCGAGCCGACTGGATCGCGGAGCTGGACTTCGAGGTCGAGGTCGTCGACGAGAAGATGCCCGAGGACGCCGAATACCTGTTCTGGGTGGGGTGCGCGGGCGCGCTGGAGGACCGGGCCAAGAAGACCACCAAGGCGGTGGCGGAGCTGCTGCACATCGCGGGCGTGAAGTTCGCGGTGCTCGGGCCGATGGAGGCGTGCACCGGCGACCCGGCCCGTCGCCTGGGCATGGAGTACCTGTTCAACATGCTCGCCCAGCAGAACATCGAGACGCTGAACGAGGCGGGCGTCAAGAAGATCGTCGCCACCTGCCCGCACTGCTTCAACACGCTCGCGAACGAATACCCACAGCTCGGCGGCACGTACGAGGTCGTGCACCACACGCAGCTGCTGTCGAAGTTGGTGGACGACGGCCTGCTCACCCCGATCACGCCGATCGAGGAGAAGATCACCTACCACGACCCGTGCTTCCTCGGCCGCCACAACAAGGTTTACTCCCAGCCCCGCGACATCATGTCCAAGGTGCCCGGCGTCACGACGCAGGAGATGCACCGGCACAAGGACCGCGGCTTCTGCTGCGGTGCGGGCGGCGCGCGCATGTGGATGGAGGAGCGCATCGGCAAGCGCATCAACACCGAGCGCGTGGACGAGGCGCTGACCACCAACCCGGACACCGTCTCCACTGCCTGCCCGTTCTGCATGGTGATGCTGGGTGATGCGATCAACGAGAAGAAGAACAACGGCGAGGCCAAGGAGTCACTGGAGGTTGTGGACGTGGCCCAGCTCTTGATCAAATCGGTCAAGAGCGCTTCCTGACCGTGAAATGTCGGACTCCTCCACACGTGCGGTGGAGGAGTTTCGCATGTCAGCGGGTGTGGTTACAGGAAATCAACCATCCACATAACGGGAAAATCACGGTAACCTCAACGTCGCATGGCTCTATTCGACGGGGAGGGGGCTCGTGATGGGCGTCGTCGTCACCGACGCCGAGGTCACCCTGGCTGACGTGCTCTCCCTTCGACTGGCCATCGACGAACCACTGGAGGACGGCACGGAGCTCGTCCTGAGAAACCGCACCACGGGGGTGGAGCGTGACGTGCGGCTCGGCACGCCGGGCGCGCGCTCGCGCGAGGCCACGCTGGCGGTCTCACTGGCGCCGCTGGATCTCAGCGCCGGGCGGTGGGACGCCTACTTGCGCCGGGACGGCAAGCGCAGCAGGTTGCGCAGCGTCGATCCGGGCTTCTCGCTCGACCACCTCGACGCGTACGCGCTGTGCAAGCGCACCCTGGCCTACCGCTCCTACCGCACCCGCAACGGCTTCCTGGCGCTGAAGATCTCCGACGCGGAGCCCGCCGCGGAGGTGCGCGCGATCTGGTTCAGGGAAGGCCGCTTCGAGGTCATGGGCCTGCTGGCCTACACCGGGCTCGAGGACGACGACTCCCGCCACGAGGCCACGCTGACCCTGGACCGCCGGCAGACCAGCGCACGGGTGACGGCCACGGCCTTCGTCCAGGGCGTGCGCTTCCACGCCGCCTTCTCTCTCGTGGACGTGGTGGCCGCCGATCCCGCGAGCTCCGACGCGTCGGCGGGCTCCGGCAGCTGGGAGCCCGCGCTCCAGGTCGAAGGTGTGCCCGCGCCGCTGAAGCTGGGCGCCTGGCTCGACGACGTGGACGGCAAGCGCCGCCGGCTGCACTACCCCTCGGCCAAGGTGGACGGCGTGCCGATCAGGCCCTGCTACACCGCCGACGATGAGTTGCGCATCGAGGTGGGCGGATGAAGGTCAGCCTGGTCCTCCCCTCCGCGTACAGCATGCGGGGCGACGTGCGGGCCACGCTCAACCTCGCCTCAGCGCTGGCGAAGCGGCACGAGGTCGAGGTGATCAGCGTACGGCGGCAGAAGGAGAAGCCGTTCTTCCCCGTCGACTCCGACGTGGCCATGCGCAGCGTGGTCGACGTCCGGCCGGGCGTCAGGCACCTGCTCCCACACGGCCAGGTACGCACCGAGGTGGCGCTGTGGCGGGTGCTGCGTGGGCTCAAGTGCGACGTGCTGATCACCACCCGGCCGGCGCTCGGCGTCCAGGCCGCCAGGCACGCTCCCCGCGAGATGCTGAAGATCGCCAGGGAATGGGCGCGGCCGGCCGTGCCCGCGCCGGTGAAACGCTTCTATCCGCGCCTGAACGCCGTTGTGACGGCCACGGAGTCGGCTCAGGAGGAGTGGACCAGGCTCCTGGACGGCGGGCCCGTCGTGCACTCCATACAGGACGCGCTGGCGGCCGGTCCGTGGCCGCGCTCGCGGATGGACAACAGGATCGTGGCCGCCGGCGGGCGGTGGGTGCCGGTCAAGGCGTACGACCGGTTGATCAAGGCGTTCGCCATCGTGGCCGACAAGCGGCCCGACTGGCGGCTGCGGCTGTACGGCGGCGGCCCGGAGGAGCGGCGGCTGCGCGCGTTAGTGCGCGAGCTCGACCTGCACAACCACGTCTACTTCATGGGCACCACGCCGGACCTGGCGGGCGAGTTCGCCAAGGCGTCGATCGTGGCCAACACCTCGCGCGGTGAGGACCAGTCCATGACGGTGCTCGAGGCCATGGGGTGCGGGGTGCCGGTGGTGGCGTTCGAGGGGTCCAAGGGGCCGACGGAGTTCGTTGCCACGGGCTACAACGGGGTGCTGGTGCCCGAGTCCAACGTGCCCGACTCCGGCACCATGTCCGGCTCCGACCCGCGACTGTTCGCCGCGGCGCTGCTCGCGCTGATCGACGACGAGCGCAGGCGGCGCTCGCTCGCGGCCGGGGCGCTGGACACGGCACTGCGCCACTCGGCCGGCGAGGTGGCCGAGCAGTGGGAGAAGCTGATCACAGATCTTCACTGACGGATACCGGTTCCGGGTACCGTAGGAGCATGCATGGCTACAGCGGGGACAAGCAGGCATATCTGACGCGGCTCAGGCGCATCGAGGGTCAGATCAGGGGCCTGCAGCGAATGGTCGATGACGACGCCTACTGCATCGACGTGCTCACCCAGGTCTCCGCGGCCACGCGGGCGCTGCAGGCGGTGGCGCTGGGGCTGCTCGAGGAGCACATCTCGCACTGCGTGGCCGACGCGATCAACACCGGCGGCCCGGAGGCGGAGGCGAAGGTGAAGGAGGCCTCCGCGGCGATCGCGCGCCTCGTCCGTTCCTAGTCTCCATTGGCTCCGTCGAATGTGAGGATGCCTCATTCATTCGAAGGAGACCGATTGGTGCAAGTGACTAGTTATGCGAAACCCCGGGAACTAGGTCCCCGGGGTCAGTAATCGTGATGGTCGTATGGTCCTTCAGCGGCTCGCCGAAGTCCGCAATCCGAGCGCGTCGTCGAGTTCGTCCAAGGTCAGCCGCCGCTCGCTGACAGCCACGGCCGTGAGCACCTCGGCGTAGAGCGCAATCTCGTCCAACGCGACACGGTCGTGGACCCGAGAGTCCAGGTCGTCGTGCCCCACCGCGTCGTCCTTTCCTTCCGCAGCCCACACCCTCTACGAGGTTACGGCGCGACCCCCTTCCTGCGACATGGCCCATCGGAGTCATTCCTTTCCGCGCCGCGGGACCCTAGTGGGATCATTTCCCGAATCCGAGATCACAATTCAGCGAATTTACTGCTACCTGGAGTGTTAGAACGATATAGGGGTGGTTAGGGTGAAATAGCGAGATTAGTGGTTTAGAAGTGGTCTGCGTCGTGTTCGTGATGATCGTCGCGTTCGTGGACGAGCTTCTGTACGAGTGCCGACTGCCCCGCCAGCCCGCGCTCGGGCACCTTGGCCCCGGTCAGCCTGCCCCACGCCAGCCCCGTCGCGTACGCGGCCCCGAGCACCGCCGCCGCGCTCCCCCGGTCCGGTGGCGCCACCTCCAGCACCGGCGCGGGCGCGATCGACACCCCGCCGGCCCGGCCCTGCACGGGGAACCCGTCCGGCGCGGTCGTCTCCCCCGCGGAGGTTCCGGTGAGCCCGGCCCGCTCCAGCTCTTCGTATGCCATCCTGAGCCGGTGATCCAGCCGCGCGGGCAACAGCCCCCTGGAGTCCGACAGGTCGGCCAGGAACGCCGCCGTGGACCGCGGCGGGTGCGGCATGAAGGCCAGCGCCTCGGCCAGGTCGTAGACGGAGTGGGAGAAGTGCGCCTCGGGATCGGTCTCCACCAGCAGTGCCCGGCTCAGCCGCGTGGGGCAGCGGCCCAGCCACGCCCGGCGCACGGCCTCGTCGCCGGGCAGCGTGTCGTCCAGCCCTCGCCGGCGCAGCATGGGCTCCACCATGGTGAGCAGCGCCAGCGCCCGCGGCCTGAACCGGGTGTCGGACATGAGGATCTGCGCCGTGTCGGCCATGACGGCGGCGAGCCTGAGCGCCTCGCGCGTGCGGCCGGCCCGCGCCCGCTCCGCCACCAGCGTGACGAGGTCGAGCAGGGGCGGCGCGGGCAACCAGCGCACCCACTCGTCGCCGGGCAGCGGGCGGCACAGGTATTCGCCGAACACGGTGATCAGCCGCTCGTTGCCGTCGAAGGCAGGCGCGTACGCGCACCACATGATCGTGCCCCAGGCCGCCGCCACCGTGCTCGGCACGTCGGAGGCGAAGATCTCGCCGAACGCCGTCAGCGGGTAGTCCAGCTCCGACTTGCGCCCGCTCGCCCGCACCAGCACCCTGAGTCGCTCGGTCAGGCCGGCCGACACGTCGGGGCCGATGAACGCCTGCGTGGACCCGGGCTCAGCGTGGAAGTCGGGACCGTACGGGAGCACCGCGTCCGGCAGCACGGCCGCGGCGTGCTGGACCTGCCGGGCCCGCGCGCTCCGCGGCGGCGGCGCCAGGTGCCAGCGGCCGTCGGCGGGGTCGTACAGATGCCAGCGCGCGTGCGCGCCGAAGAGCCACCGGTCGCCGTCTGGGGTCACAAGAATCCTGGCGGCCAGGACGTGGGCGCGATCGGGCACGGAAAGCCCTTGCCAGCGCGAGTCCGCGACCATCGCACGGACCTCCGCCTCGGCAGAAGTGAACGCGTCCCAGGGTGGCACGGGCGTCATGGTACTGGGAGCCATCGGATCAACCATCGGCATTTCACGGCAGAATGTCCGCTATGAGGGCGAAGGTAGCAGGGACGTTGGCGGTCGCGAGCGTGCTCGCCGGTTGCGGCACGACTACCTCGGCACAACCCACGCCCAGCGGTCCCGGTCTGGTCACCCTGGACAAGGTCACCCCGCCGGCGCCCGGCGGGGAGGTGGGCCAGGCCTCGACGGAGTTCGCGAACGCGACCGACCTGTCCTTGTGGACGAAGCTGAGCGAGACCGAGAAGGACGTCGACAGGATCGCCAAGTGGGACGTGAACAAGACCGCGAAGGGCTCGATGTACCTGGAGCCCAAGACCTCGGCCTGGTTCGACGGCTTCCGCGGCCCTTTCGTGTACCAAGAGCTCGCCGGCGACATCGTCATGCACGCCCGGGTCAAGGTCGAGGGCAAGAGCGGTGGCCTGCCCAAGCGGAAGTTCTCGCTCGGCGGCCTGATGGCCCGCCAGCCCGGCTCGTACGCCACGCCCAACTGGGTGTCGGTCACCACCGGCACCGCCGACAAGAGCGGCCAGGTCGAGGCGAAGTACACCAAGGACGGCAGCTCCAAGCCGAAGGAGGTGGCGGTCAAGAACGGCTGGGTGGATCTCGTCCTGGCCAGGGTGGGCCGCGTCTTCGTCGCGCTGTACAAGGAGGACGGCGGCAAGTGGAAGGTCGGCAACCGCTGGCCCTCGACCCTGCCTGACGTGCTGCAATGGGGCGTCACCGCCTATACGGACTGGGACAGCTACAACACCCTCAAGAAGGACGCGACCAAGGCCAACGCCAAACAGGTCAAGGGCCAGCCCGATCTGAAGCTGACCGTCGACTTCGTCCGGTTTCTGCGGCCGGAGCTGCCGGAGTACGCCGACCCGCTCAACAACGCGTCGGTGTCGGACGAGGTCCTGATCAAAGCGATGACGCCTGCCGGTGCCTGAGCGCCTTGGCGATGTAGTTGTCCGGCGTACGGGCGAAGGACGCCCGGTCGTCGTCGGTGAGCTCGCGCACGATTTTCCCGGGCACGCCGGCTACCAGCACGCCGGACGGGATCTTCTTGCCGGGGCCGACCAGCGCTCCGGCGGCGACCAGCGTGCCCGCCCCGACGCGGGCGCCGCCGAGCACGATCGCGCCGATGCCGATCAACGCGCCGGACTCCACGTGGGCGCCGTGGACCATGGCCTTGTGGCCCAGGCTGACCCGGTCCTCCAGGACCGCGGGCTCACCCGGGTCGGAGTGCAGGCAACACAGATCCTGTACGTTGCATTCTTGGCCGATTTCGATCCGCTCGTCGTCGCCGCGGAGAACGGAGCCGTACCAGATGCTGGACGCCCGACCGATCCGGACTCTTCCGACCACGGTCGCGCCGGGCGCTATGTACGCCTCAGGGTGTATGTCCGGGACTGCTCCGTTGTCCAACGCTGCTATGTACATCCGTCACATCGTAATTCCCGAGCTCCGCGGCTCCGCTATGGCGTTCCGGTTGCGGACGTGGGCAGATGGCAGGAGAGTCGTTTCCTGACGTCTCGTCGTCAGACCCTCACAACCCGCAGTTTCCCCCCGCCTCACGCAAACCACCTTTAGGTAACCCCCATGATGAACCAGCACGAGAGCATTCCCGATCTGATGCAAGAGGACACCTTCGAGGTCGTGATGCGCGGCTACAACCGCCGCCAGGTCCACGACTACATGCTCAGAACCCGTAACCAGATACGGGATCTGGAAGAGCGGCTGGCACGGGCGATCGACCAGGCCGAGCAGGGCCGCATCGAGCTGGCCGAGGCCAGGCGGCGCATGGTCGAGGCGCCGCAGAGCTATGAGGACCTCAGCCCCAGGCTCGCCCAGATCCTCAAGCTCGGCGAAGAGGAGGCCGCGGCCAAGCGGTCGGACGCCGAGGCGGAGGCCTCCAGCGTGCGGGACGCGGCCAAGTCGGAGGCCGACCGGCTGTTGGCGACGTCCCGCGAGACCGCCGACAAGATCCTCACCTCGGCGCAGGCCGAGGCCGAGCGCCGCGTGCACGAGGCGACGCAGGCGGCGGAGGGCATGTTGGCCCAGGCCGGTGCGGACGCGGAGGAGCACCTCACCGCCGCCCGTACCGAGGCTGATGAGGCGCTGCGCGAGGCGCGTGCCGAGGCGGAGCACGTGCTGGCCACCGCCCAGGCCGAGTCTGAGCAGCTGTTGAAGTCCGCCAACGCGCAGGCCGAGCAGCTGGTCACGGGAGCGCGGGGCGAGGCCGACTCGATGCTGGCGGCGGCGCAGCAGCGCACCGCGACGCTGGACGAGCAGGCGGGGCGACGGGTCGAATACCTGACCAACACGCACACCGAGGTCGTGCGGCGGCTGACGGAGATCAGCTCGGTGCTGGGCGACCTCATGCACAGCGAGTCGGGAGCGGGGCCGCTGGTGCCCGAGCACGCCCTTCCCCCCTCGCCCCAGGAGAACGCCCTTCCTTTGGGTCAAGAGGACGTCCGGGTCATCGTCGAGGTGGACGAGGAGGAACGTCAGCCGTCGGAGACGGCCCCGGCCATCTCCGACGACACGGATGTGACGATCGTCCGCTTGTCCGAGATGCCGAAGTAGGCCCGCCCGGAGCGGAAGCCCCCGCCCCCGATAGGGTCGGAGGCTTCCGCGTTCGTGGCCCCTCCTGAATGGTGGCCCGGTGCCGGGGCCGCCTGGACGCTGGACCCGGCACCGGGCTGTTCATGCGCGTCCGCCGCGGAACGCTCCACGACGGACGTCAAGGCGCTGGGCCGGTCTGCCACCGGTGCGGCTCGCCGGCCCGCCTTTCCTGGTCCCGGAGCCGGTCCCGCAGGCCGTCCGGGTCGTCCGCGTCGATGGTCATCGCACATCCCGCGTCGCGCTGCGCCGCGCTCAGCGGATGGTGTCTCGTAGCCCACCAGCGGCCCGCGTCGCTCCGCCAGATGGTCCACTGGGGGTACTCCCGGGCGATCTCGGCGAGGTGCCGATCAAAGGACATCGCTGTCCACCTTCCCGGGGCCCCAGGCGAGGTTGCCATCTCCCTAAAAGATGAGGGACTTCTCTAGAGATATCAATGATCGTGATGGACAGGTCAACCTATCGCTTGACAGATCGCCTTGATTCAGGCGTCGAAGTCGTACTGGAGTACGTAAGCCGCCGAGTCCAGCACCATCTCGTTGACCTCGACGGGCAGCCCACCGGACGTGTACGCGGTACGTGAGATGACGATCACGGGTGTGCCGCCCGGCAGGTCGAGCAGCGCGCTCTCGCGTGGTTGCGGCATGCGGGCCCGCACCTCCTCGGTGAAGTGGGCCGGGGGGACGCCCAGATCGCCCAGCCTGGCGTAGACGCCACCAGGACCTGTGTCGGGAAGGGTGATCGCGCTGCCCTCGACCAGGAGCGCGGGAAAGTAGGAGGTGGCCAGCTGCACGGGCCTGGTGTCGACCGAGTAGCGGCGTCGCCGCACCCATACTTCGCGGCTCTCCAGAACGCTCGCCACCTCCTCTGTGGCGCGCTCCAGCGCCACCTCGACGTGATCCACGGTGAAGGGCCGGCCACGGGTGTCGGCGTCCCAGATGGCCTGGCCCTGACCCCACTGCTCTCGTGACAGGCGACGTGAGCCGTGCCTGCGGATCGGTTTGAACAGCCGCACGTAAACCCCCGAACCTCGTCTGGGCACCGCCAGCCCTTCATTGATCAGTACGGCAAGCGCCTGCCTGGCGGTGGCTCGTGCGATTGCGTATTCGGCCATCAGAGCGTTCTCGCCCGGTAGCCGGTCCCCGTCGCGCAACTCGCCGGCCAGGATCCGGGCGCGGAGACCGTCGGCGATGCGGCGATAGATAGGGGGCTCGTGGGGTACCGGGGATTCAGACAACTTTGATCACCCTCTGTCACCAACCAGGTTGTGGCGTCTCCAGAGAACTTGCCCCGTCTTGTCCACGATCGCACAGATACAGAGGTTGGTCCCGAGCTTCTTTTGAGCGGATCGTGCCCATGTGGTGAATTCCGCCGTGTTTTAGCAGGCCGTTATCGTGGAACGGTCCCAACCGATATTCGCGCGGCCCACCAGCGGCGAGTAATCAATGCGAAGATCGCGGCGCCTGTCGTGTTGAGGATGACGTCGTCGATGGAGGAGAAACGGCCCAGTCTCAGCACGTACTGGAGGAGCTCGACGAGGACCGAAAATGCCGCGGAGACCGCCGCAACCCGGCCGATCGAGGCCATTGCGGGGGTTCGTACCGGCAGCAGCGCCCCCAGGGCGGCGAACACCAGCAGATTGCCTCCGACCTGCACCAACACGGTCTGCCACGACGCGCCGGCGACGTCGGCGAGGTCCATGAACGGGACGAGGCCGACTCCGCGAGCGCCGTCAGACGGGGTGAGGATCATCCAAATCCACGGCGCGGTGCCGACCGCGATGCCGATGTCGGCGATCGACGTGCGCAGAGGCGCCGGGTGGCCGGCGCGAGCGCGGTGGCGGGAGAGAAGCAAGATTGCTAGCAAGGCCAAGGGGAGTGCAAACGTACCAGCAATAATGACGTTTCCCCACAATTCCCACGTCCGCGCCATCCGACCATGATGGCCAGTGATCTAGGGGTACCGGAAGATGTCCATTTGGACAGGTCTTCGCGGATCCTTTTCCGCCGTGGTCGAGGGAGACGATGCCAAGGAAGCCTTCTCGCCGAGAGCAAAGTGGAGGAGAGCGTTGTGCTGACCCATTTCATCGGCGGCGAGCCGGTGGCCGCGGGTAAGGCGTTCCCGGTGCACAACCCGGTGACAGGCACGGTGATCAGGCAGGTCTGCGAGGCCGACCCGGAGATCGTCGACCGGGCGGTCCGCGCGGCCAGGGAGGCGGCGCGCGACTGGGCGGCACTGCCCGTGGCCGAGCGGGCCGGGTGGATGCGGCGCCTGGCCGAGGGCATCGAGGACCGCTTCGACGCCCTGGTCGCGGCGGAGATAGCCGACACCGGCAAGCCGCTCGACCAGACCCGCACGCTCGACATCCCGCGTGGCATCGCGAACTTCCGCGCGTTCGCCGAGATCGCCGCCCAGCGCCCCGACGACGCCTTCCACCTGTCGGGGGTGCTCAGCTACACCGTGCGCAGGCCGCTCGGCGTGGTCGCGGCGATCGTCCCGTGGAACCTGCCGTTCCTGCTGATGACGTGGAAGCTCGCCCCGGCCCTCGTCGCCGGCAACGCCGTCGTGGTCAAGCCGTCAGAGCACACGCCGGGCTCGGCCGCGGTGTTCGCCGAGATCTGCGCCGCCGTGGGACTGCCGCCCGGAGTCGTCAACATCATCTACGGGTACGGCTCCGCCGGCCGGCTCCTCGTCGAGCACCCAGGTGTGGACGCCGTGACGTTCACGGGCTCCACCGGGACAGGCTCGGCGATCATGAGGGCCGTGGCGGACCGGGTCAAGCCGGTCTCGTTCGAGCTGGGTGGCAAGAACGCCGGGCTGGTCTTCGAGGACTGCGATCTGGACCGGGCGGTCGAGGGCACGGCGAAGTCCGTCTTCACCAACGGCGGGCAGGTCTGCCTGTGCACCGAGCGGCTCTACGTCCAGCGCCCGATCTTCGAGGAGTTCTGCGCCCGGCTGGCGGTCCGCGCCCTGGAAGTGGCCCCGCAGCCCACGATCTCCGCCGAACACCGCGACAAGGTGCTCTCCTTCTACGCCTTGGCCCGCTCGGAGGGAGCCAAGATGCTCGCAGGGGGCGGAGTCCCGGTGTTCGGCGATCATCGCGATTCTGGCTATTTCGTGGAACCGACAGTGGTGACAGGCTTGTCGGAGTGGTCCCGCTTCAACAGGGAGGAGATCTTCGGTCCCGTGTGTCACGTCGCACCCTTCGACACCGAGGCCGAGGCGATCGACCTGGCCAACGGCAGCGAGTACGGCCTGGCCGCCACCGTCTGGACCGGCAGCCTCGACCGCGCGCACCGGGTGGCGCAGCGGCTGGAGGCGGGGCTCGTCTGGGTCAACACCTGGTATCTGCGCGACCTCCGTACCCCGTTCGGCGGCGTGCGGTTGTCGGGTATCGGCAGGGAGGGTGGCATCCAGTCGCTCGACTTCTACTCTGAACCCACCACGATCACCATCAAACTGGAGCAGCCCGATGCATGACGAATGGTCCCAAGCCGTCGACGCGCGTTCCCAGGCCGCCGAACGGCTGGTCGAGGCCGCGCGATCAGGCAAGCCGTGCGCGCCGATCAGGGACTTGATCGGTACGGCGGCCGACGCGTACGCCGTACAGGAGATCAATACGCGGCGGGCGCTCGGCGAGGGACGGCGGCTGGTCGGCAGGAAGATCGGCATCACGAACCTCGAGGTGCAGCGGCAGCTCGGCATCGACCAGCCGACCTGCGCCCCGCTCTACGCGGACATGGCTTACCTCGACGGGCTGCCCATTCCGTACGACCGGCTCCTGCAGCCGCGGGCCGAGGCCGAGGTCGCGCTGGTGCTCGGCGCGGACCTGGTGGGCGGTCCTTTCACGGTGGCCGAGGTGATCAGGGCGGTGGAGTTTGCACTGCCCGCCATCGAGATCGCCGACTCGCGCATCGCCGGCTGGGACATAGGGCTGGTCGACACGGTGTCCGACAACGCCTCCAGCGGGGTCTTCGTGCTGGGGAACACACCTGTCTCACTCATGGGCCTGGACCTGCGTGCGGCCGGGATGACGATGACCCGCGCCGGGACAGAGGTCTCGGCCGGGTCGGGCGCCGCGTGCCTGGGCAACCCGCTCAACGCCGCCGTCTGGCTGGCCACGCGGCTGGACCGTACGGGGCGGCCGCTGCGGGCCGGTGAGGTGGTGCTGACGGGCGCGCTCGGCCCAGTCGTGCCGGTCGAGCCCGAGGACGTGTTCGAGGCGCACATCGAGGGGATGGGATCGGTTCGGGCGGTGTTCGGCAAGTGAGGCCGAAGGCCATGCGCGTGCCAGGAAAGGCCACTCCGCGCGGCCGGTTCCCGCACGTCAAGCGGGCTGGCGACTTCCTGTACGTCTCTGGCACCAGCTGCCGCAGGACCGACGACACGTTCGTGGGCGTGGAGGTCGACAAGTACGGGGCGACGAACCTGGACATCCGCGCTCAGACCAGGGCGGTCATCGAGAACATCGGCGACATTCTCAAGGCCGCCGGCGGCTCGCTCGCCGACCTCGTCCAGATCACGGCGTACCTGGTGAACATGAACGACTTCAAGGGCTACAACGAGGTCTACGCCGAGTTCTTCGACGAGGAGGGGCCCACCAGGACCACGGTCGCGGTGCACCAGCTGCCGCATCCGCACCTGCTCATCGAGATGCAGGCCGTCGCCTACCATCCGCATGAGTGACCCGGGGGCGCCCACCCGGTGCAGAACTGGCCAGAATGGTGTAAACCGGGTAACTGTCCCACGGATGGAGTGAATGGGTGATAGATCGCGACCACTGCCTCGCCCTCGACGCCGGCGACCCGCTCCGCGGGTTCCGGGATGAGTTCGTGCTCCCGGAAGGCGTCGTCTACCTCGTGGGCAACTCGCTCGGCGCCTTGCCCCGCCGTACCGCGGAGCGGGTGCGGCGAGCCGTCGAGGACGAGTGGGGCGGGCACCTGGTCGGCGGCTGGAACCAGGACGGCTGGTACGGCCGGCCGCTGACCACCGGCGACCGGCTGGCCCCGCTGATCGGCGTGGGACCCGGGCAGGTCGTGGTGGGCAACACCACCTCGATCGCGGTCTACCAGGCGGTGGCGGCCGCGCTGCGGCTGCGCCCAGAGCGCCGGGTGATCGTCTCCGACGTGCGGAACTTCCCCACCGACCACTACATGGTGCAGGGGCTGGCCGGGCTGCTCGGCGGCTACGAGATCCGCGACTTCGCGGCGGGGCGGTTCGACGACGCGGCTGTGGTGCTGCTGTCGGAGGTGGACTACCGGACCGGCGCGCGCCACGACGTGCCGTCGATCACCGCCCGCGTGCAGGAGGCCGGGGCGCTCATGGTCTGGGACGTGTGCCACAGCGTGGGCGCCATGGAGGTGGACGTGTCGGGGGCGGATTTCGCGGTCGGATGCACGTACAAGTACCTGAACGCCGGCCCGGGCGCGCCCGCGTTCCTCTACGTCAACCCGCGTCACCACGCCACCGCCGAGAACGTGTTGTCCGGCTGGCACGGGCACGCCGAGCCGTTCGCGTTCGAGCCCGATTACCGCCCGGCCGAGGGGATCAGGCGGTTCGCGGTGGGCACACCGCACGTGTTGTCGTTCGCGGCGCTGGAGGCGGTGCTCGACGTATGGGAACGGGTGCCGATGGACCAGGTGCGGGCCAAGAGCATGGCGCTGACCTCGCTCTTCGTCGACCTGATCGGGGACGCTCTGGAGCTGGTCTCGCCTGCCGACGCCGCCGCGCGCGGCAGCCAGGTGAGCCTGCGCCACCCCGACGGCTATCCGGTCATGCGGGCGCTGATCGACCGGGGCGTGCACGGGGATTTCCGCGCGCCGGACGTCCTCAGGTTCGGCTTCGCGCCGCTCTACATCCGCTACACCGACGTGTATGACGCGGCCGGCACGCTGCTGGAGGTGCTGGACCGGGAGCTCTGGCGGGAGGAGAAGTACGCCCAGCGGCTGGCCGTCACCTGAGCCGGTCATACGCGTCGGCGGAACTCCTCCAGCTTGCCTTCGATGACCTCCCTGATCAGGTCGCGGGCCTCCATCCGGGGCACTCCCGACATCAGCAGGCTGTCGTAGTCGGTGTCGAGGTGCCTGATGGACGCGATCACGGCCAGCGTGATCGCGTTCTCGTCGAGCGCCCTTGCCGCCGCCGACCGGCCCACCCTGCCGCTGCCGCGCTGCCCGGCGTGCTCGGCGATCTCCCGCGCCCGCTCCGGCGGGCAGCCGGGGAACAACCGGGCGATCTCGGCTGCCATGCGGGCCTGGAACTCGACATCCTGCTCGGCCCTGCGGACCCGGTCGCGCTCGCGGCGGCGCAGGCGTACCTCCTCGTCGGCCAGGCAGCGCTCCTCTGCCGCGTCCAGTGCGGGCTGCTCGACGAGCAGGCCGAGGCGCTGGTAGATCTTGCGTCGCCGGTTGAACTGCATCACCACGGCCGACAGGCCGCTCTCCTGCTTGGCGCGGCGGCTGAGCGCCGCATTGCCGGCCGGCAGGAACACCAGGTGATCCATGTCCGCGCAGGTCAGGCAGTGCGGCCGGTCGTCCTCCATGATCAGGTAGGGACCGGTGTCGCCGCAGCTCGCGCACGTCCAGTCGGTGAGGGGGGCCACTGCCACCAGGTCGGGCGCCTTGCTCTGCCGCTCGGTGAGGCGGCGCACCTTCGCCTCGCCGAGGTCGGGCGAGATCCAGTGGACGCGGAACGGCTCCTGCGGGTGGCGGGCGGTGAAGCGCAGCTCGCGACGGTCGCGGGTGCCGGCCACGTACGGCGTGTCCACCGGCTTGAGGCCTTTGCCCAGCGCCCACTCCTTCAGCAGCGCGGCCGTGGTGGCCAGGCGGTCCTCGTCCACGTCCGCCAGCTCGGCCAGCGTGGCCACCCGGCCCTGCCGCCAGGTGTCCACGTGCCTGGAGTGCAGCCAGCGCAGGCCCGTGACCACGTCGATGAAGGTCACGTACTTGCGAGTGGTCAGCGCGATCTCGGCCGCGTCGGCGACCCTGCGCGCCAGGTTCGGCTTACTCACAGGGCCTCCTCCGTCGGCCCTGTGAGTATGCGCTGTGTCTATCGGTTCGCTCGCTCCGCTCGCTCACGGCCCTAGTCTCTCGCGCCCTTTGTCGGGAGATGGCCAGACCCGAAGCTTTCCTTTTGCCCATTGGGGCTAGTAATTCCTCCGGATTGGAGGAATATCGTGCGCCTGTTCTGGCCTGCCGTCCTCATGGTCGCCACCTCGTGTGGCCTGGCCGAGGAGGGCACACAGCCCGTCGTCACCGGCGCGGTCGGCAGCAAGCCGATCGTCGCCATCCCCAAGGGGGATCCGGCCCGCACGTCGCGGATCACACTGCTGTCGGAGGGGAGCGGGCGGCGTACGCTGCCGGGGGACGTGGTGCTCGCGGACGTGGACATCCGGCGGTGGTCCGGCAATCAGCCATATTTGAGCACGTACGACGCCAACCAGCCCACCACGGTCGTCTTCGACGGCAGGCAGGTGGCGGAGACCTGGCGGCGCTCGCTCATCGGTCACCCGGCGGGCAGCCGCGTCATGCTGGTCGGCCCGGCCGCCGAGGTGCTGGGGCCGGACGTGCCGGAGACCGGCGTCCTGCCCGCGGACACGCTCGTGGTGGTCTTCGACATCCTGGGCGGCTACCCGCCCGACGCCCGCCTGATCGGCCGCACGCTGCCGGTCGTCCCCGCCGACCTCACGCCTGCCGCGCCGCCCCGCACGCTCATCGACGGCTCAGGGCGGGAGATCGTGGCGGGCTCGAAGGTCGTCGTCCAGTACGTGGCCGCGGCCTGGCCGTCCCGCCTGGTCGTGGACTCCTCCTACCGGCGGGGCGGACCGGCCGCGTACCCGCTGAAGCCGGGGGCGGTGCCCCGTGCCTGGCTGAGCGCGCTGGTCGGGAAGCGGGTGGGCTGCCGCATGGCGGTGCCGTCCCCGGGCGAGCAGCCCAGGCTGTACGTCATCGACGTCCTGGACACCATCACCCAGGCGTAACAGGTCAGAGCTCGCCGTCGAGGTCGGCGCGGATCATGCTGTAGAGCACGCCGTCGTGCCACTTGCCGGCGCGGAACCCGCCGCCGCGCAGGACGCCCTCCCGGGTGAACCCGGCCTTCTCCAACGCCCGCTGCTCGGCCACGTTGTCGATCTCGGTGGTCGCCTCGATCCTGTTGGCCGTCGTGTGGTCGAAAAGGTAGCGGGCGATCAGCCTCTGCGCCTGAGTGCCGATCCCCTTGCCGCGGAACTCCGGCGCCACGATGAGCCCCATGGACCAGTAGTAGCTGGCACGGTTGGCGACCTGCTTGCTGAACGACACGAAGCCGGCCGCCTCGTCGCCGTCAGCGATGATCAGCATGCCGCGGTCGTCGCCGAGCATCCCGTTGTCCGCCCACTGTTCGCGGACCCGGTGCGGATTCTGGAAGCCGTACCACTGGAAGACGCCCGTGCTGTCCGGGTCGCTGATGAGCCGGTGGAGGAAGGGCAGGTCGTCCTCGTCGACGGGGCGCAGTTTGATGGTCATGATCCGGACACTATGCGACGGACCAGGCGCCTGAGCCGCGATTCCTGAACCGGCGCGGCCTGCAGGGCATGCAGTGCCTCGGCGGCGGTGGGCCGCTTGGCCGGCGAGTGGTCGAGCATCCGCCGCACCACCTCGGGCACATCAGGGCCGTGGGCGTCGGCGCTCGTCGGCAGCTCCCCGGTGAGCAGCTGGTAGGCGATCGCCCCGGCCGCGTAAACGTCGGACGCGATCGTCATCCTGTCGGGCCGCTCCTGGCACTCCGGCGCCACGTAGTGTGCGTCCAGCACGTTGCCCAGCTCGTGGGCGACGGTGTAGTTGCGCGGCCCCGGCTTGGCGTAGTCGAACCCGGTCAGCACCGCGTGGCCGTCGTCGGTGACCAGCACGCAGGCGGGAGTGAGCGCCCGGTGCATGACGCCGTTGGCGTGCGCGTGCGCCAGCCCGCGCAGCAGGTCCTGGATCACGCCCATCCGCTCGCCCCGGCCCAGCGACAGGTGCAGCGCCTGGCCGTGCACGTCGTCGAGCACCAGCACGAACCGGCTCTCGTCGTCGATGGCGAAGAAGTCGCGCGAGCGCACCACGCACGGGTGCGGGGGGATCCTGGCCAGCGTCTGGTAGGCGTTGGCGATGCGCTGCCGCTCGGCCGCCCGCGCTTCGTGGTCGGCCAGCGGATCGGCCTGGTAGACGCGGAGCAGCACGGTCTCGCTGCCTGGCATGGTCGCGTTGAACGCGCGGTATTCGGTGACCTTGGCATCGCCCCCGAGCTGCTCCTCCACCTCCCAGTTGCCGAACCTGGGCGGCGCGGTGCTGCGGCGCACGGTCTGGTTGAGCGCGTCGAGAATCGCGGTCATATATGGTCGCGCGTCGGGGCTGCACCCGCGCCTGACCCGCGAGGCGTCGCTCAGCGTGGCCAGGAGGCGGGGCAGGGTCGTGGCGTTGACCGAGTCGCGCCCGGCCGGATCGATCAGCTCGGCGTCCGGGGAGGTGAGCACGACCAGGCTGTCGACGTAGACGCGTTCGAGCTGGGTGGCCTTGGACACCAGCAGACCCTTCAGCGCCTTGGCCGTGCCCCGCAGCTTGGCCACCGGAGAGCCGAACGCCTCACGGCGTGGCGGGAACCACCGCGTGCCCGACACCTCGATCCGCCCTCGGGTGCCCTTGACGTCGACGACCACCAGCGAGTGCCCGGTCAGCACGAGCAGATCGACCTCGAAGACGTCGTGGCCGCGCGGGACCTCGATGTTGTGCAGCAGGAGCCAGTCGGCGGGCGCGTGGTCGCGCAGGTATGCGATCACGCGCCGTTCGGCGTCGTTGACCGGACGTCCTCCGCCGACGATCTCTGCCATGCGCCCATCCTCCCACGAATCCAGTTGACAACATGATGTCGAAATGACAAGATACTGTCATGAAGGGAATCGTTCACCACGCCGTTTACAACACCCTCGCCGACTGGGAGACCGGTCACGCGACCGCGCACCTGCGCAGCGAGAGTTACCAGCGCGAGCCCGGCGCCTACGAGGTCGTCACCGTGGGTCTGACCACCGACCCCGTCGTCACCATGGGCGGGCTGCGCATCACCCCGGATCTCGCACTCGACCAGCTGTCTCCGGCCGGCAGCGCGTTGCTGATCCTGCCGGGGGCGTCCCTGTGGGATGGGGGCCAGGAGCTGGCGCCGTTCGCGCGCAAGGCCCGCGAGTTCCTGGAGGCCGGGGTGCCCGTCGCGGCCATCTGCGGCGCCACGGCGGGGCTCGCCAAGGAGGGGCTGCTGAATGAGCGCGAGCACACCAGCGGCGCCGTGCAATACCTGGAGGCGCAGGAGGGCTACACGGGTGCCAAGCATTACCTGGACCAGGACGCGGTGCTCGACGGCGACCTCATCACGGCCGGGCCCACGGAGCCGGTCGCGTTCGCCAGAGAGATCTTCCGGCGGCTGGACATCTACCGGCCCGAGGTGCTGGACGCCTGGTTCCGGCTCTTCAGCAGGAGCGACGCCTCGGCCTTCGAGGTGCTGATGGCGGCATGAGCGAGACGTCGGACCTGCTGTCCGGTCTGGCGCTGGGGGCCTTCCGGCTCAACGGTCAGTTCCTCCAGGTCGCGGAGGGGCTGGCCAGGCCGGCGGGGATCACCGCGGCGTGGTGGCAGGTGCTCGGCGCGGTCCTGTACGAGCCCCTGCCGGTGGCCGGAATCGCCAGGGTCATGGGGATGACCAGGCAAGGGGTGCAGCGGATCGCGGACCTGTTGGTGGAGCGGGGGCTGGCCGAATACCGCCCCAACCCGGCGCACCGCCGCGCCAAGCTGCTCCAGCCGACGGCGGCCGGCCGGGACGCGATCGCCACGATCGTTCCCGGACACCAAGAGCTCGCCGACCGTCTGGTGGGCGAGCTGGGGATGGAGCAGGCAAGGCAGTGCCTGGAAGCCCTCCAACGCCTGTCGGCCGCTCTGGACCGCCTCGGCGACCAGCCCTGAGCTCCCTCACCACCCTCCGCACTTCGGCGGAGGTCCTTTGAGTGGAGGGCCGAAGTCGGCGGATGCCGCAGCCCCAGGGCGGCGGACGTGGGACGACGCAGCATGTGCGGGAAGGTCTACAGCCTCTCGATGGTCTGATCCAGGAGTGCCGGGGTGGCGGTCGGGGGCGAGGCGTGCACGCCGAGTTCGTCCAGCAGATGGCGATAGTTGCGGACGTCGCCCTCCTTGATCAGGTATTGGGCGCCGGTGAGGTGCTCGAGGTAGACGACGTCGTTCAGCCCCTCCTGCGGGAAGCGGAGCATGGTGACGGGGCCGACGCCGCCGATGGCGCTGCCCGAGGCGAACGGGAAGATCTGCAGGGTGATGTGCGGCTGCTCGGCCATCCGGGCGAGGTGCTCCAGCTGCGCTCGCATGGTGGCCTCTCCGCCGACCCGGCGGCGCAGCGTGCCTTCGTCCATCACCACCCAGAGCTTGCGCGGCGTGGGTGGGACCAGAATCTCCTGGCGGCGCATCCGCAGCGCGACCCGGCGTTCGATCAGCTTGGCCGAGTCGTGCTCGTGGCCCTGTGTGATCACGGCGCGGGCGTAGTCCTCGGTCTGCAGCAGGCCGGGGACGAACTGCACCTCGTGGATCCGGATCAGCGCGGCGTCGTGCTCGAGCCCCAGGTACGGCTCGAACCAGTCGGGGATCGCGTCGCGGTAGTCGTTCCACCAGCTGGGTGCGTTGGCCTGGGCGACCAGAGCGAGCAGGCTCGTGCGCTCGGCGTCGTCGGTCACGCCGTACAGGGTGAGCAGGTCCGCCACATCGCGCGTCTTGAAGCCGGTGCGCCCGGACTCCATGCGGCTGATCTTGGAATGTGAGCCGCGGATGGCGTATCCGGCGTCATCGCGGGTGATTCCGCGGGACTCGCGGAGCCGGCGCAGCTGTGCGCCGATGAGGAGCCTCAGCGCGGTCGGCCCGGATTGGAGCGAATCGCTATCGAATATTTCGGTCATGTCGCCCATACCGCGAGCACCCCGTATCTATGCTCCTAAATCGGCAGTTCGCCACAGTTCCGGCCTGAGGACAATCCTGCCATGCCCGCCGACGCGTGTGCCTTATTTCCTAAATTGGGGAATATACTGCCTTTCCGTGTATTTCATGCGGATCCTGCCGCGTGACCCCACGGCTATCGGGCCGTCGCCAGGATGACGCCGGAGCCGTGGCCGGTCAGTTCGACGGCGACCAGCCGCTCGTGCCCGACCAACGTCCGCCGTACCGCCTCCTGCCTGCCGGTGAACTCCGCGTCCCACACCACGCCTGGCGCGGGCACCATGTCGTCCACGACCAGCACGCCTCGCGGGCTGAGCGCGGCGATCGTGAGCTCCAGCCCCACCTGCTTGCCCGCCTCCGCGTCCGCGAAGACCAGGTCGTACGTCCCGAGCCCCGGCAGCAGTTCCAGCGCGTCCCCGGTACGGAAGTCCACGAACTCGGGCCAGTCGCCGCCCGCCACCAGCCCGGCCCGCCCGAGATCGCGTTCGATCGTGGTCACCGTCGCGTCCGTCCTCGGGAGCAGGCCGCTCACCAGCCAGGCGAGCCCCACCCCTGCACCGGTGCCGATCTCCAGCACCCGGCCCCCTTCCGGCACCCCCGCGGCGAGGGTGGCGAGGAGGCGGCCGACGGCGGGCTCGCAGGAGTACGCGAATCCCGCCGCCCGCGCCCGTTCCACGGCCACGCGGACCGGCTCCGGCATCTCATCGTTCATGGTCGATTTCTATCCGGGCACGGCCCCCGACGTCACCGGAGTTTCCTGCGCGGTTTGAACACCGACAGCGTGGTCGCGGTCAGGAGCATGGCGATCTGTGTGCTCAGCACCGCGATCTGGCCCCACTGGCCACCGGCCGGCGCCTGCCTGGCGCCTTCGGCGGCGGCGGCCATTCCCTCGGGGTCGAACAGGAACATGCCCACGCAGATGACGGCCACCAGCAGGACCAGCTTGATCGCCACCCAGTAGTAGCGAAACAACCCCCAATGGCTCGCCAGGCCGAGCGTGATGCCGGTGGCCAATGCGGTGAGGCTCAGCGGTATGCCACCCGCGAACACCAGGGTGGGCATCAGCCTGTAGGCCGCGTGCGCGAGCCCCAGGTCCTTGGTCAGGACGGCCGCCGCGTTCAGCGCCACCAACCCCCACACCTCGCCGACCAGCGCGACCGAGACGACGATGTGGATGACCAACACGGTCTTGCGGATACGCGGCCCCATAGTCACACCTCATGTCCGAATTGGGGAACTCTCCGCCATCGTCGTGGCTTTGTTCGCGCGCGGCGTCCGCCAGCAGATGGCGCTCCAGGTACGCCGATCGGCGTACACGGCTGCTCAAAGTTTCCGGCGATCATTGCTTATACGGTGGTGAAAGACTGCCCCATCGATCTTGCCGTCAGCCAAATTAACGTCTATTGCCGGATGGTGAGCGCGAGCTGAATGCCGCACGTCGGTGATTAGCGTGAAAACCGAGTGCCAAGAAATCGAGGTGCCTCCTTGACCTCGCTTAGAGCGTTCTGGGTTGCGATACCGGCTGCCTCCCGCGATTGTTATCTGCGGCACCTCACAGCCCTGCACAAACGACTATGGCGCCGGGAATTCCGCGCCCATACATGGAGGAAAGACAAGTATGATCGGTCGTATTCTGGCGGGCGCGGCAATCGCGGCAGTCGCCCTGGGCTTCACGGCCACCACCGCGTCCGCCGACCAGAGCCCGAACAACTCGGGTCAGGCCATACTGAGCCAGTTCCAGGTCTTCGACGACGTGCTGAACACCTGGTTCAACAACTCGCTCAACAACTCGCTCAGGGGCATCGAGCTGTCCCTCGTCAGGCAGCTGCAGGTCGACGAGGTCGACCTCGACGTGCTGAACAACAACAACCCGGCGGACTCCAGCAACGGCAGTGTCCCCGGGCTCGGCGGCACCGGCTACTGACGCTCGTCGCGTGGCGCAGTCAGGAGAGGCGATTCGCGGCCGCCCCATGGCGGCGGCCGTCTGGCCAGAGTCACTCTCCTTGCGCCTCGGCGAAGCGCGAAACGACCATGGCGCAGGGAATTCCGCGCCCATCCATGGAGGAAAGACAAAAATGATCAGTCGTATTCTGGCGGGCGCGGCAATCGCGGCCGTGGCCCTGGGCTTCACGGCCTCCAGCGCGTCCGCCGACCAGCCCAATGCGAACAACTCGGGTCAGGCCGTGCTGAGCCAGTTCCAGATCTTCGACGACGTCCTGAGCGGCTGGGCCAACGGCTCGCTCAACAACTCGCTCAGGAACATCGAGGTGTCCCTCGTCAAGTACCTGTACGTCGAGGAGGTCGACCTCGACCTGCTCAACAACCAGGCCGCGGTCACCCCCCGCTTCTGATGCTCGTAGTCCGGCGTGAGCAGGGGGACCGCCGGCGGCGCGCCCAGTGGCGGCGGCCGTCCGGCGAGCGACTAACCCTGATGCCGAGGTGAACAGACAGAGCCCGTCGTGGGTGCTCGCGAGGCCACGGGCGGCTCTTGAAGAACACCGAATGTCGAGCGTCGTGCGGCCCAGGTCGCTCCTGGGCCGCACAGCTCCACCTCAGACTCCCAGGTCGGAGCGACCGGCGCTCGGTCTCACCACCCCCAGGAAGTCCGGCCGGTTCAGCGAGTCCACCCGCACGAACGCGCCCGTGTACGGGGCGTGCACCATTCTCTGCCCGTCGACCGCGATGCCGACGTGCTCCGGCCCGGCCCGCCGCGGTTGGTTGTCGTAGAAGACCAGATCCCCCGGCTCCACCAGCTCCTTCGGCACCCTGGCCCCGGAACGCCATTGCTCCTGCGTCGTGGATCCGATGAGCGCCCCCGCCCGCGCGTAGGCGTACTCGGCGAGTCCCGAGCAGTCGAACCCCTTCGTCTTGGCGCCCTTCCCTATCCCGTATCCGGGCCCGTGCACCCCACCACCGCCCCATGAGTACGGGACGCCGATCATTTCCAGCGCCGCGCGCAGCGCGATCATTCCGGTCGCCGACCTGCCGCTGAACGTGCAGGCGATGGCGCAGGCCGCCGCTATCAGTGGTCGTGTCCATCTTCCTTTCATCAGGTAATCAGCGCCCCCGAGTCTATGCCCCGAATCCGTTGTCTACTGTGTGACTTTCGCCGTCTGTATTGGGATAAAACACATCGGACAAACCGCCATTAGTCCGCATATATCCCGACGGCAGATGCGGGCCTGATATTCGCCTCTCACCGTATATTTCGGCGCCGATTTCCAAGGGCTGGAAGGGAATGTGGCACCGCATTCCCGGGCGCGACCCGGTGGAAAGGTGCGGCTGGGACGTCTACTCGGGGAGATCCCCGGCAAACCCGGCATCCCGCACGCGCAGGCCCGGCACGCACGGCGATGCGGCGTCAGCGGTCCGGCGAAGGGAGGGGTGCTCTGTCCGATTCTTCAGTATTTCTCACTAATTCGGTCATATTCTCGCGAAAATTACATTGTGAAACGTACGTCGTGTAGCCTTGGTTCTGCCTAATCCACAACCCCCGAGGCATGCGTTGTTGGGGGGTGCAAGGAGCGTGGATGGTCTCGAGGAGCGGCTGCTCTACCAGGACGACCAACTCAAGATCATGGTGCGCCGGAGTCCGGCGGAGCCCGAGGCAACGGCCGTCACGCTGATCGGCGAGATCGACGCCTCCAACAGCCACGCGCTGGCCGGTGCCCTGGCGAGCTGCCGGCAGGGCACTCACATCGTGGTCGACACCGGGAAACTGACCTTCATCGACGTCTCGGGGCTACGCGTGCTCGTCATGCCCACGCTGCCCCCGTCGCAGCGGTGGATCCGGCTGCACAACGTCACGCCGTACCAGCGGCGGCTGCTGCGCATGATGGGCTGGTACTACGAGCCCCGCGCCCATCACCTGCCCATTTAGCCCGGCACCTCACCTACCGAGGGCGAAGGCGAGCGCGGCCGAGGTGCCCAGTCCCGTAGGCCCGCCGAGCCGCCACCGCGCCGGCCGCCTGTGCCGGAGCAGCGAGGGTTCGTCGTAGCGGGAGCAATGGCGGTGCCAGTTGAGTATCCCGGCCACCCAGTTCCGTAGCTCGTCCACGAACGCGTCGAGCTCCCGCCGCGCCTCGGCGTCGAGCCCGAACTCATCGCACACGATCGGCAGCTCGTGCTCGACGATGTGCTCGAACTGCCGCATCCGCGAGGTCAGCAGGTCGTCGACGATGGCGAGCGCCGTGGGGTAGTCGCAGTCGAAGAAGCTCTGCACCACCAGGATGCAGTTGTGCACCTCTCCGTCGAACTCCACCTCCTTCTGGTACGAGAAGACGTCGTTGACGAGCGCGCCGCAGTCCATCAT
This sequence comes from Nonomuraea sp. 3N208, assembly GCF_052245935.1. Lineage (NCBI taxonomy): Bacteria > Bacillati > Actinomycetota > Actinomycetes > Streptosporangiales > Streptosporangiaceae > Nonomuraea > Nonomuraea sp. 3N208. The sequence continues at coordinate 134,436 of NZ_JBQQBR010000012.1, read as the reverse complement.
CGCGTTCTCCATGGCCCGCATCGGCCCGCTCGCGTAGAGCTCCGCGGAGAGCCCTTTGGTGTGCCGCAGCCGGCACAGGTCCATCGTGAACTCGGCCCCGAAGGTCAGCCTGCGCATCTCGACGTAGTCCACGGGGTCGGGAACATGATGGGCCTGCTCGCCGGCCAGCTCCCACAGCCAGGCCACGCACATGCTCTCCACGTCCGAGCGGAGCTTGCCCCGGGCCGCAGGCGGCATCGGCCCCGCCGTACGGTTCCACACGTCGGCCAGCGCCCGCTCCAGCGCGTTCGCGGGCGGCGGCGCGGGGGAGCCGTCGAGCGGCATGAACGCCGAGAGCCTGGCCACGGCGATCCTGGCGGCAGGCAGGTGGCCCGGCCCGCCGAAGACGGCGGGGAAGTAGTCGTCGCCGTAGGTGCCCCAGCTCAGCCAGAACGACGCCAGGTCCAGCCCTTCCTCAGTGGCGTCGGGATGCAGGCCGGCCGCGCAGAGGGGGAAGTCGAAGTCGACCAGCTTCTCCTCGTCCCACACGGCCGAGCCGGCCACCCCCGGCTGCGCTTCGAGCATGCCCATCTCAGCGCACCAGGCCACGGTGTGGCGCCGGGCCGCGTCGAGGTGCGGCGAGAGCCTGAGCGGGAAGGGCACGTAGAGGTCGGGGATCTGGGAACGCCCCACCCGCTGGTACGGAACGTGCGTGAAGTTCCGCACCCGCTTGGCCCCCAGCAGGCCGGCGATCGACGACATGCCCAAGGGCGGGCCGGATCCGGCCCGCTGGTTCATGTAGCGGCTGGAGCGCAGGTGCCACTCGTGCCCACCCGACTGCCAGTCCTGCAGCCCCTTGACGTACGCCAGCACGCCGGCCGCGGTGAGCGGGTCGATCGCGTGCTCCGCGAACAGCGGCCCCAGCTCGCCGAGCGCGGTGTGCTCGAACTGCTGCATCCGCGAGGTCAGCAGATCGTTGACGGCGTCGGCGGCTTCCTGCGTGGTGCAGCCCAGGAACGTCTCCAGCACCAGCACCCCATTGCTCAGCTCGCCCTCGTCCCCGACCTCCCGCTGATAGGAGAACAGGTCGTTACGCAGGTGCACAGCGTCGGCGAAGGCGTCCCTCAGCACCCGCATCGGACGGGACGCGGCGATCTTGGCCGGCACCTCGGCTCCCACGGCGTGCTCGACGAGCCCGGCCGACCAGGGCGCCCCGCCTACCTTGCGGCGCATCTCGATGTACTCGACCGGGTTGGCGATCCGGCCCTTGTTGATGTTGGCCAACTCCCAGAGCGACTCGTCGAGCAGGTTCCGAGTGCTCTCGGCGAAGCGCGCGCGCCAGTCCGGTGACATGGCGGGCACCGTGCGGACCCACAGGTCGGCCAGCCCCGCCTCGACCGGGTTCTCCGGCTCCGGCATGCTCAGATCGGTGCCTATCCGCATGAAACGGGCGACCCTGGCGAGGTACGCCTTGCCGCCCTCCAGGTCGCCCGTGCGCTTGAACACCTCCAGGAAGTGATCGTCGAAGAAGAAGACCCACACGTACCAATCGGTGATCAGGCACAACTCGTCGGCGTCACAGTCGGGATGGGTGTAGGAGCACATCAGCGGATAGTCGTGGGCGTCCAGATCGGCCTGCTCCCAGACTCCCGAGCCTTCGAGCATGCCCATGTCGCGCGCCCACCGCGTGGAGTGCACGCGAGCCGCCTCGAGATGTGGGTTGAGCCGCGCCGGGTACGGCACGTAGAAGTCCGGCAGTTCGAACGGCTGGCTCATGGTCGCTCCTCACGTGGATCGGTAGGGGGCCGGCGACCCGCGCGGGGTGGGTCGCCGGCCTTGAGGCCGGGCTAGCCGTTCCTGCCGACCTCCACGTCCTCCAGGACACCGAGCGCGTCGGGCACCAGGACGGCACACGAGTAGTAGGCGCTGACCAGATAGGAGACGACGGCCTGCTCGTTGATGCTCATGAAGCGCACCGACAGGCTGGGCTGGTACTCGTCGGGGATGCCGGTCTGGTGCAGGCCGACGACGCCCTGGGCCTCCTGCCCTGTCCGCATGAGCAGGATCGACGTCGTGCTCGCGCCGGAGATGGGGATCTTGTTGCACGGGAAGATCGGGACTCCCCGCCAGGACGGCACCCGGTGCCCGTTGACCTCGCCCGCCGGCGGGTAGACGCCACGCTTGCTGCACTCCCTGCCGAAGGCGGCGATGGCCTGCGGATGGGCCAGGAAGAACGCCGGGTCCTTCCACACGGTGGCCAGCAGGTCGTCGAGGTCGTCGGGGGTCGGCGGCCCTGAGCGGGTGCGGATGCGCTGGCTGAAGTCGGCGTTGTGGAGCAGGCCGAACTCCCTGTTGTTGACCAGCTCGTGCTCCTGGCGCTCGCGCAGGGCCTCGACCGTGAGGCGGAGCTGCTGGTCGAGCTGGCTCATCGGCTGGTTGTACAGGTCGGAGACCCGGCTGTGCACCCGCAGGACCGTCTGGGCCACGCTCAGCTCGTATTCACGCGGGCTCAGCTCATAGTCCACGAACGTGCCGGGCAACCTGGGCTCGCCGGTGTGGCCCGAGGACATGTCGATGGCGGCCTCGCCATAGTCGTTGTGCGCATGCTCCACGCTGGAGCGCCAGTTGTCGATGTGCTCGCGCAGCGCGGGCGATTGCTCGGCGATCTGCTCGAAGTCCTGCTTGGCGAGCGTGAGCACGGTAGTGGGCGTCTTGGCCCGCCAGGTGTACTCGAACGCGCCGCCGTCGACCAAGCACTGCTCGCCGAGGTAGTCGCCGTCGGCCAAGGTGCCGAGGTGCTGGTCGTCGCCGTACGCGCCGCGCCCGATCTTGCGCACCCGCCCATGGGCGATCAGCACGAGCTGGTCCGCCGGCCCGCCCTCGGTGACGATCTTCTCATCGGCCTCGTACTCACGCTGGACGAAACGATCGGCCAGCGCTTCGAGCACCTCCATATCCTCGAAGCCGCGCAGCATGGGCAGTTCGGTGAGCTCGGCCGGGATGACGCGCACCGCGGAGCCGGTGTTGCTGAACGTGATCCGCCCATCCCCAAGGGTGTACGTCAACCGCCGGTTGACCCGGAACACGCCGCCGGAGCACTGCACCCACGGCAGCAACCGCAGCAGCCAGCGAGAGGTGATCTCCTGCATCTGCGGCGGCGTCTTCGTCGTCGTCGAGAGTTGCCTGGCGGCCTCGGTGCTGAGGCTGAGCTGTCCGTTGCCGTTCGCCGGGGCGGTCGATGGGGTCGTTTCGGTCATCGTGCACCTGCCTGTCTCGTGCTGGGCCTAGCCAGGATGGCGAGTGGATCGGAGTTCGGGTGGGAGGGAGAACGTCAGAGTCTCTTCGGTCAAGGTGACCTGCTCCACGTCGGCGTAGCCGCGCGCCGCGAGCCAGCTGAGTAACTCCACGACCAGCCGTTCGGGGGCGGAGGCGCCGCAGCTCACGCCCACGGTGCGCACGTCGCGCAGCCACCGCTCGTCCGCGTCCGCGGCCCGGTCGACCAGGTAGGCCGCGTCCGCGCCGGCGCCGATTGCGACCTCCACCAGCCGCTGGGAGTTGGAGGAGTTGGCCGAGCCGATCACGATCACCAGCTCGCACTCCTGGGCGATCCTGGTGACCGCCTCCTGCCGGTTCTGGCTGGCGTAGCAGATGTCGTCGCTGGGCGGGTCGGCCAGGTGCGGGAAGCGCCCGCGTAGATCGGTGACGGCCCGCATGGTTTCGTCGACCGCGAGTGTGGTCTGCGACAGCCAGCTCATCGGCCCTGAGCCGCTCGCCGTCACCTCGCCGGGGCGGGCCGGGTCCACGACGTGGATGCGGCCGGGGGCCTCGCCGAGGGTGCCCTCGACCTCCTCGTGCTCGGCGTGGCCGATGAGCACGATCTCGTAACCCGCCTGCGCCAGGCGCGCGGCCTCCTTGTGGACCTTGGTGACCAGCGGGCAGGTCGCGTCGATCGTCCGCAGCCCGCGCCGCCGCGCCTCCTCCCTGACCGCCGGCGAGACGCCGTGGGCGGAGAAGACCACCAGCGCGTCGTCGGGGACCTCGTCGAGCTCCTCGACGAAGACCGCGCCGCGCGCGGCGAGCTCGCCGACCACAGAGGTGTTGTGAACGATCTGTTTACGCACGTAAACGGGCGGTCCGAAGCGCCTCAGCGCCTCCTCGACCGTGACGATCGCGCGTTCGACGCCCGCGCAGAAGCCGCGCGGCGCCGCGAGAAGTACTCGGCCCATCTGGGAATCCCTTCACCTGATGCGGTGCGCGAGCCGATCGGCCAGCACGGCCAGCGCGCTCGCGGCCTCCGGCTTGATCGGCGCCTCCACAAGGGCCGTCACGGCCTCGCGCACCCGTTGTTCGATCATTGCCTCGACCTCGGCGACCGCTCCGGTGTCGAGCAGGATCCCGCGCAGCTCCGCGGCCCGCTCCTCGGTCAGCTCCGGATCGCCGTGCCAGCGCCTGAGACGGTCGCGCTGCGCCGGCGAGGCATGCCGCAGGGCATGCGCGATCAGCACCGTGTGCTTGCCTTCGCGCAGGTCGTCGAGCGCCGACTTGCCGGTCACCGACGACGAGCCGAACGTGCCCAGCACGTCGTCGCGCAGTTGGAAGGCCTCGCCCAGCGGCACGCCGAACCGGGAGTAGGAGTCCAGCAGCTCGGGGGAGGCGCCGGCCAGCGCGCCGCCGATCTGCAGCGGCCGCTCCACCGTGTATTTGGCGGTCTTGAGGCGGATCACCGTCAGCGCCTCGTCAACGCTCGCGCCGGCGCGGAGCTGGGCGAGCATGTCGAGGTACTGGCCGCTGATCACTTCGGTCCGCATGGTGTCGAAGATGTGGTGGGCGGCCCGCAATCGCAGCGGATCCACCCCGCACGACGACAACATGGCGTCGGACCAGGCGAGGCTCAGCGTCCCGAGCAGGATGCCGCCGGCCTGGCCGAACGACTCCGCGCCCGGCCCTTCGTACAGCGCGGCCAGGCTCTTGTGGACGGTCGCCCGGCCCCGGCGCAGCTCGCTGCCGTCCATGATGTCGTCGTGGATGAGCAGGCCCGCGTGACACAGCTCCAGCGCCGCGGCGGCCCCGATGATCTCCTCGCAGTCGTCGCCGCCGGCGCCGCGCCAGCCCCAGTAGCACAGCTGAGGGCGGATGCGCTTGCCGCCGCCGAGCACGAAGCCGTTCAGCACCCCGTACGCCGCCTCGACGTCGGGATCGGACACGAGCGCGCGCCAGGTTTCGAGAAAACCGCACAGGTGCTGATCAATGCGTGAACCAAGGGAGTGCTGAGTGAAGCTCACCGGCATTCGCACGGCTCCTTCGGTCAGTGGTCAACTACCAATAGTTACTCACTCGGTACTGAGCGTGTAAAGCGTCTTTGGTTACTCGGGCTTTGATCTGCCACAGGCCTTCCAAGGCATGGGGCTGCCATGGATGCCCCGGCGGCGCCGCCCAGGCTGCCGTTTGAGGTCTGACGTGGGGGTATGCGGTCAGGCATGAAGGCAGTCACTTGGCACGGCAAGCGTGACGTACGGGTCGAGGACGTGCCCGACCCGGCGATCAAGGAGCCCAACGACGCGGTCATCAAAGTGACCAGCACCGGAATCTGCGGTTCCGACCTGCACCTGTACGAGGTGCTCGGGCCCTTCATGGCCGAGGGCGACATCCTGGGCCACGAGCCCATGGGGATCGTCGAGGAGGTCGGACCGTCGATCTCGAACATCAAGCCCGGTGACCGCGTGGTCATCCCGTTCAACATCTCCTGCGGCCACTGCCACATGTGCGGCATGGAGCTGTACGCGCAGTGCGAGTCCACCCAGGTACGCGAACAAGGCACGGGCGCGGCCATGTTCGGCTACACCAGGCTGTACGGCCGGGTGCCCGGCGGCCAGGCCGAATACCTGCGGGTGCCGGAGGCCCAGTTCGGCCCGATCAAGGTGCCGATGGGACCGCCGGACGAGCGCTTCGTCTACCTGTCGGACGTGTTGCCGACCGCCTGGCAGGCCGTCGAGTACGCCGACATCCCCGACGGAGGCAGCGTTGCCGTCTTCGGTCTGGGCCCGATCGGCCAGATGAGCGCCCGCATCGCCCGCCACCTCGGCCGCCGCGTGATCGGCGTGGACGGCGTCATGGCCCGCCTGGAGATGGCCCGCCGCCACGGCATCGAGGTCATCGACGCCAGCGAGGTGCACAATGTGCCCGAGGAGATCCGCTACATGACGTCGGGACGCGGCACGGACTCCGTCATCGACGCGGTCGGCATGGAGGCCCACGGCTCGCCTGCCGCCAAGCTCGCCCAGACGCTCACCGGCCTGCTGCCCGACGTGGTGGCCGCGCCGCTGATGTCCCATACGGGCGTCGACCGCCTGGCTGCGCTCAACCAGGCCATCGACTCCGTCCGCCGGGGTGGCGTGATCTCCGTCATCGGCGTCTACGGCGGCATGACGGACCCGCTGCCGATGTTGCGCCTGTTCGACAAGGGCATCACGTTGCGCATGGGCCAGGCCCACGTCAGGCGGTGGATCAGCCAGCTGATGCCGCTGGTCACCGACGAGACCGACCCGCTCGGCGTGATGGACCTGACCACGCACCGGATGCCGCTCGAGCAGGCGCCGCGGGCGTACGAGATGTTCCAGAAGAAGGCCGATGGGGCCATAAAGATTCTCCTCCAGCCGTAAGCCCCAGGTCATAAGGGTTTCGGCGGACGGAGAGCGGGCAGCGGAGCGGTCATGAGAGTCGTTGTGGTTGGGGCTACCGGGAACGTCGGTACCAGTGTGGTGCGCGCGCTGTTGGGGGACGAGAACGTGACCTCGATCGTGGGCGTCGCGCGCCGGCTGCCCGGATGGCGGGTCGACCGCACCGACTGGCGTCAGGCCGACGTGGCCTCCGCCGACCTGACTCGAATCTTCGACGGCTCGGACGTCGTGGTGCACCTGGCGTGGCTGTTCCAGCCGACCAGAGACCCGGCGACGACCTGGCGGGCGAACGTGCTCGGCAGCATGCGGGTCTTCCGCGCCGCGGCGGAGGCGGGGGTGTCCGCGCTGGTCCACGCCTCCTCCGTGGGGGCGTACTCGCCGGGGCCCGAGGATCGTCCCGTGGACGAGAGCTGGCCCACGCACGGCTGGCCGGGCGCCGCGTACGGACGGGAGAAGGCGTACGTGGAGCGGGTGCTCGACGTCTTCGAGCACGATCATCCCGGCATCCGGGTGGTGCGGATGCGGCCAGGGTTCGTCTTCCAGCGGGTGGCCGCGACCGAGCAACGCAGACTGTTCGCCGGGCCCTTCGTGCCGCGGCGGCTGGTCCGGCCGGGGCGGATCCCGTTCGTGCCGGACATTCCCGGACTGCGGCTGCAGGTGGTGCACGCGGAGGACGCGGCCGAGGCCTACCGGCTGGCCGCCACGCGGCCGGTGAAAGGCGCGTTCAACATCGCCGCCGAGCCCGTGCTGGGCCCGCGCGACCTGGCCAAGCTGCTCGACACCCGTACGGTGCCGGTGCCGCAGGCTCTGGCCAGATTGGCCGTGGCGGCGGGATGGCACATGAGGCTCCTGCCTGTCGCGCCGGGCCTGCTCGACATGGCCCTGCGGCTGCCGGTCATGAAGGTGGAACGTGCCAGGGACGTGCTGGGCTGGACGCCGCGGCGCTCGTCGTGGGAGGCCATGCGGGAGTTGATCGACGGCCTGCATGATGGGGCGGGCATGGACACCGCCCCGCTCGCACCGGACGGAGGCCCGGCCGACCGGCTCAAGGAGTTCGCCACGGGCGTCGGCGGACGCCCGTAGGAGTGGTTCCAAAAAAGTTGCCGACAAAAATGTAGCGGGGTGTACTTTCACCTTCCTTGGGAAGGTGTGGACTACTCGAGGTCCTGAGGCGCGGCCGAGGTGTCGGAATGACACGGAAGGAACGCCATGGACCTCTCTTCACGGGCCGCCTTTGAGCAGGCCCTTCATCTCGATTTCCGGTCCGGGGGCGCCGCTCCCTCGGATTCTGCGCGTACCCAGGCCAGCTTGGAGGAGCCTGTCATGCGCACCCTGTTGACCGTGCCCTTCACACTCCACGATGTCACGAAGCTGCGCCGTGCGGTGGCGGAGCACGCCGAGAGCTGCGGATTGAGCGGCCCGAGGCTGGACGACTTCGTCCTTGCCGTGCACGAGAGCGTCGTCAACGCCGTCGAGCACGCGGGCGGGCACGGGCACTTCAAGTTGTGGACAGTGAACGGCGTCATCCGCTCGGAGACGACCGATCGGGGGTCGGGCATCCCCGGCGGCTACGTGGACGGCCAGTTCCGGCCGTCCGAGCGGAGCTACACCGGGAGAGGGATCTATCTCATTCGCCGGCTGTGCGACACGGCGGACTTCCACACCAGTCCGCTCGGCACCACGGTCCGGCTCACCATGCGGCTGCCGCGAGGTCCCGACTTCGGCATGCGCCGGCGGATGCGGCGGATCAGGGTCTCGGCCGGCGGTCACCCGCCGGGCCGCTTCACCGCCTGACTGACCTGCACCTGCGCCAGGTAGGCTCGCAACGTGAGCGGCGAGCAGCTTTCCCCCGGGATCATCTCTCCGGTCCGGCGCATCGGGCGGCGGGAGTTCGATTTCGAGCGCCAGGTCGCCATCATGGCCATCGTCAACCGGACCCCCAACTCCTTTCACGACCAGGGCCGGACGTACGCGCTGGACAGCGCCGTGGCGGCCGCGAAGAAGGCCGTGGCCCACGGGGCCGACTGGGTGGACATCGGCGGGTTCGCCTTCAGCGCCGCCCAGGTGCACATCGGCGCGGCGGAGGAGATCGAGCGCGTCGCCCCGGTGATCGCCGAGGTCAGGGCCGTGACGGATGCCGTGATATCGGTGGACACTCACCGTCCCGAGGTGGCGCAGGCGGCCATCGAGGCGGGCGCCGACGTCATCAACGACACCAACGGCCTGCGCGAGCCCGGCATCGCCGAGGTCGCCGCGGCGGCCGGCGTGAGCGTGGTGGTCACCCACAGCCTCGGCGGCCCTGGGCGGCGGGTCTTCCGGCCGAGCTACGCCGACGTGGTCTCGGAGGTGGCGGACTTCCTGCGCGAGCGGGTCGCGTTCGCGCTGAAGGCGGGCATCGCTCCCGAGAAGATCATCATCGATCCCGGGCACGACCTCAACAAGAACACCTTCCATTCCCTGGAGCTGACGCGCCGCCTGGAGGAGATCACCTCGATCGGTTACCCGACGCTGGTGGCGCTGTCCAACAAGGACTTCATCGGGGAGACGCTGGACCGTCCCCAGGGGGAGCGGAAGGAAGGCACGATCGCCGTCAACGTCGTCTCCATCGTCAAGGGCGCCCGCATCCTGCGCGTGCACGACGTGCCCGCGGCCGTGGACTCCGTACGCATGACCGAGGCCGTGCTCGGCTGGCGCGGTCCGCTCGCACCCAGTCACAACCTGGCCTGACGTGGGAGTTGATGTGACAGAGCGCAAGCCGCCCGGCGTACCGTTCGAGAGCTGGGTCGACCGGCAGATCCGCGAGGCGATGGAGCGCGGCGAGTTCGACGATCTGCCGGGCGCGGGCAAGCCCCTGCCGGGGCTGGACCGGCCGCACGACGACATGTGGTGGATCAAGCAGAAGGTGGAGAGCGAAGGGCTCACGATGCCGCTGCCACCGACGCTGGCGCTGCGCAAGGAGGCGGAGGAAGCACTGGCCCAGGCGCGCGGCGCGCGGACGGAGAGCGAGGCGCGGCAGATCATCGAGGATGTCAACCGCAAGATCCGCAAGGCGATCAGGACGGGGTTGTCCGGCCCGCCGCTCAACCTGATGCCCTTCGACGTCGAGCAGATCGTGTCGGAGTGGCGCCGGGCACAATGACGAGAAGGGGCCGGGTCGACGCGACCCGGCCCCTTCAGGAAGCCGAGGGACCCGGGTCAGGCAGGCCCCTCCGGTTGGTGAGGGACCTGGGTCAGGCAGGCCCCTCCGGCCGGGCTGAGGGAGCTCGATGCTCCTCAGCCCGGCCAGGTCCTCAGTTGATCGGCGGGTAGGCGTTCGCCAGCAGCTGGCGGAACTGCGCCGAGAACCACTGCCCGGACAACGGCGCGTCGGGCAACGCGCCTGACATGTTGTTCTTGTTGAGGTTGTTGCCGGTGTAGGTCGGGTCGCACATCCGGTCGAACTTCTTGCCCTCGTCGTTCGGGATGTCCCTGCTGGCGCCGTCGGACTCGCCCGGAGGCTTGATCCAGACGTAGGCGTCGAAGCCGGCGGCGGGGCTTGCGGTGGGCCGCGCCCCCATGCCCGCGCCGTTCTGGTTGCACCAGTTGCCGGCGTGGATGCGGCGGTCGGCGCGCGACTGGTCGACGAACGGGTTGAGCTCCGTCGAGGTGCTCGGCGCGGTCGGGCGGGCGCTGCCGCCCCAGCCGTTGCGCGAGGTGTCGATCAGCATGCCGAGCCCGGAGCGGAAGCCCTTGGCGATCAGCCGGTTACGCAGCTCCGTCGCGAAGGTCCGCTCGTCGATGTAGTAGTTCCAGTCCACCCAGTTGGACGCCCGGACCGACTGGTTGCCCACCTGGGTGTTGATGGTGAAGTGCGGCTCGGTGGTGATGGAGTAGTTGGCGGTGTTGACGATGAAGCCGTCCACGCTGTCCACCCCGGCGGTGGTGCCGGAGATGGTGTTGTAGAAGAGGTCGACGGCGGGCTGGAAGTTCGAGTCCCAGCCGAGCCACGCGTGGTGAGCGGCGTCGATGTAGGAGTAGACGTTGGTGATGGGCTCGAGCTGGTTCAGCGCGTACCTGACGCCGTCGACGTAGCCGCCGGGGCCGTTGGCCTCGCGGCACTTCTCGAAGGAGTTGATGTTGGTGACCAGGTTCGGCAGCGAGTCGGGCTCGATGATCGCGACGATGCGCAGGTTGGCGTACTTGGAGTCGCGCATGATAGCCGCGATCGGGTCGATGTATTCGGTCTTGTAGCGGTTGAACCCGTCCTGGGCGATGAGCAGCTCGCCGCTGGAGGCCAGCGCCGAGCAGTCGCGGTTGGGCAGGTCGTAGACGACGATCTGGATCGTCAGCGGGGCGGAGCCGTTGGCGGCGTCCTGCCTGACCGCCTCGTCGAGGTGGGCCCGCAGGCCCATGGCCGAGGAGGAGCCGGCGATGGCGGCGATGCGGTCTATCCACACGGCCGTGGAGGTGTTGGCCACGGCGGAGCCGCCCGGCTCGGCGGCCGCCTTGGCCGACCAGTTGGGGTTCACATAGCCGGTGGCGCCGGCATACGGGTTCTCCGCGTGGGTCGGGTTGGTGACGCCGTCGTCGTCGGCCTCGGTGGCGGTGACGGTACGCGAGGTCAGTCCGGTGGACGCGACCGTGATGGGCCGGCTGCCGTTGGTGTTGTCGGTGTCCTGCGCGGCGGCCAGGGTCACCGTCTGCGCGGTGTTCCACGTGGTCGGGCTGAACGTGAGGCTGGCGCCGGAGGAGACGGTGATGTCGGTGTCGCCGGTGCCGGCCGTCGAGGTGACGGTCACGTTCGAGGAGGGCTGGGTGGCCAGCTTCACCGTGTACGTGGCGGTCGAGCCCTCGGGTACGGTCACCGCGGTCGGCGTCACGATGATCGACTGCTCCTGGACGGCGTCGTCGTCCACCTCGGTGGCGTTGACCGTGGCGCCGGTGACGCCGTTGCCGCCGACACTGAAGGCCGCCGTGCCGGCGGTGGTGTCGGTGTCCTGCGCGGCGGCCAGGGTGACCGTCTGCGCGGTGTTCCAGTTGGACGGCGTGAAGGTCAGCGACCCGCCCGAGCTGACGGTCAGGTCCGTGTCACCGCTGGTCCGCGCGGTGGTGACGGTCACGTTCGCGGCCGGGGCGGAGGAGAGCCTGGCGGTGAACGTCGCGGTGCCGCCCTCGTTGACCGCGACCGAGCTGGCCGACAACACCACCGACGGGGTCGTCTGGGTGCCGCCGCAGGTGACGCCGTTGACGCTGAACGTCTCCGGGTTCGGGTTGGTGCCCGTCCACGTGCCGTTGAAGCCGACGGACACGGAGGCGCCGGTGGCGAGGCTGCCGTTGTAGGGCATGTTGGTGCCGGTCACGCGGGTTCCGGACTGGGTCCAGTTCGCGCCCCAGCCGGTCGGCGTGTACTTCTGGCCGGTGGTCGGATAGTCGAAGGCCAGCGACCATGACGTAATGGGGTCGCCGGTGTTCTTCAACGTGATGTTCGCGGTGAAACCGCCCTGACCAGGGCTGCTCGTCCACGAGTTGGCAGAGTAGGTCACGTCGCAGGCGACCGCGGCGTTCGCGGCCGTGCTCTGGCCGACGACGAGTCCTAAGGCCGCGACACTCGCGGCGGTCATGGTCACGGCCCATTTGCGAAGGCCGCGTTGGAGTCTCACGAGCGATCATCTCCAGTGCGCTGCTAGATGGCTGGGAGCGCTCCCATGGTGAGCCGGACGCGAGGCGCTGTACAGAGCCGGGCTTTCGTGGAGGTGTCCACTGCCCCGCATGCTCGTTGAATGCCCCGGAACGCCGATGAAACTTTCATCCCCGGCAGCCTGGTGGGAGGAAATACGGCGGTTACCGCAATGCCATTTCGTTGACATACGCCGGACGGCCCCCACAATCCCGATTGGGAGCGCTCCCACACCCCTACTCCCATGGAGATCCCGTGAAGTACAGACCTCCCGCGTTCTTATCGCGCGTGACGAGACGGCTCGCCGTGGCCACGACCCTCGTCCTCGTCGCCGGTGTTACCACGGCCGTGGCGGCCGCACCCGCCCAGGCCGCGGTGTCGTGTGACGTGACCTACTCTGCCAACTCGTGGACGAGCAGCCCTGGTCAGGGCGGTTTCACCGCGAACATCACGTTGAAGAACACCGGTGACCCGATCACCTCGTGGTCGTTGGCCTTCGACTATCCGACCACCGGCCAGAAGTACACGCCGAGCGGCTGGGGCGCGAACTGGACCCAGTCCGGCACGCGCATGACGGGCACCAACATGCCGTGGAACGGCAGTCTCGGCACCGGGGCCTCCACGACGATGGGCTTCAACGGCACGTGGACGGGCACCAACCCGAACCCGGAGACGTTCAGCGTCAATGGCGTCACCTGCGGCGGCACTGGCAACAACGTCGCGCCCACGGTGTCGCTGACCTCGCCGACCGCCGGGCAGAGGTTCACGGCGCCGGCCACCGTGCCGATCGCCGCCGACGCGGCCGACTCCGACGGCACGGTCTCCAAGGTCGACTTCTACCAGGGGTCCACGCTGCTGGGGACCGACACCTCGGCGCCGTACAGCTACAGCTGGACGAACGTGGCGGCCGGCAGCTACTCGATCACCGCGAAGGCCACCGACAACGGGGGCGCGACCAAGACCTCGGATCCGGTCGGCATCACGGTCTCCGCGGACACGGCCCCCGCGCTCGTGGTGAGCCCGTTGACGCTCTCCGTGCCGGAGGGAGGACAGGCGAGCTTCACGGTGAAGCTCTCGCAGGCGCCCTCGTCGAACGTGACCGTCAACGTCGCCAAGGCCAGCGGTGACGCCGACATCACCGTCGGCAACACCAGCAGAACGTTCACGCCGGCCAACTGGAACACCGCGCAGACCGTGCCGGTGAACGCGGCCGAGGACAGCGACACGACCAGCGGCTCGGCCGTGATCAGGGTCAGCGCCGCCGGCTACGACCCCGTCGACGTCAACGTCAGCGAGGCCGACAACGACCTCGGCGGCGACAACGAGTACGTCAAGCGCTTCGTCGAGCTCTACAACGATCTCCACGACCCGGCCAACGGCTACTTCTCGCCCGAGGGAGTGCCTTACCACTCGGTCGAGACCTTCATGGTGGAGGCGCCGGACCACGGGCACGAGACCACGTCCGAGGCCTACAGCTACTACCTGTGGCTGGAGGCGACGTACGGGCAGGTCACCGGCGACTGGTCGAAGTTCAACAACGCGTGGGCCTCGATGGAGAAGTACATCATCCCGGCCACCGCCGACCAGCCGACGAACTCCTTCTACAACCCGTCGAAGCCGGCCACGTACGCGGCCGAGCACAACGCGATCAGCAACTACCCGTCGCCGATCGACTCCAGCGTCTCGGTGGGCGCCGACCCGCTGGCGAGCGAGCTGCAGACCGCGTACAACACCCGCGACATCTACGGCATGCACTGGCTGCTGGACGTCGACAACACCTACGGCTTCGGCCGCTGCGGCGACGGCACGACCAAGCCCGCCTACATCAACACCTACCAGCGCGGCCCGGAGGAGTCGGTCTTCGAGACGATCCCGCAGCCGTCCTGCGACACCTTCGCCCACGGCGGCACCAACGGCTACCTGGACCTGTTCATCAAGGACGGCTCCTACGCCAAGCAGTGGAAGTACACCAACGCCCCCGACGCCGACGCGCGCGCGGTGCAGGTGGCGTACTGGGCGAACACCTGGGCCAAGGCGCAGAACAAGGGCTCGGAGATCTCCGCGACGGTGGCCAAGGCCGCCAAGATGGGTGACTACCTGCGCTACGCGATGTACGACAAGTACTTCAAGAAGCCCGGCTGCACCAGCCCCTCCTGTGCGGTCGGCACCGGCAAGGACTCCGCCGCTTACCTGCTCAACTGGTACTACGCCTGGGGCGGCGCGACCGACACCAGCGCCGGATGGGCCTGGCGCATCGGCTCCAGCCACAACCACTCCGGTTACCAGAACCCGTTCGCGGCCTGGGCCCTGTCGAACGTGACCGAGCTCAAGCCCAAGAGCCAGACCGGCGCTGCCGACTGGAGCACCAGCCTGACCCGCCAGCTGCAGTTCTACAAGTGGCTGCAGTCCGCCGACGGCGCCATCGCCGGCGGGGCGACCAACAGCTGGAACGGCAACTACAGCGCACCGCCGAGCGGTCTGCCGAAGTTCCACGGCATGGCCTACGACTGGCAGCCGGTCTACCACGACCCGCCGTCGAACCAGTGGTTCGGCTTCCAGGCGTGGTCGCTGGAGCGGGTGGCCGAGCTCTACAACGTCACCGGCAACGCCGATGCCAAGGCCATCCTCGACAAGTGGGTGACCTGGGCGCTGGACAACACCACGATCAACGCGGACGGCAGCTACCAGATGCCCTCCACGCTGCGCTGGACCGGCCAGCCCGCCGGTGACTTCAACGCCACCACCGGCATGCCGCCGGCCAACCCGAACCTGCGCGTGACCGTCGTGGACTACACGCAGGACGTGGGCGTCGCCGGCTCCTACGCCAAGGTCCTCATGTACTACGCGGCCAGGGCGAACCACACCGAGGCGCGTGACACCGCCAAGGCGCTGCTCGACGGCGTCTGGGAGAACCGCGACGCCAAGGGCGTGTCGGTGCCGGAGACCAAGGCCGACTACGCCCGCATCGACGACGCGGTGTACGTGCCGGCCGGCTGGAGCGGCGAGATGCCGAACGGCGACGCCATCAACTCCAACTCCACGTTCATCTCGATCAGGTCCTTCTACAAGAACGACCCCGACTGGCCGAAGGTCGACGCCTTCCTGAAGGGCACCGGCCCGGCTCCCACCTTCAACTACCACCGGTTCTGGGCGCAGGTCGACGTGGCCGTCGCCCTCGCCGAGTACGGGCGGCTCTTCCCGTGAGAAAAGCAGCACTGATAGCTGCGGCGTCGCTGGTCCTGCCCCTTATGGGGGCGGGGCCGGCGGCCCACGCCGCACCCGCCTTCGCCTATGGCGAGGCGCTGCAGAAGTCGCTGTGGTTCTACGAGGCCCAGCAGTCGGGCGCGCTGCCCGACTGGAACCGCGTCTCCTGGCGCGGCGACTCGGGCATGAACGACGGCAAGGACGTCGGCGTGGACCTCACGGGCGGCTGGTACGACGCCGGCGACCACGTCAAGTTCGGCTTCCCGATGGCGTTCTCCGCCACCATGCTGGCCTGGGGCGCGGTCGAGTATCGAGACGCGTACGCCTCCTCGGGGCAGCTCACCCATCTGCTCAACAACCTCAAGTTCGTCAACGACTACTTCATCAAGGCCCACCCGTCGGCGAACGTGCTCTACGGGCAGGTCGGCAACGGCGGCACGGACCATGCCTGGTGGGGTCCGGCCGAGGCCATGCAGATGAACCGGCCCGCGTACAAGATCGACGCGTCCTGCGGCGGCTCGGATCTGGCGGGGGAGACCGCGGCGGCGATGGCGGCCTCCTCGATCGTCTTCCGCCCGACGAACCCGACATATGCCGACACGCTGGTGACGCACGCCAAGCAGCTGTACTCCTTTGCCGACACCGTCAGGAAGAAGTACAGCGACTGCATCACCGACGCGCAGGGCTACTACAACTCCTGGAGCGGCTTCAACGACGAGCTGGTGTGGGGTGCGATCTGGCTCCACCGGGCCACGAACGACGCCTCCTACCTGGCCAAGGCCGAGAGCGGCTACGCCAACCTGGGCACCGAGCCGCAGAGCACGACCAAGTCGTACAAGTGGACGATCGCCTGGGACGACAAGTCGTACGGCGCGTACGTGCTGCTGCACAAGCTGACCGGCAAGCAGCAGTACCTGGACGACGCCAACCGCTGGCTCGACTGGTGGACGGTCGGCGTCAACGGCTCCCAGGTCAAGTACTCGCCGGGCGGCCAGGCCGTGCTCGACCGGTGGGGCTCGCTGCGGTACGCGGCCAACACCTCGTTCGCGGCGCTCGTCCACAGCGACTCGATCACCGACGCCACGCGTAAGGCCCGCTACCACGATTTCGCGGTGCGGCAGATCAACTACGCGCTCGGCGACAACCCGCGCAACTCCTCCTACCTGATCGGCTTCGGCGCCAACCCGCCGAAGAACCCGCATCACCGCACGGCGCACGGCTCGTGGACCGACCAGATCACCAACCCCGAGCAGACCCGCCACACCCTGTACGGCGCGCTCGTCGGCGGCCCGCCCGACCCGAACGACGCCTACACCGACAAGCGTGACGACTACGTCATGAACGAGGTCGCCACCGACTACAACGCCGGCTTCACCAGCGCGGTGGCCAGGCTCTACAAGGAGTACGGCGGCGCCCCTGCGGCGAACTTCCCCGCGCAGGAGACGCCCGACGGTCCGGAGATCTTCGTCGAGGCAGGCGTGAACGCCTCGGGGACCAACTTCACCGAGATCAAGGCCATCGTCCGCAACCAGTCGGCCTGGCCGGCCAGGGTGCTGTCCGACGGCTCGTTCCGTTACTACTTCACGCTGGACGGTTCGACGACGGCCTCGCAGATCAGCGTGTCGTCGGCGTACACGCAGTGCAAGGCGCCCACGCTGCACTCGGCGGGCGGCAGCACGTACTACGTCAACATCGACTGCTCGGGGCAGGCCATCGCCCCGGCCGGGCAGTCACAACACCGCAGGGAGGTGCAGTTCAGGATCAGCAGCGCGGGCACGTGGGACCCGGCCAACGACTGGTCGTACCGGAACATCCCCACGACGCCCGGCGCGACGCCGGCGCGGACCCAGAACATCACCCTCTACAGCGGCGCCACCAAGATCTGGGGTGAGCCCCCGGGTCCGGAGGAAGAGGACGACACCCCGCCCAGCAAGCCGGGCAAGCCCGCAGTCTCCGGGATCACGGGCTCCACTGCCAAGCTCAGCTGGACGGCCTCCACGGACAACGTGGGCGTGACGGGCTATGACGTCTACCTGGGGTCCACCAAGGTAGGCACGGCCACGAGCGCCTCCTTCGACCTGAGCGGGCTCACCCCTGCCACGTCCTACACCGCCTCCGTGGTGGCGCGGGACGCGGCGGGCAACACCTCGGCGCCGTCGGACGGCACGCCGTTCACCACCACGGACGAGGAGCCGCCGCCTCCGGGCGGCTGCACGGCGGCGTTCAAGGTGACGAGCTCCTGGGGCGGCGGCTACCAGGCCGAGGTCACGGTGAAGAACGCCGGCACCTCGGCGATCAACGGCTGGACGGTCGCCTGGACCTCCCAGAACCAGATCACCCAGCTGTGGGGCGGCAAGCACACCCAGACCGGCTCCAGCGTCTCGGTCAAGAACGAGGCCTGGAACGGCACGCTCGCCCCGAACGCCACCGCCACGTTCGGCTTCATCGCCAACGGCACCGCCACCACCCCCGACCCGATCACCTGCACCCCCGCCTGAGCGCGGACCCGCCCCCGCCGCGCCTCGTGGCGGGGGCGGTTCCACGGATCAGGGAAAGGCTCTTCATGAAGTCACCTTTCACCGCGCTGGCGGTCGCGGCGGCCCTCGCCGTCGTGCCGGCCACGGCCGCGAACGCGCACGCTCGGCCCGAACGCGAGCACAGGCTTCGGGTTCCAGGCCGGCCGTCCGAACGGTAACACGGCCCTGCCGTCCGGTTACGCCTGCGCCAATTGAATGAATGCCCCACTGAACACGGGGGCCGTCGGCTGCGTATTGAGGAGGTGAGGCCACAACTCCATATCCCTGCCCGATGAAACCATCCCCGCCCGGATGGGACGGACGCGGCCGATTCCTCCAGTCGGCCGCGTCCGTTTGTTTGTGTCCTCGGTTATTTCGCTTGGGAGAACCTCTGGCGAGCCGCCTCGATGGCGGTGTCGTCCTCGAATTCCTCCCGAAACGCCTGCTCGTGGTAGCGCTCGGGGATGAGGTTCCTGACCCTGTCCGGATAACCCGCGCCCGGTTCGGGCACGCGGATCTGCGGTGGGATGCTGATCTTGACGGCGATCGGGCCCCCGGCCCGCACGGAGGCGGCCCAGTCGGGGCTCTCGCCGGTGATCGCACAGATGTGACGGGCGTACACCCACGTCACCTCGACGAGGGACGTGGCGTCCGCGGGCTCGGTGCCGAACGGCTCCACGGCGCACACGACACGTGATTCGAAGGTGTGCCCGTGGGCGTGGTGCTCGTCGGGCGAGGATTCCTCGAGAATCTTGGTGACCTGCGCGGCGAGCTCTTCCTGCAACTGTGACGACGGCTGCCTGGCGGCGAAAAACATCACCCCGGCCAGGGTCAGGCTGGCCAGGGTGACGATTGCCGCGACTAGCCCGCGACGCGTTTTGATCACGGACTGGTGCAGGTCAGGGTAGGTGCCGGGTTCGGAACGGAGCCTGTGGCGTTGAAGCCGAACGTGGTCGTGCCGTTCGGCCCCACTTGCCCGTTGTAGTTGGCGTTCGTGACCGTCACGTTGGGCGGTTGCCCGGTCAGCACGCCGTTCCACGGCGAGCCCTCGAAGCCCTGCCCGCCGCTGTAGGTCCACTTGACCGTCCAGCCGTTGAGCGAGCTGGTGCCGTTGTTGCGCACGGTCACCTCACCCTGGAAGTGGCCGGCCCAGCCGGTGTCGGTGGCCTTCCACGTCGCCGTGCAGGCGCCCGTGGGGGTCGTCGGCGTCACCGTCGGGGAAGGCCCCGGCGACTGGCCGCCGGGGCCGACCCCGGTGACCTCGCCGTTGCCGCCGTCAAAGGTGACGTCGGAGCAGCTGTAGAAGTTCTCGTTGCTGTCCGAGCGGATCCAGTGGGTGAAGATGATGTGCTGCCCGGACTTGCCGGCCGGGAGCTGGGCGTCCCAATAGTAGTAGTTGAGACCGCCGGCGCCGCCGCTCTCGGGCGGGTTGGTGACGCTGCCGAACGGCTCCAGGTCAGACCACTTCAGCGGGGCGTTCGGGTTCCATCCGTTCTTGGTGATGTAGTAGTTGAACGCGCCGGGGTGCCTGGCCCAGTTGCTGTGCCGCATCTGGATGGTGCGGCCCGCGGTCAAGTGGGTCAGCGGCCAGTCGGAGCGGACCGCGTTGTATGCCGTGAAGTCGTAGGGCCCGCCGGTGCCGCCGCTGCAGAGCTGTCCGTCGGGGATGAATCCGCTGGTCCGGCCCGCGCCGTCGGAGCGCAGCACCGCGAACCAGTTGTACAGGGGAGTCGTGCCGCTCTGCTGAACGGCGGACGCACACGCGGGGTTGTAGGGGATGATCTGCCCGTTGTCCCGCAGGCCGTCCTGCCAGCACAGGAACGTGCGGGCGCCGGGGAACATCGAGACCCCGTGGGCCTGTGCCTGCGTGGGCACCATCAGGAGAGAAGTGATCAGGACCAATGCGGCGGTGATCCCCGCCGGCTTGAATAACTTCATGGGGATTCCCTTGTGCTGACGACAGAGGAAACCTGCCCCACGACCCAGCCCGCCCGGCCAGCGCGATTGAATCACGTGCCGCGTGCTTCGACAACGCGTGGTGAAACTTTCAGCCAATCTTGGTCACAGCCGGACTTGATGACATATTGGGAGCGCTCCCAGTAGCCTTGTCCCGAGGATCGACATGAGGCGCGCTTACATTTCCCTGATCGCGTTATTCGCCACGTGCCTGTTCGCCACGCCGGCGGAGGCCGCCCCCGTGCTGTGCGACAAGTACGCCTCGACCACCATCCAGAGCGGCCGCTACGTCGTCATGAACAACGTCTGGGGTGCCGACACCGCCCAGTGCATCGACGTCAACCAGAACGGCGGATTCACGGTCACACAGGCCGCGCACAACAAACCGACCAACGGGTCCCCGGCCGCATACCCGGCGATCTACGCGGGCTGCCACTACGCCACCTGCAGCACCGGCAGCAACCTGCCCATACAGGCGAGCGCTTCCGGATTCGCCGCCCTGCGCAGCACCGTGAGCATGACGTATCCGAGCTCCGGCGCCTACAACGCCTCCTATGACATCTGGTTCGATCCCACGCCGCGCACCGACGGCCAGAACACCGGCGCCGAGATCATGATCTGGCTCAACCGGCAGGGCTCCGTCCAGCCCGTCGGCTCGCAGGTCGGCACCGTGACCCTGGCCGGTGGCTCCTGGCAGGTCTGGTACGGCAACATCGGCTGGAACGTGATCTCCTACGTCCGCACCTCGCCGGCGACCTCGCTCGACTTCACCATCAACACCTTCTACGCCGACGCGATCAGCCGCGGTTACGCGCAGCGGTCGTGGTACCTCACCAGCGTGCAGGCCGGCTTCGAGCCGTGGGTCGGCGGCGCGGGCCTGGCGGTCAACTCCTTCTCCTTCGGCTCGACGGGCGGAACCGACACCACTCCGCCGAGCACGCCCGGCACGCCGGCCGCCACAGGCACCACGTCGACCGGCACGACCCTGTCGTGGGCCGCCTCCACCGACAACGTCGGTGTGACCGGCTACGACGTCCTGCGCGCGACCGGAGACACCTTCGCCGTGGTCGGCAGCAGCTCCACGACGTCGTTCACGGACAGCGGCCTGAGCCCCGCCACCACCTACCGCTACCGGGTGCGGGCCAGGGACGGCGCGAACAACCTCTCGCCTGAGTCGGCCACCGCCACCGTGACCACCCTGTCCGGCGGGGGCGGCGGAGGATGCACGGCCACCGGCACCGTCCAGAACTCGTGGAGCAACGGCTACGTCGTCCAGCCGGTGACCGTCACCAACACCGGGACCTCGGCCAAGAACGGCTGGACTGTGACGTTCACGCTGCCGGCCGGGCACACGATCACCGGTTCGTGGAACGCGAGCCTCACCGTCAGCGGCTCGACGGTGACCGCCAGGAACCTCGGCCACAACGGCGCACTGGCGCCGAACGCCTCGACGAGCTTCGGCTTCCAGGCGAGCAGGCCGGACGGGAACACGCAGGCGCCCAGCGGCTACACCTGCGCATGAAGCCCGCGCGGACGTGCTTTAGCGAGGGGCACGGGCCGCGCGATCGGAGGGGTACGGCTGGTGCTGCCGTACCCCTCCTTCAATCGCGACCGAGCGCGCTCTCGATGTCGTCGAGCCTGGCTTCCAGCTCGCTCAGGCAGGCGGGCGTGAGCCTGCCCTCCCGCCAGCGGTCGGATAACTTCCTGCGGATGTTGGCGGTCGTGGACTCGTACGGGCCCCGCGGTATCACGGTGGCGGTCAGCACCTGCTTGAGGTCGAGCACGACGTCGGCGTCGGTCGCGCCGCACGGCGTCCTGGCCTCCAGCACCGTCGTGAAGTCGTCCACCGCCTGGTCGATGGTCACCGCCGCGGCCGGTGTGCTCTCGATGTACCTGGCCGTGGGGGACGCCGACGGCTCCACCACGGCCTTGTCCACCTGCTGCGGCATCCCCTGCTGCTGGAGCCCCGTCTGCTGGAACCACAGCAGTGCGGAGAGCGCGAGCGCGGCGGAGCTCGCGACCGTCAGGCCCCGCCTGAGGTGCAGGCCGAAGGTCGCCGTGCCCAGCGCGGAGGTCAGCTCGTCGACGATGTCCGCCGCCGTGGGCCGCTCCTCCGGCCGGTGCGCCAGGCACCGCTGGCCGAGCGAGGCGATCCCGTGCGGCACCCCGGGGACCCGCGGCGGGGGAGACGTGCGGCAGGCGACCTCGATCTCCTCCCACGTGGTCTCCGGGTACGGCGTCCGCCCCGTGAGCATGGTGTGCAGCAGCACACCCAGGGCGTACACGTCGACCGCGGGATGGGTCGGCGCACCGAGCAGGCGCTCCGGCGCGACGTAGGGCGGGGTGCCCCGGTCGTCCTCCGGGTCGCCCGCCCAGGCCGCGATGCCGAAGTCGAGCAGCTTGGGCCCGTCCGCGGTGAGCAGCACGTTCTCGGCCGTGACGTCCCGGTGCACCAGGCCGCGGGCGTGCCCGGCCATGAGGACCCGGGCCAGCCGCAGCGCGATGCCCGCCGCCTCGGGCCACGGCAGCGGCCCCGCCTCGATTCGCTCGGCCAGCGGTGTGCCGTCGAGCAGCGGCATCACGACATAGGCGGCGACGCCGCCATTGGCGGTGACGCACTCGCCGTAGTCGTAGATCTCGATGGTGTCGGGGTGGATGAATCGGGCGGCGGCGCGGGCCTCGCTGCGGACGCTGACCCGCTCGCCGCAATCGGTGTGCAGGGAAGCGGTCAGCACCTTGAGCGCGATCATCCGATGCAGTGACTGATCGAAGGCGCGCCAGATGACCGACATGCCCCCGCGGGCCAGCGGATCCAGCAGCAGATACCGGCGGGCCAGCACCTCCCCAGGCTCAAGCCGACTCACGGACGACCAGTTCTGTGGGGAGGACGGGGTCGATCCCCGCGGCCCCCGTGAGGAGCAGCCGGGTGGCGACCGTGGCGAGTTCCTCGACGGGCTGTCGGATCGTGGTCAGCGTGGGGGCGGTGTGCTTGGCGACCGGGGCGTCGTCGAATCCGATCACCGCGACGTCCGCGGGCACCTTGCGCCCGGCCCTGCGCAGGGCCTGGATCGCGCCTGCCGCCATCAGGTCCGAGGCGACGAAGACGGCGTCCAGTCCAGGGGCGTGGCGCAGCAGCCACTGCATGGCATGGGTGCCCGAGGCGGCGGTGAAGTCGCCGTAGGCCACCGGCACGTCCGGTGCGCCGGCCGCCTGCAGGGTGCGGACCAGCCCGTCCAGCCGGTCGCGGGCGGCCGGCAAGGATGGTGGGCCGCCGATCGCGGCCACATTCCTGCGACCGCTGAGCAGGAAGTGCTCGGCCGCCTGCCGGCCGCCGTCGTAGTTGTCGACGTCGGCGTACGGGAGCTTGAGGTCGTGGGGCGGGCGGCCGATGTTGCGCACCGGGACGCCCGACGTGGACAGTTTGATCGCCAGGGGATGGCGTTCTCTGGCGCCGATGATGAGCACCGCGCCGGACAGTGCTGGGAGGGTCGACGACGTGGGGGTGACGGTCGTGACCACCAGATGGGTGCCGTGCTCGGCGATCACGGCGCCCGCGGCGGACAGGAGCCTGGCATAGTAGGGCTCGGAGAACAGTCGGGGTAAATGATCACAGATCACGGCCGTGACGCCGTCGGCCATGGTTTTGGTTGCCGTTCCCCTGGGCGCCCGGTGCCGGACGTACCCCATACGGGAGACGGCGTCGTAGACTTGGCGGCGGGTCGAGGTACTGACCCGCACCGAGCCTGTGAGAACTCGGGATGCGGTCGCGGGGGAAACCCCTGCAGCGGCCGCCACCTGTGCCAGTGTGGGCTGCTCGGTCATGGAGCACCTCGCGGGAAGTTCCTGGGAGCGCTCCCAAGGTACCAATGTTTCGCCCCTGTTAATAGAGCCTTTGCAAGGAGTGCGTCCCATTGTGCGGACGCACTCCGAATTTGCGGAGCTAGAGGCGTTGGTAACCGTCAGAGGTTTTTGTGGACGATGTTGATCACGCTATTTTGCCTGTCCGATTTGTCATATCTGGGTGGTGGAAATCCCCAGAATGATCAGTCGTCTCCTCCACCGACGGCAATGTCGAAGGGGTCGTCGTCGCCTGCCTCCGGCTCTTCGCGCTCGGGCTCGCGCTGCACCGGCGCGCAGCTCTGGCCGCAGCCGCCGAAGCGGGCGGAGTTCACCGGCGTGAAGTCCGTCGCCGGGACGCCCTTCAGCGCGGCGATCATGGTGTCTTTCCAGATCGGACCGGGAATCGAGGCGCCGAAGACCGAGCCGTAGTAGCGGCCGCCGATGG
This sequence comes from Nonomuraea sp. 3N208, assembly GCF_052245935.1. Classification (NCBI taxonomy): domain Bacteria; kingdom Bacillati; phylum Actinomycetota; class Actinomycetes; order Streptosporangiales; family Streptosporangiaceae; genus Nonomuraea; species Nonomuraea sp. 3N208. The sequence goes on along the minus strand of NZ_JBQQBR010000012.1, from coordinate 110,163 downwards.
TGATGTTGTTGAGCTTGCTCGCCTGCGCGCCGCGCGGGTCACCGATGCTGACCGCCCCCGCCAGGTCCGGGGTGAACCCGGCGAACCAGGCGCTGGCCTGGTTGTCCGTGGTGCCGGTCTTGCCGGCGGCCGGGCGGCCGATGCCGCCGACGCCGCGCATCGTGCCCTTGGTGAAGACGCCCGAAAGGATGTTCGCCGCGGCGTCCGCGACCTCGGGGTCGAAGGCCTGCTTGCACTTGGGCTTGTAGGTCTTCACCGCGCCGTCGCGGTCCTTGATCGAGGTGATGGCCATGGGCGCGCAGTACTTGCCGCGCGCGCCGATCGCGGCGTACGCGTTGGCCACGGTCACCGGATCCATCTCGTTGGTGCCGAGCGTGAACGTCTCGAACTCCGTCAGCGCCAGGCCGTCGGACCGCTTGATGCCCAGCGACTTGGCCGTCTTGACCACGTTGCACAGGCCGACCTTCTGCTCCAGTGCGACGAAGAAGGTGTTCACCGAGCCCCACGTGCCTGTGGCCAGCGACTTGAAGCCGCCGCCGCCCCCCTCGGCGTTCTCCACGACGTGGGTGGGGTCGCCGATGTTCTCGCCCTTGCAGTTCTTGAACGAGGAGTAGTAGGGGGCCCGGTAGCCGCCGCCGACGCTGATCCCGTCGTTGATCTTCATGCCCTGCTTCAGCGCGGTGAGCAGGGTGAAGGTCTTGAACGTCGAGCCTGCCTGGAAGCCGGTGCCGCCGCCGTGCACCGCGTCTGCGACGACGTTGTAGGACATTTCCTTCTTGCGCTTGTTGTTGCCGTACTTGCGGCTGGCGGCCATGGCCTTGATCGCGCCCGTGCCCGGCTCGACCAGCGCCTCGGAGGCGACCGGGTTGTCCGTGGCGAACACGTGCTTCTTGATGGCCTTCTCGGCCGCCTCCTGCATCCCCGGGTCGAGGGTGGTCGTGATCTCCAGGCCGCCCCGGTTGAGGTATTGGCTCCTGGCCTTGGCCGTCTTGGCGAAGACCGGATTGGTGAGGATCTCGTTGCGGACGTACATGCAGAAGTACGGATAATCGCTGGCCCCGCAGCCGCCAGGAAGTGCGGTGCCCTTCCAGCCGAGCTTCTTGGCCTTGGCCTCCGCGGCCTCCTGGGGAGTGATCTTGCCCAGTTTGGCCATCGTGTCGAGCACGAGGTTGCGCCTGTTCAGCAGCCGCTCCCGCTGCTCCTTGCCCAGGTTCGGGTCCGTCGCGTTGGGGTCCTGCACAGCGCCGGCCAGGGTCGCCGCCTGCGCCATGGTCAGCTCGGAGGCGCTCACGCCGAAGAACCGCTTGGCCGCGGCCTCCACGCCGTACGCGCTGGCGCCGAAGTAGGCGATGTTGAGGTACTTCTCCAGGATCTGATCCTTGGTGTACTTCTCCTCGATCGCCATCGCGTACCGCAGCTCCCTGAGCTTGCGCGCGTAGCTGGCCTCGAGGGCGGCGTTCTTCTCCTTCTCGGTGGTCGCCGAGTTGAGCAGTACCTGCTTGACGTACTGCTGGGTGATGGACGAGCCGCCCTGGGCGATGCCGCCTGAGCTGAGGTTCTTGGCCAGGGCGCGGATGGTGCCCTCGATGTCGATCGCGCCGTGCTCGTAGAAGCGGTAGTCCTCGATGGAGATGATCGCCGTCTTCATGACCTCGGCGACGTCGGTGAGCTTGACGTTCTCGCGGTACTCCTCGTAGAACTGCGCGATCTGGTTGCCCTTGGCGTCCAGCACCACGGTCTTCTCCGCCAGCGGGGGCTCCTTGAGCTCCTCGGGTTTGATGCCCAGGTCCTCGGATGCCGAGACGAACATCGCTCCGGTGCCTCCGACCGCGGGCAGCGCGATGGCGGCGGCCACCACCCCGGCCGCTGCCGCGGCCCCGGTCAGGCGCGCGATACTCGACATACGGGAACCCATGCGAAAATTCCTCCCCCTCGTGGTAATAGGGTGCATCCTAAACCCGCCCATGGCGTGCTCTACGTAAAAACCTTGGACCTCCCGGGGAGTCGTTTTGTTCGCCCCCGATGTCGTGATTTCCGGCACATCTTGTTGATCGCGTGTCAGGGCCGGCCACGGCTTCCGTCAGGCGTCGGTAAAGAACCGCGTCAGTGGCGAGGCGGCCGCACGCCGCTCTGGCAACGTCTACCAGGGCATATCTTCCTGGCCTCGGTGGAGGGTCTCATGCGTCGTGTCGGGGATGACGGACACTTCGATCGTCTGCTCCGCGCTGCTCGTACCCACTGGGGAGAGAGCGCCAGCGGTGCGGGATGCGTCGTGGCGGAGGTGTACGACCAGGACATCAGAGCCGTGGCACGCACGCTCATGGTCGCGAAGGCCGTCTGCGGTGCGGTCGCGGCGCGGCTGGTCGTGCTGGGCGACCCGGAGGCGCGGCAGCTGGGCGAGGTATTCGGGGCCACCCGCGACCTGCAGCCGGAGACGCCGCCTGTCGCGCTGGTCACCGCCCGGGTGGACCGCGGTGTGCCGAGGGAGATCCCGGTCGTGCATGTGCACGACACAGGCACGCTGCAGGCGTACGCGTTGTTCCCCACGGACGGGCCGAGCTCCTTCCAGGAGGAGCTGCCCGGCCGGGTCGCCGCGTTCTTCGAGCAGTACGTGTGGCCGCACCGCGAGCTGATCAGGCACAGCGCGGAACGCGTGGCCTGGCAGACGAAGGGCGACTACCAGGTCCGCACCGACACCGAACGCCGCCAGCTGCGTAACTATGGCTGCGCCCGACTGGGGCTCGATCCCGGCCTGCCCACGGTCACCGTGTTCGGCCACAAGCCCGGCGAGGACACAGACCTGTTCGAGACGGCGGCGCAGTTCGCCGAGTGCGACGAGTCGGCCAACTGGCTCTTCGTGGATCCGGTCGGGGCCGCCCACGCCCGGATGAAGTACGTGGCCGACGCCCTGTCCACGAACATCCTGTGGAGCCTGACGGACGTGGCGGTCACCTTCGGCGAGAGCGACCTGCCTGCCTTCGGCATCCCCGTCATCCAGGCCGGCTGGTCGGAAGGAATCGACTGCGGGGCCACACACGTGTCGCGCTCGCCGTCCGAGCTCCGGCAGCTGCTGGAGGAGGCCATCGCCAGGCACGCCAAGGGCGACACCATCCTCGGCCCCGAGCAGCGTGAGCGCGCCCGCCTGTGGCTCTGGATGCGCCGCTGCGGCGGCGACGTGCCCACCCAGCTCCTGCCGCACTGGGCGCACGGCGACGACTACGCGCGCGTACTGGCCGTCAACCTCCGATACGTGGAACGCGACGGCGACCCCCTCTTCGGCGCCGTCCACCGCATGTGGGAACGGCGTGACCCCCTGCTCACCCGTTTCGACTTCCGTCACCCGGCAGGGCTGTCCACCACACTGACCCCCGCGAGGAGCACTCGATGAGCAGCGCAGGATCCGCCACCGATCTCGACCAGTTGATCGTTCCGGCGATACCGCCCGCGCACCTGCTCAGCGGCCAGGTCGCCGCGTTGCAGGTGACCGACCACCTGCACCGGGGCACGCAGATCGTCGGCAGGTTCGAGACGTCGGGGCTGGCCGGCTTCAAGATCGCCGCACAGGGCCGTCCGCTGCGGGTGCGGATGGCGCTGTCGCTGGACGAGCGCTCGGTGGCCGGCTGGCACACCGACAGGAGCGAGCCCGCGAACCCGCTTCCGCGGCTGATCCAGATCCGCTCCCAGGGGCGGCTGCGCCAGTGCGTTCTGCTGCGCGGCCGCAAGGCGCATGCCCAGGTGGCCTTCGACCTGCCGGCGGAGGAGATCCCCGACGACGGGCTGATCAGCATCGAGGCACTCGACATCATGAAAGGCGACGGCGTCAGCGAGGAGGTGCGCCAGATCGTGGGCGGGCGCCTCATGTCTGACGGCGTGGCGGGGCTGCGGCTCGACAAGATCGTGTTCGAGGAGCCGCCACCGGCGGACTTCGACCCCGACAGGCTCGACGGATGCCGCTGCGAGCTCTACTCGCTGGTCAGCGCCGGCGGCCTGGCGAATGTCAACAGGCAGGGTGTACGTCAGCTGCGCTCGGGCATGTTCGTGATCAACCCGGTGCTGCCGGGCGCGTTCGGGTCGAGCGGCCGCATCACGCTCCGGCTGGGCAGCAGGGCGGAGCCGGCCAGCGTCATCCCGGCGACGTGGCGGCGAATGAACAGCGAGCTGCGCTGGTTGCGTCACGCCATCAGGAAGCTCATGCGGACGGCGGCGCCGACGGTGGTGCGGATCCTCAGCGTCAGGGACGGCGACATGGGCCGGGCCAAGCGGCGGGTGCAGGGCAACATCACCGAGCTGGAGCTGCCCAGCCCCACCCGGTCGCCGCTGCTGGTGATCGTCGGGACCCCGCCTGGCGCCATCCCCACCCTGGAGTCGGGCACCTCGCACTAGTTCGGCCCGCAGGTCGACCGGGTGTTCACCGAACGTGGGCCGCGGCAGGGGGAGTTCGACGTGCTGGCCGCGCTGCGCCGGGCCGGGGCACCGCGAGCCTTAATGGGCCGGGAAAAATGGCGATCACCTGTGATAACGCCGCTCTGAGGGCAGTTGAGAACATGTGAGCAGGAGCGGCTTGCGAATCGCGACGACCCGATATGTCCAGTGCACGGTCATGCGTGCCAGTGGTGAGCTCGACCATGCGGGACGCGTCCGGTTCAGCGCCTGCATCAACGCGGTGTGGGACTGGTCGGACGGGCCCGTTCTCGTGTTCGACCTGGCCGACCTGGATTTCTACGACTCCTCGGTCATCGGCGTGCTGGCGATGGCGATGCAGCGCATGGAGGAGGAGGGCAGTGGGCGGATCATCCTGGTCAAGCCCTCCGATCATCTGCTGTCCGTGTTGCGGCTGACGGACCTGCTGTCGCACGTCGAACTACGCGACAGCGTCGAGGCGACCGTGGCGGAGTTGATGCTGCAGTCGGGGGAATCCGCTAGCCCCGCGCCGAGCCGCCCGCCCATCGTCATCAACGTGGGTGGGCAGGCCGCGGCCGAACGCGGGGGTTGCTGAATCGTCCTACATCCCGTACGCCTCCAGCAGGCGCAGCCACACCTCGCTGACCGTCGGGAACGAGGGGACAGCGTGCCAGAGCCGGTCGAGCGGCACCTCGGCGGTGACCGCGATCGTGGCTGCGTGCACCAGCTCGGCCGTGCCCGGACCGACGAACGTGACGCCGAGCAGCACCTTCCTGTCCTCATCCACGACGGCCCTGGCCCGGCCACGGTAGCCGTCGCCCAGCAGGTACGCCCCGGTGACGGCGCCCAAGTCGTAATCCACAGTGCGAGCCCGGAAGCCCGCCTCCCTGGCCGCCGCCTCGGTGCGGCCCACCGCGCAGACCTGCGGATCGGTGAAGACCACCTGCGGCGCGCCGTAGCCGTCGGCCAGGTCGCGCATCGCGGGCAACTCGTCGCCGCGCGCCCGCGCCGCGATCACGTCGCCGCAGACCCTGGCTTGGTACTTGCCCATGTGGGTGAGCAGCGTCCGGCCGTTGACGTCGCCCACGGCGTACAGCCAGCCCTCGGGGACGCCGGTCGCCCGCATGCTGTCGTCCACCTCGACGTACTTGCCGTCGGCCAGGCCTACCGAGGCGAGCCCCAGGTCGCGGGTGGCGGGGCGGCGGCCGGTGGCCACCAGCAGCTCGTCGGCCTCCAGCGGCGGCTCCTCGGGCAGGTGCACCGTCACCTTCCCGCCGGGCTCGGGCCGCTCGACCCTGACCACGTCGGTATGGGTCCGCACGTCGATCCCGGTCTCCGCGAACGACTCGGCGAGCATCTCACCCGCGAACGGCTCCATCCTGCCCAGCAGGCCGCCGCCGCGAACCAGCAAGGTGGTCTGCCGGGCGCCGAGCCCGTGCATGGCCTGCGCCATCTCGCAGGCCACCACCCCGCCGCCGAGCACTGCCAGCCGCTCTGGGATCGCGGTGGCCGCGGTCACCTCGTGACTGGTCCACGGGTCGGCCTCGACCAGGCCCGGCACTGGAGGCACGACCGCCTTGCTGCCGGTGGCCAGCACCACGGCCTGCCTGGCGGTCAGCACCCGCTCGGCGCCGTCTTCCGTGGTCACGCGTACCCGCTTGGGGCCGTCGAGCCGGCCGCGCCCTCGTACGAACTCGGCCGGCACCCCCTCGATCCACCCCACCTGGCCGGTGTCGTCGTATCGCGAGACGGCCTCGTCCCGGCGGGCCAGCACGGCCGCGACGTCGATCTCACCGAGCGAGAGGCCGGGCACCCGGCTCACCTCGCCCGCCAGGTCGATCGGCCGCAGCAGCGCCTTGCTCGGCACGCACGCCCAGTAGGAGCACTCGCCGCCCGCCAGGCGCTCCTCGACCACGGCCGTGGTCAGGCCGCCGCGTACGGCCCGGCCCACCACGTTCTCGCCGGCGGGACCGGCTCCGATCACGATGACGTCGAACTCGTCAGCCACCCCAGCCTCCAGAAGCACTCGTTCGTGATTTGCACTCTTTCATGCCCAGGTGCCTCGCATATCGAGCGCCCCTGCCGCATACCCGGGTGAGAGACCTGTCATCTCGACCTCATAGTGGCCCAACGGCCGCCTTGGAGGCTGAGGTCAGCCGCCGCGGAGAGGCCGTGGCGGAACGTCAGGAGGAGACTCACATGGGCCAGGCACTACGGCGGATCCTGCTCACGATCGTGGTCGCGCTCGGGCTGGGCACGACCGGCGCGATCTTCGTGACGACGAGCGCCCAAGCGGCGGCCGTCCCGGCCTCCGTCCACGTCGCCGCCACCTCGGACGACGGCGACGATGACGACGACGACGACGGGGCTCCGCGGGGCGGGGTGGACACCGGCGTGGGTGGTGCGTCGCGTGACGACGACGATGACGACGACGGCGGGGCTCCGCGGGGCGGGGTGGACACCGGCGTGGGTGGTGCGTCGCGTGACGATGACGATGACGACGACGGCGGGGCTCCGCGGGGCGGGGTCGACACCGGTATGGGCGGGACCGCTGGGAGCGGCAGCGCCGATGACGGGTCGGTTCCCGTGGTGCCGCTGAGTTTGGCCGGCGCTGGGCTGCTGGCCGTAGGGGCGTACTGGGTGCGGCGCGCCTTCTTCGCGGGCGGCTGACCGTGCGCGCGTTCCTGACGGTGGCGACCTGCGCGCTGGTCGCGGCGGCCGGAGGATGCGCCGCCGCTCCGGCGGCCCACGAGGCGGCGAGCCCCGCCCACGACGGGGCGGCGACCTCGACTCGCGACGGGGCCTCGGCTCGGGCACGAGACGGGGACACCCGCCCGGTGTCGGACACCGGGCCACGCCGGGCCGACGTCGCCAACCCCGTGCGGTTACGCATCCCCGCCATCGACGTCACCACCAGGGTGATCCCGCTGCGGCTTGACGCCAAGGCCCGCCTGGTCGCCCCCAAGCAGTTCGACCGGGTGGGATGGAACCAGGCAGGACCGGAACCGGGCGAGCAAGGAGTCGCCGTGATCGCGGGCCACGTCGACTCGACCACCGGCCCGGCGGTGTTCTACCGCCTGCGCCAGCTACGCAAGGGCGACCGCGTCCACGTCGACCGCGCCGACGGCACGACGGTCACGTTCGTGGTGAACCGCCTGGCCAGTTATCCGAAGAACCGCATCCCGGACAAGGAGGTCTACGGCTCGGGCAGGGGCACTCAGCTCCGCCTGATCACGTGCGGCGGCACGTTCGACCGACAGCGCCGCAGCTACCGTGACAACGTGGTCGTCTTCGCCAGTTGACCCGGAATCCTGTGCCGCTGATGAGCCCCGCTCCTCAGCGGCACAGGCGTCCCTGCCCCACCACTGGCCTCATTCGCCTTCACGTCGGCCGGGCTTCGGACGTCGTTAACCCGCGGCCCGTAGCGTGCCCGCATGGCGGATCGTGATCACACGTCGGTGCCGTTCCACCGGGCGACGGATGGCTACCACACATACCGGATCCCCGCGGCGGTCGTCACGCAGGCGGGGACCGTGCTGGCGTTCGCGGAGGGACGGCACGCCTCGGCCGGCGACTCGGGACACATCGACCTGGTGCTCAAGCGCTCGACGGACGGCGGCCTGACCTGGGGCGCCCTGCAGGTGATCGCCACGGAGCCGCGGCGCGGCACCGCGGGCAACCCGGCCCCGGTGGCGCTGGCCGACGGCCGGATCGTCCTGGTGTACGTCCAGCAGGGGCCGTCGGCCACCGAGGAGAAGATCCGGCGCGGCCAGGTGTCCGCGGCCGATGGGCGGCGGGTGTTCGTTCAGGTCAGCGAGGACGACGGGGTCACCTGGTCGGCTCCTCGCGAGATCACCGGCAGCGCGAAGCGGCCGGAGTGGCGTTGGTACGCGACCACGCCCGGGCACGCGATCGAGCTGCGGCGCGGACAGCACACCGGGCGCATCGTGGTCCCCGCCAACCACTCGCTGCCCCCGACCGGTCAGGACAACGGGACCGAGGGGAAGTACAACGGCGGCCACTCGGTGCTCAGCGACGACGGCGGCCAGACCTGGCGCATCGGCTACGTCGACGACAATCCCGACGGATATGTCAACGTCAACGAGACCACGGCCACCGAACTGCCCGACGGGCGCGTCTACCTCAATACCCGCACCGACTCCACCGCCCCCGGCACCAGGGCCGACGCCTACTCTGCCGACGGCGGCCAGACGCTGGAGCAGCCCTTCCGCCCTCAGGCGGGACTGGTCGGCCCGGTGGTGGAAGGCAGTGTGTTGTGGTGCGACTCGCCGGACGTGCTGCTGTTCTCGGGTCCCGCGGCGCCCGATGCGCGGGCGTTGATGACGGTACGCGCAAGCGACGACCTCGGCGTCACCTGGCGGGCCGCGCACACGGTGTCCGGGTTGCCCGCGGCCTACTCCGACCTGGTCAGGGTGGACGGAAACACGGTGGGCCTGCTGTTCGAGACCGGAAGCTTCGCCCCGTACGAGAGCATCGCCTTCCGCCGCATCTCCATCGCCGAGCTGGCGTCCTAGATCACGCAGAGCGGGTTGGGCACCTTCGTCCAGCTGTCGCCCGGTGGCGCGCCTTCCAGCTGTGCGAGCAGGAGAGCCTTGACCGTGATGTGCGGGCCGAACAGGGCGTCGCGGTCGGCCCGCACGTCCGGGCCGCCGGGCAGCGCGTCGAACGCCTCGCGGGCGGCTCCCGCCACGACGGCCCACAGCCGTGACTCGACGGCCCGGTCGCCCGCGCAGAAGAGGGAGATCAGGCTGCCGAACGTGGTGCCGACGAGCGAGCCGAACAGCTTGGCGTGCAGGACGGCGGGGTCGTCGCTGAGCAGCCTGGCGCTGACCGGCGGGACCTCGATCCCGTTGCGGGCCAGCCTGGCGGGGCTGAGCCGGACGTCGGCCAGGTCCCGGTAGATCAGGCGGGCGGGCAGGCCGCGGCCGCGAGCTCCGTGGGCTCCGTCGATCACGATCAGCAGGTTCTGGCCGTGTGCCTCCAGCGCCGCGCCGAGCGCCAGCAGGCCGAGGGCGCCGGCCAGGGCCAGGCGGGCGAACGCCGCCAGCCACTGGGGCGGGTCGTGGACCATCTCACGGGTGACGGCCGCGACGGGTAGCACAGTCGCGGACCCGGCGACAGGGTGCACAGTCGCGGACCCGGCGACAGGGTGCACGGTCGGCTCGCGCAGCATGGCCGACAGGTCGGCGCTCAGCTCGCCCTTCGCCGTGGCGGCGGCCCCGGCCAGGTAGCGTGCCACGTGCAGGCGGCCGCCCAGCCGCGCCGACAGGCCCGTGAGCAGGTCGGACAGTGCCACGCAGTCGCGGATCGAGCCGGGCGAGATGTCCCTGACGTCCGAGGTCATGCGGGTGGTGAACGCCGTTTTGAGATGCGGGCCGCCGTCGAGTGGCGCGAGGGTGCGTACGGACATCAGCGGGTGGGCCCGGATCGCGCCCGTCGCGTACGGCCGCAGGCCCAGGTCGGGCAGCACGTGCCGGGTCTGCCACGGGTGCACGGGCAGGAGCAGCCGGTCGCCGTCGGTGAGCGAGGCCGGCCACGGACCTGAGATCAGGCAGTCCGCCGCGGGCACCGCGACCAGGTCCAGGGCGACGACGGGGCGGTGCTCCGGCATGTACGCCAGCTGCTCGGCCACCGACACACCCGGGCGGCTGCGGCAGCACGGGTGGTAAGGGTGACCATCGACCACACTCTGCTCGTAGTACTCCGGCGTCGTGGTCGTCGCCGGGGACTGCGTGGCGGCGCTCGCGCGGGACAGGGCCAGGGAGGCGACGCTGTTGTCCAGATCCTCGATCAGCCGCCCGGCGCCGGGCAGTCCGAGCGCGGCCAGCAGGTCAGCGGGGTGCGTGCAGGGCCGGTCGTCCAGCCACAGGGTGGGTACGCCGCCCAGGTCGTACGGCAGCCGCGCCGGCCCTGTCACCCGCCGGCCATCGGACAACACCACCACGGCCTGCCCTTGCTCGCCCGACGGCCTCCATGCGGCAGGAGGGCTGGGAGACGCCTGTACGGCCAGGCCTGGGGTTGCGGCCAGGGCGGGCAGGGGTTCGTGGAGGAGGCTGCGCCACAGGCGGCCGAGCACGGCGGCTCGCGCGCCCGGGAGCGCCGCAGCGTAGGACGCGGACAGATCAGGACGTACGACGGACAGCTCAGCCGCGAACTGCTCCTCAATGCGCCCCATATTTCACACTATTTCCAGAAATATCCTGGGTATTTAGCCTATGGGCATCAATGGGTACAAATGGTAAGAAAAGGTCGCCATGGCATCCACCGAGCTCCCGTCCCTCGGGCCACAGCGAGAGGCGAGAACAGTCGCCGCGGCCCTCGCGGTAACGGCGCTGCTCAATTGCTTGCTCCGCGAGACGGCCCGCCCGGGCCCGGAATCCGGGACATTCGTTCTGGCCACGACCGGCCGGGTGCTGCGAGCCCGCGGCAAGCGCTTCCCCACTGACGCGGAGCTCCGCACGCCCGATGGCTGGCGGCCGGTGTCGCTGGACGACCTGGTCACGCTGGCGGCGGCGGAACTACGCGCGAGCACCGGGGTGGACAACGATGTGCTGCCCGCCGAGATCGCCCACAGCCGGGACGTCGCGGCCGCGCTGTTGGCCGCCAGAGGGGCCGCCGCGCCGCCCGCGGACCCGTACGTGCGCTCCGAGCAGGCCCTCGTCGCCGGTCATCGCTACCACCCTGCGCCGAAGGCCCGCGGTGGCGCGGGTCCGGAGGAATGGCTGCGGTACGCGCCGGAGGCGCATGCGAGCTTCGCCCTGCCGCTGCTCGGAGTGCCCGCCGAGGCACTGGTCGAGGAAGGGGATGCGAGCGCGCTCGATCGGCTCGGCCCGCCCCCGGGCGACGGCTTGGCGCTGCTTCCCGCTCACCCCTGGCAGGTGGAGCTGCGCGGCGGCCTGCGCGGCGGGCGGCTGCGCCACTTGGGCGCGACGGCGACCGTGGCCGTGCCGACCGCCTCGATCCGCACGGTCTACCTGCCGGAGCTCGACCTGTTCTGCAAGTTCAGCCTGGATGTGCGGATCACGAACGACGTTCGCCGCCTGTGGCTGCGCGACCTGCGCCGGCTGCGCGCGGTCGCCGACCTGGTCGACGGGGCTTTCGACGGCCTGCCGGAGCATGTGCCCCGCCCCGCCGTGCTGCGCGACCGCGGCTATCGCAGTGCCGAGCTGGGCGGGGACGGAGGCGAGGCACTGGCCGTGATCGTTCGGGACGGGCTGCGCGAGCACGTGCGCCCAGGGCTGACCGCGCTGATGGCGGCGGGGATCAGCGAGGGCTTCCCCGGCAACCCGCTGGACGGGCTGGACGAGGACCGGTCGCTGCTGTGGTGGGAGCGCTACCTGGAGCACCTGGTGCCGCCGGTCTTGCATGCGTACCTGCGCCACGGGATCGTGCTCGAATGCCACCTGCAGAATGTGCTCGTCGCGGTGGACGAGCACGGCCTGCCCGCCCAGGCGCTCTACCGCGATCATGAAGGCGTCAGGATCGTCGCGGAGCGGCATCCCGAGGGCCCGCGCTCGGGCCTGGTGAGCCGGTCCTACGGCTGGGAGCGGCTGGTCTACTGCCTGGTGACCAACAACCTCTGCGAGCTCGCCGGGGCGGTCGCCGAACGCCATCCGCGGCTGTGGGATGAGTTGTGGGCGCGGGCGAGGGCCGTGTTCAAAGGCGCCGGGCGGGATCACGGCGATCCTGAGGAAGTGCGGACGCTGCTCTCCAGCACGCACATTCCGGCGAAGGCCAATCTGCTGCTGCGCTGGACGGACGCCGCGGGAGAGGCGATGCGCTGCGTGCCCGTCCCAAATCCGTTGAGACTCTTTACGGCATGAGCTGTTCTCCGCTCAGGTCAGCGGTCGCGGTGCGGCCAGGGGGAGGCGTGCGCGCACCGCCTGCGGCAGCAGGCAGAGGGCTACCGAACAGCGCACGCGCTAAACATCGGGCGGCAGGAGTCGCTCGGGCAACGATTTCACGCGGCCGATGATGGCGGTGGTCGAGCGGTCGGGAAGGTAGCCGAGCACGCGTACCTCGCCGCCCAGCGCGCGCACCAGCGGCGCCTCCTGCAACATCTCCGGCGTGTAGTCGCCGCCTTTGACGTACAGCTCGGGCCGGATCATTCTGAGCAGCCGCTCCGGGGTGTCCTCGTCGAACTCGACCACGTAGTCCACGTCGTTCAGCGCGGCGAGCACGGACATGCGGTCCTCACACGGGTTGACCGGCCGTCCCGGGCCCTTCAACCGGGCCACGCCGGCGTCGCTGTTGACCGCCACCACCAGCACGTCGCCGAGCCGCCCCGCCTGCTCCAGATAGGTCACGTGCCCCCGGTGCAGCACGTCGAAGCAGCCGTTGGTGAACACGACCCGCTCGCCCCTGCGCCGGTGCTCGTCCAGCAGCTGGGCCAGCCGCTCGGGAGTCTGCACCGCGCCCTCGCGGCGGCGCAGGGCACGCAGCAGGTCGTGCCGGGTGCAGATGGCCGTGCCCGAGCGGCGTACGACGACGCCGGCCGCGGCCTGGCCCGCCTGCGCCGCCTCCTCGGGCGACGCGCCGCCCGCCAGCCAGAGTGCGAACGCCGCGGTGTAGGTGTCGCCCGCCCCCGTGGCCATGTGCTGAGGCGCGGGCTGCGCGTAGGTCCGGTACGGCGGGCAGCCGCTCCTGTGCAGCAACGTGCCCTCGCCGTCCAGCGTGGTCACCACGATCTCGGCGCCGGTCAGCTCCAGCAGCCGGTCGCTGCGCGCCATCAGGTAGGCCGGCCGGTCCTCCTCGCCGTCCTCGTCGCCCATCAGGCGTACGACCTCGGCGTAGTTCGGCAGCACTGCGGCCGGCGCGCACTCCCGCCACGGCGCCACCGCGTGCGCGTCCACCACCAGCAGGGCGACCCGGGCGAGCGCACGGCGCACGGAGGGCGTGCACACGCCGCCCCCGTAGTCGCAGGCCACCACCACGTCCGCCCGGCGCACGGCCGCCGTCACCCGCCGCAGCAGCTCCTGCTGGGCCTCTGCAGGGAGCCCGTCGTGGTCCTCCTCGTCGTAGCGGGCCGTGAGCTGGCCGCTGGCGACCAGCCGCCGCTTGTGCGCGGTACGCCGCCCGGGCACGGTCACCAGATCCGTCTCCACGCCGAGCAGGCGCAACAACTGCACCAGCTCGTCTCCGGGCGGGTCGTCGCCCACGACGCCGACGAGCCGGACGCGGGCCCCGAGCGCCACGAGGTTGGCCGCCGTGTTGGCGGCCCCGCCCGGCGCGTTCTCGGTCGCCTCCAGACTCATCACGGGCACCGGCGCCTCCTGGGCCAGCCGTTTCGCCGACCCGAGCAGCCACGAGTCCAGCATGACGTCGCCCACCACCACGGCGTTGACGGTCTCCTCGTTCGCGGTGCCCATGAGGAGCGAGTACCTGGGAAAGCTGTGCTCAAACCAGGTGGTCGCCTCTTATGCCAGGTTATGGGGGGTACGACCTGGGGTAGCCGGGCGGCTATGCATACGGAGCTGGTCGACGGCGTGGAGCGGATCGCGGTGCTGCGGGCCAATGCGATCGGCGACTACCTGCTGGCCGTGCCGGCGCTGGAGGCGCTCAAGCGGGCCTACCCCGGCGCCCGGTTGACCCTGCTCGGCACCGCCTGGCACGCCGAGTTCCTCACCGGGCGGCCAGGGCCTGTGGACGACGTGGTGGAGCTGCCGCCGATCTCAGGGGTCTCGACGGCGGAGCCCGGGCACACGGTGCCGGAGGAGGTGTGCGAGCGGCTGCGGGAGCGCGGGTTCGACCTGGCGGTGCAGATCCACGGCGGCGGCCGGTTCTCCAACCCGTTCATCCGGCGGCTCGGGGCGCGGGTGACGGCCGGGCTGCGGGCGCCGGATGCCGAGGGGCTCGACCGCTGGGTGCCGTACTCGGACTTCCACCACGAGACCCTGCGCTTCCTGCAGGTCGCCGCGCTGGTCGGCGGAGTCGCGGACGGGCTGGAGCCGCGTCTGGCGGTCACCGGCGAGGACCGGGACGAGCTGGCCCGCGCGTTCGGTGAACCGCCGCCGGGCCTGGTCGCCGTGCACCCGGGCGCGAACGATCCGCGCCGCCGGTGGCCGGTGGAGCGCTTCGCCGAGGTCGCCGACCTGCTGGACCGGCCCGTCGTCGTCACGGGCGCCGGCGAGGAACGGGATCTGGCCGAGGGCGTCGTGGCAGCCATGAGTCGTCCGGCGACCTCCGCTGCGGGCACGCTCAGCCTCGGCGGCCTGGCCGCGCTGTACGAACGCTGCGACCTGTTGATCGCCAACGACACCGGCCCCCGCCACCTGGCGGCCGCCGTCGGCACGCCCACGGTCGCCGTCTACTGGATCGTCAACCTCATCAACGCCGGGCCGATCTCCCGGACCAGGCACCGGCCGCTGATCTCGTGGACCACGACGTGCCCGGTGTGCGGCGCCAGTGGCGTGGACTTGCGGGCCGAGCGCTGCCCGCACGACCTGTCGTGGGTGACCGACGTGTCCGTGGGCAGTGTGATGGAGCAGGTCAGGGACCTGCTCACGGTTGAGGGGAGATGTGGACATGACTGACCATGTGGTGCTGGACGAGCTGCGGCAGGCCATCGACGAGGCGTTCGGCGGACGCGACCGGGTGTCTATCCGTGAGGTGTACGCGGCCGCCTCCGAGCACCTGAACCTGCCTGCCGACGTGCTCGCCTACCTCAACGAGCTGCCCGAGGGGGCCTACGACAGGCAGGAGGTGACCGAGGCGATCAACGAGGTCATCCGGCGCCGGGGCGAACAGGAGAGTCTGGGGTTGCTGGATTCTCCGGACTCAGGCGCATAGCGGGACGGCGGCGCGGCGTCTGAGAGGGTGACGTCAAGCCCTGGAGGTGATCGTGGACGCCGCGGACGAGCAACGTTTCCGCGAGTTCGTCGCCGCGCGTTCTCCCGCACTGATGCGGCTCGGGTTCCTGCTCACCGGTGGTGACCAGCACGCGGCCGAGGACCTGGTGCAGAGCGCGCTGGCGAAGCTGGCGACCAAGTGGCGGCGTGTGGAGGCGCCGGAGGCGTACGCCAAGCGGATCATGTACCGGCAGCAGATCAGCCGGTGGCGGGCGGTCGGGCGGCGCGGCGAGGTGGTCCAGGCGAGCCTGCCCGAGTCGGCGGACCGGGACCTCAACCACCAGAGCGAGTTACGCATGGTGCTGCGGTCCGCGCTTGCCAGGCTGACCGCGCGGCAGCGCGCGGTGCTGGTGTTGCGGTATTTCGAGGACCTGCCCGAGAAGGACATCGCGCGGACGCTCGGCTGCTCCGTCGGCACGGTCAGGAGCACCGCGCACAGGTCCCTGGCGCGCCTGCGCCAAATCGCCCCCGAGCTGGCACAGGAACTGGAGGTGGCCCGGTGACTCGACTGCTTCGCGACACGCTGCACGAGTGGGCCGACGAGACCCGCGTCCCGCACGACCTGGCCGACCGGGCGCTACGGAGGCGCGCCTGGAAGCCTGCGGGCGCGGCCGTGTTGGTGATGGCGCTGGTGGCCGCCGTCGCGGTGTTCGTCACCGGACAGCGCGCACCCGAGGTGACGGTACGCCCCGCCGACGGCGTCACGCTCCCGGCCCGGCCCTCGCCGGCGCCGACCGATGTGCGGGCCGACACCGAGCACAGCCCGCCGACCGGGTTCATCGCCACCGGCCGGCTGGCTGTTTCCGCGTACTACACCTACCATCGCGAGCCGGTCGCGGACGGATGGGAGCGCGTGGGGCGGACGTGGTCGCTTTATGACCCGCGCACCGACGGCTACGAAGAGACCTCCTGGGTCTGGGTGGACGCCGCTCCCGGCCTGCAGGTCGCGGCCGTGTTGGAAGGGGATCTGCTCGGCAAACGGCTGGGCATCCTCGACATGAACACCAGGCAGATCCTGAAGTGGTTCGACCTGGAGCATGCGGCGGCGGCCGTCTCCTGGTCCCCCGACGGCACCAAGGTCGTCGCCACCACCTACTCCGGCTACCCGGACATCGCGCCGACGGAGAACGAGAGCGTGGGTCCGGTCCCTGCCAGCGGCGCCCGCACCGGCTACTACATCCTCGACGTCGCGGCCGGCACGGCCGATTACCACCAGCTGGCGCCGATGCCCGACGACGGGAGCCCGTTCAACATGAACGGCCGCCAGGACCTCGGCTGGACGCTGGACGGCGCCATGCTGTGGGCGCCCACCAGCACCACACCGGACCGGGTGTACTACAGCCTCGACGGCCGGCCCCGCGACGCGCCCGAGGGCCAGCAGTACGTGGGCTACTCGTCCCACTCGGCCATCTCGCCCAACGGCCGCCTCGTGCTCGGCCCCGACGGCCTGCCCACCATGATCACCGACCGCGAGACCGGCCGGATCGTCGGCCGCCAGAACGTGCTGCAACTGCACGCCTGGGCCGACGACGACAACGCGCTCGCGCTCGGTTGCGCCGGCTCGTGCGAGAACGAGTTCAACAACGGCCTGGTCCTGGTGAGCGTCGACGGGAAGCGGATGACCCAGCTTGCCGCCAACCGGGACAGCAACAAGGACGACGCCTGGCGCTGGGTGCTGACACCTCGCTAGGCTTATTTTTGACCGATCGTTCTCGATAGTGTTAGCGTTGCCGCCGTGGCACGGAGCAAGGAGTTCGACCCCGAGATCGCGCTGGAGAAGGCGCTCGAGCTGTTCTGGGAGCGCGGCTACGAGGCGACGTCGATGGCGGACCTCGTGGCGCACCTCGGCGTCGCGCGGGCCAGCATCTACGGGACCTTCGGCGGCAAACGGGAGCTTTACCTGAAGGCGCTGGAGCTCTACCTGGCCCGCCGCGACGTGGTGGCGCCGCTGTCCCAACCGGGTCCTGCGCTGCCCGCGCTGCGTGCGTTCCTCGACTCCTACGTCGCGGAATGCCTGGCCGACGAGGTGCGGCGGGGCTGCATGGTGGTGAACACGGCCGTCGAGTTCGCCTCCCGCGACCCCGCGGTGTCCCGCAAGGTGGCGGCGAGCTGGACGGGGCTGGAGACCGCGCTGGCCTCCATCCTGATCAGGGCCGGCGCTCAGGGCGAGATCCCGGCGGACAAGGACCCGCACGCGCTCGCTCGGTTCCTGCTCGTGCTGCTGCAGGGTGTCAAGGTGCTCGGCCGGGCCGACCCGGACCCGCGCCGGCTGCGTGACGCGGTTGACCAGGCCATGGCGGCCGTCCAAATATGAGAACGATTGGTATGGAATTGAAGAGATTCGAGGGCAAGGTCGCGCTGGTCACCGGGGCAACCGGAGTCGTGGGCGGGGCGGTCGCGCAGGCGTACGCGAAGGAGGGCGCGGCCGTGCTCGTCGCCGGGCGCGACGCCGGGCGGCTGGCCGCGGTCGTGAAGGGCATCGAGACGGACGGCGGGCAGGCGAGTGCCTTCGGAGTGGACGTCACGCGGTCGGCCGAGGTCGCCGCCATGGTGGCCGCCGCCGTCTCCCGCTACGGCGGTCTGGACGTCGCCTGCAACGCAGCCGGGATCTTCGGCATGCTGGCGCCCGTGGCCGACTACGACGAGGACGTCTGGGACCAGGTGCTCGCCGTGAACCTGACGGGCGTGTTCCTGTCGATGAAGCACGAGATCGCCCACATGCGCGCGCACGGCGGCGGCGCCGTCGTCAACGTCGCCTCCAACCTGGGCGCGCACTGGCGCCTGCCGGGGGCCGCCGCCTACGCCGCCTCGAAGGCCGCGGTGAGCCACCTGACCCGCACCGCCGCCCGCGACCACATCGCCGACGGCGTCCGCATCAATGCCGTCAGCCCGGGTCCGATCGACTCGCCGATGTCGACTCGCCCGGGGGAGACCCGCGAGGAGCGGGACGAGCGCATGCGCGGCGCGCTGCCCATCGGCCGCGTCGCGACCCCGGAGGAGATAGCCGCCGCCGTGCTGTGGCTGTCGTCCCCGGAGTCGAGCTTCGTCGTCGGCCAGGACCACGTGATCGACGGCGGCGCCACCGCCTGACCTTCATCACAAAGCCCCGGAGAGCGGTCCGGCCGGCCGCGCGGCGCCGCGCGGCCGGCCCAGGTGCGGCTCTTGAACGCCGGTGTCCCTCAGGTACGCCACGTGACCTGGTCAAACACGGCGGTGGCCAGAGTGTCCGGGCTTCCGGACGTCACGGCGAGGCCCGCGTAGTACGGAGCATCGCCGAAAGCCGCCAGCGTGTCCTGGCCCACCGTCGTCCAGGTCGTACCGTCGCCCGACACGGAGGCAGTGAAGACCAGTCCCGTGCGCCGCAGCCGCAGCCACACCGGGGCTCCGGAGAACGACGGGCCGTTCACCGCCGGCGCGCTGCCGGCCACCTTCGTCCGCCGGATCAACTGGCACACGCCGTTTCCTCCGGCGGCCACCACCGTCCCGGCCATCAGGTCGAACGGATTGAGTGACTTCGCCATCACCACCCCGATCCGGCCGGGTTCGCCGGTCGGCCCGGTCAGCCGGGCCGTGAACTCCGCGTCCCCGGTCAGCGGCAGGTACGCGAAATGGGCGCTCGCGCCCTGCCCGTTGACGTTGAGGTCGACGCCCGCGCCACGCACGGTGAAGACCCCGTTGTCGTGGTGGGTGACCCCGGTGGTGCGGACGTACGCCACGCCGTACGTGCCGTGGAGCCGGTCGTCATAAACCACGTCGCCGAGGTCGCGGTACCCCCAGGGGTCCGGCGGGGCGGCGGCCACGGTCAGCGGGAGCGCTGCCGTTCCCGAGCCGCTCGCGTTCTCCGCCGCCAGCCGGATGGTGTGCTCTCCGGACTCAGCGGGGGTGCCAGAGAGCACACCGGTCCGGGGGTCGAGGCTCAGCCCGCTGGGCAGGCCCGTCGCCGTGAACCGTACGGGATCGCCCGTGGCGCGCACGACGAGGCGGAACGGCCGCCCGGCGGCGCCGTACGCGATCTTGGGGATGGACAGTGCGGGCGCCGCGGCCGGCTGGGGCATCCGGGCGCTCACCGGACGCGAGCGCGGCCCCGTCCCGGCCCTGTTGCCGCGCGCGACGACGTAGTGGTACGTGCGGCCGGGAACGCCGGTGGCATCCCTGAACCGGGACCGCGTGCCGAACCCGACCGGGGCGACGCCGGTGGCCAGCACCCGATAGGGGCCTCCTTCCGGTTCCCCGCGCCACACCGTGTACCGCCCGGACAGGTCGTCGTCCCGCCACGTGAGCTGGACCGCGGAGTCGTCCTCTGCCGCCTGCACCTCGCTCACGCCGCCCTGCGGCTCGGAGACCGACCAGCCGGTGCCGCCGGCCGCCGCCACCGTGACGTTGTCGAAGCAGGCCGTGCCGGTCTCCGCGTAGTCCTGCGCGACCCCCAAGCACGAGGTGAAGGCGAGCCCCACCAGGGCGTGCCGGCCCAGCGGCAGCTCGTCCGAGCCCACCGTGGTCCACTCGTGCCCGTCCGGCGAGATCTCGCCCGTGAGGAGGGATCCCTTGCGCGTGATCCGCACCCAGTAGGGCATCCGCAGCCGGTAGCCGTCACCCGCCGCCTCCACATAGGGGGATTCCAGCGGCGTCGCCGACTCGGGCAGCGGCCCGAGCTCGGAGATCGGGAAACCGGCGTTCACCGTGATCGTCGAGCGCTGTGACGGCGGCACGGGGATGGAGCCGGAGCCCCGCGTGGCGCCGCCGGGCGTGGCCCGTACCGTCCACACCCCGCTCCAGGCGTGCAGCGGCAGACCCTGGAGCAGCATCGCCGCGTGCGGCGCGCCCGCGTCGAGCGAGCCGCGCACCATGACGCCCACCTGGGAGTACTGCGAGCTGAGCGGGTACACGACCCGGGCGGTGACGGCGCCGTCCGCCGCCAGCGGCAGCCAGGCGAAGCGGAAGGAGTCGGCGTCCCCGGCGATTCCCGCGCCGCCCGCCTCCATGGTCATGCGCTCACCGTCGTATCCGGTCCGGCCCTTCGGCCGGGTCTCGCCGATGTCACCGGTACGCCAGGGCGCGGGCAGTCCGGAAGCCGCCACGGCAGGCAGTGATCGAGGTCCGGCGCCTTGGCCGTCGGCCGCCGTGACCGTGTAGGCGTAGGTGCGGCCCACGCCTGCGGTGCGGTCGGTGTAAGAGGTCGCGGTGAGGCCGTCGGCGAGCCGCGTGTACGCGTCGGCGTCCGGCTCTTTCCGCCACACCGCGTAGCTCTGGGCGCCGACCACCGGCGCCCAGGCGACCTCGATCCCCGCCTCGCCGGAGGCCGCCGTCACACCGGCCGGGGCGGTGGGCGCACCGGCCGGCAGGCCCGCGCCGCGCTCCGTACCGGCGAAGGTGAGGGTCCCCCACGACGGGTGGTCGTCGTTGTAGCCCTCGACCACGCGTGTCCCGCCCTCGCCCCGGAAGATCACCTTCTCGGTGTAGGGAGCGGACTTGCCGAGGCGTCCCGCGTAGTGGGCGTACCCCATCTCCCACAGCGGCCGGAACACGGCGCGCTGCCGGTTGGAGACGGCCGTCTTGATGTACTTGCCGGTGCGGTCGAGATCGGGGGTGAACGGCACGGAGTCGTCGCCGAGGTTGTAGCGGGCGAAATACTCGAAGTTGGCGAGGATCCGGTCGTCGGCGAAGCCGAAGAGGTCCACGCCCTGCTGCCAGGCGACCTGGGCCGCGTCCGCCAGCAGGCCGACCGCGAGCTGCTCGTGGGCCTGGTCGCGGCCGGACTCCTGGCCCTGCCCGGCGGCCGTGACCACGCGGTTGAGCACGGAACCGTTGCCGGCCCCGGCCGTCGCGAACCGCATGGCGTCCTCGAACATCACCCGGTCGTCGCAGAACACCGCGATGGCGAGGATCGTACGGAGCGCGCCGAGGTCCCAGTTGCCGTTGGCGTACAGGCAGTAACTGGACACCGTCGGGTACCAGACGTCGGTGAAGGAGCGGACGCAGCGCCGCACAGACGTCTCCGGCCAGCCGTCGTAGCCGGTGTGCCGGAGGATCTCAGCGGCGTTGACCAGCTTGAACCCCTGGATTCCGGCGCCGAGCTGCCCGTCCGCGCCGGTGACGCCGGTGAGGGAGGCCGCCCAGGCGTCCAGGATGTCGCGTGCCTTGTCGGCGTGGCGTACGTCGCCGGTGATCGCCCACATCAGGGCGTTCTGGTAGGCGGCGGCCGCGTCGGCGGCGGCTTGGTTGGCGAAGTTGGTGGGGCCGCGGCCCCAGGTCGTGATCTGCCCGGTGTTCTGGACGGTGTAGGTGTGCTGGGAGCGGGCGTGGGCGGCCATCGCGGCGAAGCCTGCGGCGATCGGCTCGCGTCCGGCCGCGACCGCGGACTTCATCCGGTCCAGGTCGGTGCGGGAGTGGAGGAGGCCGGGGTGAACGAAGGCGAACGCTTCTTCCGCATTCGCTCCTTCCGCGCTCAGGGCCCACGCGGGCGTGGCGGAAACGGGCAGCAGCCCGCTCCCGGCCACGGTCGCGAGCCCCGCCGCGCTGAGGAACGACCGTCGGCTGAGGGGATGCACAGGTGTCTCCTTGCTCAGGCCGGGTGCCCGACGGTGATGGTGAGGGACTTCGTCGCCGTGCCCACGTTGTTCGTGGCCGAGACGGTGACCGTGTAGGTGCCGGGAACCTGCGGGGTTCCGGAGATCAGACCCGTGTTGTCGTCCACCGTGAGGCCCTTCGGCAGGCCCTCGGCGTTGAACGACGTCGGCAGCGCGGTCGCGGTGATCAGGTGGTTGAAGATCTGCCGCGCCGCGACCGTGGCCGCGCCCAGGCTGGTGATCTCCGGCGCGACGGTGGCCACGGGCGCGGCCGAGTCCAGGAAGCGCAGGTTCTTCACGTGCTCGTTGACGAACATCGGGACCGTGTCCTGGGTCAGGTACCAGCGGGGCTTCTGCATGGTGTCGGCGATGACCGTGCCGTTGATCGCCAGGTTCTGGAAGGTGACGTTCTTGACCGGGCGGTCCGCGTCGTAGCCGACGATGACCGACATGTTGGCGCGGGTGCCGTCGTACTTCAGGTTCCACACGTACACGTCCTCGATGCCCCGGCCTGGCGAGGAGTTGTACCGGTTGGCCATGACACGCATGTTGATCAGCTGGCCCCAGCGGAAGTCCTCCACCCGCACGTCCTGGATGCGGACGTTGCGGATCAGGTTGCTGTCGCCAGTGTTCATGGCGAAGCAGCCCTGGTAGAGGATCTGGGGCTCGCGGTGGTCGAGAACGTCGATGTTGCTGAACACGATGTTCTCGATGACCTCCGGCTTCTCGGGGTTGCCGTGCGTGCCCATGTTCACCGGGTGCGCGACGTCGGCCCAGAGGATGGAGTCCCGTACGGTGACGTTGCGCGTGTCGCCGTAGTAGTCCCAGCGGTGGGCGTAGATGGCGATGCAGTCGTCGCTGTTGCGCATGAAGACGCCTTCGATCAGGACATCCTCGCTGCTGAACACGTCGATGCCGTCGCCCCACTGGCCGCTGCTGTAGGAGCGCAGGTTGCGGACGGTGACCTGCTTGGACTGGCCGATGGTGCAGGCGTAGCCCGTGCGCGGGTTGAGCACCATGATGCCGTCGATCTCGATGTTCTTGGAGAACGCCGCCGTGATGCCGCCGTCGGCGTTCCACAGGATGCCCCGGCCGAGCAGCCGGGCGTTCTCGACCTTGTTGAACTCCACCCGGGCCCTCAGCACCGCGCCGCCGGCCAGGTAGACCGTCTTGCCGCTGGGCACCATCAGCACGTTGTTGGGCACGGTGTGCAGGCCGGGGCCGAAGTAGATGACGCCGGGGTCGTCCTGCTCGGGCCGCTGCGCCTCGATCGAGTTGGCGTGCAGCTGCAGGTTGTCGAAGATCTCGCCGTCGATCTCGATGGAGAGGTTGCGCGGCTCGCTGAGGCTGAAGCGCACAGTGTCGCCGGCTACTTCGGGCTTGACGCCGTACGACAGCGGGCGGATCCGCGCGGAGCCGATGGCACCCTTGGCCGAGGTGACCTCGACCTCCACGGTGCCGTTGAAGTCGAAGGTGGCGACCGAGGTGTTCCGGACGATGCCGGCGCCCGTCTTCTCGTTGATCGTCTTGGTCGTGCCGCGGAGGACGGGCACGGTCTGCCACTGGCCGTTCGGGGTGCGTGCCTTGACGGAGAAGCTCGCGTTGGTCGGCACCCCGTCCGGGACGGGGTACACCACCAGTCGGTCGGCGACCTCGGACCGGTCGTCCGCATGTGCGGCGCCGGCCATCGTGCCGATCACTGAGTATGCGGCGGCGGTGGCGCCCGCGGCCTGGAGGAGGGTGCGCCGGGTCAGCCCGATGCCGTGGGGGTCGGTCATTGGGGGGTCCTTCGGGTGAGGGGGCGAATCGGGATGGGAGCGTGATGTGCCGTGCCGAGGGTCGAGGGTCGGCGCAGCCTGGCATAGAAACCGATCTCCATGCCTTGCGTATCTATATCGCGGATAGCCCTCACAGGTAAACGGTTTGACCTAGATTCCCTCACAGGCTAGGTTTCGCGCCCGTGCGTGAAGCGGCAGGCACCGGTAACTGTCGCCGTCGAGCGTGGGCGGCCATGAACGGGCCTGCTGGCAGCGGCCCGGTACCTGGGCGAAGCACACCAGCACCACGATGGCAGGGGCCGCCCAGGTCAAGGCGAAGTCGTGGAGCGCCGGGACGACCCCTTTTGGTGTGGGCGGCGCGAAACTCGGAGAATTCGACTCACGGGCATGTGAGCCGGATTGGGCCGGCTGCCATGGATTGGTTGCCTGTGGTGTTGCCTGTGCCGGTGTCGGTGATTTCGACCATGACGAGGCCGGTGGTGGTGATGATGGGGACGGGTGCGGGGACCCAGGTGCCGTTGCGCATGCGTTGGTCGAGGGTGAATTCGGCGACGGTGCGGGCGTCGTCGTCGAAGCCGTCTCGGACGGTGTACCAGACTCGTTGTCCGGCCAGGCCGGATTTGGGGATGTAGACGGCCACTAAGCATTGGTGTTGGCTGCGGAGTCCGGTGGTGAATCGCCATTGGAAGGTGTTTCGGGCGTTGGCGTTCTGGGTGAGTTCGGAGAACAGGAAACTGTTTCCGCATCCTGCGCCGGTCCAGCCGGGTGCGCTGGCGTCTTTCCAGCCGTCGCGACCGGACATTCCGGTGATGCGGACAGTGCGAATGGTGTCGCGTGGGCAACTGGGTCCGGCGACCGCCGTGAAGGCAGGCGGGCGCTGATGTGGCGCGGCTGTCGGCTCCTGGGTTTCCTTGGCCTGTGTCGTTGAGCCGTCGCGGAGTGCGGCGGCCGAGACCAGCCCGGCCAGCCCGAGCGCGACCAGGATCACGCAGAGCTTCACCATACGGCGGCGACTCAGACCTGCCGGTGGGGCGTACGCGCCCGCGACACGCGGGAACACCACGGCGTCGTGGGTCTTGTCCAGGTCGGCTCTGAGGGTGAGCCATTTGCGGGTCCATTCGTCCTGGTCGCCGCCGCAGGCACCGACGTATGCCTGCGTGACGGCCAGGCTCGGCAGCCGGTCCCCTGCGGCGGCCGCGGACAGGGCCGAGGCCGAGTATCCCGCCTTGCGTTCCATCGCCCGGTAACTCGGGCTGCCCGCTGCGGCTCGAAGGTCGCGTAGCCCTTGGGCGAAGTCCTGAAGCGGGCCGGGCGGCACCGGCCGCTCCCGCCGCCCTCTTGTGGCGCTGTCGTAGTGAGTCATCGTGCCCCCTGACGTGATGAAGTGACACCTCCTATTCGGCGGTCCCCCGGCCGGTGGACGGCTTCATTTGACGAACGGACCCCGCGCGGCAGTGCGCCCGGCGGGAGCGCGGTCGATCCCGCCGGGCGCAGCGACGTGGGCTACTTGCCCTTGCCTCGCAGGCAGGTCAGGACGATGCCCTCGTTCATCAGGTAGGTGTTCTTGGTGTCACCGGCCGCGGTCTTGTGGCTGCTCATGGCCTTGGTGAGGTGTGCGAGCTCGTGGAGCAGGATGAGCGTCCGCCACTCATTGGGGTCGAGCGGCTTGCCACCGTCGTCGTTGTTGTACATCACCGGCAGCGGCTCCGACTGATGCCACTCCTGATACAGGTAGATCGTTCCGGCTGCGCCCTTGCCGTATGTGGCCTCCGCGTACGGCAGGCGTCCGTCGGGCGCGGGTGTGCCGTGCTTGGAGTACACATCGAACAGCCTGGGCGCTCTCCAGAGCGTCTCGAGAACTTCGAGGGCCGTCTTGCCGTCTGGACTGTCCAGGCCCGTGACGAACTTGTTGCACTTGGGGTAGCGCTTCAACCGGTCGAACGCGGTGTTCACGGCGTCGTGGAACTCCTTGTTGGCCGTGGCGGGGTCCGGCGGGGGCGGCGGCCGCAGCGGGGTGGGCCTGGGAGAGGGTTTGGGGGGAACCGGTTGCTGCCCGCCCAAGTCCGCCGACTCCGGGTCCGCCGACTCCGGGCTCGCCGACTCGGGGTCCAGCGACTCCGAGTCCGCCTGCCCAGGGTCTGCCGGCCCGGAGCCCAGCGACCCGGATTCGCCTGATCCCATGTCGCCGGACTCTGTGTCTCCTTGCTCGGAGTTCGTCGGCCAGTTCAGGTCGTATGCGCCGGTCTCCGACTGGCCGGGATCGCCGGCATCAGAGTCGTAGAGGCCG
This sequence comes from Nonomuraea sp. 3N208, assembly GCF_052245935.1. Classification (NCBI taxonomy): domain Bacteria; kingdom Bacillati; phylum Actinomycetota; class Actinomycetes; order Streptosporangiales; family Streptosporangiaceae; genus Nonomuraea; species Nonomuraea sp. 3N208. The sequence continues at coordinate 84,263 of NZ_JBQQBR010000012.1, read as the reverse complement.
TTCTGCCCAGTCGAAGCGTCGTCGCCGAAGAGATCGGCGGGTTGCTCCTGGTCGCCGCCTCCGGTCACGACGTCGTTCATCCCGGCGCCGCCGCTGTCGGTGCCTTCAGACCAGGTGAGGTCCTCCCACGGCAGATCCATGAGGTCGGCGCGGGCCGAGCCCGTTACGAGGGCCCCACTCCCGGCGATCAGTGCGAGCGCTGCGACGATCGGCAGCACGCGGCGCCGAGTCTTACGCGTACGCATGTCTTGGCTTCCTTCCTGGGCGGAGTCGCCCGGACTAGCCACGCTTCACCTGGCCGAGGACGTCGGTGATCAGCTCGCCGCAGGTGTTGTAGTACTGGACGATCAGCGTGTACGTGACACCCTTGGTGAGGAAGATCGGGGAGTACCGATTGGTGTCGTTCAGAACGGAGTTCGAGGCGACCACGGGCTGAGGGCTGAAGACCTTCGATCCTTCGCTGGACAGGAAGATGTAGGAGGCCTTGCTCCTGCCGCGCAGCTTGTCGCCGAAGGCGGCCAGGAACTCGTTGTCGGGGATGGTGAGCGTTTCACCGGCCTTCTCGCCGCCGATGAAGGCATTCGCGGCCGTGAGCCTGCCGTCGCGTTTCGGCGCTCGGATGAGCCTGACGTAGGCGGGGGTGCGACAGTTCTGCTGCTGAGGAGTCGCCCAGAACCACAGGTCCCGTCGACGGTTCCAGTCGTTCTCGTCCCAGCGGTCGTTGTGGCCGTTCCAGTCCCTGCGGTCGTTGCGGTTCTTGCAGTCGTCGCGGTCCCTGCGATTGTTCCGGCTTCTGCGGTCCTTGCAGTTGTTGCGGTCCCTGCGGTCGTTCCAGTCCCTGCCGTCCCGGTCCCCCCGGTCGTAGGAGTCCTGCCGGCCCTGCGAGCCACGCTGGCTCAGCGTTCCCGGCTGGTCCGGCTGCGCCAGCGTCTGCGCTCCGCTCTGCGGCAGTTGGGCCGGTGGTTGCTGCCCCTGCGACTGCTGGGTCGGCGGCCGCCCCTGCGGTTGCTGGGGCTGAGATTGAGACTGAGTCTGCGGCTGTCCTGGCCGTTGCTGGGGCGGAGATTGTGGCGACTGCCCCCTGATCAGGCCCGCGAGGCGTTCCGCGGCGGCGGTCGTCACGATGCCTCCGGCCCTCTTCAGCTCCTGCTCGAGCCAGTCGCTGAGGCTCCCGTTGGTCGAGGGGGTCTGTCCGGGCGTGCCCCGCGGTGGGGTGGAGGTGCCGTTCGGGCCGGTCTGCGGCTGGCCGCCGTTCTGGGGCGGCACGGGCGTGCCCGTGTCCCCGGGGAATCCCCCACTGGGCGGCAGGGGGTTCGGGTTGGCGAAGTCGCCGAGGTCACCGAAGAAGTCGGAGATGTCGAAGCCGCCCGAGCCGCCGCCCGGCGACGTGAACCCGGAACCGGGGTCGAACCCTCCGAACGGGTCGGCGGTCCTTGTGCCGGCGCTGGCCGTATCCGTGGTGAACGCGGCCGCGACGACGGCGCTGCCGACGGCCAGCCCGGCCACCGTGCGGCGCAGTCTCGAAGGTGATCTCACAGTGCTCTCCTCTTGCGTCGGAAAGATTCCGGAGATCCCTGACTACGGCGGCGTTCAATGACCAGCCAGACGGCGACCATCGGTGGTCAACGCCGGTCATCGGGGGCACCGCGCCGGCGAGACGGAGATCGTCGCTCTACAGGGCATGGATGACAGCGGATTCGGGAAGGTTCCAGTACCTCGCGGGCGGTGTACCGCTCGACGACCTCACCTGATGTGACTCCGAGAGGGGTGAGACGATGCCTCGGATCGCCGATCTCCGGCTTGGGGCACCCTTGTCCCTCTCAGGGAGACACTCCCGTTTCGGCAAGCAGGCCATGCTCGGTCTGGAGGTCTGGCGGTCCCTCGACGACTCCGCGGAGGTGATCGTCGAGGACGACCGCAGCGATCCGGACGTACTGGAGCACGTCCTTCGCGCGCTGTCGGAGCGCTGCGACATCCTGCTGGGGCCGTACTCCACCGGGCTCGCACGGAGGGCGGGAGACGTCGTCGCGGGGCTGGACCGCCTCCTCTGGAACCACGGCGGCTCGGGCGACGATGTGGAAGCGGCTCATCCTGGGTATGTCGTCTCGGTTCCTACACCGACGAGCCGGTACGCCGAGCCCTTCGTCCGCCATCTCGCTGAGAGCGGCAACAGGAGCCGGTTGTGGATCGCCGAGGGCAAGGGAAGCTTCGGGCGGCAGGTGGCCGGGGGTGCGGAGGCCTGTGCGAGGGAATGGGGCATTCCGGTGAGTCGTATCGGGTCCGGGGACAGCCTTCCGGCGTATGGGGAGTGGAATCTGCTGTGTGCCGGGTCGTTCGACGAGGACGTCGAAGTGATCAAGCAGGCCGGGGGTCCGCGGGTCGTTTGTGCCGTGGCGGCAGGGGTGCGGGACTTCGGCGAGGCCATGGACGAACCGCGGGGGATTTACGGGGTCGGGCAGTGGTTCCCGGGTGGCGGGTATGCCGAACTCGGCGTTTCCGAGCGGGAGTTTCTCGACGCCTATCGGGAGCGGTCCGGGACCTTTCCCGACTATCCCGCCGTCCAGGCCGTGGCCACCGCGATCATCGCGACCCACTGCGCCGCGGAGGCGGGAAGCACCGGGCCGGAGGAGTTGTGGGGCGTCGCCGCCGCGCTGGAGACCACCACGTTGTTCGGCGCCTTCGCGATCGACCCGCACACCGGCCTCCAGGTCGGCCATCGGGCGGTGCTCACCCGGTGGGAGGCTGATGGGCCCGTCGCCGTGGGCTGAGCAAAGGGTGCGGCCCGCACCCGCCGGAGCGGGCGCGGGCCGTACGAAGGGTGTCAGATCCGGCTGATGCGGACCGCGTCGGCGATGACGAGGCCCGTGCCGGAGGTCCAGCGGCTCACGCCGACCACGTTGTACGTGCCCGCGTTGAGGGAGAACGTGCCGATGCTGCGCCACGCCCCGCCGCCCGAGCGCTGGTCGACGTACACGGTCTGGTTGCCGCCCGATGCCGCCACGATGTACGGCGCCGAGCTGTTGTACCCGGGATCAGCCGGATGCCAGACCTCGACCCGGTACGTGCCGGCGCTGGGGATCGTCGCCGAGTACCACGCCGGGTCGCTGGCGGCGACCGGGTCGGCGAAGCGGTAGTCGGCACCGTACCGCTGGCTGGAGTAGGCGGAGGTGCCCCAGTTGGCGCTGGCGGTGAACTGGCCGGCCGTGGTGTTGTCGACGGTCGTCGTCCACGACGGGGTGCCGCCACCGGTCACGTAGTTCATGTACGTGGTCCAGTTCCAGTGCGAGCCCGGGTCTGTGTGGGTCGCGCCGGGCACCTCGTTGTGGCCGATGATGCCGGTCCTGGTCTTGGGGATGCCGTACTTGTCGCACAGGGCCTTGGTCAGGGCCGCGGAGGCCCGGTACATCGCGTCGGTGAACCACGAGGCGTCGTTGACGAAGCCCTCGTGCTCGATGCCGATGGACCGGTTGTTGTAGGTCGAGTTCCCCGCATGCCAGGCGACGTCCTTGTCACGCACCATCTGGGTGATGGCGCCGCTCGAGGACTTGACCACGTAGTGCGACGAGACGTTGGCGCTCGGGTTCTGGAACCAGGAGATGGTGCCCGCGTACGAGCCCTGTGTCACGTGGATGATCACGCGGTCGATGTTGTAGTCGCTCTCGCGGTTGGCGACGCGGTAGTTGCCGGAGTAGGCCGGGACCCAGGCGGCCGGCGGGTAGTCGGGGCTGGCGACCTCGGCCTGCGCGTTCAGGTCGCGGGCCGTGGCCAGGTCGCCGCGGTCGGCGGTGACCTCCTGCGGCTTGACCTGCACGCCGCGGGCGTCGATGCCGAGGCCGAGCTGCTCGTACACGGCGTCGGCGTACAGGCGGGCCAGCTCGGGCGAGGAGGCGTTGCCGTACTCGGCGACGGCCTGGTACCAGCGGCCGATGTCCTTCCTGGCGGTCTCGTCGAGGCCCAGCGCGTCGGCGCGGGAGCGCAGGACCGCCGCGCCGCCGAGGATGTTGGCCTCGTCGTCCTTGCGCAGCTTCTCGGCCGGGAGCTTGGTGAGCTCGGCGGCCTTCTCGAGCGAGTGGTTGGTCGGGTTGCTGACCAGGTGCATCATGCCGTAGCCGGCGCTGGCGCTGGGCTCGCCGTTGTGGCCGTCGAGGTGGGTCTCGGCGTAGGCGAGGGCGACGAGCAGGTCACGCGGCACGTCGTACTCGGCCGCCGCCTTGGCGAAGGCGGCGGGCAGCGGGGCCTCCTTGGCCACTGCCATGGTGGGCTGGCCTGCGGCGATGAGGAGGACGGCGAGAATCGAGGTGGCGAGGGCTGCTAATCGCGTGCGGGCGAGAGTCATGGGTGCTCCTCGTTCACAAGGGTGACGGGTGCAACGTATGGCATGTCCTGACTGATGTCGATAATTGACATTACTTTGGTGTTAGGTGAAACTTTCCGCCCACAGGTTTCTTGAAGACTATTGCGCTTCAGTCTGATTGCCCTGAAGATTCCCTTCGTGACCGCGCTCTTGCGTATCGCCTTAGCGGCGCTCACCGCCGCACTCGTCAGCGTCGTCGTCCCCACCGCTTCCGCAGCCGCTTGCATGATCGACCCCGCCACCCCCAAACGCCAGCTCAGAGCCATGTGGATCTCCACGGTCGCCAACATCGACTGGCCCAGCCGCACCGGGCTGAGCGCGTCCGCGCAGCAGGCCGAGTTCCGCGCGTGGCTGGACCTGGCCGTTGCCAAGCGCATGAACGCCGTGGTCGTGCAGGTCAGGCCGACGGCCGACGCGTTCTGGCCGTCGCCGTACGAGCCGTGGTCGCAGTGGCTGACCGGCACCCAGGGCGGCAACCCCGGGTACGACCCGCTGGCGTTCATGGTCAACGAGGCCCACGCCCGCAACCTGGAGTTCCACGCCTGGTTCAACCCGTACCGGATCGCCAACCACGACGACCCGACCAGGCTCGTCTCCACGCACCCGGCACGGCAGAACCCCGGCTGGCGTTTCGCCTACGGTGGCAAGCTCTACTACAACCCGGGTATCCCGGCGGTACGCGACTTCATCGAGGACGCGATCATGGATGCCGTCTCCCGCTACGACCTCGACGGCGTGCACCTCGACGACTACTTCTACCCCTATCCGGTCAGCGGGGAGAGCATCCCGGACGCCGCCACGTACGCCCAGTACGGCGGCTCATTCGGCAACGTCGGCGACTGGCGGCGCAACAACGTCAACCTCCTCGTCCGCGAGCTCGACCAGCGCATCCACGCCGCCAAGCCGCACGTGTCCTTCGGGATCAGCCCGTTCGGCATCTGGCGCAACTCCGGCACCGACCCGCTCGGCTCGCGCACCTCGGGGCTGCAGTCGTACGACGCCATCTACGCCGACAGCCGGCAGTGGGTGAAGCAGGGCTGGGTCGACTACATCGCGCCGCAGATCTACTGGCACATCGGCTTCTCCACCGCCGCCTACGAGGTGCTCACCGCCTGGTGGTCCGACGTCGTACGGGACACCGGCGTGCAACTCGTCGTCGGCCAGGCCGCCTACCGCGCGGGCGCGTCCGGCCAGGACGCCGCCTGGCAGGACCCGGCCGAGCTCAGCGACCACCTCACCGACAATAGGAAACATTCCGAGGTCGTCGGCGACGTCTACTTCAGCGCCAAGGACGTCAAGGCCGACCGGATCGGCGCGATCACCAGGCTCGTCAACGCCCACTACACCAAGCCCGCGCTGCTGCCTGCCCGCGGCTCGGCGGCCGCCCCCGCCGCGCCGGTCATCACCTCCGCAACCCAGGTCACGGGCGGCGTCCAGCTGACCTGGACCGGGTCGGGGACGTCGTACGCGGTCTACCGCGTGGCCGGTTCCCCGTCCGCGGCGGACCCGTGCTTCTTCGCCGACGCCCGCAACCTGATCACCACCACCAGGAAGACCACCTTCACCGACCCGACCGCCAGCGGGACGCAGACCTACTACGTGACCGCGCTCAACAGGACGCACCAGGAGAGCGCGCCCAGTGCGGGCAAGGTGGCCTCCGGCGGGTCCGCGTTCAGCGTGGTGATCGACAATGCCGGGTCCGGCTTCACGGCAAGCGCCAACTGGGGCACGTCCACGTATTCGACACAGTTGCACGGCACCGACTACCGCTTCGCCGACCCGGTCGCGGCCAGTGATCCCGCCTGGTTCCCGGCGTCCATCCCGAGCGCGGGCAGCTATCGGGTGGAGATCTGGTATCCGGCCAACTCCGGGTACAACAGCGCGACACCGCACATCGTGGCAGCGTCGGGCGGCAATCAGACGGTCACGGTGGACCAGCGGTCGGGGGGCGGGACGTGGCGCGGCATCGGCACGTTCTCCCTCAACGCGGGCACGTACAACGTGGTCGGGGTGAGCCGCTGGACCTCCACGACGGGGTACGTCATCGCCGACGCCGTCCGCATCACCAAGGTCTGAGCCGGGGGACCTCGGAGGGTGGGCAGGCCGGGTCGGTGATCGTACGATGAGCCGGTGGACGGTGCCCGTCCGCGGCCTGCCGACGTGGTCGCGGTCCTCGTCGCGGCAGGCTTGACGCTGACGACCGGCTCTACGGGCCCACTCCTGCCGATCCTCCTGGCCACCGCGTTGCCGGTGGTGTGGATGCGCCGCGCGCCGCTCACCGTGGCGTGGATCGCCGCCGGCGCGGCGGTCGCGCTGCCCGTGCTCTGCGTGCTGGCCCCGTCCGTCGTGCCGCCGCTGTACGAGGTGCTGGTGTGGCCGCCGTCGTGCCCGTTCGCGGTGTACGCGGCGATGCGGTTCGCGGCCGAGCGGCAGCGCCGCACCCTGCGCTGGCTGCCGGTGATCACGATCGCTCTGGCGGTGCTGCTGCTGGCCGAGTGGCCGGCCGCCGCGCCCCTCGTCCTGCGTACCGAGGTGGTGATCGCGCTGGCGGTGCTGTACGGCCTGTACGCGGAGGTCAGGGCACGGCTGGACCGGGCGCTGGAGGAGTGGACCGAGCGGGTCGAACGCGAGCGGCTGGCCGGCGAGATCCACGACGTCGTCACCCACCGCGTCAGCCGGATGGTGTTACAGGCCGGGGCCCTGGCCGACGCCACGGCCGACGAGCGCGGCAGGGTGGCGGCGGAGGAACTGCGTACCACGGCCTTCGAGGTGCTGGACGAGCTACGTCACATGGTGGCGTTGTTACGGCCCGGCACCGGGGAGGGCTTCGACCTGGGGCTGCCGCTGCCGGACCTGCGTTCGGCGATCTCGGAGTCCGCCTGCGCCGGTGTGCCCGTGGAGCTGGTGGTGTCCGGCACGCCGGTCCCCGTCTCCGGCGCGGTGGGGCGGACGGCGTACCGGGTGGTCCAGGACGCCCTGGCGAACGTCTGCGACTACGCGCCCGGCACGGACGCCCGGGTCGGGGTCCGCTACCTCCCTGGCGTCGTCCGGATCAGCGTCAGCCACACCTCCGGACGAGGGCCTCGGGCAGGAGGACGCGGATGGCCTGCACGACGTACGGCAGTGGGTCGAGCTGGCCAGCGGCACGCTCAAGGCCGGCCCGGTCGAGGACGGCGGCTTCCACGTCGAGGCCGTCCTCCCCACGTCCCCGCCCTGAATCAGCCGAGGCGACCAGCCCGCGGCTCCGCCTGACCCCGGCCGAGGCGACGCTGCCTTGATCCACGAGTGGGCCGCGGCACCGCCCCGGCTCAGTCGCCGTCCAGGTCCAGGAGGCGGCCGAGCCGGGCGTTTCCTTCGGCGGGATCGTAGCCGGGCAGTGCCTCGCGCATCAGGTCGTGGACCTGGCGTTCGGACTCCTCCCGGCCCAGGCGGACGGCCGCCAGCACCTCCTCCGCCAGCGTTTTGCTGTCCAGGCGCAGGGCACGCGGGCCGAAGGTGACCTCCAGGACCCTGCCGTTCGGGTCCACGGCGGCCTTGACCTGGCCGGACCGCCCCTGCCCGATGCCGACGATCTTGTCGAGCTCCTCCTGGGCGGTCTCCAGCCAGGCCAGCATCCGCTCACCCTGGCGGCCGAGCTCGTCCAACTGTCCGGTCTTGATGTCAGCGGGATCCATCCCGTGGGCGTACACGCTTGCCTCCAGCCTAGAGAAGATCGCGGGCCACCTGCTCGACCCTGGCGCGGACGAAGTCCTCATCGAGCGGCGGGGGCATCTCGGGGGCGTCCCCCATGGCCCTGCTCGCGATCTCCTGGGCCTGCCGCGCCGCGTCCTGCTGGGCCTCCTGGAGAACCGCCGTCACCCGCCGGCCGAGCTCGGCCTCGCCGAGCCGCAGCGCCCGCGGGTCGATGCGCAGCCCGGTCATGTCGCCCCTGCCGTTCGCGCTCGCCTCGACCAGGCCGTCCTTGCTCGCCGCCCGCCCGGTCACGTCCCGGATCGCGGCCTGTGCGTCCCGCAGGCCACGCACGGTCTGCCGTGTCTTGGCGAGGACCTGTTCCAGGTATTCGAGGTCGTCTTCCGGCGCTGGTATCGGCATGTCGTACTCCGGCGGGCAGCGGGTGGAGTGAACAGTTTAGACACATCCGATATAGATCTTTGACCTGCAATGTCATGATCGTTAATGAGAAGTGTCGCCATGATCCTGAAATATCACGGTATGGTCGGCGAACATGACGGGACTTGAGATGTCCATGGGGGCGGTGGGGCAGGAGGCCTCCCGGATCAGGACCCATGGCGAGGACTCCGGGGCCGCCGTTGAGGCGTACGGACAGCAGGGCGACGGTGTTTCCTCCTGGCATGACGACGGGCTGTTCGGCGTGTTCGCCAGCATGTACGCCGAGTGCCGGCAGATGACGGTCGCCGCGCTCACTGGGCTGTCCGGGGAGATCACCACGACCGGCGACGCCCTGCACACCGCGACCAGGAACATGCGCGACACCGAGGTCGTGAACACCGAGAACGTCGGCGGCGCATGGGCCTGAACCTGCCTCCCGAGCTCGCCGGCATCATGTCGATGCTCGGTCCCTGGCCGGCCATCGACGAGGACATGATGCGGGCGGAAGGCAACGCCGACCGGGCCGCACGCGCCAACGTGATCCCCGCCGCGGAACGGTCCGATGTGGCGGTCCGCAACACGCAGCAGTTCTACCGCGGCGAGTCGGCCAATGCCATGGGCCGCCACTGGAGCACGGTCTCTGGCGACCACCTCACCCAGGCCGCCACCGCGATGCGGATGTCGCCCGCGTTCCTGGACGGCGGCGCCTCCGTGGTGTCCGCGGTGAAGATCGCCTCGGCGACGCAGGCGGCGGCCGCGTTGGTCGACGTCCACAGGCTGCTGCTGATCGGTGGCGCGGCAGGCGGCGCGGCCGCCACCGCCCGGATCCTCATGCGCCGTCAGGTCGTCGGCAAGATCCTTCGCGAGGGCAGCGAGGGCACCGGCAAGGTACTGGCCCCCATGCTGAGGCATCGGGTCACGGACCCGATGCGCCGCATCCTGGAGAATCTGCGCCGCCCGGGAGGCCCGGGAGGCAGCCCAGCGCTGGCCGGCGCGGGCGGCCGCACCGTGGGCCTGCGGCCGCCCACCCGGTTGCAGGGCTTCGGCAACACCTCCGGACCGTCCCGGGGAACGATGGCTATGTCGCGCGGTGGCCGCGGCGGCGGCCGCGGGCGGCCGGATTCCCAGGCCAACCTCACCGCCAAGGAGCAGGAGGCGGTCGAGGCCAAGGAGGCCGGAAAGCCGTACGACCGGAGTATCTTCAACCGGGCGGCGGGGAAGGTCCGGCAGGCCGAGAAGTTCGATGGCGAGCGGAACAAGCAGAAGCGGGGCAGGAGGTAAGAACAAGTGGCCGACCAGCTGGGATTCCAAGCTCGCCACTTCTCCCTGAACAATCCACGGGGTGAAGGACAGGACGACGTGCCCAACCTGCTGCGCAGGCTCGCCAGCACGCTGGAGGAGATGGGCAGGATCGAGATCCGCGACCTGGTGCTGCACAACGACACTGACGATGACGGCGATCCGTGGCCGTTCGTCACGGTTTACTTCGACTACGTGCAGGAGGAGGAGCCTAACGGCAACGGCTACGGCCAGTACTGACCCCGCCGAAGATCTGATGGAGGGCGGGAAAGGCCGACGCCGGTCTGACGCGCGGTGTCATCCCAGGGAAAGAACGAAAACGTCCCGGGAAAGGATGCCCGCGGGCCTCGCACAGGCGAGTGTGGAGCCATGAACCGACCAGCCCGGACGGCCGCCGTCCTCGTCGTGGCCGTGCTGCTCACCTCGTGTGGCGCGTCCACCACCACCCCGGCCGCCGACGGGCACTCCAGCGATTCCGGACACTCCGCCACGGCCACGTCCACGACCGCCCCGCCCCGGGGCGGCGAACGGTTCGTCACGCTGACCATGGCGGAGCCGTACACGCCGGGTCCGCCCAACGGCGGCACGGACGACTACCGCTGCTTCCTCATCGACCCGAAGCTGGCGAACCGGATGTTCCTGACCGGTGCCCAGTTCCAGCCCCAGAACACCGACCTCGTCCACCACGCGATCTTCTTCAGGCTCACCCCGGAGCAGGCCGAGCGGACCCGCGAGCTCGACGCCGCCACCCCCGGCCAGGGCTACACGTGCTTCGGCGACTCCGGCGTCGACGAGGCGTCCTGGGTGGCCCACTGGGCGCCCGGCACGAACGAGACGCTCCTCGACGCCGAGTACGGGTACGAGCTGCCGCCAGGCAGTCAGCTCGTCATGCAGGTCCACTACAACCTGCTGGGCGTGGAGGGCAAGCCGGGCACCGACCGCTCGGGGATCCGGCTGCGCCTCGCCGAGCGGGAGCTGACGCCGCTCGAGACCGCGTTGTTCCCGGCGCCGGTGGAGTTGCCGTGCACGCCGAAGGAGTCGGGCCCGCTGTGCGACCGGGCCGCCGCGGTGAAGGACGTCGCCGCCAGGTTCGGCAAGGACATCGAGCAGCAGCTGGCCGACCTCGCCGAGTTCTGCCGCCCCAAGCCTGGCCCCACGCAGCACTGCGACCTGTCCGTCGGGGGCCCGGCCACCGTGCACGCCACGGCCGGCCACATGCACCTGCCCGGACGTGCCATCAAGGTCGAGCTGAACCCCGGCACACCGGGGGCCCGCACATTGCTGAGCGTGCCCGACTACAACTTCGACGACCAGGCGCTTCGTGTGCTCCCCGCACCCGTCCAGGTCAAGAAGGGCGACGTGGTCCGGGTGACCTGCACGCACGACGCCCGGCCTGCGCGCCCTGCTGCCGCAACTCCAGAAGACGCCGCCGCGATACGTGGTGTGGGGTGACGGCACCAGCGACGAGATGTGCCTCGGCATCGCCATCGTGTCCGCCGCTTAAGGCACAGGCATTCCCGCCGCTCGTCGCTCCTTCCGGTGCTAGCTGACTGACTCGTAGCGCACGGTGCAACAGTCCGGGACGCTCCCGTGCGTCCTGGTGAGGACGGGGGTGGCGATGAGGCTCAGGGAGTTCGTTCAGCCAGCACGTCGTCTGGCGAACCTGGACGACCTCTCCGTTGCGCCCACGTGCGCGTCACCGGGGCGGCAATCCGCAGTTGGCCGCTTTCGCGGTGGGGTGGCAGACGCGTGTCGCCTGGCTTGGCTGACTCGACGATCATGAGCCGTGTCAGTCATCGGAAAGACCGGCTGGGGCACCAACAGGTCTGTCCTCGGCGAGAGTCACTGTCGACATGGTGCTCAAGTCACACTCCGTACATTCGTCGATTGCTGAGGCGGACGGGCGCTGCTGGTGAGGAGCGAGGGAGACGCCATCTGGGCCGTCAGCCTCAAGGCGATTGCGTAACGCCTGGGCGTGACCTTCTAAACCTTGAGCCATTGGATCTGCCGCGAGCCCAACTCGACGGCGGCCTTGCAAAGGGCGGGAATGTGGGAACCGTCGGAAGTGAGCAGGCGGCCCGGTGCGTTTGTAGAAGCCGCAGTAGCCGTCACTAGCGCGTCGATGACGTTGTCGTGACCATCGAGCCCGGCGCACTCCAGCAGTGTTGCCGCCAGGTCGGCCAACTGCTCGGTGACGGGCATGATCACCAGCCGAGAACGGAGCCAGCGCATGCGGGCCGCTGCCTGTCCGGTCCTACGCTGTTCAGCGAGGGTGACGACACTGACGGTTGCCGCATACCCGTCCTCTCGGGCGACTTCCACCAGGTCCACGGCGTCGGCATGGTTATCGGACAGCAGGGAGAGGGCTTGAGCGTCGAGCACCAAGAGTGGCCCAGGAGCCGTGATCGGAACGTTTCTCAGGCGTCGTGCCACCGACGCCTCGCTCGCTCCAATCGTTCTTCGCTGATGGGGCCGTGCTGCCGCTCGTACTCATCGACGATCTCGCCTGTCTTCATCAGGGCCAGCCAGTGCTGCGCGGCTCCGGCCATGAAGGCAGAGAACTCGCCACGTCCGACGCGGGCGTCGATCTCGGCGGCAAGCTGTTCTGGCATGGTGATGGCCTTCTTGACCTTCGGGCCAGGCGCATCGTGGACGACATACAAGGCGGCACGTGACGGTTCTGCGTCGTGAGGCATGGCCTCGTCAGCTACAGCATTCATAGACTCATCATACCGTTAGTATGACGATCAAGGATGGCTAGAGGTCGAATTCCCAGAGCCGTAGATCACCGAGAGGAAGCGCACCAGCACCGCCTCCCTGCCGGCCGGGGGAAGCGCGTCCAGGACCGCGTTGACCATCGCCATCTCCGGCTGCCCCGCCCCCGGCCGCAGGTCCACTCCCACGGACGCGGCCAGCTCGGCGAAGGTGGCGTCGTCCAGCGCCTCCAGATCCAGGCCCGCCACCAGCTCGACCAGCCCGTCGGGCAACACGACGGGACCGCGCTCCGCGGCGGCGGCGGCCGAGTCGGCGATCACCTTGAGCATGGCGTCGACCCCGGCCAGCATCACCCCGGTCACGGTGATGTGCAGGTTGGCAGGGATGCCCGCGTACGACAGCTGCGGCTGCAGGAACCAGCCCCGTGCCCGGGCCTCGTCCGCCAGGACGAACACGTCGATTCCGTCCCCGGTGAAGGCCACCAGCGACGACTCCGGCTCGCCCAGCACCCGCAGCCCGGGGATCGCGGCGATGCCCTCGCGGAGCTTGGTCGTGGCCTCCAGCGTGACCCGGCCGAGCTCCTCGTACCCCTGCCGGCCCAGCGCCTGCAGGGTGGCCCAGGCGCCGCCGAGGGGGCCCGCCGACCTGGAGCTCTGGACGGTCGCGTTGATGATCGTGTAGCCGGGCCAGCCGGCCGAGGCGAAGTACGCCTTGCGGCGCATCGCGGGGTCGGCGAAGAGCACGACTGAGGCGCCCTTGGGGGCGTACCCATACTTGTGCAGGTCGCAGGAGATCGACGTGACGCCGTGCACGGACAGGTCGAACGGCGGGATCGCCGCGCCGGCCGCACGCAGCCACGGCAGCAGCCACCCGCCCACGCACGCGTCCACGTGGCAGGGGACGCCGGCCGCCGACGCCACGGCGGCGACCTGCTCGATCGGGTCGATCACGCCTTGCGGGTAGGACGGCGCCGAGGCGACGACCAGGATTGTGTCGTCGTCGATCGCCTGCTCGACGTCCGCCGCCCGCACCCGGTACGTGTCCAGGTCCACAGGCACGGCGACGACCTCGGCACCGAGGTAGTGAGCGGCCTTGTGGAAGGCGGGGTGGGCGGTGACGGGGACCACCAGGTTCGGGCGCGAACGCCCGCCCAGGTCGCGCGCCGCCTTCACGGCCAGCATGATCGACTCGGTGCCGCCGCTGGTGAAGATGCCGTGCCCGCCTCCAAGCACGTCGGCGACCGCGCCGACGACCTGCCGCTCCATCTCGACCACGCTGGGAAACGCGGTCGGGTCGAGGCAGTTGACCTCCAGCATCTCGAAGTACGCCCGCGCCGCCGCGTCGTTGACCTCGGCCCGCCCGGTGTCGTAGACGTAGGCGGTCACCTGGCCGCCGCGCACCGGTAAGTCGTGCTCCTTCATCCTGGCCACCTCGGCCAGCAGGTCCTCGGCGGTCCGTCCGGTCAGGGGAAGGTTCACGGGGGGCTCCTTCGTGGTGCGGCCGTGCACGAGACGGCGAACGACCGAACATAATTCCGCCGCGCTCTCCCGGTCAATGGTCTCAGTCCGGCGCCCATGATCTTGTCCAGGTGCCGGACCACGGGCCGCCAGCTCGCGGGCAGCGTGTAGCGAGTGGCGTGCCGCCCCTTGTAGGCCAGCCGGTACGCGATGAAGTCCGCCCCCGGCGGCTGCGAATGGATCATCTGAGCGCGTCCACCGGCTCCATCCTGGCCGCCCGCAGCGCGGGGTAGAGTCCGGCCAGCAGCCCCACCACGGCGCCCGCGACGGGCGCGGCGAGTGCCAGGCGCACGTCGAGGAGCGGCGTCCACTGCTTGGCCGCGGACACGACGACGACCGTCACCACGCCCAGGCTCGCGCCGATCACCCCGCCCGCCAGCCCGATCAACGTCGACTCGAGCAGGAACTGGGCGGCGATGTGCCGCCTGGCCGCGCCGAGTGAGCGCCGCAGGCCGATCTCGGCGACCCGCTCCATCACCGTGACGAGCGTGACGTTGGCGATGCCGACCGCGCCGACGACGAGCGAGACCAGGCCGAGGATCAGGAACAACGCGTTGACGTCGGCCTGCGCCTGGTCACGTGCCCTGGTGGGGCTGGGTGGGGCGATCACCTGCAGCATGTCGCCGTTCCCCGGGCTCAGCGCGTCCGGGGCCTGCCCCGCGATCAGCCCGGCGGCGCCCAGACTGGTGTTGACCAGCACTCTGGTGACGTCGCGCAGCCCGAAGCGGCGGCCCACAGGGGGTGGCACGATCACGGCGGTGCTCAGGTTCCGCTCGCGGCGCAGCTCGCCCAGGATGCCGATGACGGTGTACGCGTGCCCGCCAATGAAGATCGCCGGCGCCTGGTCGAGTCTCGTGATCCCGAGCATCCTGGCCGCCTGGTCGCCGATCACCGCCACCCGGTCGCGCCGCCTGATGTGCCCGGCGTCGTAGAAGCGGCCCCGTACGATCCTGCCGCGTGCCGCCTCCGGCAGTCCGGTCGTCGCCGCCAGCACGGTCAGGGTCTGCGTGGTCACCCTGGTGGGATCAACGATGGTGTTGGAGCGCACCGACAGGTTCGCGCTGTCCTTCGACTCGGCCACGGCGGCGGCCGACTCCACCCCGCGCAACCGGGTCAGCCGGTCGATCGCGTCCCACTCCACCAGCGGAACGTGCTCCGCCTCCGGCACTTCGACCGTGATCGCGGTGGCGACCAGCTCGTCGAAGCGGCCGACGATCTGGTTGCCCGCGGTGGCCGCCACGCCGAGCGTGACGACCAGCGTGGTGATGCCGAGCACGGTGCCGAGCGTGGTGAGCGCCGCCCGCACGGGTCTGGCGAGCAGCCCCGCGAGGGCCTCGCCGGCCAGGTCGCGTACGTGCATCACGCTTCCGCCAGCACGCCGTCGGTGATCCGGGCCCGCCGTGCGGCCCGTTCGCTGACCTCCCGTTCGTGCGTGATCACCACCAGGGTCAGCCCCAGCGCGCGCAACTCGTCGAACAGGTCGAGCACGGCTGCGGTGTTGCGGCTGTCCAGATTGCCGGTGGGCTCGTCGCACAGCAGCAGCGACGGCTCGCCCATGAGGGCCCTGGCGATGGCCGCGCGCTGGCGCTCGCCACCCGACAACCGGTCGGGCGGGAAGCCCGTCCGGTGGCCGAGCCCGACTCGCTCCAGCGCCACCAGGGCCCGCTCCCTCCTGCCCGTGCGCGGCCGTCTGGAGTAGATCTCGGCGAGCATCACGTTCTCCACCACGCTGCGGTGGGAGAGCAGGTGGAAGGACTGGAAGACGAAGCCGATCCGGTCGCCGCGCAGCCTGGTCCTGGCCGCGTCGCGTAGCGCCGTGGTCTCGGCGCCGTCGAGGCGGTAGCTGCCCGAGCTCGGGCGGTCCAGCAGGCCGAGCACGTTGAGCAGGGTGGACTTGCCCGAGCCGGACGGGCCGGCGATCGCCAGGTAGTCGCCCCGGTCCACGCGGAGCGAGACGTCGTCCAGCGCCGTGACCGGTGGCTGCGCGGGATGGGTCTTGCTGATCCCCCGCAGCTCGATGACCGGCTCAGCCATCCCCGACCACCACCCGGTCACCTTCCTTGAGCGCGCCGGTGACCTCGACATTCCCGTCGGCGGCCAGGCCGGAGCGCACTTCGACGTCCCTGGTCTGGTCGGGTGCGTACTCGACCCGCACGCGGGCCTTGCCGTCGGCTCCCGTGATCACCGCGGCCACCGGCACCACCAGGACGGGCTCCTTGGTCGCGCCCACCGTCACCTTCGCCGTCACCGCGGTCCCCGCCCGCAGGCCCTTCGCCGAGTCCGGCGTGAGCAAGACGGGCTGCGCCCCGTCCTTGGGTTCCTCGGCGCTCGCGGCTCGCACTCTGGCCGGCTCGCCGACCGCGGTGAGCCGCGCCTGGTACGTCTTGCCCGTGTCGAGCTCGATCATCGCCTCCATACCCGGCCGCAGCAGCTCGGATTCGGCCGCGTCGACCGAGCCCGTCACCATGAAGGAGGAGCCGGTCACGGTCGCGATCTCGTCCTCGATCCGCTGCCCCGCCTTCACTTCGCTCTTGTCCACCCGCGCGGGCAGCTTCGGCAGGAACACCACCTCGCCGGGCGGGACGACCGTCCCGTACGTACGCGCGAACTCGGCCAGCATCGCCTTGGCCGCCGCCACGTCCTTCCCGGCGTTGGCCACCTTGAGCTGGGTCGGGGAGAGTTGCCTGGCCTGGCGCAGCGCCTGCGCGGCGGTGGCCAGCGCCTCCCGTGCGGTCCGCACGGCCTTGCGCAGCTCCTCCAGTTCGGCCTCCCGGGCCTGTTCGGCTTCCTCGAGAACCCGGTCACGGCTCGCGCGGGCCGCCGCGAGATCCGCCCTGGCGTTGGCCACCCGCAGCTCGAGGAACTGCGTGTCGGCAGCGGTGGACGGCGGGGCGGTGGTCCCGGGGGCGGCGGAAGGCGTGCTGGTGGGCGGGTTCCTGGCCGCGGCGAGCGCCTGCTCGGCCTCCAGCAGCTTCTCCTCGGCCGCCCGCACCGCCGCGTCGGCCGCCGCGAGCTTGGTCTCGTCCTCGGGCGTCAGCCGCCGCGACTCGGCCTGCTTCAGCCCCCGCTGCGCCGCGGCCAGGTCGGCCTTCGCGTTGCGCACCTTGAGCTTCAGCGGAAGCACGTCACGCCCCTGGTCGAGCGCCTTCTTCTCGGTCGCGAGCGTCTCCTGCGCCGTCTGCACGGTCTTGCGCAGCGTGTCGTACGTCTGCCGGTCGGTCAACGACGGCTGCTGGGCCTCGTAGCCCTTCGCCGCGTACATCCTGGTGACGGCGGCGATCGTGGCCCGGTCGAACACGCCGGAGCGCGGCCCGCCGTGTCCAAGCCGGCGCAGCGCCCGCTGCAACTGCTCGACGTCGTCGCCCTTGGCGCCAGGGGTGATCGTGCGGTGCATCGGCACCGAGCCACGAAGCGCGAACACCGGGCGCCCGTTGACCTCCATAAGCACCGCGCCTTCCGCGAGCCGGCCCTTGCGTGGCGCCCGGGTCGCACGCTGCAGCTCGGACGTGCCGCCGACGGCTCCGGCCAGGCTGATCGGCAGTGGCGAGCCGTACTCCAGCGTGCCGCTGACCACGACGGTGCTGGTGAGCTTGCGGCGCTCGACGGCGGCGGTGATGAGGGAGGGCTTGGGCGCGGCGCGGCGGGCGGCCTCGTCGGCCGGGGAACGCAGCCGCGTGCTGAGCGCCCAGCCGACCCCGGCGACGACCACGACGCCCGCCATGACAGTGATGAGTAGCTTGCGTGGTGAGGTCATGAGGGTCGTCACATGCCGAACTGCTCGTCGATCTGCTTCTGTATCACGAGCTCCTTCGGTAGGTAGGCGGCGTAGAAGTCCTTGCCGCATTCCAGGTCGTCGAGCGCGGCCTTGATCTCCTTGGACAGGTACGGCCTGGCCTCCTCGGGGGTGAGCGTCGGCGCGTACCTCATCGGGATCTCGCCCTCCTTCACCGGAGGCGGGACATCGGGTATGTCGTCACGCTGCGCGCGTCCCAGCCGGTCCTCCTGATCGATGAACTGCTTCGAGCCCGTTTCGGACATGGCCTTCGGTGTGGTGTCGGAGATGGAGTAGCCCTTGCCCTTCAGGCACGTGGCCATGGCGGAGGCCAGCTCCACCAGTTGGGGATCGGAGTTGAGGGTGCTCTCGATCGCCCGGGTGGAGGCCTTGCTCATCTGGGCGTAGTAGTCCATGTCCGACTTCACGTCCAAGCCGAGCACCTGCTTGACCGCCGTGACCGTGCAGGCGTCGCTCGCCTTCCGGTACGCGCTCATCTGGGTCTTGGACAGTGAGGACTGGATCTCCCAGTTGGGGTTGATCTCGGGGTTGTCGGGCTTGACGGCCGGGTTGCCCATTTCCTTGGGGTAGACGTGCATGGCGAATACGCCAAACCCATATTTTTCGCGAAATTTCCGCATTGCTGAGTAGTCGCCGGAATTGCGCTTGTCATCCTGCAGGGGCCACTCCTGCTTCGACACGAACGCGACGTACTTGAAGCCCTTCTGCTTCATGCAGTCCGCCTTGGCCGCTTCGAGCTGGTGCTTCTTGTCTCCGGCCGAGGCGGTCGGGGGATGCGGCGCGCGCTCGGCGGCGCCCCCGCAGCCGCTGAGCAGGACCGGCACGGCCAAGGCAAGGAATGCCTTCTCCATCGCCCTCACAGCCCACTCCCTCCGAACTCCACCGACACCCGGTTCTCGACCTGCCTGAACTTCGGCAGGTACGTGGCGTAGAAGTCCTTGCCGCACTCCAGGTCGTCGAGGGCCGCCTTGACCTCCTTGGCCAGGTACTGCTTCGCGGCGGCCACGGGCAAGCGCGGCTCGTAATATCCCCGGTCGCCCTTCATGTCGCGCCCTTCGGGCAGGTCATCGTTGAGCGCGATCTGCCGCTTCTGGGCCTCGAACTCCTCCCAGCCCCGGATGTGCATGTCCGATGGTCTGAGCGAGTCGACCCGATACCCCTTGCCCTTGAGGCAGTCGCCCATGGCCGCGGACTCGCGCCAGATTGCCCGGTCCCTGTAGAAACTGGGGTCGGCCAGGTTGATGAAGACCCCAAAGCCCGACTCCGCGCGCTCCTTCCTCATCGCTTCGTAGTCCCCAAGCCCGGACTTGCGCGACTCCTCCGGGATGTCCTGCTTGGGGATCCACGGAACGTACTTGAAGCCCTTGCCTTTCATGCAGTCCGCCATGGCGGACTGGATCAGGCGGGGTTTGTCCGATCCGCCGGTCGCCTTGGGCGCGGGCGGCGTATCCGCCGCGGCGGAGCAGCGCGCCGCCGAGACGAGGCAGGGCACAGCGAGATCCAGACACGATCGCTTAAGCATGGCAAGGACGGTACTACGTTTAACGGAGTATGGTCAATCCAGGCAGTGTCGCCGCGGTCTGAAGGGGGCTACGGCCGAGGCCAGGGTCAGCAGCAAGAGCACTCCCCAGTACGCCAGGTGCTGCCGGGTCAGTTCCTCGGCATGCATGACGAACCCGCTGGAGGTCACCAGCAGGTAGACGCCCGACGCGAGCGCCCACCGGTGATCGCGCGCCAGGTAGGCGCTCGCCGTGGCCAGCCCCAACGCCGCCGCCTCCACAGCGATCCTGCTCAGGCTGAGCGGGAACGCCGTCTCCTCGGCCATCCATTCGGGCCCGGCCCACGCGGCGGGCACGATCGCCACGGCCCACCACCATGATCTGGCCCGCGGTGCCTGGCGTCGGGAGGCGAGCACCAACAGGCCGATCAGCACGGCCGCATATTCGGCCGCGACGGTGAACGGGCTGCTGTCCGCGAACAGGGCCCGCCCGCCGAGCCACGACGGGTAGACGGGCAGCAGGGTGACGTCGAAGGGCTGTTCACCGCTCGCGAGCGCGACCGCCTTGACGGCTGTGACGAGGGTGAGCGGGAGCGCGGCGACCATCCATCCCCGCAGGACGGCCAGCAGCGTCAGTGTCGACAGCAGCGTCCAGAGCGGCAGCGCGCCCGCGTACGGCAGCAGCGCCGCCAGGTTCGCCGCCGCCATCGCCGTGACGGCAAGGTGCAGGCCGTCCGCCCAGGCGCTGCCCGACGCCTGGTGTGCGATGCGGCTGCGTACGCCGCCCGCGAGCAGGCCCCACGCCTCCTTGAGCACCGGGACGGTCCGGCCAGGCTCAGCGGATTCCAGCAGGACGTCGAGCAACTCGTCGCCGTGCGTGGCGCGGTACTGCCGCGGATAGGCCAGCAGCAGCCGGCGATACCGCCGCTCCAGTGCCGTCCAGGGGTGGGCCGGCTCGACGGCCGTCATGGAATGGACGGCCGCAGGACCAGCGACGCGGCCGCCTGCATCCGTCTGGCCTCGGCCTCCACCAGCGCCTGGCCCTCGTCGGTGATCCTGAAGTAGCGGCGGTTGCGGCCGTTGACGACCTCCTCGCGGTCCACGGCGATCACGCCGCGCTCGTTGAGGCGTTCCAGGATGCCGTAGAGGGTGCCGACCGACGGCTGGACTCGGCCCCCCGACAGCTCCTTGATCGACTTGCTGATCGCGTGTCCATGCAGCGGCCCCGCGCGTAGGGCGGTGAGCACGAAGTACATCGGCTCGCTGACTTCAGACGTTCCCCTCGGCATGCGCTGACATTATTCCGTTGAACGGAGCGTCGGCAATGCCTGTGCCCGGCGGCCCGCAGGCCGCCGGGCGATCGATCATCGGCAGCGGCCGCCGTTCAGGTGGAACACTTCAGGCGCCGGGTTGGGGCCCCATGGGTTCGTGCCGGTGAAACCGAAGGTCACGGACCTGCCCGGCCTGATCTTGCTCTGGCTCTTGGCCGTCACCACCGAGCCGGACTGCGACAGCTCCGCGCCCCAGTCCTGCCGGACCCGCTGGCCGCTCAGGAACGACCAGCGCAGGCTCCATCCGTCCACGGTGTGCTTGCCGGTGTTCTCGATCACGACCTGGGCGGTGAACGTGCCAGAACCGTGCGCGGTGTAGCGCACCCGGCAGTCCGAGCGCTCGCCCTTGTCGGTCAGGAAGGCCGACACCCAGGCCAGCGGGGAGTTCCAGTTGATGGTCAGCTCGTTCGTCGCCCACGACTCGATGTGGTCGATGTAGCAGAACTGCGGCTTGCAGCCCCGGAGCAGCCGCTGCGCGAGCGGGTCCTGGATGCTGGAGTTCGGGCCGCCGGACAGCGTGCCGCGCGGCGGGTTGGGCAGCGCGGGGTCGAGCTGGTGGGCGTACCAGCGGCTGTGCTGGTTCTTCGAGGCCACTTCGCCGTAGCCGGTCACGTACGACTGGTTGAGTGCGTTGCGGCCGAGGATGTAGTCCATGCCCTCGCGCACGGCCGACCTGTACTTCTCCTGCCCGGTCAGGTCGAACGCCGTCGCCATGACGACCATGTTGTTCAGCACCAGGTTGTTGGAGCCCCAGTCGAAGTCCGGCGGGTTGTACGGCAGGCCGTACGGGTGCGCCTTCTGGATCGCCAGGTACTTCTCGGCCCCCTCGATCACCGACTGCCGCACCCGCGCCCGGTCGGGCAGCCCGTTGGGCACGGTCGCCAGGTCCAGGCGCCCGAGCTGGGCCGTGTTGCCCCAGTCGAAGCCGCGATCACGCCAGATATCGCCGGTGTGGTGCGGCGAAGCCAGGACGAAGTCCTTGAACTCCTTCTCGCCCGTCGTGAGGTACAGCTCGGCCGCCGCCCAGTAGAACTCGTCGGTCACGTTGTCGTCGTTGTAGGCGCCGCCGCCGGTGCCGTCGTTCGGGTCGGCGTACCTGGCCGGGTTGGCCTTGGCGGCCGCCCATGCCTTGCGGGCCGCCTGGAGGTTCTTGGCGGCGAACGCGGCGTCGTACGGGGCGAACAACCGGGCCGCCTGCGCCGCCGTCGCGGCCAGGTTGAGGGTGGCGGCCGTCGAGGTCGGGTGCAGCTCGCGCAGCTGCGGGTCGAGGTGCGGCAGCAGCGGGAGCCCGGTCCAGTTCTGGTCGTGGATCTTGTGGTGCGCCATCCCGGCGAACGGCTTGCCGTCCGGCACTTGCATGCTCAGCAGGAACTCCTGCTCCCACCGGGCCTCGTCCAGGATGTCCGGCTTGCCGTTGCCGCTCTCGGGGATGTTCAGCTGGCCGTCCTTGAAGGCCGCCTTGTCCCGCTCGTACGCGGCCATGAGCTGGTAGACCGAGATGCCGCCGTTGACGACGTACTTGCCGTGGTCGCCGGCGTCGTACCAGCCACCCTTGACGTTCAGCGAGTAGTCGCAGACGCCCGGCTGGCACGGCACGCTCACATCGCCCTGGTTGGGCGCCACGCCGACGTGCCCGGCCGGCCTGCCGTACCCCGGCCGGAGGCTGTCGAGGATCTCGATGCCGCTGCGCTGGGTGTAGTAGAACTTCAGCGCGTCGGCAGGCAGCTGGTCATAGATGCCGGTGTCGATGTCGAACGGCCGGCTCGTCTCGCCGTCCGCCGTGATCGTGTAGTCCTTGCCGGGCTTGCGGAAGCCGCTGAAGTCCAGCGTGTGGACGTTCTGCCCCGAGCTGGCGTCCACGCCCTTGGGCGTGGTCGTGCCCTGGGCAACGGTCTCGTTGGCGGCGTTCTTGAGCTCCCAGTCCAGCGCAGTGGTCGCGGTGGTGACCACGGTCGCCTTCTTGGGTCCTGACGGGAGGTAGCCGACCATGTTCACCCGGACCCGCGGGCCCGTGTCCGGCTCGTAGACCTCGGGCTCCGCGCCGCCCTTGAGCGACACGTCGTCCATACAGAACCTCCAGGGCTCGGCGCTGCCGCCCAGCTGGAACACGACCTGGGAGTTCGGCAGCGACACGGGCGCGGTGAACGTGTAGGAGTAGGAGTTGCCCGAAACGCTCATTTCGGGCGCGGCCGACAGGTACTGCGTCCACGGGTCCACGGGAAGCTGGATCAGCGCCCTGCCGACCTTGGCCGGGGTCGCGGAGGCGTTGAACCCGTAGGCGTACGTCTCGCCTTCCACCAGAGGGATGTCGTTCTGGCCGATGATGACGTCCCACGGGTTGGCGGTGCCGCCGGGGATGTCGGCGCAGAGCCGTCCCTCGTCGACGGCGAGCGTGACGTTGGCGGTGCCCCACCACGGGGCGGTTCCGGTGTCGAAGGTGCCGTTCACGATCTGCTCGGGCCCCTCGTCCGCGGCGTGCGCCGCCGTGGCGGGGGACAGGGCGACCATGGTGAGAAGGGCCAGTAAGGCGGCCCGGCATCGGGTCATGGAGGTCCTTTAGGGGGGTTGGGAGCGCTCCCAATGAGAGCCTTCTGATCCTCCTTTCCCGCCGCCGCCGCGTCAACGGGTGCGCACCATCGGTCCTCGAAGACTGTGAAAGTTTCACGATCGGGTGAGGTCCTTAGACCCCGCGGCGGTCGGCCGAAAGGCCTCGCCGCAACCCGGCGAGGCCGTTCCGCGTCACGGGCCGCCGGGCGCACGGCCATTCCCGGGCCGCCACATCGGCCAGAACAGCGTCCCGTCCGGCAGCGCGAACGGATCGCGGACCTCGTAGCCGTGGCGCGCGTACAGGTCCCTGCTGCCGGTGCTGCTGGCTTCCACATACGCCGCCGCACCCTCCAGCCGCCTGTGGTGGTGGCGCAGCAGCGCCGAGCCGAGCCCCTGGTTCTGCCGGTCAGGGTGCACTGCGAGGAACGCCAGGTAGTGGTGCGGCTCCGCCGGATGGTGCTCCTCGAACAGCGCGTCGAGCACGCGGAAGTGCTCGACCCACTCGCCGGTGCACTCGGCCAGCCGGCGGTCGTAGTCGCGCGGGGCAGGCAGCGGCGCGGTGTGGGGGAACCAGACCGCAGCCGCGTGACCGTCGTCGACGAGGTGGATCTCGCCGTGCTCGAGCGCGTGATCCACGAAGATCCGGAAGTTGGCGGTAAGGATCTTGTGCCGTTCCCTGCGGTCGCGCACGAGGTAGCTCACCACCTTGAGCTGGGCGAACGCGGTCGCGATCAGCTCGGCCACCTGCGCCGCGTCCGTTTCGGCCGCGCGCCGGATGTCCGGCCGCATGACGAAGGTCTCTCCCATGGCCTATCCCCTCTCGTCAGATCAGGTGATGTCCCGGGCGGAGGCCGCCTTGGCGCCCATCCCGATCTGAGAGTAGACCGCGGGTTGTCCGGCCCGCAGCATGATCGCCCACAGCACACCCACGACGGCGGCGACGCCGTAGACGGCAGGCAGGATCCAGGCGAGCGGATGGCCCTCGGGCACGCCCAGCAGCGTCCCGAAGTTGTCCAGTGCCAGCCACACCATCACGGCCAGCCCGATCGCTGCCGGCGCGGGCGCGACCATCCGCCGCGCGATCGTCTCGCCGCTCGGCTCGCGGAGGAAGAAGGCGATGATCGCGATGGACGTCACGAAGATCAGCAGCAGCACTCCGAAGCCGCCGAACGAGCCGCCGTAGAAGAACAGCTGCACCAGCGGGTCGAGCCCGAGCAGCGCGTACACCGCGATGACGGCCAGCCCGAGCACGCTCTGCGCGATGGAGCCTGCCTTGGGCGCCCCGCTCCGGGCCCGCGTGCGGCCGAAGACGGCAGGCAGCACCCGCTCGCGGCCGAGCGCGAAGAAGTAGCGGGCGGTGGTGTTGTGGAAGGAGATCATCGCCGCGAACACGCTGGTCGCGAAGAGCGCCCTGGCGATGTCCACGACCGTGCCGCCCAGGTGCTGGGCGGCGAGCAGGAAGATGGTCTCGGCCTGGTCGCGCTGCGCCGTGGCCACGATGTTGGCCGGGCCGGTGGCGACCGTCATCGCCCAGGACGACAGCGCGTACAGGCCGGCGATGATCGCCACGGCCGAGTACGTGGCCAGCGGCACGGTACGCCGCGGTTCGCGGCTCTCCTCCGAGAACACCACGGACGACTCGAACCCCACGAACCCGAGCGTGGCGATCACCAGCAGCGCTCCGACGCCGGGCTCGAACAACGCGCCAGGCGACAGCGCGTCCATGGAGAAACCTGAGGGCGCAGGATTGACCAGGTCGGCGAGGTCGAACAGCAGGATCACCGCCACCTCGGCGGTGAGCAGAATGGCCAGCAGCCTGCCGTTGACGTCCACCCGTATGACGCCCAGCGCCGCCACGAGCGCCCAGGCGATCAGCGATACCACCCACCAAGGCGGCGTGACGCCCGTCCACCGTTCGATGAGCGGGCTCGTCGCCGCGCCGAATGCCCCGTAGAGCCCGACCTGCAGCGCGTTGTACGCGATCAGCGCCACCCAGGCGGCCGCGATGCCCGCCGGGCGGCCGAGCCCGCGGGCGACGTAGGTGTAGAACGCGCCGGCGTTGGCCATGTGCCGCGCCATCGCGACGTACCCGACCGAGAACACCGCCAGGACGATCCCCACCACGAGGAACGCGATCGGCAGGCCGGTGATCCCGGTGATCGCGTACGCGGTGGTGACCACTCCGGCGACGACCGTGAGCGGCGCCGCGGCGGACAGGACGAAGTAGACGACCGAGGGTGCGCCGAGCCGGTCGGCGGCGAGTGCGCCGGTGATCGGGTCGGGCACGACGGATTTCACGGTGCGCATCGTGTTCCTTTCGGGGGTCCGTTCCAGTGGGGCCGTTCTGCGGGGGGTCGGGCCGGTCAGATGCGGTACGTAAGGACGGCGTCGCCCACGGCCGAGCTGACCTGGCGGCTCAGGTCGCTGAGCGGCTGGGGCATCGCGGCCAGCACCGTGGTCAGGTACTGGCGGGCGACCCGGCGGTCGGACGGCTCGTCGAGCACGGTGTCGGTCAGGTCGCATGCGTCCACCAGCGTCGCCAGCGCCATGTCCGGCGGCGACAGGGGCTGGCGCCGGACCAGCCCCAGCCGCAGCCGCGTCGCGGGCCACATGGCGCGGCTGAAATCGGTGGAGAAATAGCGGGCTTGTTTGCGCTTGAGTAATTTTGGGGTTTCGCGTTGGAGCAGCCCGGCCGTCTCCAGCCGTCCGCTCACATCCGCCACCGAACGTTGTGCCAGATACGCGAGCCACGTACGCACGTCGGTGTGGTGTGCGGAATTCGTGATTTCGGACAGCACATTGTCGGCCACGTCCTCCTGGACCGGCCGCGTGTCGACCACGCCAAGGCGCACCCCGCGCACGGCGATCCGCTGCGCCAGCACCAGCTCCGCGATCAGGGCTCCGGCCAGGCCGAGCGCGATTCCCTGGAGGTGCATGCGGGATTTGCCCGAGCCAGTCGTATCCCAGGCGACGAGAAAGAAATCATCGGCAAGCACCTTGAATCGGTCCGCTCACTATCGCTTTTTGGGGATGACCGGCTTAGTGGTGCGGCAGGGAGCCGCCTGCGGAAATATCTATCAAGAAGGTCATCGCCCGGGTAGGCCCATTTATGGCAAGTCAGGATAATGACGGAATTAACGCTCAATGTGCCGATTTATCCGGTAAGAGATGCGAATGGCCCAGGACGGCCGGGTATTGGGCGTGCCGACAAGCGCCCGGTACGGTCGGGACCATGCGCGCGTACCTCGTGGCACTCACTACGCTGGCCGCGCTGTCCACCGCGTGCGGCGGCGTCGTGCCCACCGCGCACGAGACGGCGCTGCCTGCCGAAGCGTCTCCCACCGAGTCGCCCGTCACCCGCTCTCCCGCCGAGCGGGCGCTGGACGGGAAGGTCGTGGTGCTCGACCCCGGACACAACGGCGGCAACGCCGCGCATCCGGAGGAGATCAACCGTCAGGTCGACATCATCACCGGCCGCAAGGCCTGCAACACGACCGGCACCCAGACCGATGACGGATTCCCGGAGCACGCCTTCACTTGGGACGTCGCGGGCCGGCTCAAGCCGATCCTGGAGCGCATGGGCGCCAAGGTCGTGCTCACCCGGCCCAACGACAAGGGCGTCGGCCCGTGCGTCACCGAGCGGGCCGCCATCGGCAACGAGGCCAGGGCGGACGCGGTCCTGTCCATCCACGGCGACGGCGCCAAGCCGAGCGGGCACGGGTTCCACGTGATCATGCCGGGGCTGCTCCCCGGGCACAACGACGAGGTCGTCGAGCCGTCCCGGCGGCTCGGGCACGCCGTACGCGACGCCTACCGGAAGGGCACCGGCCTGCCGTACGCCAACTACATCGCCCGCGACGGGCTGGAGACCCGTACCGACCTGGGCGGGCTCAACCTGTCGAAGCGGCCTGCGGTGTTCATCGAGTGCGGCAACATGCGCAACCCCGGCGACGCGGCCAAGATGTCCGACCCCGCCTTCCGCCAGCGCATCGCGACCTCCCTGGCCGACGGAATCAAACGTTTCCTGAGCTAGAAGCGCCATGGGCGCGGAGGAAGGCAGCCCTCCGCCCCTCCCAACTGGGTACTGGACAGTTCCGTACTCGAACGAGTACCGTACCGTCTAGTTTCACCGACCTCCCGAAGGAGCCCCCCCCATGACGGATCTTCAGAAGCAGGTGCAGGAAGCAGCCGACAGGCTCGTCGAGTCCGGCGAGGAACGCGGGCTCCAGGTGGCCGTCTACCGCGACGGCGAGCAGATCGTGGACGTGGTGGCCGGCGTGGCCGACCCGGAGACCGGCCGCCCCGTCGCCCCCGACACGCCCTTCTACAACTTCTCGATCGGTAAGGGCGCCACCGCGACGGTCGCGCACGTGCTGGTGGAGCGGGGCCTGTTCGGGTACGACACGCCGGTGGCCGAGCTGTGGCCGGAGTTCGGCCGGCACGGCAAGGAAGGCGTGACCGTGCGGCACGTGTTGTCGCACACCGCAGGCGTGCCGGGCGTGCCGCTCGACACCACGCCGGAGGACGTGTGCGACTGGGGCACGATGGTGGCCGCACTGGAAGACGCCGAGCTGTGGTGGGAGCCTGGCACGAAGGTCGGATACCACGCCTACACGTTCGGGTTCCTGGTCGGCGAGATCGTCCGGCGGGCCACCGGCAAGCCGATCTCGCAGGTGCTGCTCGAGGACGTCACCACCCCGCTGGGCATGGCCGGCGAGCTGTACTTCGGGATGCCGGAGAAGGAGCACGCGCGCCTGGCGAGGCTGGAGGATGCGCCGGTGGACATGTCGGCGTTCGCGGACATGCCGGCGGACCTGCCGATGTTCAAGGCCGGCCCGATGACGCTGATGCCCACCGCGGAGCTGGGCAACCGGTCTGACTATCTGTCCGCCGACATTCCCGCGGGCGGCAAGACCTCGGCGCGGGCCATCGCGCGCATGTACGCGGCCCTGCTCGGCGAGGTGGACGGGACACGGCTGATCTCCGCCGGACGGCTGCGTGAGGTGACGGCCGTGGTCTCCAGCGGGGTCGACGAGGTGTTCGGCATGCCTTCGACGTGGGGGCTTGGGTACTCCATCGGCGGTCTCACGACGGCCGAGGAGAATCCGACGGTGTTCGGAGTGGGGGGCGCGGGCGGAAGTGCGGCCTGGGCCGACACCGCGACCGGTGTGGCGTTCGCACTCACCAAGAACCGGCTCACCAACGACTTCGCGGCCGCCGGCTTGATCGGCGACCTCGTCACGCGTGCTTGACCCTCAGCCGTCGCGGCAGAGCGGCTTGCCTCCCACCACGCACGCGATGTCGCCGAGCTGACAGCTCAGCAGGGTGCCGTCCATGCCGAGCACGAGCACGAGGTCGCGCCGAGACGGATGTGCCAGCATGACCCTGCCGACCACGCCATTGTCCAAGACAACGGTCGGGCGGCCTGCCGCGATCTCCATGCCCTCGTGACTCCTCTCCGATGGGAACCCTCCTCACCAGGATGCACAGGCCGATGTCCAAAGCGCATCGGCCATCTGGCTGTATTTACGGTCCTGCTCGGCGTTACAATCCCGGCCCGGCGGCCCCGGCGCCGCACACCTCCACGCGATCTCCACGGCCCCTATCGGTGCGGCACCTCGGTAACGAGAACGTGTTCTCTCCTGGCCGTTCGTCCTCACGAAGGAGCCGAGTAGGATGGGCCCACGTAGTACTTGGCGAAGGAGACGGCGCTTACGTGACCGAGCTAGAACGCGTTCCGCCCGGTGTCGACCCGAGTGTCCCGAGTTCAGCCCGGGTGTACGACTACCTTCTCGGTGGCAAGGACAACCTCGCCATCGATCGCGCGGTCGCCGAGAAGGTCCTCGCGGTGGCCCCGGACACGCGCCTGGTGGCCAGGGCCAACCGGGCCTTCCAGATCGAGGCTGTACGCCACGTGGCCGAGCAGGGCGTGCGGCAGTTCATCGACCTGGGCACCGGCATCCCGACCTCGCCCAGCATCCACGAGACCGTCCGCAAGGTCAGCCCGGCCTGCCGGGTGATCTACGTGGACTACGACCCGGTGGTGCGCATGCACGCCGAGGTGATGCTGGCCGACGCCCCCGGCATCGCCTCCCTCCAGGCCGACCTGCGCCGCCCCGCGGACATCCTCGGCGACCCGCACATCACCGGCCTGATCGACTTCGACCAGCCGGTCTGCGTGCTGATGGTCGGTGTGCTGCACTTCGTGATGGACGAAGAGGACCCCGCCGGCATCGTGGCCGCCTTCAGGGAGCGGATGGCGCCCGGCAGCTACCTGATCATCTCCCACGCGATGGCGGAGAGTGATCCGGAGGCGATCAGCCAGCTCCAGATGGCGACGGCCAGGACATCGGCCCAGGGCAGGTTCCGCGGGCACGAGGAGGTGCTGAGGCTGTTCGACGGGTTCGAGCTGATCGAGCCTGGCCTGGTGCCCGTCCACCAGTGGCACGTCGGCCCGGCCGAAGATCACCTCCCGTTGCTCGACAGCGAGCCGCAGCTCCTGATCAAGGCCGGGGTGGGGCGGCTCAAAGCCTGATCCACCTGATGATCTGGCCGAGCCGGGGGACGAGCGGCTCGGAGGCCATCACGGTGACGATGACACCCTCGCGCTCGACCCAGCCTGAATACCGGCCGGGGCCCAGCGCACCGTCACCTTCCTTGGTGAGCACCTTGCGGCCGCCGATCTTCGCGGTCTTCGCGGCGGCGAACGTCCCCAGGTGGAGCGGCGCCTTCTTCAGCTGGGCCAGTGTGCGTGCCTCCGGCCAGCACACCACCCGAACCCAAAGCATTTTGCGCTTCCTGTCGAGGTCGTCCCGGTCGTCCGACCACAGGTAGCTGTACTCGGTGAGGCCGTCATGCTTGTCGACGATCACCTCGCCATGCGTGAAGCCCTTCGGGAGGTAGTGCAGCCGGACACCCTTGAGTGCCTTGCCGCCTTTCGCCGGCTCATCGGTCCTGGACTTCGCGTTGGCGGGAATCGGGCACGAAGGGCGGGCGGCGGCCTGGGCGGTGCCGGGGACGGCGATCATCGCTGCGGCCACGGTCGCGGCGGACAGGGCTGCGAGCTGCTGAAATCTGGTCACGTCGGGGTTGGATGCGGCGGATGTGGCAAAAGTTCAATACGTCTTGAGGTCGATGTCGGTCGCGAACTTGTCGCCCATTTTCATCATCAAAGCCAGCAGGAAGCGGTACTTGAAGATCCAGTTGCGCATCCGGATCCTGGCCGGGGTCGCGGGGGCGAGGAAGGGGCCGGCGTTGCCGTTCTTGGCGATCTTGGCGTATCCGCGGAGCAGGCGCTCGTACTCCGCGAAGGCCACGTGGTGATCGCCGCCGGCCGCGGCCAGCTCGCCGGCCAGCACGTACGCGCCCACCATCGCCAGGCCGGTGCCGAAGCCGCCGAGGGTGTTGCCATACGCGGAGTCGCCGAGCAGCACCACGCGGCCCTTGCTGTAGCGGTCGATCCTGACCTGGCTGATCGAGTCGAGGTAGACGTCGTCGGCGCGGTGCACAGCCTTCATGACGGCGGGGACCTGCCAGCCCATGCCGGCGAAGGCGCGTGCCAGGATGTCCTTCTGCTGCCCGGCGTCGTAGCGGTCATAGTCCAGCCGGTCGGAGGCGAAGACGAAGAACGCCGGGGCCTTCGGCCCGCCGACCGCCGCCAGCCTGCCGGGCTCGTTGTACATCATCGAGACCGGGCCGAAGTCCTCCTCCGAGTCCACCAGCGCGTAGTAGTGGCCGAGATGCCGGACATAGTCGGACTCGGGGCCGAAAGCCAGGCGGCGGACGTTGGAGTGGATGCCGTCCGCGCCTACCACCAGGTCGAACGTGCGGGGTGCGGCGCGCTCGAACGTGACATGCACGCCGCCGGCGGTCTCGGTGAGCGAGGTGATCGAGTCGCCGAAGACGTACTCGCAGGACGGGGCGGTCTTCTCGTACAGGAGCCTGGACAGGTCGCCGCGCTTGATCTCCAGGTCGCCGCCGGTGAACTCGCCCGGTATGACCGCCAGCGTGCGGCCGTTCGCGTCGACGATCAGCTGGTCGGTGCCGCCGGTCTGGAGCTTGCGGACCTCGTCCAGGATGCCCATGCGGGTCAGGACCGTACGGTGGGTCTCGCCCTTGAAGTCGACGGCCTGGCCGCCGAGGCGCAGCGCCGGGGCCTTCTCGACGACCGTGACGTTGAAGCCGTAGCGGACGAGCCAGTGGGCCAGGGCCGGGCCGGCGATGCTGGCGCCGGAGATGAGGATGTTCGCGTTGCTCATGCCAGGCAGACTCGCCGTGCGCGCTGACAACCCAGCGACCACCGGCTGACAGTCGCCCCACCCGCTGTCAGCGGCCCTCCCTCACTCCTCCCTCACTGCCTGCCGTCCGCGCCGCCCGGGCCGTTCGCGTTGCTTGTGCCGTTTGCCCCGGGCGGATCGCCCGCGTCTTCCGGGTCGCTCGCGCTGCCTGCTCGCAGTGCTGCCAATGCCGCGTCCTTGTCCATGGCCGCACCCTTGGCGAAGGCCGCCGCGAACATCTCGGGACCCAGGGTGAGGGCGGCAGCGGCAGCGACCGCGGCAACGTCCCGGTCCCCGGCCACCGTCGTCCCCCGCAGCGCCACCGCCACCCCGAGCAACACCGCCGCCCGTTCCGCAGCGTTCTCGCCTGCGTGGGGCGATGCGCCGGCGAAGAGCGCATGGCCGGCCAGGCCCTCGGCAACGTCGGCGAGGTCGGTCGTCAGCGGAGAGGCCAGTGCCGCGGCCAGTGCCTCGTGGTGCCTGCGGCCCGCCTCCGCGGTGTCACCGGTCGCCTCGGCGAGACGGCCGAGCGCCGTCAGCACCCGTGACCTGATGCCCGTAGCGGTGAACACGCCGTCCTCAGCGGACAGCTCCAGCGCGGCGGCCAGCCGATCGGCCGCGCCGGCCAGGTCGCCCTGCCACCGGGCGATCTCGCCCAGCCGCAGCCGTACTGCGGCGGTGAGCCCGGGCCTGCCCATCGCCCGCGCCAGATCTCCGGCGCGCTCGCAGTCGGCGCGCGCCCCCGACGCGTCCCCGGCACGCAGGCGGGCCTCGGCCCGCCGTCCCAACACGTCCGCCAGCTCATCCAGCGCGCCGAGCTCCTCGAGCAGCCCGATCGCGTCCTTCCACAAGCCCATGGCGCGCGCCCACTCGCCACGCCAGCCGGCGATCAACGCAAGCCAGTCGAGTGCCTGCGCCTTCCCCCAGCGCTCTTCCACCGCGCCGAAGTCCGCCAGCACCTTCTCCATCCCTCGCTCGGCCTCCGCGATCTCGCCGCCCATCAGCGCCATCAACGCATGACCGAGCCGGCCCAGCGCCCGGCTCCACGGATCGGAGCCCAGCACCTGAGAGCCCGGCGTATCCGCTCCCCGCTCGGCGGACGGTCCCGCGATCATGCCCCAGAGGGCCACACCGAACCGGGAGTGCCACGGCCGCTCCAACGACTCGACGATGGCGCGCGCCCGTTCCCAGTGCGGCGACCCGGGATCCGGTACGGCGTGCAGCACGGTCAGCACATACTCCTCGCTGAGCCCGGGGAGGGGCTCCGGCCCGATCGCGTCGAGGAGGCGTACGGCGGGCCCGGTCGCCTGAGCGCGCCGCCCGCTCAGCCACCAGTACATCGCCAGCGCCGCCACCAGCCGCAACGCCGTCGGCCTGTCCTGCTCCACGCTCCACCGCAGCGCCGCCCGCAGGTTGGCGTCGTCGGCCGACAGCCGGGCCAGCCAGTCGAGCTGCTCGGCCCGGTACAGATGCTCGTCGGCGCGCCTGGCCAGCTCCAGGAACCAGGCGGCATGGGCCTGCCGGAGCCGGTCCTCCTCGCCTGCCTCCGCCAGCCGTTCCGCGCAGAACAGCCGGATGGTGTCGAGCATGTGGTAGCGCTCGCCGTCGGTCTCGACCAGCGATTTGTCCACCAGGCCCGCGAGCGGCCCGGCGGCGTCCTCACCGCAGACCCGCTCGACCGCCTCCAGCCCGGCACCTCCGGCGAACACCGAGAACCGCCTGGCCAGCGCCTGCTCCTCGGCATCCAGCAGGCTCCAGCTCCACTCGACCACCGCGTGCAGCGTCTGATGGCGGGCGGCGGCCGTGCGGTCGCCGCGCGAGAGCAGCCTGAACCTGCCGTGCTCGGCCAGCCGGTCGGCGATCTCGTCCATGCCGAACGTGCGTACCCGGGCCGCCGCCAGCTCGATGGCCAGCGGCAACCCGTCCAGCGCGGCGCAGATCCGCCGGACCGCGTCCAGATTGCCCGGGCCGACCGTGAAACCCTGCCGCACGGTGGCCGCCCGGTCGGCGAACAACCTGATGGCTGGGTAGCCGTACGGGTGCTCGGCGTCGGGCGGCGGGGTGGGCAGGGGCGTCAGCGGGACCAGGTGCTCGCCGGTGATCCCCAGGGGCTCTCGGCTGGTGGCCAGGACGGTGAGGCCGGGGCAGGCGGCGAGCAGGCGCCGGGCGAGCGTGGCGGCCTCGGCGATCACGTGCTCGCAGTTGTCCAGGACGAGCGTCAGGTCCTGCCCGGCCAGCGCCGCGACGAGACGTTCCGTAGGATCGAGCGCCGATCCGGTCACGGTCGGCGGGCGGAGCGCCGGCTCCCGCAACCCCAGAGCCACGAGCACCGCCATCGCCACCTGTCCCGTGCCGTCCACCAGCGACAGGTCAACGAAGCACACGTCCCCGGCACGAATGTTCTCACCTGTGGTCGCCTCGATGGCGAGGCGGGTCTTGCCGGTGCCGCCAGGGCCGACGATCGTCACCAGGCGGGCCTCGCGGAGCGCGTCGAGGCGGGCCAGCTCCTCCGCTCGCCCCACGAAGCTGGTCAGCTGGGTCGGCGGTGCCGTTCGGGTGACCCGTTCGCGGCGCCGTTCGCCCCGCAGGATCTCCAGATGCAGGGCTGTGAGCTCGGGCGAGGGATCGGCGCCGAGTTCGTCGGCGAGGAGCCGCCGCGTGTCGTCGTACACCGCGAGCGCCTCTGCCTGCCGTCCGGCGGCCAGCAGCGCCCGCATCAGCAATCCCCGCGCCCGCTCGCGCAGCGGATGGGCGGCCACCAGCTCCCGCAGCGCGCCTACCGGGCTGGCCTCCGGGAGCGCCAGCTCGGCCTCCAGCAGGTCCTCCATGGCCGCCAGCCGCGCCTCTTCCAGACGCCGCGCCTGCGGTCCCGCGAACGGCGCGTCGGACACGTCCGCGAGCGCCGGCCCTCGCCACAGGTCCAGCGCGTCACGGAGCAAGGCGGCCGCAGCCGCGTAGAGCCCGTTCGCGAGTAGCCGCCGCCCCTCGCGGGCGAGCCGCTCGAACCGGTGGGCGTCCACGTCCTCGCGATCGACCGCCAGTCGGTAACCGGCTCCGTGGAATTCGATCACGCCGGCGGGCAGGCGGCGCCGGAGCCGGGAGACCTGCGCCTGGATGGCGTTGGCGGCCCCCGCCGGCGGGCGGTCGCCGTATTGGCCGTCGATGAGCCGCTCGATGCTCACCATCCGCCCCGCGTCGAGCAGCAGCAGCACGAGCAGGGCGCGCGGCCGGGGACCGCCGACTTCGACGGCCGCGCCGTCCCCCGATCGCACCGCGAGCGGCCCCAAGATGCCGAACTGCACGCCCTGATTGTCCCGCATGCCCCTGCGGGCCTGGGCCAGCGAGCGCCCGTCCCGCGGCGCTCGGTCATTAGCCGCGGGACGGACGCTCGGTCAGGAGGCCGCAGGCGGGAGCACGTCCGCCCGCGGCCGGTGGCCTGACCTGCGTCGACGGGTGAAACTTTCATGCCGTGCAGGCGCGGGTTGACAGGCCATTGACACATGATCGACACGTACGTAGCGTGTCGTGGGAGCGCTCCCAAAATCGTGTGTTCGGGGGGAACATGGGTCTGCGATTCGGCATCCTCGGACCGGTACGGCTGTGGCGAGACGGCGTTGACGTGCCGCTGGGGACGACGAAACAGCGGCTCATGCTCGCCCGGCTTCTGCTGGAGCCGAACCGTGCGGTCTCCCACGCCCGCCTCTTCAGCGCGCTGTGGGAGGACAGCCCGCCCAAGTCGGCGCTGGCCAACGTACGCAGCTACGCGAACCTCCTGCGCAAGGACCTGCTCGGCCGCCTGCGGGCGCACCCGCCCGGCTACCGCCTCGCCGTCGAGCCCGGCGAGCTGGACGTCGCCGACTTCAACGAGCTGGTACGGCAGGGGCGCGGCGCGATGGGCGGCGACCGCTACGAGGAGGCGCTGGGATACCTGACCGCGGCGCTCGCGTTGTGGCGGGGCGCCGCGGCGGAGGACCTGCCCAGGACGGTGGGGGTGGCCGCCCAGCTCGACGCGCTGGAGGAGCAGCGCTACCTGGCGATCGAGGAGTGCGCGCGAGCCCGGCTGGCGCTCGGCAGGCACAGCGAGATCATCGGCGGCCTCCGTGAGACGCTGGCGCTGCGGCCCACCAGAGAGCGCCTGTGGGGGCACCTCATGCTGGCGCTCTACCGCACCGGGGACGTGGCGGGCGCGCTGACGGTGTACGCCGAGGCGCGGCGGGCGCTGGACCGCGAACTCGGCATCGAGCCCGGGCCGGAGCTGGCCGAGCTGCACCAGCTCATGCTGAACCGGGATCCGCGCCTGAGCGGCCCCGCGCTGGGCTGGCGCGGCCGCCGCCCCCGCTGCCACCGCCGCCCCGTCCGGCTCCGCTTCACCGGCCGCCGCTGATCGCCCCGCCTCCTCCCGTCGGCTGAGGATCTTGAGAGAGGAGAACGATGGTCCTCCGAGAACGGGGTCAGGCATCGGCGGATTGGTAGCCCTGGGCCTGCAGGTCGAAGAGCTTCCGGTAGAGCCCGTCCAGCGTGATCAGCTCTTCGTGCGTCCCCTGCTCGACCACCTGCCCGTCGTCGAGAACCACGAGCACGTCCGCCTCCCGCACGGCTCCCAGCCGATGCGAGATCAGCACGCTGGTACGCCCCGCACGATGCGCGCGCAGCCGGTTGTGGATCTCGTGCTCGGCCTCGGCGTCCAGCCCCGAACTCGGCTCATCCAGAATCAGCAGATCATGCCCCTCGCCCAGCACCGCCCGGGCCAGCGCGAGCCGCTGCCACTGCCCGCCCGACAACACCACCCCGGCCTCGGGGTCGGGCCCGAAGAACATCCTCGTCAGCAGCGTGTCGTAGCCGCGTGGCAGCGCGCTGACCGTGTCGTGCACGCCTGCCTTCCTGGCCGCGGCCTCGATACGGGCGGCGGAGACGGCCGACCTGTCGCGGCCCGCCACGTCGCCGATTGCGATGTTCTCGGCAGCGGTCAGGTCGTATTCCATATAGTCCTGGAACACCGCGCCGACCCGGCCGCGTAGCTCTGCGGGGTCGAGGTCGCGCAGGTCGACGCCGTCCCACAGGATCGCCCCCCGGTCCGGGTCGTAGAACCTGCACAGCAGCTTGACGAGCGTGCTCTTGCCCGCGCCGTTCCTGCCCACCAGCCCGACCGCGGAGCCGTACGGGATGGTGAAGCTGACGCCGCGCAATGACCAGGGATGTTCGGGAGAGTAGCGGAACCACACGTCACGGAACTCGATGCCGTGCCGCAGGGTTGGCGGCGGCGCCGGCCTCGCGGGGACCGGCAGATCGGGCTCGGCGGTGGTCACGGTCAGGTAGTGGCTGAAGTTGAGCAGTTGCTGGTGCGCCATCGTCACCTCGCCGACCAGCGCGGCGAGGGCCGACTGCACGCCGACGATCGAGGTGGCGAGCAGGGCGATGTCGCCCGGGGTGAGCCGGCCCTCGACGGCGGCGAACAACGCCCAGATCAGCCCGCCCCCGGAGATCACGCCCGACAAGAGCCCGAGTCCGCCCTCGACGCCCAGCTCGCGGCGGTCGAGGCTGCGGCGTTCCGAGTCGGCCGCGAGCCGTTCGGCGTTCATTCTGGACCGGAAATACCGGCCGGCGCCGAAAAGGCGCAGCTCCTTGGCGGCCCGCACGCTGGTCAGGAGCTGCCGGTAGAACAGCTCGCGCCGTTCCATCGGCCCGATCCGCCACATCATGGACGCGCGCTGGCGCGACAGGCGCAGCTCGGCGGCCAGCGCGGGGAGCGCCGCCACCAGGACCGCGCCGGCCAGCAGCGGGCTGAGGACCAGCAGCGAGCCGAGGAAGCCCAGCACCGTGACGAGCCCGCGGCCGACCGCCAGCGTCCCGGAGACCACCGCGCTCGGGGCTGCGCCGCCTGACGTGTGAGCCAGGTTCATCCGGTCCAGGAACGCGGGGTCCTCGAACTTGGCCAGGCCGGCGAGCCGCTCCACGCCGGCGAAGAGCCGGTCCTGGGCCAGGCGGCCGGTGCGGCGCTGGAGCTCCTGGCGCAGGTAGCTGGAGACGTGCGGGAGCGTGATGGCCGCCACGCCCGCCACCGCCAGTCCCGCACCCACCCCCACCAGCGCGGACGAACCGGACGTCCGGTACGCGATCACGTCCAGTGCCGACTTGGTCAGCCAGGCGGCGGCCACGGGCACGGCCGCTTCGAGCAGGGCCAGGAGCGCGTACGCGAGCACGTGCCACCGGCCCGCCTGCCAGGCCAGCCCGAGCGCCCGGGCGAGCGCGGCCGGGCTGGTCTTCATCCGCACCTCCGCCACCGGTGCGGCGATCTCAGGGAAGGTGGTCTCCGAGGTCACGGCGGTTATGCCCGGGCGAAAGAGAAGACCTGGCTCAACCTCAGCCCGCTGGCCATGATCCGGCCGCTGCCGCCCACTATCGCGAAGACCGGGAACGCCTGCACCTGCAGCGCCGACGTGACCGGCCCGCCCATGTCCTCGACCACCACCCGGGCCACCGGCTCCAGCTCCGCCCGTAGCGGTCCCGTGTCTCCCTTCTCGTCGACGATCACGGCGAGGACCTGCTCAGGACCCCCGGGGAAGCGCTCGGCCGAGGCGAGGAAGTCCGGCATCGCCTTGTGGCAGGCGTCGCAGCCAGGAGAGAAGACGCCCACCAGGACCGGCTCCGTGGTCAGGTCACGGGAGACGGTGGATCCGTCGGTGGCCACGGTGTCGTACGGCGGCGTGACGGCGCCCTCGGGGAGGATCGCCTGACGCCCGTGCCCGTCGTCGGAGCGGGAGGCGAGGGCCTCGGAGTGCTTGCGCAGCCGCCGGATCACGCCGACGGTCAGCGCGAGGTTCAGCAGGCAGAGCACGCCCAGCAGGATGACGAGCGTGACGACATAAGGCATGGCTGACCTCCAGGTCAGGCAGTCGGGCTGAACAGGTCGATCAGGTCGTCGCCGAGGGCCACGACGATCGCGGCGACCGCTCCGGCGACGACGGCGGTCAGCATGGCCACCACATCGCCGGTCACGGGCGCGTACGTAAGGAGTCCCAGAGCCGACACGGCCATGAGGACGAGGTTGCGTGCCACGTGGCCGTAGCCGAGTGGGCGGTCGGAGGCGCCGAAGCAGGCACAGGGGGCGCGTTCGGCCCGCCGCAGCGCGGCGACGATCGCGCAGGTGAACGCCGCCAGCAGGCCCAGCGCCAGGGCGAACCCCGCCCGTACGGTGCCGGGCACGGCGACGAGCACCACGATCGCGAGCTCGCCGGCCACCATGGCCGCGCCCGCCACGCGTACCGGCGGCCACGGCGGCGCGAGCCGGCGGGTCGCGGCCAGGAAATCGGCGTATGCGCTCCTGCCGCGCAGCTTGCTCGCCGCCGACACGAGGAACAGCAGGGCCACCAGACTGCGGCAGCCGAGGGCGACGTACTCCACGGAGCTTTCCTCCCACTACGACGGACGGCCGGTCAGGAGATACGGCGGAGCGCGACCCCCAGCAAGGTGCCGGCGTCGATGAAGCCGCACTGCCGGGAGTCGAAGCTGGCCGGCGGGTTGTCGCCCAGGACGACCAGCCGGTCCGGCGCCACCCGGGGCTCCGGCACCACGGCTCGGACCGAGGCCGGGACGGGGTCGCCGGGCAGCGCCACCACTCGCTTGACCATCCAGCGCCGCTCGGGCGGCGGCGGCTCGCCGATGCCCAGCCAGTCGGGCGTCTCGAACACGACGACGTCCCCGACGGAGATCCGGGCCAGCCGCGTCCGCCTGACCAGGAGCCGGTCGCCCGCGTGGAAGGTCGGCTCCATGCTGAGGCCGGACACCACGACGACGGCGAGCCGGCGTCGCAGGTGCAGGAGAACGAGCAGGAGCCCGGCGACCGCGAGGAGACCGGCCATCCACGCGAACATGGTCATCTATGCGGCCGTCAGCAGCAGTTGCAGTGCCAGGGACCGCACGTCTCGCCGGTACCGCAGGAGGCACCCCAGGTGCAGCACTTGCGGACGAGGCAGGAGTTGCCCTCGTACCAGCACGGACAAGCCGCCTGGGCAGAGTGCTCCGGGACCACCTTGGAGAGAAGCCAGTCGCTCAACTTTCCGATTCTCACGCGAACCGCCTTTCGTCTGGCGTTTGGGGATCATCGGAAACGTTAGAAACGGGCCTGACAATTCACATACTGAGCGCGTATGGCGTGCATACATTCACCAGGTCAGCCGATCGTGGCGGTCATCAGGTCGCGGCCCACGCTGATCCGGCTCCGCCGCGCTCTTGTTCTGTTAGGGGCGGTCGTCTCCGATGAGCGGGGCGGTGTGGGTCTCCACGTCCACAGCCGAGCGGGCGACGACGACGCCGTCGCTGACCAGGGCGAGGTGCAGGCGGCCGCTCGTCCAGCCGGCGGGCAGCTCGGTGCGGACGTCGACGGGGGTGCTGAGCAGGAACGGCTTGGCCTCGATCCACGGCCCGGCGCCGTGATCGGAGGGGGCGGGGCCGAAGACGGGGGTCCAGGCGGTGTGCAGGTGGCCGTTGACCGGCTCCGTGCCGTGGTGCGAGACGCGGACGGGCACGGTGATCTCGCGCATCCCGGTCAGCAGGTCGCGGCCGGGTGCGACGGGGACGACGTCGAGGACGAGTGTGGTCGTGGCGTTCACGTGCGCCGGGTCCACGCCGGCCAGGTCCTTGACCCGGCGCTCGAAGTCCAGCAGGCCTGCGGACTCGTGCTCGATGTCGTACAGCTCGGTGTAGACGTAGCCGGCCAGGCGGTCGTGGCGGCGCAGCTCCTGGGTCTGCCAGCGCAGGTGCCAGGCGCGTTCCACGCTGGTGAAGCCGCCGCCGTACTCGCTGTTGAGGTTGGGCAGGCCGCGGAGGGGCTGCGAGTGGACGCCGGCCAGCTTCTTGCGTACGACGTAGTCGGGGCCGAGCCGTACCGGGAAGTCGTCCTGATCGCCGTCGAGCAGCGCGGCAACGGTCCTGCCCCAGGAGGCGGCGGACTCGTCGTAGTAGTGCCAGTCCAGCAAGTCGGTCTTGACGTGCGTCCAGCCGGAGTTGTCTACGGCGGGCCTGGTCGGGTCGAGGGCCTTGAGCAGGTCGTACGCCCGCGCCGCGGCCTGCTGCTTGGCCGGGTCGCCGGGGATGTCCCAGTCCAGGCCCCACTCTTCGTTGTACAAGCCCCAGATGACGATCGCCGGGGAGTTTCCGTCGCGCTCGACCATAGGCGCGATCTGCTCCTCGAACGCCGCCACGGACTCGGCGGAGAAGCGGCCGGTCGCGGCGGGCTCGGCCCACACCAGGATGCCGAGCGTGTCGGCGTGGTGGACGAAGCGCGGGTCCTCCAGCTTGAGATGCTTGCGGACCAGGTTGTATCCGGCCGCGGCGGCCAGCTCCAGGTCGTGGCGGAGCGCGGCGTCGCCCGGTGCGGTGATGCCGGTGCGCGGCCAGTAGCCCTGGTCGAGCACGCCGCGTACGAAGAGGCGGCGGCCGTTGAGGTACAGGTCCTCGCCGATCACCTCGATCCGGCGCAGCCCCGTGTAGGCGGCGACGTCGTCCGTGCCGTCGGCCGAGACGAGCGTGGCGTCGACGTGGTAGAGGTGCGGGTCCTCAGGGCGCCAGAGGCGAGGATCGGCGACCGGGAGGGTGGCGCGCACGAGCCGAGCAGCGACCGGGATCTCGACGGTCGTGCTCGTCCCGCGCAGGGTCAGCCGGAGCACGCCCTCCGACCGGCCCGCCACCCGGGCCTCGACCTCGATGGCGTCCAGCCCTTCCGAAGGACGCAGGCTCAGCGCGGCCAGATGGGTGGCGGGACGTGCCTCCAGCCAGACGCTCTGCCAGATCCCCGACGACGGGGTGAAGCACACGCCGTCGAAGTCGTCCCGCGGGATGCTGCGCTGCTTGCCGTGTGCGATCTCGCGCTTGTCGAGCGGCGCGGAGACCCGTACCACGACCTCCTGGGCGCCGTCGCGCAGCGCGTCGGTGATGTCGGCCTCGAACGGCGTGTAGCCGCCCCGGTGGGTGACCACCTCGATGTCGTTGACCCAGACGGTGGCCTCGTGGTGCACGGCGCCGAAGTGCAGCACCACCCGCTGACCGGCCCACGCCTGCGGGACGGTCATCTGGCGGCGGTACCAGGCCACCGGCAGCCAGTGGGCCTCGATGCCCGACGCAGGGGTCTCCCAGGCGAAGGGCACGGTGATGGTCCGGTTCCAGCCCGGCTCGGCGTCGGCCCGGAAGTCCCACTCACCGTTCAGGCTCGACCAGGTGTGGGACCGGTCGAAGTGGGGCCGGGGATATTCCGCACGCGGCGTCATGATGCTCCGTTTCTTAAGGCGGGTCAGCCCTTGACGCTGCCCGCGAGGATGCCGTTGATGAAGTGGCGCTGCAGCAGGACGAAGATCACCAGCAGCGGCAGGAGCGCGATGCTCCCCGCGGCGAGCAGCTCGCCCCAGACCGTCGCGAAGTCGGCGCCGATCCGGTTGCCGGTGACGTTCTGCGCCAGCGTGGCCAGCACCACCTGCAGCGTCTGGTGTGAGGTGTCGTTGACAGCGACGACCGGCCAGACGAAGTCGTTGTAGACGTTCATGGTGGTCAGCACGGCCAGCGCGGCCAGGCCAGGCCGGATCACCGGCAGCACGACCTTGGCGAAGATGCCGAACTCGCCCGCGCCGTCCACCCGCCCGGCGTCGATCAGCTCGTTCGGGATGGCGGCGATGGTCTGCCGCATCCAGAAGATGCTGAACGCGTCGATGCTGCCCGGCAGGATGAGTGCCTGGTACGTGTTCACCCAGCCCAGCGCGCTCATCTCCAGCAGCAGGGGGATGATCAGCACCAGCGTCGGCAGCATCAACGTCAGCAGCACCACGCCGAACAGCAGATTCTTGCCGGGGAAGGCATATTTCGCGAACGCGTAGCCGGCCAGCGGGCAGAAGAACATCGTCACCGCGCCCTTGACCACCAGCACCAGCGCCGTGTTCGCGAACCCGGTGCCGATCGGCACGTCCGCCAACATCGCCCGGTAGTTGTCCAGCGTCAGCGCGCCGATCGACAGCGGGTCGGAGATGATCTCGGCCGCCGGCTTGAGCGAGGAGCTGACCGCCCACCAGATCGGGTACAGGAACACGATCGCGAGCAGCGCCAGCACCGCGTACTGCACGGGGCCGGGCCTGGTCTGGTTCATGACGCCTCGTCCTTCGGCCGCAGCAGCCTGACCGAGACCAGCGACAGGCCGAAGACCAGAAGCACCAGCAGGAACGAGTTCGCGGCGCCGGTGCCCAGGTCGGAGGCGGTGATGTGGTCATACAGGTAGAGGCCTGCGGTGGTGGTGGAGCCGTACGGGCCGCCCTCGGTGACCACGAACGGCTCGGCGAACATCTGGAACACGGCCAGCGTCTGCACGACCACCAGGAACGCCATGCTCCGGCGCACCAGCGGGACGGTGATCGACCAGAACTGGCGGGCGCGGGAGGCGCCGTCGAGGGCGGCGGCCTCGTACACGCCGCCGGGTACGGCCTGCAGGCCGGCCAGCAGGATGATGATCGCGAAACCGGTGGTCTTCCACAGGAACAGCAGCGCCAGCGTCGGCTTGGCCCACGCCGTGGACGTCAGCCAGCCCACGTCCGGCAGGCCCACCAGGTTGAGCAGATGGTTGACCAGGCCGTAGTCCTGATCGAACGCCACGATCCACACCTGCGCCATGGCCACCAGCGGGGTCACGAACGGCGCGATGAACGCCACCCGGAACAGCCCGCGCAGCCGCAGCTTGGCGTTGGCCAGCAGCACCGCTCCGCCCAGCCCGGCGATGACCTGGATCGGCACGATGAGCAGCCACATGACCGCGCTGTTCCCGAGCGAGGCCCAGAAATCCGGGCTGGTCAGCAGGTAGAGGTAGTTGCCGACCCCCACCCAGTGAGCCTCTCCGGCGCCCCGCCAGCGCATGAAGCTGAGCTGCAGCGCGTAGATCAGCGGATAGAGCCCGAACGCGGCGAAGAC
The DNA here is from genome assembly GCF_052245935.1 of Nonomuraea sp. 3N208. Taxonomy (NCBI): domain Bacteria; kingdom Bacillati; phylum Actinomycetota; class Actinomycetes; order Streptosporangiales; family Streptosporangiaceae; genus Nonomuraea; species Nonomuraea sp. 3N208. Next base: position 40,883 of record NZ_JBQQBR010000012.1, on the reverse strand, counting down.
CACGAAGAACGGGGCGATGAACAGGTACGGCGACAGCGGAACCCGGGACCGGACGCGTGTCTTGTGGCTCGCCATCACGACCGGTCGATGAGGTTGCGCTGGATCTTCTGTGCCGACTCGGCGATCACGTCGTCGGGTGCCATCTTGCCCTCTATCAGGCGCTGCACGTTGTTGCCGAGGTAGTCCACCGACTGCGCCCACCACCACGGGATCGGCGCGGCGGCCGGGATAGTGGCGGCGGCGTCCACGGCGACCTTCCACAGGTCCTGGCCGCCGAGCGCGTCGATCGGCTGGAACAGCGGCTTGGCGGGGTCGAGCGCGGGCTGGTAGCTGGGGATCGAGGTGGACAGGCCGCCGGGGTAGATGCTGTTGGGACCGTACACGGCGGTGTAACCGGGCTCCTTGAAGCACAGGAACTCGTACAGCAGCCAGGCCAGCTCGGGGTTCTTGGCCTTGGCGGGGATGACGAAGCTGCTGCCGCCCATCGCGCCACTGCGCGGACCGCCCGGCGTCCAGGCCGGCAGCGGCGCCGCCCGCCACTTGCCCTTGGTGGCCTTGAGCAGCTGCTGCGGTGCGAACGACCACCAGATCGCCCACGGCACGAACACCTGCTGGCCGCTCTCCAGTGTGTTGACGTCGGCCGGCTCCAGGTAGGGCGCGTGGGTGACCAGGCCGTCCTTGACCGCGCTCTGGACCCAGCCGAAGATCCGCCGGTATTCGGCGGAGTCGAGCCGGAGCTTGCCCTGGGCGTCGGTGAGGCTGGTGCCCTGCTGGTTGGCCAGCATCTCCAGCCACAGCTGGCCCAGGAACGGGCTCTTGTCCAGGTGGATGGGCCTGGTCTTGGGGTCCTTCTCCTTGATCGTGCGGGCCGCGGTCAGCAGGTCGTCGTACGTGGCCAGGCTCGCCGGGTCGATCCCCGCGCTCTCCAGGATGTCCTCGCGGTACCAGAGCAGTCCGGGGTCCAGGTCCCACGGCACGCCGTAGATCTTGCCCCTGACGGTGTTCACCGACAGCTTGTACGGCGACGTCTGCTCGCGGTACGGCGCGATCAGGTCGGTCAGGTCGTACAGGTGCTCGGCCTGCCCGCCGATCTTGGCGTCGTCCCAGAAGCTGCCGTCGGGCACGTCCGTGCCGCTGATGAGCGTGTTGGCCAGCTTGGCGTCGATGTCCACGGCCTGGTGGTTCACCGTGACGTTCGGGTACGCCTCGCGGAACTTGGCGATCGCCGCGTCGAACACCTTGAACAGGTCTCCGGACCGGTTCCAGATCGTGATCTCGCCCTTCGCCGACGCGGCCGAGGCGGTGGGCTTGGCGAGCTTGCTCGGTTGGGCCCCCGGCCCGCCGGGGGCGCCGGGGGCGCAGGCGGCCAGCGGGCCGCCGGTCGCGGCGAGCGCGCCGAGGCCCAGGGCTCCCTTGAGAAATCCACGGCGATCCATGGGCGGTTCGGACATCTCTGACTCCTCGGCCTCGCCTCAAGTGAGGGCTCTGCAACGATGCAGACATCATGCATACTCCTCTGCAACGATGCAAGACCGGGTTAGACTCTTCCTGAATCAAGCACTCGCAGGTATAGGAGACGCATGGCCGGTGCAACCCTGCGCGACGTCGCCAAGCGGGCGAACGTGTCGATCCGCACGGTGTCCAACGTGGTCAACGGCTACGCGCCGGTCTCCGACGGGCTGCGGGCCCGGGTCCAGGAGGCACTGGACGAGCTCGACTACCGCCCCAACCTCATCGCCCGCAACCTCAAGCAGGGGCGCACCGGGATGATCGCCCTGGTGGTGCCCGAGCTGGACGTGCCGTACTTCGCCGAGCTGGCCCGCGAGGTGATCACGGCCGCCCGCGCGCACGGTTACGTGGTGATGATCGACCAGACCGACGGCGACGGCGACCGGGAGCGCGAGCTGCTCGGCCGCGACTCGCGGGCCACCATGTTCGACGGTCTCCTCCTGAGCCCGCTGACCGTGTCGGCCGAGGAGCTGCGGGCGCGGGGCAACCGGATCCCGATCGTGCTGCTCGGTGAGCACATCTTCAACGGCAGCCTCCACCACGTGGCCATCGACAACGTGGCCGCGGCCCGGGACGCCACAGCCCACCTGCTGGGCCTCGGACGGCGCCGGGTGGCCGCCATCGGTGACCAGCCGTACGCAACCGGCGAGACCGCACAACTGCGCACGGCCGGCTACCGGCAGGCGGTCGCGCGAGCGGGGATGGAGACGGACGAGCGCCTGATCGTGTCGACCCCGCACTTCCATCGGCGGCTGGGCGCGGAGGCCATGGAGGCGCTGCTGGCGCTCCCCGAGCCGCCTGACGCCGTGTTCTGCTACAACGACCTGCTGGCACTCGGCGCGATACGGGCGCTGACCAGGGCGGGGCGGCGCATCCCCGATGACGTGGCCGTGGTCGGCATCGACGACATCGAGGAGGGTCAGTACAGCACGCCCAGCCTGACCACGGTCGCCCCGGACAAGGGCGAGATCGCCCGGCGGGCCGTCGACACACTGCTGGAGTCGATCAACGGCACGGCCGCCGCGCCCGCCGAGATCGTGGTTCCCCACCGGCTGATCGTCCGGGAGAGCACCGTGGGCGAGGAGGCGGACTCCCGGGAGTGAGCGCGTACTGTTGACGGATGTCCGTTGCTCGCCAAGGCGTCCTGTTCGGCGTGGCGGCGTACCTGCTCTGGGGGTTGTCGGCGCTCTACTGGCCGCTGGTCGAGCCCACCGGCGCGGTCGAGATCCTGGCGCTGCGCGTGCTCTGGTCGCCGGTCGCGGTCGGGATCCTGGTGCTCGCGCTGGGCCGCCGCCGCCAGGTGGCGGCGATCGTGCGCCGGCCGCGCGACCTGGCGCTGCTCGCCCTCGCCGGCCTCCTGACGTCCGTCAACTGGGCATTGTTCATCTGGGCCACGATGAACGGCCACGTCGTCGACGCCGCACTCGGCTACTTCATCACCCCACTGGTCAGCATCACGCTCGGGGTGGCGCTACTGGGGGAGCGGCTGCGGGCCGGGCAATGGGCGGCGATCGGGCTGGGCGCCGCCGCCGTGGCCGTTCTCACGGTCGCGCACGGCGGGTTCCCCTGGATCGCGCTCTCTCTGGCCGCTACCTTCGGCGCGTACGGTCTGATCAAGAAGCGGGTCGGTGTCGGGGCCGTCGAAGGGCTGATGGTGGAGACGGCAGTGCTGTTCCCCTTCGCCGTGGTCTACACGGTCGTGCTCCAAGCGTCCGGCCAGGCTACGTTCGGGCACATATCCGTGGCCAACACGCTCCTTGGCGTCGGCTCGGGGTTCGTCATGATGGCGCCGATGCTCCTGTTCGGCGCGGCGACCACGAGGATTCCGCTCAGCCTGGTCGGCATGCTGCAATTCATCGAGCCGGTCGTCCAGTTCCTGATCGGGGTCCTCGTGTTCCGTGAGGTCATGCCGGCGGCCAGGTGGGCGGCGTTCGCGCTGCTGTGGGTCGCGCTCGCCGTGCTGACCGCCGAAGGGCTCAGGACACGGAGTCCGACGTCCGCGGATCGTCCAGCTCCACGGCGCTCCTCTCGATCATCTCGAACTGCGTCATCAGACGTTCGAGATCAGGAGGCGAGACCGTGAACGTGTCGTAGACGGCCTCGCCCGCGGCGGTGTAGCTGAGCTCGTGGCCGCACGAGCCGTCCCACAGGGCGCTGATCACCCGCATCGCGGTGGGGAGCCGGTCGACATGCACCCGGCGCACCCGAACCCCGGCGGCGATCTGCTCGCGCGCCAGTTCGTCGAGCTCGTCGCTCCACTCGCGGTAGATGAACACCCTGCGGATCTTCACGCCCCGCTTCAGCGCATTGAGCTGGGCCTGCCAGTACTGCCTGCCGACCGGCTCGCGCCACCAGGTGAGATCCACCGAGGGCACGCTGGTGGCGCACATGGTGTGTTCCGTCTGGTCGATCAGGCGCTGGAACACCGCGTTGTCGCCGTAGGGCGTGCGGAAGTGGCCCCGCTCCAGGTCGGTGAGAGTGCGCAGGCACTCCTCGAACGCCGCCCGGCAAGCGTCGACGGCCGGAGTGCCGGGGTATTCGCGCTCCACGTGCTTGGCCGCACGGAGCATGGGCACCATCAGGTCGGGAAGCCATGGGATCTTCTCGATCGTGGAGACCAGCTGGCCCACCGTGGTCTCGTGATCGACCCTGCGCTTCTCCCTGAGCAGAGTCTGCACCTGTAACGTGATCACGCCGCCGATGAGACCGGCCACGAGCGCCAGTCCCTGGGCGGTGTCCTCACGGACGTAGAAGATCACGCCGAGCAGGACTGACAGGGTGGTGCCGATGATCAGGACGGGATCCAGCACGAGTGGCGATGATTTCCTCGCAGGCCTCTTCACGGAGTCTCCTGAAGATCGGGGAATGCAACATTAGTTTGGCATGCTCCTGTGCGTCAGTGCCTGTCACAGAGGGTGTTCGGTATGGGCGACGGCAGGCAGGTCGGCGATCTACGCACGTCGTCGAAACTAGTGCTGGGTCTACCGCGGCTCTCGCCCGAGCGCCCGTGTGCCATCCCCCCGGCCGCCGGTTCAATCGGTGGCATGACGATCAATCAAGTTCCCGGCCGCTGGATCGAGGGGACAGGCCTGGTGCTCGGGCCGCTCCTGCTGCTCGCCGCGGTGCTGGTCCGGATGGGTGAGGACGACTTCTTCCCCGGCCAGCTCGCCGCCTACGCGGTGGAGCCGGCGAAGATGACGCTGTCCTACAGCCTGTTCGCGGCCGGGGTCGTGCTGTTGTGGCCTGCCGTGGCCGCGCTGGCTCGCCTGATCGGGGCGACGCACCCTGGGTGGGCGGCATGGGGCGGCACGCTCGTGGTGCTCGGGCTGTTCGGGCGGGTGTTCCACGCGGGTGCGGGCCACCTGGCGTTCCAGATGGTGGACGCGCTCGGGCCGGCAGCGGCGCGGCAGGCGGTGGCCTCGACGTACGGCGCCTTCCACGTGTTCAAGGGGGCCAATGTCGCGATCATGGGGGGCTGGATCGTATTGGCGATCGGCGCCTACCGCGCCAGGGTGTTCGGCGGTGGGCTCGCTGGCACAGCCAGATGCGCGAGCTCCGTCGCGTTGGCTCTCGCGAGCGCGCTGCCGCTGGGCGTGCTCAAGGGCAGCACCGACCCGATCTCCCTGGTCGCACTGGTCGGCCTGGCGATCGCTCTCGTGCCCCTCGGTGTCACCGTGCTCCGCGACGGGCCGGCTCCTCGCTGGTGGGCCGTCGTGCTGACGATCGCGCTGATCCCCGCGGCATTCGTCGCCGGCCTGTCCGGATGAGTCACTGATCGGCACGTCCGGCATGGGCGGGCCTTGACCCGGTTCAGCCCGACGACCTCGACCTTGAGCTCCGGGTCATGGTGCTGCGGGTTTCCGCCAGCGCGGGCTTGGTGTCCTGACCCGACGCGCTCGGGTGACGACGGCAGCGGTGGTCGCGGGCGTACGAGCGAAATTCAGGTTTTCGGACAAGCTAATGAGGCTTGTCACACGCAGTCGGCATGGGGAGCTCGAAGTGGAGGGTCTGGAGGTGGTCGGGGTCGCCGTCGCGGTCGTCGAAGACCGGCTCGGCCAGCGAGCGCCAGAACGCCTCGGCTCCCGGCACCCGGGTGTCGGTGTGCAGATAGATCGACCGGTAGTCGCCGCACTCCGCGACGAAGCGGCAGGCCTCGCGGACCATGTCGCGGGCCAGGCCGTGTCTGCGATGCGCGGGGGCCACGTACACGCGGAAGAGCTGCGCCGTCGTGCCGTCCGGGTAGAGCCTGGCCAGCCAGTCGGGGTGGGGCGGGCTCTTCGGGCCGTGCGCGCGCACGGCCGTGGTGCCGACCACCTCCTCGCCGTGCAGGGCCACGAGGAGCGTGTGCCTGCAGGCCAGCAGGTACGTCCCTTCCAGATCCACCACGTCACCGTGCCATTGAGGCTGGTAGCCGTAGCCGAAGTCGCGGTAGAAGGTGTCCAGCATGATCTGCCGCGCGCCGTCGAGATGGCGAGGTGCGGCGCGCTGGATGACGTAGGGGGTCATGGTGTTTCCTCCCAAGTGAGCCGGCCTTCGTCGAGGGTCGCGACGCGGTCCGCCAGCCTGGCGACCACGTCCATGTCGTGGCTGATGAGCAGCAGCGTCAGGCCGAGGTCGCGGCGCAGCTCGTCGAGCAGGCCGAGGATGCCCGCCTGGACGAGCGCGTCCAGGCCGGAGGTGATCTCGTCGCAGACGAGCACGCGCGGGTCGGCGAGCAGCGCGCGGGCGAGCGCGGCACGCTGCAGCTCCCCGCCCGACAACGCCGACGGGCGGCGACCGGCCGTCTGCTCGTCGAGGCCGACACGCTCCAGCAGGCTGCCGGCCTGCGCCGCGGCCTCCTGCGCGGTGGCGCCGCGTAGCCGCACCGCCGTCCTGGCCACCTGGGTGAACACCGCGCGGTACGGGTCGAACGAGGCTCTGGCGTCCTGGAAGACGTACTGGACGTCGCGGGCGCGTCTGGCCAGCTGACGGGGGAGCGGGCGGCCGTCCAGGGCGATCGTGCCGGAGACCGGCCGGTGCAGGCCCGCGACGCAGCGTGCGAGCGTGGTCTTGCCACTGCCCGACCTGCCCACGACAGCCAGGCACGCCCCCGCTGGGACGCTCATGCTCACCCCCGCGAGCACCGGCGCGCCGCCCCGGTGCGTCGCCACGAGATCCCGCACCTCGAGCAGGTCGTCCCCTGCGTCGGTCGCGGCCCGGGGTTCTGGGCGTGCGGCGAGCAGGCGCCTGGTGTAGTCGTGTCGTGGTGTGTCCAGGACGGAGGCGGCGGGTCCCGACTCGACGACGCGGCCCGCGTGCATCACCGCCACCCGGTCGGCCAGCGCGCGCACCATGGCCAGGTCGTGGCTGAGCAGGACCAGGGCGATGCCCTGCGCGCGTAGCCGGCGGAACTCCTCGATGACCTCGGCCCTGATGAGGCCGTCCTGGCCGGTCGTCGGCTCGTCGGCGACGATCACGGCCGGGTCGGGCAGCAATGCCTGGGCCAGCACGACACGTTGCTGCTGGCCGCCGGAGAGCTGGTGCGGGTAGCGGCCGAGCAGGTCCACCGGCAGCCGGGCCCGCCGCGCCGCCTCGACCACGAGTTCATCGGCGATCTGCGCTCGTCGCCGCCGGGTGCGGCCCTGCTGTGGCGTCCCGTCGGCCGCCTGTTCGCTCGCGGCCCGCGTGACCTGGTGGCGCGCCACTTCCCGCAGGACGCTGCCCACCCGCCGCACCGGGTTCAGCACACTGGACGGGTGTTGCGGGACGTAGGCCGCGGTGCCGGCGAGGCGTACCTCGCCCGTGATCCGCACCCCGGGCGCGTGCTCGCCCAGCAGCGCCAGCCCCGTGGTGGTCTTGCCGCTGCCAGAGGCTCCCACCAGCGCCAGCACCTTGCCCGCGGCCAGCTCGAAGGACACGCCGTCCACCAGGGCGCGCCCGTCCGCCTCGGCCCGCAGCCCGGAAACCCGCAGCATCACCGTCTCCTCGCCCGGTCGAACGTCAGGTTCAGCCCCACCGACAGGGCGACGATCAGCAGTGCGGGCAGCAGCACCGCCCACGGCTGCAGGAACATCCCCGTACGGTTGCGGTCCACCATGACCGCCCAATCGGCGGCGTCCGGCGCGAGACCGACCCCGAGGAAGCTCGCCGAGGCCACCAAATACAACGCGCCGACCAGCCGGACCCCGACGTCGGCCAGCAGCGTGGTGAGCATCGACCGGCCGGCGTACCCGATGGCCCGGCGCCACCACGTCTCGCCCTGCAGCCGCAGCGCCTCCATCGCCGTGCTGCTCGCCGCCTCCAGGGCCGCTGCCCTGGAGATCCGCACCACCTCGGGCACTCCGATCAGCGCCACGATCCCGGCCAGCACCGCGGGACCCGGCGAGAACAGCCCCGCCAGCATGATGAGCAGTAGCAGCGACGGGACCGCGAGCAGCAGGTCGAGCGGGCGCATCAGCAACTCGTCGACCCACCGCCGCCCGGCCAGCGCCGCCGCCATCCCCAACGGCACCCCGGCCGCGTAGGCGAGCGTGGTCGCCAGCACCGCCACCAGCACCACCGAACGCCCGCCGAGCAGCACCTGCTCCCACACGTCCCGCCCGACGAAGTCCGTGCCCAGCGGAGGTACGGCGGCGAAGGAGACGCCACGCGGCTCCGGCGCGCCCGTCAGCCACGGCCCGGCGAGCGCCAGCAGCAGCGGCACCGCCAGCAACACGACCCCGGCACTCCGGCGCGCCCTCATGCGAAGGCCCTCGGCGCCAGCCGGTACGCCACCAGATCCGCCACCAGATTCACCACGACGGTCGTCGTGGCGAACACCACGCAAAGCGCCTGGATGACCGGAATGTCCCTGGCCGCCACCGAGTCGTTCAGCAACGTGCCGAGGCCCGGGATCACGAACACCGACTCCACCACGATCACCCCGCCGAGCAGCCAGTCCGTGGTCCTGGCCAGCTGCTGCACGCCCGGGGCCAGGGCGTTCGGCAACGCGTGCGTCAGGACCACCCGCCCGCGCGGCAGGCCCAGCCGGCGGGCGTGCGCCACGTACCCGGAGCCGAGCGCGTCGATCATGCCCGCGCGTACCAGCCGGCTGATCGAGCAGACCGGCCTGGCCAGCAGCACGGCGACCGGCAACACCAGAAGCGCGGGCTGCTGGAGCAGGTTGGGCGGCGCGCCGACCGCAGTCGGCGGGAACCAGCCGAGCCGCACCGCGAACACCGCCACCAGCACCACACCCAGCGCGAACTCCGGGATCGAGTACAGGCCGACGGTCACCGTCGTCAGCACCCGGTCCAGCGGCCGGCCTTGACGTACCGCCGCCGCCACGCCCGCGGCCACCGAGATCGGCACGAGCAGCAGCAGCGTGAGCCCGGCCAGCACCAGAGTCGCCGGCAGGCCGTCGGCGAGCACGCCCGACACCGGGCGCCCGGAGACGAGCGATACGCCGAGGTCGCCGCGTGCCAGCCCGGCCAGCCAGCCCGCCCATCGCTCGGCGGCCGGCCGGTCCAGCTCCAGGGCGTGTCTGATCTGGGCGATGCGTTCCTCGTCAGGGATGTCCCCGGCCAGCACGACGGCGGCGTCGCCGGGCAGCGCCTCGGTCAGCACGAACACCAGCGTGGCCACCGCCACCACCTGCGCCACGCCGAGCAGTAGCCGCCGCAGCGCGTAGCGGGCCAGGCTCAAGCCAGCCACACCTTGTCGAAGCGGGCCCAGTCGAGGGTGTTCGCGGGGGCGTTGGCGATCCCGCGCGCCCGGGGAGAGGTGCCGAGCAGCCAGTCGGCGAAGCCCCAGATGAGGAAGCCGCCCTCGGCGTGCAGCGTGCGCTGCATCTCCAGGTAGATCTCGCCGCGCTTCTTCTCGTCGGGGCTGGCGACGGCCTGGTCGTAGAGCGCGTCGAACTCGGGGCGGGCCCATTTGGTGGCGTTCGTGGTGGAGCCGGTGAGCAGCCGCTGCGAGATGTGCGTCTCGATGGGCATCGCCCCGGAGCGGTAGCAGCAGATGACGCCCTTGTTCAGCACGTCGGCCCAGTAGGTGTCCTTGTTGCCGGTGGCGGCCGTCATGTCGAGCCCGGCCTGCCTGGCCTGGTCGGCGAAGACGCTGGCCGCCTCCAGGAAGCCGCTGGCCGCCGCCGAGGTGTCCAGTCGCACCTTCATGCCCTTCGCGCCGGCCTTGTCGATCAGCCACTTGGCCTGCTCGAGGTCGGCGGTGCGCTGCGGGATGCCGGCCGCGTAGTACTGGTAATCCTTGCCGAACAGGTCGTTGCCCACCTGCCCGGCTCCCGCCAGCACGCTGTCGATCATCTGCTCGCGGTCGGCCAGCAGGAACATGGCCTGCCGCAACTGGGGATCGTTGAAGGGCGGCCGGTCCACCTTCATCGCGAACGCCTGCATGCCGCTGTTGTTGAGCCGGGTGATCGCCATCCGGCCGCCGTCCTGGTGGGTGCGGGCCGTGGCCGGGGTCAGGTCGTGCGCGTAGTCGGCCTGCCCGCCGAGCACGGCGTTCACCCGGGCGGACTCCTCGTTGGCGATCAGGTATTCGAGCTCGTCCAGGTACGGCGCCCCGTCCCAGTAGTTCGCGTTCCGCTTGAGCAGCAGCGACCGGCCCGGCTGGAACGAACCGAACACGAACGGCCCCGACCCGACGGGCCGGCTGAACTCGTCGGCCCCCTCCGGCACGATGTAGGCGCCGAAGGCCGCCAGCACGTTGGGGAACTCGGCGTAGGGCCGCTTCAGCACGAACTCCACCGTGCGGTCGCCGATCGCGCGGCTGTTCTTCATGTCGATCAGGGCGAGGTTGGCCTTGGCGCGGAAGGTGCGCTTCTCGTCGGCGATGCGGGCGTAGCTGTGGAGCACGTCGGCCGCCCGCACCGGCCGGCCGTCGTGGAAGGCCGCCTCACGCAGCGTGATCCGCCACGTGCTCAGCTTCTTGTCCGCCTCCCACTTGGCGGCCAGGCGGGGCACGATCGACACGTCGGTCCCGTAGTCGGCGAGCTTGTCGAACATCGCCTTGGATCGCGACGCCTCCAGGAACAGGTTGGCCAGATGCGGGTCCAGGCTCTCCTGGGCCCCGCCGCCCGCGAACGCCGCCCGCAGCCGGCCGCCCCTCCTGGGCTGCGACGACACGGTCCCGGTTTCAGATTGAGCGGCGCATCCGGCCAGGACGATGGTGGCAGCGGAAAGGAAGGCACGACGATCGAGGCGCATAGCCGACAATGGTAACGATTTTCATTTATGTCGCAAGCCTTCTAGTCTGTGAGGAGTTTCACGATCGCCACGACGCCGATGCAGACGATCACACCGCGCAGGACCGCGGCCGGCAGCCTGCGCCCGACCCTGGCCCCGACGAAGCCGCCCGCCATGGAGCCCAGCGCCACCAGCAGCACCGCCAGCCAGTCCACGTCCGCCACCACCGCGTACAGCACAGCGGCTACCGAGTTCACCAACAGCACGAGCACGTTCTTCGCCGCGTTGAGCCGCTGCAGGTCATCGGCGAGGAGGATGCCCATCAGGCCGAGGAGCAGGATGCCCTGCCCGGCGCCGAAATAGCCGCCGAACGTGCCGGCGGCCAGCGTGCCCAGCCACAGCCACGGCCCGCCGTGCTCGCCGGAGCTCGGCGGGGCGTCGAGCTCCGGCGCGGCGAGCAGGCGGCTGAGCTTGGGCTGGATCACCACAAGCGCGCAGGACACCCCGATCAGCACGCTCACGATCATGTTGAAGCTGCTCTCCGGCAAGTTGAGCAGCAGGAAGCTGCCGGTCAGGGAGCCGATGACGGAGGCCGGGGCGAGCGCGAGCAGGCGCCCGCGCTGGCCCTTCAGTTCGGGCCGGTAGCCCATGACGCCGGTGAAGCCGCCGGGGACGAGGCCGATGTTGTTGGAGACGTTGGCGGTGATCGGCGGCAGGCCGACGGCCAGGAGCGTGGGGAACGTGATCAGTGATCCGGACCCCACGACGGTGTTGATGGCCCCGCCCGCCACGCCGGCCGCCAGCACCGCGGCCATCTCCCAAGGTGTCATGCCGGGAGACTCTAGAGGAGGTCTTAATTGATAAGACGATTGCTCTCGATATATGAGACCCTGGATGCCGTGAGCGCGCGTTTGAGTATCTTTCCAGTGTGGCTCATCGGAAGTTCGTCCACGAACGAAATGTGCCGGGGGTACTTGTAGGCGGCCACCCGCTCCCGTACGAAGTCACGCAGTTCTTCGCCGCTCACCGGCTCCCGTACGGCCACCACGGCCTCGATCTCCTCGCCCAGCTCCGGGTGCGGCACGCCGAGCACGGCGGCCTGCCGCACCGCCGGGTGCTCGTACAGGACCTCCTCCACCTCGCGCGGATAGACGGTGTAGCCGCCGCGGATGATCACGTCGCGGCGGCGGTCCACCAGGAAGAAGAAGCCGTCCTCGTCGAGCCGGCCGAGGTCGCCGGTGTGGAACCAGCCGTCGCGGATGGCCTCGGCGGTGGCCGCCGGGTTGTTCCAGTAGCCCTTCATGACGTTGGGGCCGCGGACCACGATCTCGCCGATCTCGCCGCGTGGCGTCTCACGGCCCTCCTCGTCGAGCACCTTCATCTCCACGTCCCTGATCGGCCAGCCGATCGAGCCGGCCCTGCGGCCGTCGCCGCCCCGATTCGTGGCGGCCACCGGCGAGGTTTCGCTCAGGCCGTACCCTTCGATGATCTGGCAGCCGAAGCGGGATTCGTACGCCCGCAACACGTCCAGCGGCAGCGCTGCGCCGCCCGACGTGCACACGCGCAGCATCGAGATGTCGGAGGCGCCCGGGTGGTCGAGCAGCGCGATGTACATGGTCGGCACGCCCTGGAACACCGTCACCCCGTCGCGCCTGATCACCTCCAGCGCCCGGCCCGCCTCGAAGCGCCGCAGCAACGTCAGCCGCGCCCCCGCGTGCACGGTGGCGTTGAGCGAGCACGTCTGGCCGAACGTGTGGTAGAGCGGCAGCGCGCCGAGCACCACGTCGTCCACGCCGAGCGCGTGCATGCGGGCCACCGTGGCGGCGTTGCCGCCCAGGTTGGCGTGGGTCAGCTCGACACCCTTGGGCCGCCCTGTGGTCCCGGACGTGTAGTGGATGACCGCGGTGTCGTCGGCCGCCATGGCCGCGATGTCGTGCTCGGCCGGCACGCCCCGCAGCAGCCGGCGGAACTCCTCCGGCACGACGAAGAAGCAGTCCGCCTTGGTGCCCGCGGACCCCGCCTCGGCGGTCTCGGCGAACGCGTGCCAGGCGATCAGCAGCCGCGCCCCGCAGTCCCCGAGGTACGCGGCGATCTCCCGCCGCTTCAGCAGCGGGTCGAGCGGCACCACCACGGCCCCGATCCGCAGCACCCCGTAGTAGACGACACCGAACTCCGGCACGTTCGGCAGCATGATCGCGACGCGGTCGCCGGGGCCGATACCGCGGCACCGCAGCAGCCCTGCCAGGCGGGCGCTCAGCTCGTCGAGCATGCCGTAGGTGAGCTCCGCCTCGTCCAGCGTGAGAACCGCTCTGCCACCGAGCCGCCCCGCGGCGGTGTGGAGCCGGTCAGCGAGGTTCATGGAACGACCGTACGTCGGCGACCCCACGCCCCTCATTGGTCGCCGTGGCCAGTCTTTCCCGCCCGGCGTTTGTGGGCCCAGAAATCGGCAGGGCGTCCTGCAGGGCGATGGCCACGAGCAGCTCGACGAGATCGTTGATCGAGCGCAGGCTGCGCCCGGTGCGCTCCTGGATCCTGCGCAGCCGGTACTGGGCGGTGTTGGGATGGATCTGCAGGTGCTCGGCCGCGCTGCGCAGGTTGAGGTCGGCGGCGGCGAACGCCCTGATCGTGGCGGTCAGCACGCCGCCACGCGCCCGGTCCTCGGCCAGCAGCGCCGTGATGCGCGGGTCCACCAGGTGGCGAGCGGTGTCGTCGGCCCGCAGCGCCAGGTACTGGAACGGCGTGATCCTCGGCAGCGCCGCGACCCCGCCCTCCTCGGGCACGAAGTCCAGCACGGCCCTGGCCTCCTGGTACGCCTGCGGGATCTGCGCCGCCCCGGCCGACACCGTGCTGACGCCCATCGCGAGCCTGATGCCCTCGCCGGCCAGCCCGTCCAGCACCGCCTGCAGCCGGTCGCACAACTCCTCGGGCCCCGTGCCCGGACCCAGCACGGGGATCGCCACGATCTCCGAGCGGCGCACGACGGACAACGTCCGCGTGCCGTTGCCGACCGTCCTGGCGATCGCCGCGCAGGCCGCGTGCCTGGCCTCGGCGTCCCGGTCGAGCTCGGCCCCCGCGGGCGCGGCGACCAGCACCGCGATCACCACGAGCAGCGGCGTGCGCGTGTCCGGCGCCAGACCGTGCGCCTGCGCGGCGGCCAGCTCCCTGCCGCGCGTCGGCGTGCCCCCTGCCAGCAACGTCTCGAGCAGGTCGCGGCTCTCGCGCAGGGCCTCCGCGGAGGCGTACTGCTGGAACTCCATGTACGCGTTGGCCGCCTGCGTGCTGGCGAAGTCGCAGTACCGCATCTGCGACATCGCCAGCGACAGCGCCGCCTCGCGCCCGGCCGGCGTGCGCCCCGCCCGCTCGACCAGCGACTCCCAGAAGACGCGCTGCCCCACCCGGTAGGCGTTCATGTAGTCGGCCAGCGCCACCCCGGCCCTGGCCCGGCGCATCGCCGCCCGCCGGGAGAAGGCGATGTCCTCCAACGTCACCCGGCGCTCTTCGAGCAGCACGGCAAGCTTGGCGCGATAGTGCCTGACCACCTGGTCGCGCACGTCGGCCAGGAAGTCGTGACCCTGGGCCGCGTATGCGGGGATCTCCGCGATGATCGCTGTGACCGCGATGTCGGCCAGTCGCGCGACGTCGCCGAGCAGCTCGGAGACGATGCGGACGCGCTCGGCGCGGACCGCTTCGGCACCAGCGAGTGTTTCCGTGCTGAAACCACCGGACATGCCGGGATGATCCATGCCCATTGCCGGGAGGTCAACGGGTTGTAACCGGTCCGAGACCCACGCTGTGCTCAGCGGACAACTCGCCCGAAACATCTTGGGTCACCGTGCCCAATGCGGCTCCAGACGAGCGGATCCTACGCTGAGCCCACGTTCAGAACATTGTTCTCCAGGAGGCCGGATGCTGGAGGTACACGATCTTACCGTTCGCTTCGGCGGCATCACGGCGCTGGACGGCGTGGGCTTCGAGGTGGCGGGCGGCGAGATGGTGGGGCTCATCGGGCCGAACGGCGCCGGCAAGACCACCCTGTTCAACTGCCTGACCCGGCGGTACGAGGCCGACTCCGGAACGATCACGTACGAGGGGCGGGACCTGACCGCCGTGGACCCGTACGCGATCGCGCGGCTCGGCATCGCGCGCACGTTCCAGAACCTCGGACTGTTCCCGCGCCTGTCCGTACGCGACAACGTGCTGGTCGGCGCGCATCATCGGGGCCGTGCCGGCTTTCTGACGGCGGGGCTGCGGTTGCCCGGTGTGCGCCGCGAGGAGCGGGCCCTGCGAGCCGAGGCCGACGCCGTGTTGGAGCGGCTCGGCCTGACCAAGGTGGCCGGGCATCCGGCGACCGGGCTGCCGTTCGGCACGTTGAAACGGGTGGAGCTGGCCCGCGCGCTGGTCTCGCGTCCCCGGCTGCTGCTCCTCGACGAGCCCGTGAACGGGCTGAACGCGGCCGAGGTCGAGGAGTTCGCGGGCACGCTGCGAGCGATCAGGGACGCGTACGACCTGACCGTGATCGTGGTCGAGCACCACATGGGCTTCGTCATGGGGCTCTGCGAGCGCATCGTCTGCCTGGACTTCGGCCGCAAGATCGCCGAGGGCCCGCCGGCCGAGGTGCAACGTGATCCCGGCGTCATCGAGGCCTATCTGGGGACGGCCGTGAGTGAGCGCAGCGAGCGAACAAATGGACACAGCACATCTGTCATGCGACCGACGAAGGAGGGCGCATGACAGCGCTCATCGTGGAAAACCTGGTCGCCGGGTACGGCGACGCCCGCGTGCTGCACGGCGTCTCCCTCAACGTGGGGGAGGGCGAGATCTGCGCCATCCTCGGGCCCAACGGCGCCGGCAAGACGACATTGCTCCGCGCCCTGTGCGGCATGGTCAAGGCCCGCGGCACGGTCCGGCTCGGCGAGGTGAGCCTGACCGGCCGTTCGCCCGACGCCGTCGCCCGGCTGGGCGTCGCGCACGTGCCCGAGGGGCGGGGCACGTGCATGCCGCTGACCGTCGAGGAGAACCTGCGGCTCGGCGCGTTCGTCCGGCGCGGCAAGAACGACGTGGACGCCGACCTCGATCGGATCTACACCTACTTCCCGGTCCTGAAGACCAGGCTCAAGCAGGCCGCGGGCAGCCTCAGCGGCGGCGAGCAGCAGATGCTGGCCCTCGGCCGGGCCCTCATGCTGCGGCCCAGGGTGCTGCTGCTCGACGAGCCCTCGCTCGGCCTCGCGCCGCTGGTCACCCGGGAGTTGTTCCGCATCGTCCAGGCCATCAACGAAGAGGAGCGCACCACCGTGGTCGTCGTCGAGCAGAACGCCCACCTCGCACTCGGCATCGCCCAGCAGGCGCACGTCCTGGAGACCGGGCGGATCGTGTTGTCCGGGACGGCCGAGCAGATCAGGGCGGACGAGCAGGTCGCGCAGTCCTACCTCGGATACCGGGTGTAGGCATGGCCGGATTCCTGCAACAGGTCGTCGAAGGGCTCGGCGCGGGCGCCATCTACGCCAGCATGGCACTGGCCCTGGTGCTGATCTACCAGTTCACCGGGATCGTGAACTTCGCCCAGGGCGAGCTGGCCATGTTCTCCACGTACATCGCCTGGACGTGCGTGGCGGCGGGGCTGCCGTTCTGGGCGGCGCTGGCGCTCACACTCGTCGTGTCCTTCGCGGGCGGCATGCTCATCGAGCGGTTGATCATCCGGCCGGTGGAAGGCGCCCCCGAGCTGACCATCGTGATCGTCACCGTCGGGCTGTTCATCTTCGTCAACGCCGCCGCCGGGTGGATCTGGACCTTCCTCATCAAGGACTTCCCGAACCCGTTCCCGCAAGGCGCTCTGGAGCTCGGCGGGATCAGCGTCGGCTTCTCGACGTTGGGCGTGCTCGGCGTGGTGGCGCTGGTCATGGGCCTGCTGTACCTGCTCTTCCAGCACACCAAGATCGGCCTGGGGATGCGGGCGGTGGCCACCAACCCTTCGTCCGCGCGGCTCGTCGGGATCCGGGTCGGCTGGACGCTGGCGCTCGGCTGGGGCCTCGCGGCCACCGTCGGCGCGGTGTCCGGAGTGCTCATCGCGCCGCTGCTGTTCCTGGAGCCCAACATGATGGGCGGCGTCCTCATCTACGCGTTCGCGGCGGCGACGCTCGGCGGGTTCGACAGCCCGGCGGGGGCGGTCGTGGGCGGCGTGATCGTCGGCGTCGCGGAGACGCTCGCCGGGGCCTACGTCACCTTCATCGGCTCCGACCTCAAGATCGGGGTGCCGCTGGCGATCATCCTGGGCGTCCTGCTGCTGCGGCCCCAAGGGCTGTTCGGGCGAGCGGTGGTGGAGCGATCGTGAGAGAGCGTAGCGAACGAACAAATGGACGCAGCAGTGGTCCGCTCATGCGACCGACGAAGGAGGGCGCATGAGTGGATCAACGCAGGTGACCATGGTGCCCGCGAGGCTTCTCACGTTCCGGTGGCGGTGGGTGGCCGCCGCCGCGTCGCTGGCGGCCGCCGTCTACGCGCCGTTCCAGCTCATCCCCTTCCACGTCTTCCAGCTCACGATGGTCCTGGTGTACGCGGTCGCGCTGCTCGGGCTGAACCTCCTCGTCGGCCACGCGGGCCAGATCTCGCTCGGCCACGGCGCGTTCTTCGCGGTGGGCGCGTACGCGGCCGCCATTCTCATGGAGCGCTGGAACCTCCCGTACCCTTTGACGCTGCCGATCGCGGCGGCCGTCGCCTTCGTGCTGGGCCTCGCGTTCGGCGTGCCGGCCATGCGGCTGCGCGGCCTGTACCTGGCACTCGTCACGCTCGCCATGGCGATCTTTCTGGTGCCCCTGCTCAAGCGGTTCGAGGAGGTCACCGGCGGCTCGATGGGGCTGACGCTGGCCAAGCCGGCGCCGCCGGCCTGGAGCGGCCTGGCCGAGGACCAGTGGTTGTACTTCCTCACCCTCGGCGCCGCCGTCGCCGCGTTCCTGCTGGCCGGCAGCCTGCTGCGGTCCCGGGTGGGCCGGGCACTGCACGCCGTCCGGGACAACGAGATCGCCGCCGAGGTCATGGGCGTGCGGCTGTCGTTCTACAAGACGCTCGCGTTCGCCTGGAGTGCGATGTTCGCCGGGGCGGCCGGCTGCCTCTACACGTGGGTGATCGGGTTCGTCTCGCCGGACTCCTTCACCGTCAACCTGTCCATCACCCTGCTGGCCGGCCTGGTGGTGGGTGGGCTCGGCGCGATGTCCGGGCCCGTGCTCGGCGCGCTGTTCGTGATGTTCGTGCCCAGCATCTCGCAGGAGATCAACGACGCCGCGCCCGGCGTGATCTTCGGCCTGCTGATCATCGCGGTGATGTACGTGGCGCCGACGGGCCTCGCCGGGCTGGCCGGCCGCTTGATCAGGAAAATTCCCCGGAAGGAGTAAGAGGGATGCGTGTATCAGCGATCGGCTGTACGGCACTGCTCGTGCTGGCCGTCGCCGCCTGCGGGGGACGGGACAGCGGCGGCACGGGCACCACGGCGTCGGGCCAGTGCCAGGGACAGCAGACGACCGGCATCACGGACAAGAGCATCAAGCTCGGCGGTATCTACCCGCTGTCCGGCCCCGCCTCGGCGTACGGTGACATCCCCAAGGGCATCAAGGCGTACTTCGACTACGTCAACGCTGAGAAGGGCGGCATCGGCGGGCGCAAGGTCGAGTTCGTCGTGCGCGACGACGGCTACCAGCCGCCGAAGGCCGTCGAGGAGGCCCGCAGGCTGGTCGAGCAGGAGCAGGTGTTCGCGCTGTTCCAGACTCTCGGCACGCCCTCGACCACCGCGACCTGGGACTACACCAACCAGCGCAAGGTGCCGCAGGTCTTCGTCGCCACCGGCGCCTCCAAGTGGGGCACCGACGCCGCGCACCCGTGGACCATCGGCTGGCAGCCCAACTACATCTCCGAGGCCCGCGTCTACGCCCAATACCTCAAGACCGAGAAGCCCCAGGCGAAGGTCGCCGTGCTCTACCAGAACGACGACTTCGGCAAGGACCTGTTCGGCGGCTTCAAACGGGCCATCGAGGGCACCCAGGTCCAGATCGTCGCCGAGCAGAGCTATGAGGTCTCGGACCCCAGCATCGACCCCCAGATGCGTAACCTCGCCGAGTCGAAGGCGGA
Source organism: Nonomuraea sp. 3N208 (assembly GCF_052245935.1). Classification (NCBI taxonomy): domain Bacteria; kingdom Bacillati; phylum Actinomycetota; class Actinomycetes; order Streptosporangiales; family Streptosporangiaceae; genus Nonomuraea; species Nonomuraea sp. 3N208. The sequence goes on along the minus strand of NZ_JBQQBR010000012.1, from coordinate 22,098 downwards.
CGTCTTCCTCAACATCACCACGCCGAAGTTCGGCTCGCAGGCGCTGGCGGCCGACGCCAAGAACACCGCCTGGAACCCGCTGCACATCATCAACAACGTGTCCGCCTCGATCACCGTGCTCAAGCCCGTCGGGTTCGAGAACGTGCAGGGCATCGTGTCCAGCTCGTACTACAAGGACCCCAACGATCCGACCTGGCAGAGCGACGCGGAGATGACGCTGTACAAGCAGAAGATGCAGCAGTACGCGCCCGGCGCCGACCCGAACATCCCGTACCACACCTTCGGCTGGGCGGTCGCCAACAGCTTCCACAAGGCCATGGAAGCGGCCAAGTGCCCGACTCGCGAAGGTCTGCGGGACTCCGTACGCAATCTCCAGAGCGTTCCGATCGACATGCTGCTGCCAGGGGTGACGCTCAACACGGCCCAGGGTGACGGGTTCCCGATCGAGTCGATGCAGCTCATGACGTTCAAGGGCGAGCGGTGGGAGCTGTTCGGTGACGTGATCGACACGCGTAAGGAGTTCGGTCCGCTGACCGGGTGACGCTACGGGGCGGCGACGGCCTCGGCCGCGGCTTTGGCGTGGCGGGCAGCCGGTGACAACCACGCGAGCGCCACGGCCGTCGCCGCCGCGACGAACGCGGCGAGGACCGGGGCCACCGGGGCGAGCTCGTACAGGGCCGTGGACAGCAGCGGCCCTGCCACGAAGGTCGAGCCGATGACGGCGTTGAGCAGCCCGGACATCGAGCTCTGCCCCTCGGGCCCGACGAGCAGGCCGGGCGCCGCCGTGACCCCCGGCATGGCCAGTCCCAGCCCCACCCCGAGCAGCCCGAACGCCACGGTGATCAACCACAGGCTGTGTGCGACGGCGAGCAGCCCGAAGGCGGCGACGGCGATGGGCGCGCCGACGCGGATCAGCCGGAGCGCCCGCCACCCGAGCGCCGGCACCAGGACACCCTGCACGCCGACGATCACGATGCCCGCCACGGCCAGGGCCAGGCCCACGCCGGCGGCCGTGGCCTGGGGATCCACGTGCAGGCGGTCGGCGATCAGGAAACCCAGGATCACCTGCACGAGCCCGAGCGACAGGAAAACGCAGAAGCCGATCGCGAACAGCGGCCACAGCCGCGCGTCCCACAGCCGCAGCCGGGGACCTTCGATGCCTTGGGGAGCTCTGGCCGGCTCGTTGCGCACGGCCATCAGCACCCAAACCGCGAGCAGCAGGCAGATCACCGGGGACACGTAGAGGGGCAGCAGCAGCGACGCCACGGCCAGCGCGCCGCCGCCCGCGGGCCCGACCACCAGGGAGAGCCCCTGTGCCGCTCCGACCAGCCCGGTGACCTTGGTCCGATCGGCCTCCCCGGTCGTGACGAGCCCCGCCACGGTGAGGGCGGCGACCGGCAGCGCGGCGAGCCCGAGGCCGAACAGAAGACTACGAGTGGCGATCATCAAGGCGAACGTGACCGGCGGCGGCACCACCTCTTCCAGCCCGAGGGTGACCGCCACGGCGAACCCGATCAGGCCGGCGCCCGCGAGCCCGAGCCCGCTCAGCAGCACCGTACGCAGCCGCAGCCTGCGCATGGCCCGTCCCCACATCGGGCTGGCGACGGTCAAGGTGGCCGCGGAAATCGTGATCACCAGTCCGAGCTGCGTCTCCGTCAGCGCCAGCTCCCGCGCGAGCGGCGCCAGGACCGGAGTGAGGAGCTGCTGCGCGGAGAAGACGGCGAGGATGGTGACGAGCAGGGGAGCCATGGCCTTGCGCACGGTCGAGACCCTTTCGTCGTGGCTCAGTCGTGGCGGGTGCCCTGAAATCCACCCCCACAGCATCTTGTCAGGCGACTTCGCGATTCGGCCATCTATTGACGGAGTCAGCGAATTGCTTGATAAAGTCAACGGTATGACCTTCGGGCAGCCGTACGACTGGGTTTTCGCAGACGGCGAGTTCGTCCGCTCGGACGACGCGCGGCTGAGCGTCCTCGCCAACGTGGTCTCCTACGGGACCGGGACGTTCGAGGGCATCCGGGCGACGTGGAACGCCGGGCAAGGGCAGCTCTACCTACTGGAGGCGGAGGCGCACTACGCGCGGCTGGCGCGCTCGGCGCGGATCCTCGGCCTGGAGCTGCCGTACCGGCCCGAAGACCTGGTGGCCGTGAACATGGAGCTGTTACGCAGGAACGAGGTGCGGGCCAACGCCTACGTCCGGCCGCTGCTGCTCCTGGCCGGCGAGCAACTCGCGGTGCGGATGCACGACTCCGGGACACGGCTCTTGATCCCGGCGACCCCGATGCCCGGCGACTACATCAACCCGCGTGGCGTTCGCTGCATGGTGAGCACCTGGCGCCGCGGCACGGACGTCGCGGTGCCCAACCGTGCCAAGGTGATCGGGAGCTACGTCGGCCCCGCCCTGGCCAAGACCGAGGCGATCAGGCACGGGTTCGACGAGGCCCTGCTGCTGACCGGGGACGGCCACGTGGCCGAGGCGACCACCTCGAACATCCTCGTGCGCATCGGCGAGGAGTGGGCCACGCCGCCGGTCACCGACGACATCCTGGAGGGGATCACCCGCCGGCAGGTGATGGACCTGCTGGCCGAGGACTTCGGCAGCACCGTCACGCAGCGCCGGATCCACCGCTCGGAGCTGTACGCCTGCGACGAGGCGCTGCTGTGCGGCACGGCCGCGATCGTCGTCCCCGTCACCGAGGTGGACGGCCGCCCGATCGGCGAGGGCGTCGCCGGCGAGACCACGCTGGCCGTGCAGCGCACCCTGCGGGAGATCGCGTGCCGCGACAGCGACCGGCACCACGAATGGACGACACCCGTATACGACGAGGCCGCGTACGACGAGGCCGCACACGACGACGCCGCATACGACGAGGCCATGGAGGCACGATGAGCGAGCAGAAAACCCGCGAGACCACGACGGCCGGCGCACTGACCGAACTCGCCGACCTTCGCCCCCTGCGGATCTGGCAGGACGTCACCGCCCGCGTCCTGCAGAGCGAGCGGATCACGATGGCGGTGGTGGAGATTCCGCCGGACGGGCTGGTGCCCGCGCATCAGCACGGGAACGAGCAGGTGGGGCTCTGTCTCGCGGGCTCGCTGACCTTCACCGTGGGCGAGGAGACCCGCGACCTGGGCCCCGGCGGCATGTGGCGGATCCTCTCCAACGTGCCGCACGTGGTCAAGTCCGGACCGCGGGGCGCGGTCGTCGTCGAGGTCTTCTCTCCGGTCCGCAGCGACTGGGCCGGCCTGGAGGAGGCACCGGACGCCTCCTTGACGTGGCCGGCCACCACATGACGGCGCTGAGCCGGTGACCGCGACCTGACGGCGGCTCAGTCGTCGTGGCGCGCGATGGTCCCGGCCCTCACCAGCCAGTCGACGGCCTCCGCGATGGCCTCGAGCGGGGTGTACCGCGGCCGGTGCCCGAGCAGCCGCTCGGCCTTCTCCATGCTGCAGTGCGGGCTGTAGGAAATGTGGTCGAGCGTGATCTGCGCGTCGAGCTCGGACACCGTGGCCCGCCACTGCTCCCACGGCAGGTACGCCAGCCGCGCCTCCCGCCCGAACCACCCGGCCACCGCCTCGGCGTACCCGCGCAGCGTCAGCGCGCTCGTGGCCACGGAGTGGAAGCTCTCACCCACGGACACGGACGGGGTGTTCATGGCGTCCATGAACAGCCGCGCCACGTCATCGGCGTGCACGTGCTGCACGGTCTCCATGCCGAAGTTCGGCAGCGCGAGCTCTTCCCCGTCGGCCAGAGTCTGGAAGACAGCCGGATTGACGTTTCCGGCCGGATTGACCGGCACCCACCCGGGGCCGGTGATGTGTCCCGGATGAACGATCGTCACCGGGAACCCGTCCCGATGGGCCCGCTCCAGCAGATACGCCTCGATGGCGGCCTTCTGCTTCCCATACTCCCCGAGCGGCCGCTTCGGCCGGTCCTCGGTCGTCGGCACCTGCGCGCTCGGCCCGTGCGTCCAGATCGTCCCGCAGTGCAGGAACTGCCGCACCCGCCCGTGGAGCGCCTCGGCGATGTGCCGTGCGCTGTCCTCCTGGAAGCAGATGAGATCGATGACGACGTCACCTTCGAGCTCGACGATCCGCCGCCCGAACGTCCCGTCGGCGTCCTCCGCATCCCGGTCGGCCGTGACGGTGGTGACCCGCTGCCACGCCCCGTGAGGGCTGTAGGGGTCCCGCTTGCCTCTGCTCACCGCGACCACGTCATGACCTGCTTCGACGAGTCTTGGGACCAGATAAGTGCCGATATGACCGCTGGCGCCGATGACCACTACACGCATGGACGCAGCCTAACCTGCACTTGGGCCACCCGATACGCTGCTAAACGTCCGATTTTCGGAGGTTAGGTCAGCGTGTCGGGGGTTGTCGCGGCGTTCGCCGCACTGGTGTCCGTTGCCGTGCTCGGCTACGTCGTCGGCGCCGGCGGCTTACTGCGAGCCAGCGACGAGCTGGTCCTGTCCCGGCTGGCCTTCTTCGTCGCGACACCGGCGCTGATGTTCGCCACGGTCTCCCGCGCTGACCTCGGCACGCTCCTCTCACCGGTGCTGCTGACCGAGGTCGTGGCCGTGGTGTGCGTGCAATTGGCGTACGTGCTGGTGGCGAAGCTGCTCTGGCGCAGGGACCGCAGAGAAACCACGATCGGCGCCCTGGCCTCCTCCTACGTAAACGCCGGCAACCTCGGCGTCCCCATCTCCATCTACGTCCTGGGCGACGGCGCCCTGGTCGCGCCCATCCTCCTCTTCCAGCTGATCGTCATCACCCCGATCTCCTTCCTGATCCTCGACAAGGGCGCCCGATCGATCCGCTCGGCCCTCCTCCTCCCCTTCCGCAACCCCTTGACCGTGGCCTCCCTCTTGGGGCTGGCCTGCGCCCTGACCGGAGTCTCCCTCCCCGTCACGGTCATGCGCCCGATCGAGCTGCTCGGTGGCGCGGCCATCCCCGTCGCCCTGCTCGCCTACGGCCTCAGCCTGTACGGCTCCCAGCGCGCGCCCACCGAGAAAAGCGGCGGCCTCGGCTGGGACATCGGCCTCGTGGTCGCGCTGAAATCCGTCGTCCAGCCCGCGATCGCGTACCTGACCGCCCGCTTCGCCCTGGGCCTCGACGACAGCGCGTTGCTGGCCGCCACATTGTTCGCCGCACTGCCCACGGCACAGAACATCTATGTGTACGCGGTGAACTACGACACGGGCCGACGCCTGGCCCGCAGCGCCGTCCTCATCACCACGGTCCTGTCCATTCCGATCATGACGACGATCGGCGCGGTCCTAGGCTGAGCCGTTCGCCGGGGGATGGACTGCTTGTGCCCGCGCGGCCGCGACGATCCGCTCCAGCGCGGCCGCGTGCCGCTCGAACGCCTGCCGCCCTGCCGGGGTGAGCCGCACGAAGGTGCGCCGGGTCCTGCGTTCCTGCCCTTTGCGTACCTCGACGTACCCGGCACCGGCCAGCGCCGAGATCTGCTTGGACAGTGCCGAGTCGCTGGTCCCGATCGTGTCCCGCAGGAAGGCGAAGTCCACCCAGTCGGCCGGGGCCAGCAGCGCGACGAGCGACAACCGCGCCGGGACGTGGAGGAACTCATCGAACAACGGGTCCATCAGGCACGACCGATTTCCTGCCGGACGATCTCCCTGATGGCCCGGCGGATCAGGGGCACGGTGGCGACGTACATCACGGCCATTCCGGCGGCTGCGAACGTGCCCTGCGACAGCAACCCAGAGGCCGGCAGGTCGAACAACGCCCAGCCAATGATCCGGAAGAGGCCGAAAGCCACGATGAGCCCGACGAGCCATCCCGCGAAGACCAGCACATCCGGGGCGGCGGGTTTCCTGCGAACAGCGGTGCGGTGTGCCTGCACGATGCCCGCTACCACGAACACGATGACTCCGACCACGTTCGCAACAGTGCTCCAGGGGCGCTCGAGATCGACCGACCCAAAAGAGATGAAGAGGCCTATCGCCGATGCCACCACGTACGGGAGGGCGAATCCCTGGCGGATGTACTCGTCACGGGTTTTCTCCTGGAGACGGCGGATGTCGTCGAGTGAGGACTGGGCATCGTGCGGGTTCATGAGCCACTCCTGATCGTTAGTCGACTTTCCTATAAGGAAAGTAGCATCTATTTTCCTCACAGGAAAGTCGTCGTCGCCGGTTACGCTGGGCCGGGTCGCCGATCGCGCGGCCCGAAGGGGGGCTGGGGGCGTGAGCCGTTATTCACGTGTCGTGGTGAAGCTCAGCGGTGAGGCCCTGGCGGGGCCTTCGGGCTGGGGCGCGGACCCGGCGAGTCTCGCGCAGCTGGCTGATGAGCTGCTGTCTGTGCACGCGCTCGGAGTCGAGCTCGCCGTGGTGATCGGCGGCGGCAACTACTTCCGGGGCCGGATGGCCGACGGGTGGGGGATCGGCCGGGCCGAGGCCGACAACATCGGAATGCTCGGCACGGTGATGAACGCGCTGATGTTGCGCGGTGTTCTGACAGCACGCTGCGAGTCGGATGTCCGGGTGATGACGGCGGTGCCGATGCAGAGCGTGGCCGAGCCGTTCATCCGGCTACGCGCCGACCGGCACCTGCGGCGCGGCCTGATCGTGCTGCTGGCAGGCGGCATCGGACAGCCATACGTCACCACCGACTATCCCGCGGTCCAGCGGGCGCTGGAGTTGGAGGCCGACGCCCTGCTGGTCGCCAAGCGCGGCGTTGACGGCGTCTACGACCGCGACCCGAACCTCGATCCCGACGCCAAACGCTTCACCACCCTCACCTATCGGGAGGCGCTGGCCGCAGAGGTCAGGATCATGGACCAGAGCGCCTTCGTCCTCGCAAACGAGCAGGGACTCCTCATGCACGTCTTCGACGTCGCCCAGGTGGGAGCGATGAGCGCGATCTGCGAAGGCGAGGACATCGGCACCCGCATCACCCGCGATTGAGCACCTGATCGGGTGTGTCCAGCCAAACGCACTGCTCTTCGGGGGTCACCGTCATCCCGAACCGGTCCCGTCCGGGCTCGCCCCAGCCGAGCCACTGGAAATAGGCATCGCACACCTCTTCCCACAGGGGACGCTCGCCCATCTGGTAGACGGTGTGCTCTGGATTGCCACGCTCATGGACGGCCACCGCCCACTGGCCGGGATCGGCCGGATCCAGCACGTACGTCAGGAACCTGTTCTCTTCCCGGCTGATGTGCGCGTAGAGGCCGGTGACGGCCGCCATGGCGAGGTCCGCCCCGGGCGGCGCGAGCCCGATGGTGCGCGGATGCACCCGTGTGGGGTAGCGCCGGCCGCTCCCGTCATCGGGGGAATACGAAGCAGGTCGCTGGGAGCGCATCATCATGTAGGAGGCATGGCCTGGGAAACGACCGATCGCGGTGCCATCAGGCAGCGCCACCAGCCGGAGTGCATGATCGTCGCCGAAACCAGGGCAATAGGGCGCGACGATGACGCCTCCCGGCCGGCACTGCTCGACCCACGCGTAGGGAACGGTACGGATACCGCAGGTGACGTGGACACGATCGTACGGAGCCCCCTGGGGACACCCGTCCGCGCCATCGCCGACGACCACGTGCGCGTGCATGCCGACTGAGACGAGGTTCTTCGCGGCCTGCTCCGCCACGACCTCGTCTATCTCGATCGAGGTCACTCTGCCGTGCGGGCCGACCAGGTGAGCGATCAACGCGGCGGTCCAGCCTGTCCCAGTGCCCACCTCCAGCATTTGGTCGCCCGGCTCCGGGTTCAACAGCTGCAGCAGGTGCGCGACTGTGCTCGGTGCGGACGAGGAGGATGTATAGACGCCCACGCGGGCCCTGATATCGGTGTCGCCGTCGTCGAGTTGGGTGACGATGGGAGTCGGGGAGTAGACCGTTTCCCACCAGGTGTCAGGGTCGGAGTCGCGATCGATGACGAACGCGTGATCGGGATCGCTGGGCGCCGCCAGCGCCACATCCGGGATGAACCGGTGGCGCGGCACGGCGCGGACGGCCTCGGCGACGAAGCCCTGGATATCCTCGAAACCGCTGACGTACTCGACCAGGCGCTCGACACGCTGGACGATGACCTCATCCACTACTTCTTGCCGTCCTTGCCCTTGCTGTCCCCATGCTTGCCAGTCGACTCCTTGTAGCCATCGGGTGTGGCCTTGCTGGGATCGGGCTTGAACGGCTGGTCCTTGGGACTCTGCGGGTCTTTGTGTTTTCCCACGCCGACGTTCCTCCTTGAGGTTCTGGGCTTCAGGCCGCGCCTGGCAGTCTCCTTGCCGCAGACGACCGTTCTTGGCGACGCATTTCCTGCGCCAAGTGCTCGAAGAGCTCGGACAGGGTGGTGCCGCAGCGTACGTTGGAGAGTCCGCTTTGGCCGGGCACGAGAATGGTGCGAAAGGCGATGTAGCCGCCACCAGCACCTCCCATGATCTCCCAGCCTGGGAACTTCCTGGTCGTCATGCCCTGACCGTAGACACGGGCCCACTCAGAGCTCCAGAAGCTTGCGGATGTTTGCGGCTTCTCTCAATCCATGGTCCGCTTGGCGCTCTCGATCAGAGCCCGTGCCCGCCGTCCGAACACCGCCGCGTCGTACAGTCGCACGAAGGTCTCGGCATAGAGCGCGATTTCCGTTGGCTGAGTGATCGTGAGAAAGCCCGAGACCAGCTCGACGTTCGCTTGCTCGTCGTCGAACATGTAGAAATTTTCGACAGGCCACCGACCCGCACGTTCCACGTCGGGAGGGATGATCCCGAGAACGACCGAAGACAGCGACATCACCTCCAAGAGGTGGCCGAGCTGACCGGCCATCACCTCGGGCCCGCCGCGCCGGTAAGAAAGCGCGGCCGCTTCGATAACGAACACGAAGCGGTGCCCCGGCTCGTACAGGATGTGCTGGCGTGCCATGCGCTCGGTGACGGCTTCGGCCACGTCATCCACGGGGACGCGACGTCCGTCACGGATGGCAGACAGGGTCACCGTGGTGTACTCCTCCGTCTGGAGAAGCCCGGGAATCACGTCTTGGCAGTACGAGCGATACAGCCGCGTGCGCTTGTAGAGCTCCCTGACCGCCACATTCAGATGCGCCAGGCCGGTCTTCTCGGCGCGACGCCAATCCAGCCAGGTCAGCTCTACGGCTCGCAGTTCGGCGACCAACTCGGGTATCAGCCTTGGGACGCCGCACACCTGCGCCCAAATCGCTATGTCACTCTCCGACGGCTGCTTCTTGCCGTGCTCGATGCGAGAGGTTTTCGCCTCATGCCATCCTGCCGCGGTCGACAGTGCTCGCGAGGTGAGATGGGCGTCGAGCCGTAGTTCGCGCAGCCTACTCGCAAGCGCTTGCCGGGCCGCCTGGGCGCTTGAGCTGGAGTGCGGTGTGGAAGCCATGGAACGGGATGCGAGTGCTAAACCGTGTACTCCTTGTGATCCGTGGCTCGATCCCACGCGGCCGCAAAGGCAGTAGCGCATTGCCTCACGACGATCGGAGACTCGTTCTCATCGTTGGCGACCCATGCCCCGTCGCCGGCGAAGTAGCAAAACTGGACAAGCCGGTCGTCGAAGATCCATACATCGTTTCCGGGTAGCAGCAGATCCGAGGCCAGACGTCGGGGGAGCCAGCGAATCTCCTCGCCAGCGGCCAGATTCACTCCAGGCGTCACCGCATGCTCGAAGGAGATGTAGGTGCTGACCGGCTCAGAGATGACACGGACGCGGCGCATGCTCACCCCACGATCCACGGCGGCCTTGGCGGTGGCGGTCCAGTCCGCATACGACAGGACTGCGCCGTCCGGGTCACCTGCTTCCCAGGCGAGGTAGCCCGGATCGCTGGTCATGTACTGGTCGCGCGTCTCCAGTTTGAAGGCTGTGCGCTCACACTTCGCCAGAAGTTCGCTGAAGTCTGCCAAGACATGCCTCCATGATGATCTGGATCATGCGCTCGGGAAGCCGCACGACCGACTCGGTGTCCAGGATCGGGCTGCTCGCCGCGACCCAAGCGAGGATCTCGGGATCCGTCACGGTTTCGCCCTGGAAGTAGAAGTCTCCCGTGACAGAGTCTCGGAACACCGCTGGGCAGTTGTTGCCCGGATTGTTCGGATCCTTGCCGTAGAACGCTAGCGCCATCCCAGCCTCCCGGATCGTTGGCTTGCGAGTCCTTGCACCGGCAAGTCTGAACACCCCGAGGGAGGCCGTCAAGGAAAGTCATGCATTGGGTGATGTGAAGTAAGCGCAAAGTAACCGCAGGCGCGCGCTCGTACTCTGCTCCATTCAGGACAGCAGGAGGTGGATGCGGGGATGAGCCGCTCAGAGACGCCAGGTGATCTCTTCGTCGGGCTGGTAGCGGCAGGTGGAGCCGGTGGAGACGGAGGCGCGCAGGTGGGCGGCCAGCTTGGGGTGGGTGTGATCAAGTTTGCGGAACACGTCGCGGATTCTGGCCGTGACGGTCTTGCGGGCCCGCTCCGCCTCGTCGCCCAGGCGGCGCGTACGCCCGCCAAGTCCCGCCGCCGCCCGCAGCTCCTCCAGCAGCGCGGCCCGCTCCCTGTCGAACTCGGCCGCCCGCCCGTCGTCGCCCCGCTCCACGGCCCGGTCGATCTCCTCGTCCAGCTGGGTGAGGCGGCGGCGGTAACGGGTCTTGGCTTCCTCGTCCAGTACGTCGTCACCGCCCATCCGGCGGGCGGCCACGACGAGCTCGCCGCCTTCCGGTTCCAGCAGGCGTACGGCGGGCACGTCCTCGCCCGGGCGGCTGAGGAGGGTGTGCAGGTCGCGTAGGCCCTTCGCGTCCGGCATGTGTGCGGCTCGGCCCGCGAAGATCAGCGACCAGACTGCTCCATCCCGTCGGAATTCTCCGCTCGGCGCGTGCTGGGCCGGGTTTCTCTGCCGGACCGGCAGGGGTGTCCAGGCGTTTCCGAGCAAGCCCGGCGCGTTGTCCTGGCTGGGGACATGCGGGCCGTCCCATTGCAGGGAGGGTGGCTGGGTTTGCCGCGCCGGGCGTACGGACCCCAGCACGTGCGGCATACCAAGCTCGGCCGCGTCCCGGCGGACGCCGTCCAGTAGGGTTTGCGCCGCTTCCGCGTCGCCGGGAGACGCGCGGGTGAGCAGCGTCTCGGCCAGGTGCGCTCGGGTCAGGACCGACCACGGCAAGGACTGCATGCGGTCGGCCGAGTGGTAAGCGGCGGTGAGGTTGTCGACGGCCGCGTCCCAGCGTCCCTCCGCCGCGTCCACCATGCCGAGCCACAGGTCGTAAGGTCCGCTGATGTCCCAGCCCCACAGTGCCACCGTCCATTGTCCGCGGTGCGGGGACAGGGCGGCTCGGGCCGTGGCGCACAGTTCTGGGTCCTGGGTGGCTGCCGCCACCTCCGCCTGCAGGCGCAGCCACAGCGGTTGGGACATGCGGTCGCGGGGCTCGCCCTCGGCCAGGCGGTGCAGGCTGGTCTCGACGTCGCCGCTCTGCAGCGCCGTTAGTGCTTCAAGTAGACCGGGGCACGGGTGGCCGCTGCCTCTCAGCTTCTCCAGCAGCTCCTCCTGCTCCTCGAGCCTGCCCTGCAGCCATGCCATGGCCCAGCGGTGGTGCTGCAGCATGAAGACCATGTGGTCGTGACGGTCACCTAGGTGGATTTCCGACAGGAGCGACTCGGCCTCGGCGAAGCGGCCGGTGAAGGCCGCGATGATGCTCGCGTCGATCGCCGCGGTCATGACGAAGTGCGGTTGCTCGGTACGGCGGCCCTTGGCGGCGTAGTCGTGGAAGTGGTCGAGGTAGCGGGGGTCGCCCTGCTCGATCATGGCCACCCAGCGCAGCGCCCTGGCGAAGTGCTCCAGCTCCGGGTCCGAGGTGCGTCGGGCGAGAGTGATCAGCTCGGCGGTCAGCGCCACGCGTTCGGCGGCCGTGCCCGGGCCCCAGATGATGTCGTGGTGCGCCCACAGGCTGAACGCCAGCGCGTCGTCGTCGCCTCCCTGCCTGGCCAGCTGGGCGAGGCGGATGACCAGATCGAGCGCGAGCCGGTCGTCCGGCGCCGGGCCGCCGATCAGTCTGGCGTGGGCCTGTCTCAGCTGGTCGAGGGCCTTGTCGCGGCCGTAGTGGGAGCGGAGGGTCAGGGCGACGCGGGCGGACAGCTCGGCGTCGTCGTCGAGGTCGCCGGCGATGGCAGCGGCCTGCTCGAAGAGGCGCTGTGCCTCGTCGCCTTCGCCCGTGTGGTGCAGCTCCTTGCCCAGCTCGAGTGCGACGATCGCGTGGGTGCGAGGATCGGCGGCGCTCAGCTCGTATGCCCGTCGCAGGTGGCCCAGCTGCTCCTCGCCCGCCATCCGTCCCCGCGCGTCCCGGGCCGCGGCGAGCAGCAGGCCCGTTGCCCGGCCCGGGTCGATGCGGTCGCCGGCGAGGTATGCGTGCCTGGCCAGGTCGCTCGGCAGGATCCTGCTCGCCAGGCCGGACGAGAGCGCGAGGCCGGGTGCGCGGTCGAGGGCGGTGACGACGGCGGCGTGCAGGTCGCGTGGGTCGGCCAATGAGTCGTAGAGGGTCTCCCGGACCAGGTCGTGCGCGAAGGCGAACTCGCCGCCGCCCTTGGTCACCACAAGCTTGGCCACCACGGCGAGCTCCAGCAGCCGGTCCACGTGTGCGACCGGGGCCGCGATGGTCGCGGCCAGCACCTGCCTGTGGAACTCGCGCCCCAGCACGGCCGCGGCCGGCAGCAGCTCGGCGACCGGTCGCGGCAGCAGGGACAGTCGGCGCAGCAACGCATCGCGGATGCCGGGTGCGACGGCGGTGGCCGAGCCGCCGCTGCGCCACAACCTGGCGGTCTGCTCGACGAAGAACGGGTTGCCGCCCGTGCGGCGATGGACCTCGGCGACCAGGTCGGGCGGCGGCTGCCGGCCGGCGGTGCGGGCCATGAGCGCCGCCACCCCCGCCTCGTCGAGGCCGGTGAGCGTGATGGTGGTGGCCTTGGCGACGAGCGGCGACAGCAGGTCGCGCAGCGGGTGGTCGACCGGCTCCACCTCGGCGTCGCGGTAGGTGCCGATCAGCAGCAGCCGCTCGAACCACGTCTGCTGGGCCGCGAACTCCAGCAGCTTCAGCGAGGCGGGGTCGGCCACGTGCAGGTCGTCGATGACGATGACGACCGGGCGGCGCTGCGCGAGCGCGACCAGGGCGGAGGTGACGGCGTCGTAGAGCCTGAAGGTGTCGGGGACCTCATCCCCGCCCGGAGCGACCGTGAGGAAGGGGGACTTCCCGTGGCCCTGCTGAGCCTGGTCGCCATCCGGCGTCGGGGTCTCGCCGAGGAGGGCGGTCAGGCTGGCGCCCGCCGCCGCCTCCGCCGCGGCCCACTCCTCGGGCTCGGCGCCGCGGCGCAGGGCCCGGATGACCTGGGTCCACGGCCAGTAGCCCGGCGCGCTGCCGGAGTCCCAGCACGCGCCACCCACCACCAGCGCGCCCTGCCGCCTGGCCTCGCGCGCCGCGCTGGTGACCAACGTGGTCTTGCCGATGCCCGCCTCGCCGGTGACCAGCACCAGGCCGCCGTGGCTACCGATCAGCCGGGTGATCTCGGCACGCAGCAACGCGGCCGGGTGGTCCCTGCCGATGAGCTCGTGCGTGGCGGCGTCGATAGGCATGACGGTTGCTCACGCTACCCGCCGCCACCGACAAATCCACTACCAGGCGACCTCCAGGGACGACAGGCCGTACACGATGCTGGACGAGCGGAACTGCGGCGTGTTCTCCGTCGGGCGCAACCCGGGGAAACGCTGGAACAGCGCGGGGAAGGCGATCTTCATCTCCATGCGGGCGAGCGGGGCTCCCAGGCAGTGGTGGACGCCGTGACCGAAGGCGACGTGGCCGGGCATGCCGCGTACTAGGTCGAACTTGTCCGCGTCGGCCAGGAGCCCGGGGTCGCGGTTGGCGGCGGACAGAGCGCAGATCACCAGGTCCCCAGCCGCGATCTTCTTCCCGCCGAGTTCGACATCGGTCGTGGCGACCTTGGTGGTGCCCGAGTTCACGATGCTGAGCCAGCGCAGTAGCTCCTCCACTGCGCCGTCGATCCGCTCGGGCTCCTTCTTCAGCAGCTCCAGCTGCTCGGGGTGGCGCAGCAGGGCCAGCGTGCCCAGGGAGAGCATGTTGGAGGTGGTCTCGTGCCCGGCGAACAACAGCAGGCTCCCGATGCCGATGAGCTCGTCGGTCGTCAGGTCGTCGCCGTGCTCGCGGACCAGCATGCCGAGCAGGTCCTCGCCCGGGTCCGCCTGGATGCGCCGGACCAGGTCCTCCATGTACGCGCGCGCCTGGAACTGCAGGCCCACCCGCTCCTCGGCGGGCACGGTCATGTCGAGCATCCTGCTGGAGCGGTTCTGGAAGCCCTCGCGCTCCTCGTACGGGACACCGAGCAGCTCGCAGATCACCAGCGACGGGATAGGCAGCGCGAACGACGACACCAGGTCGGCCGGAGACCCGGCGGCCTCCATCGCGTCCAGATGGTCGTCGATGATGCGCTTGATCCGCGGCTCCAGGCGGCGCATGCGCCGGATCGTGAACTCGGGGGTCAGCATGCGCCGCAGCCGCGTGTGCTCGGGCGGGTCCACGCCGATCAGGTTGCCCGCGTTGATCTTGGCGAGCTGCTCCTTGGTCAGCTCCGGCGCTCCGGGCAGCCGGGCGATGGTCTGTGGTGCGATCTTGAACCGCTCGGCATCGCCCAGGACCTCGCGTACGTCCGCGTACCGGGTCACGAGCCAGGCCTCCGCCCCGCCGCCGTACACGCTGGGGACGCGCTTGACCCCCTCTTCGTCACGCGCCGCCGCCAGCTCCGGAGCGGGGTCGAACTCCACCCGCCGCATGTGCAGCGGCATCACCGAGGACTCGGTCATTGGGTAACCTCTTGATGATCGTCGTTGGTGGCGTAAACGGTAACAACCCCGGAGGGTCCGTACTAGTGTGATCGTCGATCAGATGTGAGGCAGGATCACGTCTTCCGCCACACCGACACGTGGCTCCGGCTCTCGCCCGTGAAGGGCTCGCGTTTCCAACCGGCCCAGCGCTCGTGCAACGTCATCCCGGCCAGCCGCGCCATGAGATCCAGCTCAGCCGGCCACACGTAGCGGTGCGGCGTCGAGCGGGTCTCGAGCTGCCCGTCCACCACCCAGTAATGGTGGGAGTACGCGATCTGCGTCGCGACGTCGTATTCCTCGAAGCCAAGGTGCCCGGGGGTCACCATGAAGGGGTGGACGGTCTGGCCGGGTGGAAGCCGGCGAAGCTCGGGGACGTACACCTCGATGACGAAGCAGCCGCCCGGCTCCAGCTGCGCCGCCACCGTACGGAAGCACTCGACCTGCTCGTCCTGCGTCGTCAGGTTCGTGATCGTGTTACGCACCAGGTACGCGACCTTGAAGGGCCCGCTCACCCGGGTGGTCGCGAAGTCGCCGATCGTCACGCCGATGTGCTCGGCGCCGGGCGCGGCCCTCAGTTGCGCGACCATGGCCGGCGACAGCTCGATCCCGTGCACGGGGACACCACGCCGGCTGAGCGGCAGGGCGATGCGGCCGGTGCCGATGCCGAGTTCGAGAGCGGCGCCCGATCCCGCCAGATCGGCGAGGACGTCCACCACCGGGTCGACCACCGCCGGGTCGAACAGCTCCGGCCACTTGGCCTCGTACGTCTCCGCTGTCCGTTCGTCGAAGTTGTTCTCTGGCATGAACCACATATGCCCGGTCCGACAGGACCGGGCACAGAGGCGGCTCACTTCCTGTTGTACAACCGCATGGTCAGCGTGCCGAACACGGCGATCAGCACCGCCGCGGACACCAGCACCCACGTGATCTCCCCGGCGTCCGGCGTGCCGGCCATCAGCGACCGTACGGCGCTCACCAGGTGAGTAATCGGGCTCGCGTTCACGAAGACCTGCAGCCAGCCCGGCATGGTGGACGGATCGACATAGACGTTGCTCAGGAAGGTCAGCGGCATCAGCACCAGCATGCTGACCCCCATCACCGACTTCTCGCTGCGCATCAGCAGCCCGAACATGGTCCACAACCAGGAGAACGCGAACGAGAAGGCGAGCAGGAGCAGGATCCCGCCCACCGCGCCGGTGAACCCGCCCGGCGGGCGGAAGCCCAGCACCAGCCCGACCGCCAGTATGACGATCGAGGCGATCGTGTACCGCAGCAGGTCGCCCAGCAGGTAGCCGACCATGGTGGACGGGCGCCAGATCGGGAGGGTGCGGAAGCGGTCGAAGACTCCCTTCTCGATGTCCTTGTTCACCTCCAGGCCGGTGTACATGGTGATCATCACGACGCTCGTCACCATGATGCCCGGCAGCAGGAACTGCAGGTACTTGGTCGGCGACCCGGCCAGCGCGCCGCCGAACAGGTACGTGAACATCAGCGTCATCATCAGGGGGAAAGCCGTTACGTCGAAGAGCTGCTCGGGCACGTGCTTGATCTTCAACATCGCCCGCCAGCCGAACGTGACCGACGCCGACAAGGCGCTCGGCCGCGGCGGCCGGGCCCCCGGCGCCAGGACTGTGCCGAGGACGTCGGCCGCGGGCGCGTACGTGGTTCCGCTCTCGGTGGTTGTGCTCATGCTGCCGCCTCCTCGGTGGCGCGGTGGTCGGTGAGGGCCAGGAACACCTCGTCCAGGCTGGGCTGGCCGAGGGAGAAGTCGTCGACGACGATGCTGGCCTCGGCCAGCCGGTGGAGGGCACGCGAGGCCTGCTCCGCCTCGTTGCCGCTCCCCGTGACGCGTGCGGTCAGAGCGACCGGGTCGGACTCCAGGTAGACGGGCGCGCCCAGGGTCTCGGCCAGCACCCGCTCGGCGTCGGGGCGGGTGGCCGGGTCACGCAGCCGTACATGGACCGAGCCCGCGCCGACGGACGACTTCAGCTCACCCGGAGTGCCCTCGGCGATGACCTTGCCGTGGTCGATGACCGCGATGCGGCTCGCGAGCCGGTCGGCCTCCTCCAGGTACTGCGTGGTCAACAGCACCGTGGTGCCGTGCGCCACGACGATGCGGACGATGTCCCAGACGTTGTTGCGGCTACGCGGGTCGAGCCCGGTGGTCGGCTCGTCGAGGAAGAGCAGGTCGGGCGTGTTGAGGATGCTGGCCGCGATGTCGATGCGCCGCCGCATGCCGCCCGAGTACGTCTTGACCTGCCGCCCTCCGGCCTCCGCCAGCCCGAACGCCTCCAGCAGCTGCGCCGCCCGCTCCCTGGCGGCCGGCTTGCGGTGGCCGAGCAGGCGGGCGAGCAGGATCAGGTTCTCCTCGCCGGTCATCTCCTCGTCCACGGAGGCGTACTGGCCGGTCAGGCTCACCCGGCTCCGTACGGCGTCCGCCTCGCGTACCAGGTCGTGCCCGAACACGCTGGCCTGTCCCGCGTCCGGTTTCAGCAGCGTGGCCAGGACGCGTACCGCGGTCGTCTTGCCCGCGCCGTTGGGGCCGAGCACGCCGTAGACGGCGCCGGCCGGCACCTTGAGATCGAGCCCGTCGACGGCCCGGGTGTCGCCGAAGGTCTTGACCAGTCCTGAGGTTTCTATCGCCAGCATGATCTTCCTTTCATGAGACATACGGCTGGGCGCGGCGGGCCTCCCGCAGGGCGCGGCCCCACCACGTGAGCTGGTCGAGCATGGCCGCGATGGCGCGCAGCCGGTCGTCGGTGTCGCGGGGCCGCCCGCACCCCTCGAAGCCCTCGCCGAGCAGGTCCAGCCCCACCCAGTCGCGCATGGTGACGGCGTGCAGGGCGCAGAAGACCGTACGGAGCTGCTCGACCGCGTAGAGTCCGGCCGATCCTGAGCCGTAGGCCACGAACCCGACCGGCTTGGCCTGCCACTCGTCGTAGGCGAAGTCGATGGCCTGCTTGAGCGAGGCGGGGAAGCTGCGGTTGTACTCGGGCGTGACCACGACGAACGCCTCCGCGCCGCCGACCGCCGCGGTGAAGCCGCACATGGCGGGGGTGGCCGCGGCCGGGTAGCAGCCGGGAAAGGTGTACGCGGCCAGGTCGAGCAGCTCGACCGCGAGGTCGTCGCGGCAGCGGGCGCGCTCGGTGAACCAGTGACCGACCGCGTCGCCGACGCGCCCGACTCGGGTGCTGCCGATGATCACCGCTACCCGCAATGGGCTCATGGTCCGCCCCTCCCTCCTGCGCCGTCACCCCCTAGGCGCTAGAAAGGCCGCTAGATCAGATCTAGCGGCCTGGGGGCACAACCAAAAAAGACCCCGCCGAGACCAGCAGGGGAGAGGGATCCAATGGGCTGGTCTCGGCGGGGTGGCTTGGGAAGGGTACGGTCACCGCCCGTCGTGGTGGCGGTCGTCGCGCGGCTTCTTGGCATCGACCACGGTGAACGAAGCGGTGGCCACCTTGTTGCCGACCTTGACCGTCACGGTCTTCTCGCCCGGCCTGGCCTTGGCCGGCGCGGTCAGCGTGAGAGTGGCGCGGCCGCCGGACAGCGCCACGCGGTACGTCTTGCCCTCAGGGCTCGTCACCGTGGCCCTGCCCGAGGAAGCGCCCTTGGCCACGATCGTCACCTCGTAGGTGCTGCCGGCCCGCACGCGGCCGGGCTCGACGGAGACCTTGACCGCAACCCGGCGCTTGGCGTCGGTGTCCTTGCCCCATGCCAGGTCCACGTTCCCGGGCTGCGCCGGATTCAGGGTTCCGATCGCGATCGTCGCCGCGGGCTGCGGCTTGGGCGTCTCCGCGAGGGCGGCGCCCGAGAGCGGCAGGGCGAGCAGGGCGGCACTGACGAGGGTCACGGTGAAAGGCTTGGCGAAGCGCACGAGTCAACAATCCAATCCGGGATGGACCTGGCCGAACATCTGCGTTCAGCTCCCGAAGGGCCATCTCCATGCCGAACACTCTGCTGCGCGAATCTAAGAGCGACCTGTTACGACCTTATGAATTGCATGAGCGCAGACAGGCGCCCTGACCAGCACTCAGTGATCTGCAGCACATAACGGCGATTCAGGCGATTCATAAGTCCGCATCATCAAACCCTCATGCACGGCTGCCATCGTCACGACCATGCACACGACCAGTACGATCAACATCCTCGTCGTGGACGGCGAGCCCCCGCTGACGGAACTGTTGTCCATGGTCATGCGCCAGGAATCCTGGGACGTCCGCAGCGCCCACAACGGCGGCGAGGCCATCCGCGCGGCCCGCGGGTTCCGCCCCGACGCCATCGTCCTGGACGTCATGCTGCCCGACATGGATGGGATCGAGCTCCTGCCCAGGCTGCGCGCGGTGCTGCCGGGCGTGCCGATCCTGTTCCTGGCCGCGAGGGACTCGGCCAAGGACCGGCTGATCGGCCTGCGTGCGGGTGCCGACGACTACGTCGCCAAGCCGTTCAGCCTGGAAGAGATCGTCAGCAGGCTGCGCGGCCTGCTGCGTCGTTCGGGCGCGGCGCGGGCTCGGCCGGACGCCGGGCTCGTGGTCGGCGACCTCACCCTCGACCAGGACACCCGTGAGGTACGGCGGGCCGGCCAGCCGATCAAGCTCACGCCCACCGAGTTCGAGCTGCTCAGATTCCTCATGCACCACGCGGGTCGGGTGCTCAGCAAACCCCAGATCCTCGACCGGGTGTGGGCCTACGACTTCGGCGGCCAGAGCAACGTCGTCGAGCTGTACATCTCCTACCTGCGCCGCAAGATCGACGCCCAGCGCCCGCCGATGATCCACACGGTGCGCGGCGCGGGCTACACGCTCAGACCGGCGGAATGACATCGAGGAGACGACCCCGGGGGAGGACACTGTCGCCGGACGCTGAATCCGGCCTCACGCGGGAGCCGTGCTCGAGCGGAGCACGAGAGCCGTGGGCAACTCGGTACGCGCCGCGGGCGTGCCGGACAGCAGCGCGGTCAGGGCGGCGGAGCCCAGCTCGGGCCAGGGTTGGCGGACTGTCGTCAGCGCCGGCGACACGTGTTCGGCCGCCCAGGAGTCGTCGTAGCCGAGCACGCTCACGTCGTCAGGCACGTGCAGGCCATGCTCGCCGAGCGCCTGGTAGACCCCGATGGCCATCGAGTCTGAGCAGGCGAAGACGGCGGTCGGCGGCTCGGGCAGCGTGGCGAGCAGTTCCCGGGTGGCCTGCAGGGCGCTCTCGGTCTGGAAATATCCGCACACCTCCCACCGTGGGTCCACCCGCAGCCCGGCCGCGGCCATGGCCTCGCGGTAGCCGGCCAGCCGCTCGGCCGCGCACGGCACCCCCGGGCGCCCGGTGACGATGGCGATGCGTTCGTGCCCGAGGTTGATGAGGTGCTCGGTGGCTGCCCTGGCACCGGCCCGGTTGGCCGAGACGACGACCGGCACCCCGGGCGGGGGCTTGCGCCGGGGATCCACGATCACCGCCGGGATTCCGTGGTCGGCCAGCCATGTCCGCTGCGTGGCGGTCGGCGACGTGCGGACCAGCAGCACGCCCGCGCTGTCGCGGGCACTGATCCGGTCCAGCCAGGCGGGCGGCGGCTGGCCGTTCTTGGTGCGGTCGACCACCGCGGAGACCACCAGGTCCATGCCCAGCCGCCAGGCCGCGTCCTCGACGCCGCCGAGGATCGCCAGCGCGTACACCGAGTCCAGGCCCTGCAGCATGACGTCGACCAGGCTGCCGCGCGCCGGCTTGACCCGCTGCCTGGGGTAGCCGCGCCGCTCCAGCACCTCGGCGATCAGGCGGCGGGTGTGCGGGGAGACGTCGGATCTGCCGTTGAGTGCTTTGGAAACGGTTGCGACGGACACGCCGGCCTCGCGGGCGATCACCGCGAGCTTGGGCAACCGCTGGGGCTGGTCTTCGGCGGTCATGCCCCCCACCTTCTCCGCATGCCGGGTAAAAGGCCAGGCCATGGCACCGAAAATTTCGAGATTTCGGCATTTGCCCTGATGGTGGGGCCCGGCGCGTTCCCGTCCCATTGACGTTGCGGTCGTGCTACCGCAACGTTTCCTGCAACCGATTGCACCCCCTGCCCCTCAAAGGAGTCGTGCACGTTGGCGCCACCACGCCGAGCGGGACCTTGGACACCATATTTGCTGATCGCGCCGTCGTTGATCGCGATGCTCGGGTTCCTCGTCTACCCGATGGGCAGCGTGCTCTACTACAGCCTCCAGCACTACAACGTGACCAAACCCTGGGACAACGGCTTCGCCGGGCTGGAGAACTTCCGCACGCTGCTGTTCGAGGACCCGATCTTCTGGCAGAGCCTCGGCTTCAGCGTCAAGTGGGTGGTCGTCGAGGTCGTGCTGCAGTTGTTGCTCGGGCTCGCGCTCGCGCTGATCGTCAACGAGAGCTTCGTCGGCCGGGCGTTGTCACGGGCGCTGGTCTTCTCCCCGTGGGCGGTCTCTGGAGTGCTGACCACCGCGATCTGGGTGCTGCTGTACAACCCGTTCACCGGGATGTCGCGCTATCTGGCGGACATGGGGTTGATGGACTACGGTGCGGCGCCGCTGGCGAACCCGGACACCGTGTTCTGGGCGGCCGTGCTGGCCGAGCTGTGGCGCGGGGTGCCGTTCTTCGCGATCCTGCTCCTGGCCGACCTGCAGTCGGTGTCGAAGGACCTGTACGAGGCCGCCGCCGTGGACGGCGCGAGCCGGATGCGCAGATTCCTGCACATCACGCTGCCGCACCTGAGGGACGCGATCATCCTGTCCACGCTGCTGCGCTCGGTGTGGGAGTTCAACAACGTCGACCTGCTCTACACGCTGACCGGCGGCGGTCCCGCACACCAGACCACCACGCTGCCGCTGTACGTCGCGCAGCAGGCAGCCCAGTCCCACAACTTCGGCTACGCCACCGCACTGACCACGGTCGCGTTCCTGATCCTGACCTTCTTCTCCATCGCCTACCTGCGGCTGAGCAAGTTCGGAGCCAAGTCATGAGGGGGGCGCGCCGCTGGCAGATCTACGTACCGCTGGGCCTGTACCTGCTGTTCACGCTGGTGCCCTTCTACTGGATGCTGGTCTTCGCGTTCCGGCCGCGGGGATCCACGTCGATCGTGCCGTGGCCGATCACGTTCGAGCACTTCGACACGGTCTGGAATGGGATGGGCTTCGCCATCTTCTTCCAGAACAGCCTGCTCGTCGGCCTCGCCTCCCTGGTCGCCACCACGGTCGTCGCCCTGGCCGGCGGCTACGCGCTGGCCCGGTACCAGTTCAGGGGCAAGGGCGCGTTCATGGTGGGGATGCTGTGCA